>CAZEWG010000001.1:0-2640 GCA_964514485.1 uncultured Pseudomonadales bacterium
TGAAGACGGCGTTCTTCATCATGTTGTTCATCCTGTTGCGGGCCACCCTGCCCCGGCCCCGCTACGACCAGATGATGGCGGCGGGCTGGAAAGTCTGCCTGCCCCTGACACTCATCAACCTGCTGGTCACCGGGGCGGTGGTCCTGATGCGATCGCCAGCGGGTTAAGGAGGGCCTGATGATCAATGCGTTGAAAGGGATCTGGAGCCAGCTGCGCAGCCTGCTGATGGTGTTCTCCCACGCCTTTCGGCCCCGCAGCACCATCCAGTATCCGGAGCAGCCGGTGCCGGTGCCGTCCCGCTATCGGGGGCGCATCGTGCTGACCCGCGATCCAGATGGGGAAGAGCGTTGTGTTGCCTGCAACCTCTGCGCGGTGGCCTGTCCGGTGGACTGTATCGCGCTGCAGAAGGCGGAGACCGAAGATGGTCGCTGGTATCCGGAATTTTTCCGGATCAATTTCTCCCGCTGCATTTTCTGCGGCATGTGCGAGGAGGCCTGCCCGACCAATGCGATTCAGCTCACACCGGATTTCGAAATGTGCGAATACGACCGCCAGCAACTGGTGTATGAGAAGGAAGACCTGCTGATCGCCGGCACCGGCAAGTACCACGATTACAATTTCTACCGGGTGGCGGGTCTGGCCATTGCCGGCAAGCCCAAGGGAGCGGCCCAAAACGAAGCGCAACCGATCGACGTCAAGACACTGCTGCCCTAATTCGGAAGAGGAAGACATGGAATACGCCTTCTACATCTCTGCCGCCATCGCCGTACTGGCCACCCTGAGGGTTGTCACCAACGACAATCCGGTACATGCCTTGCTGTATCTGATTGTTTCCTTGCTGGCGGTCGCCGCCATTTACTTCACCCTGGGTGCGCCCTTTGCCGGCGTGCTGGAAATCATTGTCTACGCCGGTGCCATCATGGTGCTGTTCGTGTTCGTGGTGATGATGCTTAACCTGGGCGACCGTACCATTTTGCAGGAGCATCAACTAATCAACCCGCGCGCCTGGATTGGCCCCTCGGTGCTGGCGTTTCTGCTGTTCATCCAGCTCTGTTACGTGCTGTTTATCGGTGAGCAACAACCGGCGGGACAGGTCACCGTCGACACCAAACAGGTGGGCATTGCGCTGTATGGCCCCTATCTGCTGGCGGTGGAACTGGCCTCCATGCTGTTGCTGGCGGCATTGGTCGCGGCCTATCACCTGGGACGCCAGGACGAACCCGAGGCCTGACCGCCTCCGACAAGGATAACGACAGGAGGTCAAGATGACAGGGATTCCCATGGAGCACGGCCTCGCCCTGGCCGGCCTTCTGTTCGCCATTGGCCTCATGGGCCTGATGGTGCGACGCACCCTGCTGTACGTACTCATGTGCCTGGAAATCATGCTCAACGCTTCGGCTCTGGCCTTTGTGGTGGCGGGGAGCCGCTGGGCGCAACCGGATGGGCAGATCATGTTTATCCTGGTGCTGACCCTGGCGGCGTCGGAAGCGGCGATCGGGCTGGCCTTCGTGTTCCAGATCCACCGCCGCTACCAGAGCCTGGATACGGACAACGCGAGCGAGATGCGCGGATGAACCTGCTCTTTCTCACCATTTTGTTTCCCCTGATCGGCTTTCTCCTGCTGGCGTTCTCCCGTGGCCGCCTGAAGGAAACCCAGGCCGCCATCATCGGTGTGGGATCAATAGGCCTGGCCGCCCTCACCACCTTCTGGGTGACACTGGAGTTCCTCGGCCTCACCCCGGAACGGGCCTTCAGCCAGACACTCTGGACCTGGGTCGATACCGGGGGGTTCAACCCACACTTCACCCTCTATCTCGATGGACTATCGCTGACCATGCTGGGCGTGGTCACCGGGGTCGGTTTCCTCATCCATCTGTTCGCCGCCTGGTACATGCGGGGCGAGGAAGGCTACGACCGCTTTTTCGCCTACATGAATCTATTTGTGGTCAGCATGCTCTGCCTAGTGCTGGCCGATAACCTGCTGTTTTTGTACTTCGGTTGGGAAGGCGTGGGCCTGTGCAGTTACCTGCTGATCGGTTTCTATTACCGCCACCCAGCCAACGGCGCGGCGGCCATGAAAGCCTTCGTGGTGACCCGGGTCGGCGACGTTTTCCTCGCCATCGGACTCTTTATTCTGTACCACGAACTGAACACCCTGAATATTCAGGAACTGCTGGTACGAGCACCCCAGGAATGGCAGAAAGGCTCGTTCGCCGTGACCGCTGCAACACTGATGCTGTTGGGCGGTGCGGTTGGCAAGTCGGCACAGTTACCGCTGCACACCTGGTTGGCGGATGCCATGGCGGGCCCAACCCCGGTCTCGGCCCTGATCCATGCCACCACCATGGTCACCGCGGGCGTCTATCTCATCGCCCGCACCCATACGCTATTTCTGATGGCGCCCGAGGTGCTCACCCTGGTGGGCTGGGTGGGCGGCATCACGCTGTTGTTGGCGGGTTTCGCCGCCCTGGCCCAAACCGACATCAAGCGCATTCTCGCCTATTCCACCATGAGCCAGATCGGCTACATGTTTCTGGCGCTGGGCGCGGGAGCCTGGAGCGCTGCGGTGTTTCACCTGATGACTCACGCCTTCTTCAAAGCACTGCTATTCCTCGCGGCGGGGGCGGTGATTATCGCCTG
>CAZEWG010000001.1:2740-22687 GCA_964514485.1 uncultured Pseudomonadales bacterium
TCCACCTTCGTCGGGGCCTGGATCCATCCTCCGCTGGCCGAGGTCTTGCCGGGCCCCGCGCTCTCCGAAGTAGAGCATGGTCCAGTGGGCTGGATTGCGACCGCCGTCAGCCTGTTGGGGATCGCCCTGGCGGCGGTTCTGTTTCTCGGTCCGCGCCAGCTGGGTTCGCGCTTGGTCGACAACCCGCCCGGGCGACTGCTACATGCCTGGTGGTACCACGCCTGGGGGTTTGACTGGCTGTACCGCTGGCTTTGGGTCCGGCCCTATCTGTTCCTGGTGGCGCTGCACCGGCGAGACTGGATTGACGCCAGCCTGGGCTTGGTGGCACGTCTGGCGGCGGTCTGCCACCGGGCCCTGAGCCTGACCCAAACCGGTCGGTTACGCTGGTACGTCACCAGCCTCACGATCGGCGCGGTGGCCATGCTGGCCACCCTGGTTTTCCTTTAACCGTGCAAGGAGCTGCGCGTTCATGATCCTCGTCTGGCTGATACTGATCCCCTTTCTGGGCGGGCTACTGTGCTGGCAGGCAGAGCGCGTCGGCACCCGCACGCCGCGCTGGATCGCCCTGGCCGCCATGGGGCTGGTGCTGGCCCTGTCCCTGTGGCTCTGGTGGCAGGGCGACTATCGCGGATCAACCCCCACCACCGCCACACCCGACTGGCAAGTGGAGTTCATGGTTCCCTGGGTCGAGCGCTTTGGCATCCAGTTTCATCTGGCCCTGGATGGCCTCTCCCTGCTGATGGTGATGTTGGCCGGCCTGCTGGGCGTGGTGGCGGTGCTCTGCTCCTGGCGGGAAATCCAGAACAATATCGGCTTCTTTCACCTCAACCTGCTGTGGATCCTGGCGGGCGTGGTGGGCGTGTTCCTGGCCCTGGACCTGTTCCTGTTCTTCGTGTTCTGGGAAGTGATGCTGGTGCCCATGTATTTCCTGATCGCGCTCTGGGGCCACAGCGCCTCGCCGTTCAAAACCCGCATCAATGCCGCCACCAAGTTCTTCATCTACACCCAGGCCAGCGGGCTGATCATGCTGATCGCCATTCTCGCCCTGGTGTATACCCATTACAGCTCCAGCGGCCAGATCACCTTCAGCTACGAAGCCCTGCTGCACACCCCCATGGCGCCCGAGGTGGAATACATGATCATGCTGGGCTTCTTCGCCGCCTTCGCGGTCAAGATGCCCCTGGTGCCCCTCCACTCCTGGCTGCCGGATGCCCACGCCCAGGCACCCACCGCCGGCAGTGTCGACTTGGCAGGTATTCTGCTGAAAACCGCCGCCTACGGCCTGTTGCGGTTTGCCCTGCCACTGTTTCCCAATGCCTCCCAGGAGTTCGCCCCCATCGCCATGGGCCTGGGCCTGCTCGGCATTGTGTACGGCTCGATCCTGGCGATGGCCCAGCACGACATCAAGCGCCTGGTGGCCTACACCAGTATTGCCCACATGGGCTTCATGATCATCGGCATCTATTCCGGTCAACTGCTGGCCCTGCAAGGGGTGGCAGTGCAGATGGTGGCTCATGGCCTGTCGGCAGCGGCACTCTTCATCCTGTGCGGCCAACTCTATGAACGGCTCCATACCCGGGACCTGCGCAAGATGGGGGGGCTTTGGTCGCGGCTCAATTATGTACCGGGGGTCAGCCTGTTCTTTGCCGCCGCGACCCTCGGCATGCCGGGCACCGGCAACTTTGTCGGTGAGTTCCTGATTCTGCTGGGCGCCTTCCAGGTGGTGCCGGTCATCACCGTAATCGCCAGCTTCGGCCTGGTGCTGGCCGCCATCTATGCGCTGACCCTGATGCAACGCGCCTACTATGGTCCAGCCGCCGACCCGGCGCCCCTGGCCCGGGTCAACGGCCGGGAAATTGGCCTGCTAATGAGCCTGCTGGTTCTGCAACTGGCGCTGGGGCTGTACCCCCAGCCCGTACTCGATACCTCGGAGTCCACCATGGCCAGCGTACGCCAGAGTTATGCTCCCGCTCCACCCTTGGCCCTGAACACGGATTAGAAACGGCATGGAACTGACCCCGCAACATCTGATTGCCATCTTACCGCTGATCCTGACCGGCGCCACCGCGATTCTGGTGATGGTCTCGATCGCGGTGTCCCGCAATCACACCCGCAGTTCCTGGATCTGCATCCTCGGGCTGAACCTGGCCCTGGTTTCGATCCTGCTGCCGGCGGGGCAACCGCCCATGGAGGTTACGCCGCTGTTGCTCATCGATGGCTATGCCTGCTTCTATACCGCGCTGGTGCTGATCGCCACACTGGCCTGCACGACCCTCTGCCGGCCCTACATCAAAGGCTATGAGCGCAACCAGGATGAGATTTACCTGCTGCTAAGCCTCTCCGCCACCGGCGCCATCGTGCTGGTGTCCAGCCAGCATCTTGCGGCGTTCTTCATTGGTCTGGAGCTGCTTTCCGTGCCTTTGTTCGGCATGGTGGCGTACCGGTTTGAGTTACGTCCTTCGCTGGAGGCGGGACTGAAGTACCTGGTGCTGTCGGCCGCCGCGTCTTCCTTCCTGTTGTTCGGCATGGCCCTGCTCTACGCTGAATCCGGCACGCTCATATTCGCAACGCTTGGCGCCCAACTGGCACCAGGCCAACTGGATAACCCGGTGATTCTCACCGGTGTTCTGATGATGATGGTGGGCATCGGTTTCAAGTTGTCCCTGGTTCCCTTCCACCTCTGGACACCGGACGTGTATGAGGGCGCGCCGGCCCCCATTGGCGCCTTTCTGGCCACCACCAGCAAGATTGCGGTGTTCGCGGTGCTAATGCGGTTCTTCATGACCGTGCCCGCCACCACCAGCACCTGGCTGCATGAGTTACTGGCAGTGCTCGCGGTGCTGTCGATCCTGGGCGGCAATCTGCTGGCCCTGCTGCAGAGCAATCTCAAACGGCTGCTGGCCTACTCCTCCATAGCCCATTTCGGCTACCTGCTGGTGGCCGTGGTGGCCAGCCGGAACTTTGCCATTGAAGCGGTCGGGGTTTATCTGCTCACCTACACCATCACCACGCTGGGCGCCTTCGGCGTTATTGCCCTGATGTCCAGCCCCTGCAAGGGACGCGATGCCGACGCCCTGTTCGAGTACCGCGGCCTGTTCTGGAAGCGTCCCTACCTGACCGCGGTGCTCACCTTGATGATGCTCTCTTTGGCGGGCATCCCGCTGACCGCCGGCTTTGTCGGCAAGTTCTACGTGTTCGCGGTCGGTGTCGAAAGTAACCTTTGGTGGCTGTTGGGCACGGTGGTGGTGGGGAGCGCCATCGGCATCTTCTATTACCTACGAGTGGTCGTCACCCTGTACCTGGCATCCCCCGGCATGCGCCGCCATGACGCGCCCCTGGACTGGGCCCAGGGTGTGGGGGGCATCATGGTGTTACTGCTCGGCGCGCTGATGCTGTTGCTGGGGGTGTACCCACAGCCTGCGCTGGAGATTATCCGGCTGGCGGGAATGGCACTGCCCTATTAACCAGGGCAAGCCTCTCGGATGGCACCGCTTCCACCCGGAAAGAGGCAAAACCAAAGAGGCCTCGCGGCCCCTTTGACATCCGGGTTTTCCATCAGGCCGCGTGAACGCCCTGGCTGCGGAGATAGTCTTCATAGGTGCCGCTGAAATCCACCACGCCATTCGGTGTCAGGTCAAGAATCCGGGTGGCCAGGGACGAGACAAACTCCCGGTCATGGCTGACGAAAATCAGGGTGCCGGGATAGTTCTCCAGCGCCAGGTTCAAGGCTTCAATGGACTCCATGTCCAGGTGGTTGGTGGGCTCGTCCATCAGGATCACATTGGGTTTCTGCAGCATCAGCTTGCCGAAGAGCATCCGCCCCTGCTCACCCCCGGAGATAATCTTCACGGATTTTTTAATTTCATCCTGGGAAAACAGCAAACGCCCCAGGGTGGCACGAATAACCTGCTCATCGGCGCCTTCCGGACGCCACTGGTTCATCCACTCAAACAGTGTCAGGTCTTCGGCAAAGTCCGCGGAATGGTCTTGGGCGAAATAACCGATATTGCAGTTCTCCGACCATTTCACCTCACCGGCATCGGCCGCCATATCGCCAAACAGGCAACGTAGCAGGGTCGTTTTACCGGCCCCGTTCGGACCAATAATGGCAATACGTTCGCCCACTTCCGTCATCAGGTTCAGGTTGCGAAACAGGGGCTTGTTTTCAAAGCCCTTAGCGAGCCCTTTCACTTCCAGTGCCAGACGATAGAGCTTTTTGTCCTGCTCAAAGCGGATATAGGGGCTGACCCGGCTGGAGGCTTTGACTTCCGCCAGTTGGATCTTGTCGATCTGCCGGGCCCGGGATGTGGCCTGCTTGGCTTTGGAGGCATTGGCCGAGAAACGGCTGACAAACGCCTGCAGCTCGGCAATCTGGGCTTCCTTACGGGCGTTGTCGGCCAGCAACTGCTCTCGGGCCAACGTCGCCGCCGTCATGTACTGGTCGTAGTTACCGGGGTACAGTCGCAACTCGCCATAATCCAGGTCGGCCATATGGGTGCAGACACTGTTCAGGAAGTGACGGTCGTGGGAGATGATCACCATGGTGGAATTCCGGGACTTCAGGATCTCTTCCAGCCAGCGGATGGTGTTGATATCCAGGTTGTTGGTGGGCTCATCGAGCAGCAGGATATCGGGATCGGCAAACAACGCCTGGGCCAGCAGCACCCGCAGCTTCCAGCCAGGGGCCACTTCACTCATGGGGCCATAATGCTGCTCGATGGGAATCTCCAGCCCCATCAGCAAGTCACCGGCGCGGGACTCGGCGGTGTAACCGTCCATCTCGGCAAACAGACCTTCCAGTTCCGCCGCTCTCATGCCGTCTTCTTCGCTCATTTCCGGCTGGGCATAAATGCGGTCCCGCTCCTCCTTCACCTGCCAGAGTTCCTGGTGCCCCATGATCACCGTGTCCATCACCGTGAACTTCTCAAAGGCGAACTGGTCCTGGCGCAGCTTGCCCAAACGCTTGCCGGGCTCAATGGCGACATTGCCGGAGGTAGGAGCCAGATCACCTCCAAGGATTTTCATAAAGGTGGACTTACCGCAACCATTGGCGCCAATCAGGCCGTAACGGTTGCCGTCAGCAAACTTGACTGACACGTTTTCAAACAGAGGCTTGGCCCCAAACTGCATGGTGATATTGGCGGTAGAAATCAAAGTGAGGTACCGAAATAGAAATGAAAAAATGCGGTGGCTGAAAATGCAAGGCGCGCATTCTCTCATAAAACCGGTTAAATTCCTCGCACCATCAAAACAACCAGGCCCACCGCCGATGAGCCGAAAACCATCAATCGGACTGGCCGGCCACTGACCTTGGCGCCTGACAGGTTCGTCAGGCGGTCAATGTTTTCAGCACTGGAGCTTTTATAGTGTGGGCAGTTGATCAGGAGCTTGTACCATGCCGGAACGCACACTTTCATTTCAGACCTCCCGCCGTCGTTCGGTCTCACCTGAACGGAGCCTGCGCACCCTACTGGACAACGCCCGCCAGCGATTTCTCGACCCCGCCCCTCTGGTTCAGGCAGAGAAGACGCCCTATGAGGTCATTTATCAGGAAGATATCGTCCAGCTGCGCTACTACCCACCGCTGGCGGAGGATCACATCGAGGTCGCCGGACAGCAACTGACCGTCAACCGGCAAAGCTACCCGGTGCCCCTGGTGCTGGTGTCGCCACTGGCGGTCAACATGCTGATTTATGATCTGTTCCCGCACCGCAGTCTGGTGAAATACCTGCGGGCCCGGGGCTTTGAGGTGTATTTGATCGACTGGGGCCGCCCCGGCTGGCGCCACAACCACCTCCACCTGGCCAGCTACTTTGCCGACTGGATGCCGAAACTGCTGACCGAAGTTCGCCAGCACAGCGGACAGCAGAAGCTGTCACTCCATGGCTGGAGCCTGGGTGGTCTGTTCAGCCTGTGTTATACCGCCCTGGGTGACCCGGATATCGTCAACCTGACCCTGGTCGGTGCACCTTGTGATTACCATGCCAATGGCAACCTGGGTCAGCAGTACCAGCGGCTGTCACGCTCCATGCGCTGGCTGGAAGAGCGCTTCGGCTGGTATGTGCATGACACCCCCAAACGCTGGTGGCGCTCGCCGGGCTGGGCAAACTCCCTGGGCTTCAAAATCCTCAATCCGGTCAACAGCCTGCAAGGCTATCTGGACCTGTTTCGCAACCTGCACCGGACCGACTATGTCCGCGACCACGCCACCAATGGCGCCTTTCTCGATGACATGGTGGCCTATCCCGGTGGGGTGATTCAGGACATTATCCAATACCTGATCACGGACAACTGCCTGGCCCAGGGCCTGCTTCCCATCGCCCGTCCGGCGGCTGGGCTCGATCAGGTACAGGCCAACCTGCTGCTGGTGTGCGGCAACAACGATCCCATCGTGACCCCAAAGTGCAGTCTTGCCATGCTCCAGCAGGTGAGCAGTCAGGATCACCAGGTGCTGAAGGTGCCGGGAGGACATATGGGCATTCTGTCGGGCAGCAAGGCGCCGGAGCAGATCTGGCCCCAGGTGGCGGATTGGCTGGCGGAACGCTCAACGCTTTCCCAGCCCCGGGAGCAGGAACAAAGTCCGTCCCGCAAGAGAGCCGTATAGGGCCCCCCCCCTAAGATCGAATGGGTAGACACCTGGGCTGCCCACTGAATTTGATGCTGCAGACACTCGGGCATAGTAGGGGCGGACCCGCGTGTCCGCCCAAAATTTTCAGGCACTTCGGCGGGCTCAGGCGGATTCCAGAGATTGCACGGGCAGACACCCAGGTCTGCGCCTACCGTTGATTTGGCGCGGCTTTGTCAGCCTTGCTGGTACAACGGCAGTTTCGCCAGCTCCAGCTTCAGAAAATCCACCAGCAGACGCACCTTGGGGGACAGGTGGCGACGGGCCGCATAGACCGCCCACACGGCGGTGTCCGGCGGCTGGTGGGATTCCAGCAACGAACGCAGCTCCCCGGTCGCCAGATGCTCCTGCACATAGTAGTCCGGCAGCTGAGCCAGGCCGAAGCCTCTTAGGGTGGCGTCCAGCAACGCCCGTCCACTGTTGCAGCGCCAGTTGCCCCGGGCTTTAAACAGGTGCTCCTGCCCATCCGCCTGAAACACCCAAGTATCCGAGTTGCCGATCAGGCAATTATGCCGGCCAAGTTCCGACAAGCTATGGGGCGTTCCATAACGCTCCAAGTAGCTTGGCGCCGCACAGAGATACATCACCCGCGGTGCAATACGGGTCGCCACCAGTCGGGACTCGCTTAGCCGCCCCAGACGGATCGCCAGATCAAAGCCTTCCTGAACAATATCCACGGTGCGGTTGCTCAGCTGGATTTCCACCTGCAAGCCGGGATGGCGAGCCGCGAATTCATTCACCAGAGGCACAATATACATTTCGCCATAGGTCACGGCGCAGGTCATGCGCAGCAAACCTTTGGGCTCGCCCTGGAGATCATGAATGGCGAGAAAGGCTTCGTCCCGGGCTTCGATCAGCTGCTGGCAGTGCCGATAAAAAGTCTGCCCGGCCTCCGTCAGCGAGACCCGGCGCGTGGTGCGGTTGAAAAGGCGCGCCTGCAGCCGGTCCTCTATCCGGGCGACCTGGCGGCTAATATGAGACGAGGACACCGCCAACCGATGGCCGGCGGCGGTAAAGCTGCCGGTTTCCACCACCGCGACAAACTCTTCAATCCCTTCCCAGCGACTCATTCACCACCCCATTATTGTTACACAGCAACAATGTTTTGCAGATTGCCATATTATTTACCGATTCAGCAATGATTACACTAACGGTTCATGTGGTTGAGATGAAGGGACAGGGCTGCCCATCCCCCCTCTACCTACCGGGGAGCTGCTGGGTTTATCAGCGCCATTAGCCTTGCGTTACAACGAATTTATTATCAGGAGAAATGCCATGATCAAATCCCGTGCTGCTGTTGCCTGGGCCGCCAAGCGCCCACTGGAAATCGAAGAAGTAGAAGTTCAGGGGCCGAAGGCCGGTGAAGTACTGGTACGCATTGTGGCCACCGGTGTCTGCCATACCGATGCCTATACCCTGTCCGGCGCCGACCCGGAGGGGATCTTTCCGGCGATTCTGGGTCATGAAGGTGGCGGGATCGTTGAAGAAGTGGGCGAAGGCGTCACCTCCGTCAAACCCGGCGATCACGTGATCCCCCTGTACACGCCCGAGTGCGGCAAGTGTAAGTACTGCCTGTCCGGCAAGACCAACCTGTGCCAAGCCATCCGCGCTACCCAGGGCCAGGGCCTGATGCCCGACGGCACCACCCGTTTCTCCCTGAACGGCAAGCCCATCTACCACTACATGGGCACTTCTACGTTCTCCGAGTACACCGTACTGCCGGAAATCTCCGTGGCCAAAATCAACAAGGCCGCGCCCCTGGAGAAAGTCTGTCTGCTGGGTTGTGGCGTCACCACGGGGATCGGCGCGGTCCGCAACACCGCCAAAGTGGAGCCGGGTGCCACGGTGGCCATTTTCGGTCTGGGCGGCATTGGCCTGTCCGCGATCATTGGCGCGGTTCAGGCACAGGCGTCCCGCATCATCGCCATCGACATCAACCCGGCCAAGTTCGAGATCGCCAAGCAGCTGGGCGCCACCGACTGCATTAACCCCAAAGACTATGACCGTCCCATTCAGGAGGTCATTGTTGATCTGACCGACGGCGGAGTGGACTACTCCTTCGAATGTATCGGCAACGTGAACGTGATGCGTTCGGCCCTGGAGTGCTGCCACAAGGGCTGGGGCGAGTCTGTGATTATCGGGGTGGCCGGTGCCGGCGAGGAAATCTGCACCCGTCCGTTCCAACTGGTTACTGGTCGGGTCTGGCGTGGCTCTGCCTTCGGTGGCGTCAAAGGCCGCACCGAGCTGCCCGGCTACGTGGAGGACTACCTCAAGGGCGAATTCGAGCTGGATACCTTCATCACCCACACCATGGGTCTGGAAGACATCAACAAGGCGTTCGACCTGATGCACGAAGGCAAGAGCATTCGGTCGGTGATTTTGTACGATCGCTAAGTCTCAGCTAAACCTTCCCCCCTTTGTTAAAGGGGGGTGAGGGGGGATTTTGGCAGACCCGAACAAAGTCTCTGAAAATGCACCGTTGCCTGCTGGAAATCCCCCTCAGTCCCCCTTTACGAAAGGGGGAAGAAATAAATGGAGATCCAACATGAACGAATCAGTTACCCTCGTCAGCGCCCAGAAAAGCTTCGGCGGCTGGCACAAACGCTACAAGCACAGCTCTCCGACTCTGAACTGCGATATGGTATTCGCCATTTATCTGCCCCCGCAGGTCGAGCAGGGTCAGAAGGTACCGGTGATGTACTGGCTGTCCGGACTCACCTGCACCGATGAAAACTTTATGCAGAAAGCCGGTGCCCACCGAATGGCGGCGGAGCTCGGCATTGCCATCGTCGCACCGGACACCAGCCCCCGGGGGCCGGATGTACCCGATGACCCGGAAGGCGCCTGGGACTTTGGTCTGGCGGCGGGCTTTTATGTCAATGCCACCCAAGAGCCCTGGTCCAAGCACTACCGCATGTATGATTACGTGGTCAAGGAGCTGCCGGAACTGATCGAGCAGGTGTTCCCGGTCACCGATCGCCGCAGCATCAGCGGCCACTCCATGGGCGGCCATGGCGCGCTGATCTGTGCCCTGCGCAATCCCGGTCGTTATCGGGCAGTCTCTGCCTTCTCTCCCATCACTAACCCGATGGACTGCCCCTGGGGCGAAAAGGCTTTCAGCAATTACCTGGGCGATGACCGCAGCCGTTGGCGGGAGTGGGATGCCAGCGTGCTATTAAGCGAAACCTCCGAGCAGTTGCCGATTTTGGTGGACCAGGGCGACCGGGACGACTTCCTGGAAAAGCAGCTCAAGCCCCAGGCCCTGGAGCGTGCCGCCGCAGCCCGCAATTATCCGCTCACCTTGCGGATGCAGCCGGGCTATGACCACAGTTATTATTTCATCGCCAGCTTTATCGACGATCACCTGCGCCACCATGCCCAGGCGTTACTCGGATAAATCACCTGTTCAATCGTTCTACTGCAGGGGCAGACCCAGGTGTCTGCCCTCAGTCACCAGGAGTAATCATGAGCGATAACACCCGAAATCTGATCCAACGCTACTACGATGCCTTTAACGCCCAGGATATGGGCACCTTCCTGAGCTTGCTGACCGATGATGTCGTCCACGATATCAACCAGGGCACCCGCGAAACGGGCAAAGCGGCCTTCAGCGCCTTTATGGAACGCATGAACCGCAACTATCGGGAGCAGATCGTTGACTTGGTGGTGATGACCGACGCCAGTGGCACCCGGGCGGCGGCAGAATTCACGGTGCTGGGCACCTATCTGGCGACCGATGAAGGTTTGCCGGAGGCCCAAGGCCAGACCTACAAGCTGCCCGCCGGCGCCTTTTTTGAAGTCCGTGATGGCAAAGTCGCCCGGATAACGAACTACTACAACCTGCAGGACTGGATCGCCCAGGTTCAGTCGTAATCTTTCCCAGCCGGTAAAAGTGCTACCATTGCGCTTTTCTGCGAGAGGTCTGTCGTGAGTATCCTCACCTTGTTGTTGCTGTTTGCGCTCGGTTGTCTCATCGGCGGACTGGGGGGACTGTTCGGCATTGGCGGCGGCCTCTTTGCCATCCCGGTGCTCGGGCTGGCCTTTGGCATGGACCAACAGCTGGCCCAGGGAACCGCCATTGTGATGGTGGTTCCCAATGTCCTTCAAGGACTCTGGCGGAACTACCGGTTGGGCAACCTGAACCCCAAAAAGGCCTTGATCCTGGCGGCCAGTGCCGTCCTCTTCACCTATTTGGCGGCGCTGGTCGCTCTCTCCCTGAATCCCGCCACCCTGCGCCTGGCCTTTGCCCTCTTCGTGGTGGTGATCGCGCTGCACTTTCTGATTCGCACCCTGACCCAACAGTCGACGAGCTCAGGCATTGCCAAGCTCAAGCAAAAATGGCTGGCACTCGTCGGTGCAATCGGAGGGGGGATCTCAGGCCTGTTCGGCATTGGCGGTGCGGTATTCGCGCCGCCGCTGCTAACTGGCGTCTTCGGCATGCGTCAGGCGGTGGCCCAGGCCCATGCGTTAGCTCTGGTGGCACCCGGCACCCTGGTGGCCCTGACCGCCTATGCCAGCCACGACGAGGTGAACTGGCACTACGGCATTCCGCTGGCCATTGGCGGTGCCCTGACCGTGTCCTGGGGCGTACGCCTGGCCAACCGGATGCCGGAGAAGATGCTACGACTGCTGTTTTGCGGGCTTTTGTTGATTACCGCTGTGGGGATGATCGCAAGTCTCGGCTTGGGTAATTAGCCCGAGGATGCTTACAGCCACTATTCCTTCTTCAGAGACTCCAAAAGCTCATGAGCCTCTGCGAGGGATTGAACTGAGATTGTGAAATAATCCGGGGGAGCCATGGGTCGCGGGATCGGGGCGGTCAACAAAATCCGGTCGTCCATCACCAAATTAATTTGCATGTCGCCCTCATCCAGGACCGTGGTCAGCTTTTCTTTACCCGCTTCACTGAAGCTGATCCGGACAGCCTGGCCTGCCTCGTTTTCGATTAACCGGGCTTCAATAATATCCGCCCTACTCAGACTTGCCGCAGCCGTTACCTTTTGAAAAATGAGTTCATCGGTAAGACCGCTCAGTGGGAACATCAGCCCCAGGCAAAACAACACACGTTTCATCAGCGCTGAACCCTCTCAATACTGACATGTTGACCCACTGAGTGGCTCTTCATTCTGACACGAACAGAACAAACGCAATTCCCTGTACTAAACGTGTGTTCTCCTCGGCCAGGAACAGCCACCGTATCTGTCTGCCATTGTCCGTTCCAGTATTCGACCTCTACAGTAAAACTAGATTCAAGATTGGATTGAGTGGCGAACTTCAACTTTATTGTTGCAATACCAAATAGATGGTCAACATCAATCCATGGCCCCCACACGAGTGGAGGAGCCCAGCCACTAAATTGATTTTGCATAATAAGTCCCTTTACATTAGTCACATCCCTGTCTGCCCCATCGCTTTCGGGGCGAACCGGAGCTTAGCCTTTTTTCCAAGACGAAACCTTGAACTATTTCTTGCCAAGGCTGAATACTTGGTCTCTCTAAAGACGATCCAGCACCCGCACCCGTTTCACTTCATGTTCGGCAAAGTGTTCACTGCGCAGCGCCTCAATGGCCCGCTCCCGTTCCGGTGCGGAAAGATCGGCGCGCGCTTCAAGCTGGGCTTTCTGCTCCCGATAGGTGCTCAACCGCTGCTCCCACGCCTGACGCTCGCGATCCAGCTCTGCCAGGCGCTCCGCGGATTCAACCCCGAATTGAGCCGCCCGGACGGCAAAGATCTCCTCTTCCGTGGCCCCCTGCTCCCGCAAGGCTTCCACCTGGCGCCGAACATTCACCACGCTGACCGCCTGTTCGCGGATCTCGCGAATCTCCGGGGGCCGGCTTTGCTCAATGGCATCCAGCACTTGCTGACGCTCGGCCTCGCTTAAGGCCTCATTTTCCATGGCGCGCTTGCGGGCGAGAACGATCTGCAAGGCAGCCTCTTCCTCACCAAAAAAGCCTTCCGCCACATCTTTACCCAGGTGCTCACGGCGCAGGCTGTAGACCCGCTCAAACACCTGTTCCAGGCCAATGGGCACCGCCTCGGACTCGCCCTCAAGCAGCATGGCTTCCAAAGCCTGCCGGTAGGCCAGGTAGTCTTCCAGAATCGCCAACACTTCCGCCTGAATCTCTTCCGGTATTCCTTGGAGCCCCATGGCCGCCACGAGGGCTTCCTTCATCACCGGTTCATCCTCCGGGGAACGGGTCAGTCCGATAAAGAAATCCAGATAACGCTGGAGCTCGGGATCCAACACCAGGTTGCCGTTTTGGTCGATCCGTACCTGGCCATCAATATCGATGTCTTCAACGGTGTGGCCCATGGGGAGTTTGGCGAGATAGGCTTGCAGGGTGCGGGCAGGTATGGGGTCAGCAGTACTGGCGGGTTCGCCTGTTGTGTACGAGAAAGGCTGCGGCCATGGCGAGGGACTCTCCACCCCAGCGCCCAGGCCCCCATCTTCTGACGGATTGGCCCCGACCAGCCAGATACCCCCACAGACAAAAATCACCACCACCAAGACGCCAAAAATCGGGCTCCAGGCAGATCGTAATTTCATGATCGGTTAACTCCTTGGCGGCTGGGAGCCCATCGACTCCCAGCCGGTCTTACCCAATGGTCAATTAAAGCCCAACATTTTTCAGGCGATTGGCCTGCTGGCGATACAGATCCACCGGATCAGCGGCATTGCGGGACTTGAGCCCCAACACATGGTTCATCTGGTCAAGATGGTTATGGTTGTGATCCAGGCTGATGATCTTGCCCAGTTTCTGGCTGCAGGTACTGGCCAGCCCGTCATTGGCGTCACTGAACGCAAGGGAGGTGATGCTGAGAATGACGTCGCTGGGATCGAAGATATTGGTCCGTAGCGCGTTGCCACCCCAGGAATAGTAACGGATGCCGTTGGCCTCGTGGGCGCCATCATTGCCACAACGGGTGCTGGGAACCCCATCCGGGAATTCCCGGTTGAATGCGACGCTACCAGCCACCGTCAGCGAACGCACGGATGCATCCACATCCTGAGGCAGACCGCCGGTGGAGATCACATCCAGGAATTTAAAAAAGGCGTTACCGATCAGCTGGACCGCACCGTCGCTGACCTGGTCCATCATACCCACCACATCGGCCACTTCAGAGCCCCAGTTGGCACCGCCCACGCTGGAGACGGACGCCACCAGATCCGGGCGCACACCCGCAACATAACGAGCGGTGGGTGAACCATGGCTATGGCCAATGATGTTCACTTTTTTCGCCCCGGTAACTGCCACGATCTCTTCGATCTGGGCCAGTAACTGCTCACCCCGAACTTCCGTGGAGTTCGCTGCTGACACCTGGGCCACAAACACTTTGGCGCCGTCCTTGGACAGGGCCTCGGGAACACGATAGAAATAATCCACCACGCCAAACAGCTGATCGAAGCCGGAGAAGCCGTGCACCAGCACGATCGGATATTTGGTCTTGGTGTAATTTTTATTGCCGAACAGGCGGTCAAACAGGCTGGCGGCAGCAGGTTGCGCAGCAATCAGAGCCGTGGTCACCAGCCCCGCCATCAGAACAAGGCGCCCCTTCTTGAAGAAAGACATAGGTTTTTCCTTTTTGTTATTGTCGGACAGGATCTATGTTCTACTGGTCGCGCCTCCATTGCGTGAGAGCCTTCCAATTTCGGCCTGTAGAACATTTGTATACTAACATGCCAAAATCCGGCGAGAAGTGGCCGGAAAAGAAGGTTTGCCGGGATGAGCAGCAACTCACACTTCTGGAACAGCCGTGCAAGCCAAACCGGTCGCGCCCGGAAAACGGTTTCAGGTCTGACGTTCCAGTGTCCTGAACACCACATCCACGGTTAATTGGATGGTTTCCAGACGACTGGCCGCTTCTTTCCCTTCCCGCGTAGCGCGGTATAGGTGAGGCGTCATCTGCAGTAAATCCTGAATTTGGCCGTGATCCAATTCGGCGGTTTGATATTGCAGGCTTTGTGTGTCTGTGAGCTGGAAGCCAAGGCGCTCGGCTTGATCCAGCTCAGGCGGTGGATTCCGCTTGACCGTCGGGTAAATGACCTGGCGCAGCTCAATCAAATGATCCGGCCCCGGCTCCACCAAGACAATGTGACCCCCGGGCTTTAACAGCGGCTGAAAGCCTTCGTAACTGGGGAACCCGAACACACTGAGGATCAGGTCCAGGCCCGGAACCAGTGGCGGGCGGGCATTGCTGCCAACCACCCAGCTAATCTGCTGGCTTCGCCTGGCCGCGGCGGCCACCGCCTCCTTGGAGATGTCCATTCCCACCGCATCCAGCGTCCCCCGTGATGACAAGGCTCGAACCAGGTAATCCAAGTAGTAGCCTTCTCCACAGCCCGCATCCAGCAAACGCAGGGCCTGTTTTTCTCCCCACAGGGAGCGGACCCGTTCGGTCAACTGCTGGGCAATCGGCTGGTAGATGCCCGAGTTTAAAAACCGGCTTCGGGCGACCACCATGGCTTTGCTGTCGCCCGGATGCCTGGAGCGCTTCTGCTGCACCGGCAGCAGGTTCACGTATCCCTGGCGGGCAATATCAAAGCTGTGTCGGTTAGGGCAGATCAGCTGCCGCTCCGTTAAGGTCAAAGCGCCCTCACATAGAGGACAGATCAAGACTGCAGGGTTCACAGGAATTCCGAAACGTCATGGGCCAGAAGAGCGTCCATTGTAGATACTTGGCGAACAAGATCCAGCTTAACGGCACCTTCCCGCCCCGCGCTCAAAGCGCGCTTTCCCGTGGTATCCTTCTGGGCTCCGGCCTCGTTTCTCAGGTGACTTATGACTGCAACCGACATCTTCGCCACCCTCGGCATCTCCCATCCCATCATCCAGGCTCCCATGGTGGGCGTTTCCACCCCGCAACTGGCGGCGGCCGTATCCAATGCCGGCGCCCTGGGTTCGATCGGCCTGGGTGCGAGCAACGCCACACAGGCCCGCGAACTGATCCGTCAAACCCGAGAGCTGACCAAAGCGCCGTTTAACGTCAATTTGTTCTGTCACAAACCGGCGATGGCGGATGCTGCTCGGGAAAGTGCCTGGCTGAACTTTTTGGCGCCGCTGTTTCGTGAGTTTGGCGCCGAGCCACCCGCCTCGATCAACGAAAGTTACCAGAGTTTTTTGGTCGCTGAAGATGTTCTCAACGTCTTGCTTGAAGAGCGCCCCAAGGTGGTCAGTTTCCATTTCGGGCTACCGCCCCGTTCCTGGATTGAAGCCCTGCAACGCCAGGGAATGGTGACCCTGGCCTGCGTGACCAGCCCGGCTGAAGCCAAGCTTGCCGAAGCCGCAGGGGTGGATGCCCTGGTGGCACAGGGTGTTGAGGCGGGTGGTCACCGAGGCGTCTTTGAACCGGACCAGGACCAGTTGCTGGGCACCTTCGCCCTGGTCCGACTGCTGGCCAGCAGCACCAATCTGCCCGTGATCGCCGCCGGTGGAGTGATGGATGGTCGCGGCATTGCCGCCGCCCTGGAACTGGGAGCCGCCGGCGTCCAGATGGGAACCGCCTTTATCCTCTGCCCGGAGTCCTCGGCCAATTCCCAATACCGTCAGGCCCTGCAAAGCGAGCGGGCTTATCAAACCCGGATCTGTGCCGCGATTTCCGGACGTCCCGCACGGGGAATGGTCAATCGTCTCTTTGAGGAGTTGGGTCGAGCGGATGCCCCTGCCTTGCCGAGTTACCCCATTACCTATGAGGCCGCCAAGGCCTTGAATGGGGCAGCCAGCAAGCAGGGCAGTGATGAGTTCGCCGTACAGTGGGCCGGACAAGGCGCGCCGCTGGCGCGAGCCCTACCGGCTGCGAGCCTGGTAGAAGTGCTGGTGCAGGAGCTGCAAAACGCCAGGCGCTGAAGGCCTGCCTTCTCCCTCGATTCAGGAGTTCGACACCCCGAACTCCTGAACCCTGTTTGAGATCAAAATCGCCCCTCTCTCGCCCTTATTTCAGAGGCTCGAAGGAAAGGTTCAGAGGTTCGAAGGAAAGGTCTCTTCAAACGAGCGCGGCCTGCCAAAGTGATAGCCTTGCGCGTAGTCCACCTTGAACTCACGGAGCAGATCCGCAATCGCCTGGGTTTCCACGAACTCCGCCACGGTTTGGAGTCGGAAAACCCGGGCCACCTGCACCAGGGCCTGCACCAGGGCCTGATCATCGGGTTCCTGGCACAGGTTGCGAATAAAGGAGCCATCGATTTTCACGAAGTCGACCGGCAACTGTTTCAGGTAGAACAAAGAGGAAAAGCCCACCCCGAAGTCATCCAGCGCAAACTTGAAGCCCAGCTCCCGCATTTGGATGATATGGTGACGGGTGGCACTGATATCCTTCACCGCCGCCGTTTCGGTAATTTCAAAAATCAGCAGCTCCGGGGGAACCTGATATTGCTCCAGCAGACGTTTGATATGGCCCAGCAGGCGCTCCGGATTCTGGAACGAGGCCCCTGACAGGTTCACCGCGATGTTGGCCCGAATCCCCCGGCTGACCAGTTCCGCCTGGTGCTGCATCACCCGTTCAATAATGCGTTCATCCAACACGTGAATTGAGCCGTTCCGTTCCGCGGCCTGAATAAACAGCCCTGTCGCGACCTGTCCGTCCCCGTCATAGACCCGTAACAGGGCTTCGTAGTGGGAGACGCTCCCTTCATTCAAGTTGAAGATCGGCTGGAAGTGGATCTGGAAGTCGCTGGTTTTCAGAACCTGCGTCACTTTCTCGTTCCAGTACACCCGCTCCCTGACCCGCTCGGTGGTATCCTCCTTGGGATCAAACATCTGCCACTGGTTACGGCCCGCTTCCTTGGCCCGATACATGGCCAGATCCGCATTGGCGACCAGATCCTCCACCGTATCACCATGCCAGGGGATCAGGGCAACACCCAGACTGGCCGTACAGCGATGGAGGTGGCCACGACCTTCCACCTGGACCTGGGACAGGGCGCGGGAGAATCGCTCCGCCACAGCGGGCAAGTGCTCAGGCTCTACCTCCTTGAGGATAACGGCAAACTCATCCCCATCCAGACGCGCCACAAAATCTTCCGTGCGGGCAATTTCCATCAGTTTGCTGGCGATGCGCTTCAGCAACTGATCGCCCACCTGGTGTCCACTGGTGTCGTTGACATCCTTGAACTGATCCAGATCGAAAAATATCAGCGCACTGAGGGTGTCATTGGCTCTCGCCGCCTCAAAAACCCGCTCCAGCTCAGCACTGAAGCTGCGGCGGTTGTAAAGCCCGGTCAAGGCGTCATGGCTGGCCAGCCAGGACATTTGCTGTTCCGCCTGCTTGCGCGCGGTAATATCAATGCCCACCGCCAGCACCGAGTGCTCCTGATTCACCGGGTTGAAGGCCAGGGCAAAGTGCCAGGACATATGGAGAGCGCGACCATCCCAGCACACCACCTCCCCTTCATACTGAAGGCTATGCACCCGCTCTTCCAGCAAGTCATCCAGCTGCGGTTTGAGCTCGCTGCTCCAACTGCCATCCCGGATCAACAACTCCACCGCCGCCCCTTCCAACTCAGGCTGCGCATAGCCCGTCATTTCCGCGCCATGCAGGTTAATCAGGGAAATCTGACCGGTGCGGTCCAGCAGCATCACCATGGCCGGAATGGTATTCAGCAGTTGCTGCACGAAATCCCGTTCGTTCTTCAGCTCAATCCCCCGGGTTGCCAGCTCCTGGTTGTGCCGTTGGAGCTGGTTACCCATGGTTTCCAGTTGACGACCGAGTCGTTTGGCGGTAGACAGCAGAACGTCAGTCTCATCCTTGGTAGGCCGCCGCCCCTTGCGCTTGGGCAGCCGGCTCTGAACTTCCTGAAAGCGGTTTTCCGCCAGCAACGGCAAATAAGAACTAATCTGGCGCAACCGGGTCATTGGCCCCCACAAAATCCACAGCAGGAGCAGCTCAGCCAGCATCAGCGCCACCAGACCGTATAGCAGACTGTTAAAAATGGCCGCACGGATTCGGTCAGCTGACTCACTGATATCCTCGATGAACACCAGTTCCATGCCGCGCCAGGGCAGTGTCCGCAACTCTTTGGTGCGCCCCCCATCCTTTAGAATCAACGGGGCTTCCAGCATGGCAGCCAGTGAATGCTGGTTACTGACTTCCTGCAGCAACGCCAGATTGTGTTCCGCCCGCGTCACGATGGCGACACTGCGCTGCCAGTTCATCAACTGTCGTTCAACCTCCTCAGAGCGATGCTCCTTGGGAAACAAGGCCGCCAGATCAACCCCGGTCATCTCGGCGAACTGGATCATGATATCGGTCACGGCAGCACTGGCCACCAGGAAGAAGATCCGATCCAGAATCAGCACTGGCATGGCGATCACCTGCCGGCAAACATCCATGCTGCACACCATATCCGCATGGGGGTGCTCATCCCGTCTCGCCAACTCAATGAGCGACGCGGCCTGAACCGGCTCCCCTAATGCCACCAGTTTTTCATTTTGATCGGAATAGACGGCAAACCCATTGATGCTGGTTTCCAGCTGCATCGCCCAGAAAAATTCGGTGAGGGAGGCTTCAAACTGTTCCGGATCGTTCAAACTGATCGCCTGACGCAGGCTCGCCCCGGACCCGACGCCCGACAACAGTTGGCGCATCTGCGTGATGGAAAGCTGCGCCACGGTTTCCAGTTGCTGGATATGAATCTGTGCAAACCGGTCTCGAGTAGTCTCAAACTGGGCACGCAGGTAGGCAGAGCTGAACACAATGAAGCCAATAAAAACCAGAGCCAGCAGGAGCCCGATCGAAAAAAAGGCCTTCCACTTGAGACTTAAAAAACGGGGGCTGCGAGAAGAGACAGATGGCATGATCGTTGATTAAAAACAATAAAAGGGTTGATACAGCCCCTGAGCGTTCCGTCCCTCAACGGTTTCAGAGGCATCACTCGGGATGAAGCAAGGATTTACACTCACCAACACACGGTCATTCAAGCTGGAGCTGAATAACTTTAATCTGTTGTTCATCAGACAGGGCATAGTCCTTCTCCAGGTATCCAATAGCGCCAGGGGTTGTACGTACCTGCTCAATCATGGCTTGTTCATCCCCGACTTCGACCGGAGCCCGCCCCATGCCGGAAAAAACCAATCGATACCAAGTGGCCTGCAATTGATGGGGTAACACCTGCAGCACACTCTTGCAAAAACGCTGATAGACCTCGTTTCGCTGAGGTAATGTAAAAACCTGGATCCTGAGGCCTTGGTCCCAATGATCCATACGCATCGTGTAAATCGCGCGCAGCTCCTTAAGACTCAACTGCGTCACGGGTACGGATTCATGAGCAATCAGCTGAACACTCTGGGCGCACTCAGCAAACAACAAGAAAAAACTGCACAGCCCGG
>CAZEWG010000001.1:22787-52197 GCA_964514485.1 uncultured Pseudomonadales bacterium
CAGCCCGGCATAAACCGATAGATCCCCTGCAGGTAATAACTATGGGCCCTGTTGTTAAACAATGGCCTCGGTGACTGCTCGCTCAGAATCTCGTCCAGCTCACTCTTGGTAATCGCATACTCCCCGATCAGGGTCCAGGCCGCCGTGTTATATTCCGCGGAAAATATCCAGCCCCCAAACTCCAGCATGCCGCTGTTGTAGAGATCGGTCACAGCCGCCTTGTAACGGTATTTCAGCGGATGGTAGGTCACTCCCAACCGGGCTCGCCCAGCATCCCAGTCCCAGATGAGCCGGGCCATGGGTTGATAGGGTACGTCCACCTTCCCGGGCAGCCTTTGATCCCGCGTCACCTCGGACAGGTACTCTTCGTTGATCTGGATTTCGCCATAGACCAAATCCCAGCTCAGTAAACTCTTCCCCGACTGGACACTGCCAAACAGCTGGACCCCATCCCGGGCAAAGATCAGGTTCCTGAGCCGATCCATATAGATACTTTGCGGCAACAGGATACTGTTACGGGTATGGGCGGCGTCTCGGGTTTCATTAAAAAAACCATAAGGTGAGCGCACCCTTCCCACTTTCACACCGACAGAGCGGTCCCAGTCTGACAGGAGCTGATAACTCACAAAGCCGTAGTCGAGCTGCAAGCTGCCATCGCTCATGGCACCCAGGTTGTGACTCAAGACCTGGGCAACCACCTGCACCTCATCAGAGAGATGGCCGCCGACAATCAGCCCCACCTCCGTGAAGTCCGTGGAAATATCGTCATCCGACGGGCCGGCAAAATGATTGTCGGAGGTATAAACCAATCCCTGACTGAAAAAAGCATGCCAGTACCAGTCATCCAGGAGACTGGCAGCTGCCGGATCCGCCCGCAGTGGCAAGATCGCACCGAAAAAGCCGAACAGGCCAACCCATATGGCCAAACACCACTTGGCGAGCCACTTTGTTGAATATTGCATTGATGTATTTCTCTTCGCCGAACGCATCAGGGTCCAGAAACATCAGCACACCGGACCTGGATTTCGACTGCTTCCACCGTAGGAGAACAAAGGCTGCCGAGCTGGCCACCCTCATGGCGGCAGCTCCTTTTCATCAGGCAGGATCGTGCGGAACAGTCCTCTAGCCCAGACCATTGCGCACTGGCGCCCATCAGAGACACTGTTGGGCAATGTTACTTCACCAGCCCCGAAGAGCATCGCAAAACATTGTCAGAAATGGTTTTTTCCTGTAACTCGGGTAACCACCCAGGTCCCGAGCCAGGCCAGCAGGATACCGGCTCCGTTGGCGACAATGTCAGCATAGGAAAAGAACCGGTTGGGCACCCAAATCTGGCCAATCTCCACCAACACCGAATAGCCAAACAACGCCGGGATCATCCATAGCCGAAAGCCCTTTATCCCCGAGGCCAGCCACAAGGACACCAGTAACACGCCCCAGCACAACAGGTGCAAGAACTTGTCGGGAGAAGCTTCAAACACAGCGCCCGGCTTGGGAACCAGAGATAAATAAGTGGCAATGGCGGTCAAAACGAAAAACTGGACTCTCATCAACCAGCGCCAGATTTCCGCCCAGCCAGCTGGAAGACCTGATCGACCAGAGCCCGCTCCAGTCAAGGGACGCTGTCCACGGTCCAGCTCGGACTTCGCTGGTGCCTCACACTCCTGCATGCTCGCTTCTCCTGCGGATGAATTGTTTTTTACTGTATTCTAGGTAGCTCTGAGTACCGCAAACCTTGAGGCAGCCCTGGAGTGAATCCCTAACCCACACCATTGAGGAGGCCCCGCATGCAGCGCTTGTACTTTCTCACCCCTAATGCGGTTAGCACCGTCTCCATTGCCCATGAGCTCAATGATCTGGGCATTCGGAAAGAACACATCCGGATTGTCTGCAAAAATCAGGTTCTGCTGGACAAGCTGGACCTCAACAAGGCCGACGTACGCCAGACCAGCGACCTGGTGCAGGCCAGCAAACGTGGCCTGATGTATGGTGCGCCGATTGGTTTTGTTGCCGGTATTGTGGCATCAATTTTCCTGCCGGTGGATCAACCCTTTAGCATTGCCGCCACGGTGCTCGCCCTGACCGTTTTCGGGGCCCTGTTTGGGGTCTGGTCCAGCACCCTGATTGGTGTGTCGGTACAGGATGTCAAAGTAAAGAAATACCAGGATGACATCAACAAGGGATCCCTGCTGATGCTGGTGGATCTTCCTCCCGAGCGGGAACACCAGGTGACCGCTCTGATCAAACAGCATCACCCCGAAGCCAGCATCGAGAAAGTGACCATCAGTGAACAACGCCGGGGCGAAGGCGTGGGGGCTTAAAGGCTACTGAAGGTGGATCAACTAAAACACCCGGGGACGCCGAGGCCTGAGCTTCCGGGGCTTTTCCACGCCCAAATCGTTGGGGGCTTGTTGCCACAGCTGGCGCTCGGTCTGAATCTGGCCGTTCACAAAAGGAACAAAGGTGCAGTTGCCATAAAAGGATTCTTTCATAAGGAGCCAAAAGTCTCCCTCCAGCCTCTCATTCACCTCATCCGCCGGCTGAGTCTGATCAAAAGGGTACTCGTAACGCTCCAGCATCAAGCGCCCCTCCTCCGTCAGCCGATAATAAGCCAGATAGCCTCGCCACAACTTGGGACAAACCGCTGCATTACTGGGTTGCGGCCGATGCTTGAAGGGGTACTGGTTGTTCCAGCGCGGCCGGGCCGGCCGCTGGCCCTGGACAATGGCGTAAAGCCGCAACGGACCGAAATCGACGGCGGGATTCTCATTCACCAACATGTCAGGCGGCTGCTGGGGCATGATGAGGCCTTTGCGACAGGATGCTAAGAGGGGGGCGGAAACTCCTCAAACAGTTTCTGGATCGCCTCACGCACCCTGGCCATGCGTTCGGCCGGCGTGGCGCCATCCTGCCAGAGATAGCTGGCAACTCCGCGCCATATCAACTCCCGAGGCGCGTCCGCGCGACCCGGTTGTACCAGATCAATCACAATCACGGCCTTTTCCGTCTCCGTCACGACCGCCCGTGGTCCCCACATCGGCCCGTACCCCCGCCACCAGGGGCCATACATATAACCGAAGGAGTCATAGAAGAAATCGACATTCACTTCTTCCTCGATTCGGGTACGAAAGGTCACATAAAAGTCAGGGCTATCCGGAACGGGAGCGTAGCCCTTGGCCGCAAGAACTTCCTCAAGGGCTTTGGCGACCCGGCGTTCGGTCAAATTATAGGGCTTGGCTTGGTCAGCCTGCGGGGGTGGCAGCCATTGCCAGCCTGACAAGGCGGTGAAATCCACATTGGGATCATAATCCTGCACCACCCGCACACTGCTGCAGGCAGTCAGGGCCAGTGAACAGATCAAGAGACAAAGCAAGGGAAAGCGGTCGAGCATCATGGCGCTCCTGGGGCCTGGAACCAACCCTGAACCCTCGGGCTCAAAAGCAATCCAGTTATTCCCACACTCTAATCTCCCATTCTTCGGGAGACAACCAAGCCACCGAGGTGGAGTCAGGGAGCCGTTGTGGGGCTGGCTGGCTCCGCTTTTTCCTGAAGCCCGGTAGAAGACAACTCATGCTCATAGTGAAGCACCGAGCGCATGCCGTGCCGCTCATAGATCCGATCCAGCGTCCCGTCTTCCCGGATCAGCGCCAAGCCCCGATTGAAGGCTTTCAGCTTGGCCTGGTGATTGGGGTCCTTGAGTGAAAACGCCAGATAAAAGTATTTGATCTCCAGGGGCGGCTGCATAAACTCCAGCTCCGGCCGATATTCCTTGAGGCTCGTTTCAAGCAAGTAGTCCGCCACGAACTTGTCGATCACAATCAGGTCTACCCGCTTGTGATACAACCGGCGTAAATTGACGAGGTCATTCTTGGCCGCCTCCTGGGTGAGGAAGTCGACATTCTCCAGGGCAAGGGGATTCGCATAGCCCCGCACGACGCCGACGGAGTACTCACGCACGCCACGCAGGGCCGCCACCGGGTTGGAGCGCGGGTCAACCGGATAAGTCGCGGGCGTGTCCCGACGCTTATACAGACCGACCGGCCCTCCGGCGAACGGTTCGGAAAACGCAAGCTGCCGGCTACGCTCAGGGGTGTAATAGGTTGGAAAGATGGCATCTACTTCGCCCAGGCTGACTTCACGCAGCGCACGGGGCCAAGGGACATACTGGATCTGCACCTCATATCCGACCCGCTCTAGCGCCGTGACCACCACCTCATGCACATAACCTTGCTGCTTCAGCTTCTTGCCAACATAGGGCGGCCACTCCAGGGTTGCCAGTTTTATCTGCTTCACAGCCGGGGCTTGCGAGCTGCTCTCTGCCGCAAAGACGGACGTTGCCAGCACCATCACACACCACAGGTTTACAGCGAGCATTCGCCGCCATCGGGATAGGTCTCTGCTCATCAGGGGAATCCTTTATTAACCCGGTCACAATCAAAGCCTCGAGCATTGTGTCAGCCTACAGGTCATTTGCCCTGAATTGAACCGTCCGAGGAAGCGATTTCACGCCATTATGGCTACAGGCCCTGATCTAAAACATGCCTGCTTCAAGACCTGCCGCCATATACATCCCCAGTTCCTCACACTGCTCCAAAAATGCCTCCTGGAACTCGCCCCGACAAATCAAAGGCTCACGTACCGCCCGCCAGCGCAGCCCGGTGACGATGGTTTCAACCGCGCGCCGGGTTCCAGTCCCGTCATGTCCGGCACGGATGACGAGGGCATAGGGTTTGCCTTGGGTATGTTCCAGGCAGGGATAATAGATCCGGTCAAAGCAGTCCTTGAGAGCACCACTCATGTACCCCAGGTTTTCAGGGGTTCCCAGAATAATGGCATCCGCGGCCAGCACATCATCCGGCCCGGCCCGCAAGGGCGCCAGCCATTGTACCTCCACACCGCTAATCTCCGGGTGGCGCGCTCCACGCAGCATGGCCTCCACCATCGCCTGAATCCGGGGGGAAGGCGCATGGGCCAGAATCAGCAGCCGTTTTACAGAACTCACTATCAGGCACTACTCTCAAACAACGAAACCATCTCGGACCGCTCCAAAGGCTGGTGCAACACGTAGCCCTGCACCCAGCGAAACCCCAGCGCCCGGGCGTAGGCCAATTGCTCCGGGGTTTCCACTCCTTCAGCCACCGCCTGCATTTCCAACGCTTCGGCAAGCCCCAGGATAGAGCGCACCACTTCCCGACTCTGTCTCTTTTCGGTCAGGCTCTGGATAAAGGAACGATCCACCTTGATGATATTGAACGGCAACTGGTGCAGGTAACTCAAGGACGAATAGCCGGTTCCAAAGTCATCCAGGCAGGTATGAATCCCCATGCTCTGAAGCCGGCGCAGGATAGCCGCTGCTTCACGATCATGGCGGATGATGACATTTTCGGTGACCTCCAGACGGAGATTGGCGCCCTGCAATTGATGCTTGCCCAGGATCGACTGAATAAAAGGCACTAGATCCCGGCTATAGAACTCCTTGGGCGACACATTGACGCTGACATAAAAATCCGCCGGAAAAGCTTTGGTGCTCAGCCATTCCGCCAAGCTGGCGCAGGCCCGATCCAGCACGAAGCGCCCCAGTGATGAAATCAGCCCGGTTTCCTCCGCCACATCGATAAACCGGGACGGATCAACCTCCCCCATTACCGGGTGCACCCAGCGAACCAGGGCCTCACAGCCGACGGCCTGATTGGTCTGCAGGTTGATAATCGGCTGATACTGCACGGTCAGATCCACTTCCTGCAGGGCACGGCGCAACTCCGCTTCCAGATACAACCGGGACACCTTCTCGCCCCGCATGCGGGCATCAAAAACCACATACTGGTTTTTACCCTGACGTTTCGCTTCATAAAGCGCCACATCAGCGTCCAACAATGCCTGATCCGCATTGCGACAGGCCGCATCCCCCAGCATGATGCCGATACTGGAGCCGACCAGGATTTCATGGCCGTCCAGCATAAAGGGGCGCTGCAAGGCTTCCAGAATACGGCTGGCGACCTGCTCCACGGCCGTTTGATCTTCGATCTCTTCCAGTAGCAGGGTGAACTCGTCACCGCCAAACCTGGATAAAGTATCCACCGGGCGCAACAATTCCTGGATCCGGTTGACGAAGGCGCAGAGCAGCTTGTCTCCCAGCAGATGGCCAAAGCTGTCATTGATCAGTTTGAAGTTGTCCATGTCCATCACGAACACGGCAAACCGCTCGTCAAACCGCTCGGCCCGTGCCACCACATGTTCCAGGCGATCCATAAACAAGGAGCGGTTGGCCACTCCAGTGAGACGGTCATGGAAGGCATCGTATTGCAGTTGCTGTTCCAGACGCTTACGCTCGGAGATGTTGCGGTCGATCTTGGCCGCGCCCATCACTTTACCGGTGCCATCGGTGATCGGGGTGACCGCGACGGACACATCGATTCGCTCTCCCTGCTTATTCAGGCGCACCGAGTCGAAGTAGGTCACCCCCTGGCCGCGGGCAATGGCTTTCAGGATCATTTCCAGCTCATCCTGACACTCCGGCGGCATCAGCACGGCAATGCTCTGCCCCAGGATTTCTTCCGGGCAGTAGCCATAAATCTGCTCCGCGCCGCCATTCCAGGAGGTGATCCGTCCTTCCAGGTCGGTACTGACAATGGCATCAGGCGAGGCTTTGACAATGGCCGCCAGGTGAGCCCGCTCCACCTCGCTTTGTTTGCGCTCGGTGATATCCACACTCACGCCCACGCCGCCAACTATGGTGTCATCCTGATTATGAATGGGGCGCGCGTAATTGATAATGGTCCGACGTGAGCCATCGCTACGGGCAATGTCCATTTCTTCGGCGCGAACCACCTCGCCTTGCTGTACCGCCCGGGCCAGCCCCCACTCCCCTGCCCCGACCGGGAGTCCAGTCTTGGCCCAGTAGGCCGGATAATCCAAATGGTAACGGGCCAGACTCGTGGGCAGCGGCACTTCTCCCCAAAGTTCAGCGGCAGCCGTGCTGGCTTGCAGCAGCTCGCCATTCTGGTCGGCGATGTAGACCGCGACGGGGAGAGAATCCAACACCGCGCTCAGTCGACGGCGCTCCAGCTCCTTGGCCTCCACCTCCCGGCGAATCGTCTCTTCCGTCAGCTTGCGCTCGGTAATCTCCGTAAAGGACACCACCACGCCATACAGCTCCTGATCCTCTCCTCGAAACAGGGGGCGGGAATTGATCGACAACCAGGAAATCAGGCCGCTGGGGCGGGTTAGCCCCACCACGACATCGTCACAGGCCACTCCCGTACGCAGCGTCACCTGGGCGGGAAAATCGGCCACCGGAAACGCTGTGCCATCCTCCCGCAGGACGAGCCCGAGGATGCCTTCCAACGACTGCCCCTTCATCAGCTCACAGCCCAGCAGACGCTCCGCGCTCCGATTCCAGACCTGCACCCTGCCGTCACGGTCAAAGAGCACAACGCCCTCGGCCAGGGCCCCCATCATCGTCCGCCAGCGATCCTCGCTCTCACTCAGCGCCCGCAGCACCTGGGCTTTTTCAATGGCCCGGCTCAAGGGCTTGGCCAGGGCCGGCAGCAGGGTCTGCTCTCCGTAGCCAAACTCCACTTCGCCGTCCTTGGCTTCCGGCATCACGCGGTGTATCTCCAGGTGACCGACGACCTGTTCCTGGGCCCGAAGTTCCTGCGACAGGCTCGCCCTACCCGGCCTGAAACCAGGCGATTGAAACACCTTACCTTCGCAGGTCAGGCGCACCTGAACATTGTGGGGACGAGCAAAGCCGGCCGGGATGACGTCAACAACCTGCTGTAGCAATTGGTCCAGGGTACCCTGGGCTTGAATCAACCGGGAAACCGCATGCAGACAATTGAGTTCGCGAACCCGGGCCTCCAGCTCCAGCGTCTGGTTTTGTAGCATTTGCTCGGTGTGTTTATGGGAGGAAATATCCGAGACCGCGCCCATCAAAGAAAGGGGCCGGCCTTGTGGATCCAGCTCCCGCTCGCCCTGGACCGCCAGCCAGATCATCTCTTCCCGACCCGGCGGGCGCACCCGGAACTCCAGTCGAAACTGGGGCGGAAGGTTCGCCAGAACCTCATTCACCAGGAGCAGATCATCGGGGTGGATCAGCCTCAAATAATCCTCCAAAGGCCGAACTCGTTGCACGTCGAAGCCCCAGAGGGGTTCCGTGCCATCCGAGGCCACCACCATCTTGGTGTCGAGATGAAGCTGCCAGGTTCCCATCCGACCGACGGACAAGGCGTTGCGTAGCCAGGCTTGGCTAGCCCGCAGCTCCTCCTCCATTTTTTTACGGGAGGTGATGTCCACACAAGTGCCGGTCATATGATGAAGCTGACCATCCGGCCCCCGAACCACTCGCCCTTTATCAAACAGCCAATGGACCGTGCCGTCCGCGAGCAACAGGCGATACTCGGACTCAAACTCACCTTCCTGCCGGGCTAATTGCTGGTTCTCTTCCCAAAAGAATGCCCGGTCATCCGGATGGACAAACTCGCAGAAATCTTTCAGGGTCAGCAAACGTGGCTCGGCGGACAACCCCATTAACAGGGACAAGGCTGCATCAATCTTGATTTCGTCAGCCAGATTCCAGTAATAGGTGCCCGCTCCAGAGGCAGTCAAGGCAGCGGTCAGCCGCTCCTCCTGTGCTCGCAACTCAATTTCGACTTTGGTTTCTTCACGGACGTCTGAAAGCTGCTCGCTCGCGCCCGTCGCCTGGATCAGACCACATTCCTTGTCAAGCACTGACGTAATCCCCAACTGTTCATCAATAAGTTGCTCCCCCCCTACAGGGGAGACCGGGGCAATCCTTCAGAGTCTAAGGAATAGCCCCTGCAAGTAACAGAATGAATTGTTTACTTATAGTGAGAAACGTCACAGAAATGAGCCGGGGCAGGCACCGACAGCCCTCCCGCATCAAAAAAGCGACTCAGCGACGATCTGACATTTGGGGTAGACCGCAAGGCGGCTCAGCAGTGCCGCCCCGGTTCAGGTCCAGACTTCCGGTTCAGGTCCAGACTTCCGGTTCACGGAGGGCATGACTGGAGACTGATAAGGGGCGACCGGTGTCCGTGGCCCCCTCGGTGCCACTCCACTGACCGGGCGGGATACGCTCCAGCAAGGCACGCACTTCTTCATCTGGCACCGGCTGTGTATCTTCATACCACCAGTCGAGCCCCAAAAACGGCTCCTGGGTGGCGATATAGGCAATCTCATCGGAAATAGCCTGCACCTCATCCATCACCCGGGTCGAAGCCACGGGCACCGCCACCACCAAACGGGCGACATCATGATCCCGCAACACCCGGACCGCCGCCCGGATCAGGGCGCCATTCGCCAAGCAATCCTCTACCAGAATGACACAACGCCCCTTGAGCTCTGGGCGAGGCCGCGCGCCCCGTAAGGTCTGTTCTCGCAGGGATAAGGCCCGTTGCTCACGGCGCGCGGCTTCGCCCAAGCGGGATTTACCGACCGGGTACTCCTGCAACACGCCCTCGTTGAATACCGGCTCAAAATCACTGACCACGGCTCCCGGAGAGCCCCCCGCCCGTTCAAAAACCGGCAACTCCCGGACCAGAAACAAGTCCAGCCCCGCATCAATGCCACTGGCAATTTCATAGGCGACGGGCACCGCATCGGGGGACAGAGCCAGCACCAAAACACCACCGTGGTGGCGATAGGACTCGAGAAAGGTGGCCAGCGTGCGCCCTGCCGCCCGCCGGTTGGGAATGGGTAAATTCATAACGACACCCCTTTCATCTTGTCGACACATCCAAGATGTCAGTACCGCCGTCCTTGCGATCACGTTAAAGACAACCTTATTAAGGTTGTGAAGTGTCGCCTCCAGGAAAACAACCCTGGCCTTCCGGCATTACAAAAGCGTCAGCCGATATAGACCTCACCATGGGAGTACTGAACACTGGACTTGCGACGGGTCGTCAAAATGAAGGCCAGGGTCAGGGGTCCCAGTCTGCCCACGAACATACAGACAATGATCACTCCCCTGCCAAACTCCGAAAGCTCCGGCGCCAGGCCTCGGGAGAGCCCGACCGTGGCAAAGCCCGACATGACTTCGAACAGGATATCCTGGAAAGGAAAGGCCTCGGTAATCGTCAACAGGAAGGTGGCCGCCGCCACGGCCATCAAGGAGATCACCGTGATGGCGAGCGCCCGTAGCACGGTCTCCGGGCCGATCGCGCGCCCGAACACCACCGGTTCAGACTGCTGCCTGAGCACCGCCCGTGTCGCCAGAATCAGGACGATAAAGGTTGTGAGCTTGATGCCACCGGCCGTGGAGGAGCTGCCTCCCCCGATGAACATGAGCCCGGTCAGCAAAGCGACCGTTGCCGGATGCAGGGCCTCGATATCCAGCGTATTGAAGCCCGCCGAACGGGGGGTGACAGCTTGAAACCAGGCGGCCCAGAGCCGCTCTCCCCAGCTTTCCATACCGGCCAGTGTGCCGGGGTTGCGCCACTCCAGCAGCAGGATCAATAGCATTGACGCCGGGATCAGGATCAGGCTGCCCGTCAGCATCAACTTGGTATGCAAACTCAGCGACCGGAACCGCCGGGTATGATACAAATCGGCCAAGACGGCAAACCCCAACCCGCCGGTAATGAACAGAACCGTGATCGACAGGTTGATTACGGGATTGCCCGCATAGTTGGAAAGACTGTCTCCATCCAGGGCAAACCCTGCGTTATTGAAGGCTGACACGGCATAAAACAGGCTGCGATATAACCCCTCCCAGAGCCCAAACTCCGGCACCCATTGGGTCGTCAGGATTAACATCCCTACCGCCTCCATGGTCAGAGAGATTGCTAGCAGCACCTTGACCAGTTGCATCAGGCTGCCCAGTGAGGTGTGATTGAGCGCCTCGCGCAGAATGATTTGCTGGTGCAGCCCAATGCGCCCGCCCAGCAGTTGCAGGATCAATACCGCAAAGCTCATGAAACCGACCCCGCCGAGCTGAATCAGCACCAGCAGCACCGATTGGCCGAACAGGGTGAACACCGTCCCCGTATCCACCACCACCAGCCCCGTCACGGTGACCGCCGACATGGCAGTGAACAGCGCATCGAGCCAGCTGAGGGAGGTCCGGGTCGCCCACGGCGTTTTCAGCAGCACCATCCCCAGCAGCGCCAACAGGGCAAAGGCCAGGGCCAGCACCCGCGGCGGCGACAGGTCAATAATGCCTTGCTGCAGCCGACGCAACTGCGGGGGACGGACCCAGGGCAGCCACTCCCTCATAGCTCAAGGGCCAGCAGCCGCAAATTGGCCAACGCCCCCACGAACAGGAACTGATCATCCTCCTGCACCAGCCAGTCCTCCGGCGGTGGTGCCAGGGTTTTCCGGTCCCGCTTCACCAGCAGCAGCTTCAGCGACAGACGTCCGTAGAAATCGAGCTTGCCCAAGGTCTGTCCTGCAATCCGCTCCGTGGCCCGAACCTCCACCACATACTGATCATGACCCAGATAGATGTAATCCAGCACCATGGGATAATTCAGCGCCTGGGCCACCCGCTGGCCCATCTCGAACTCCGGCTGAACGATCCGGTTGACGCCCAGCTTGGCCAGAATCCGGTGATGGTTATGGCTCACCGCCTTGGCCCACACCTGCTTAACCCCCAGCCCCTTGACCACCAGACTGCACAGCACATTGGCTTCAATGTTCTCGCCAATGGCCACGATCACGGCATCATAATTGGCCACATCCAGCTCCCGCAGGGCCTTTTCATCCTCGCCATCGGCCAGTGCGGCATAGGTCACATGATCGGCGATCTCGTCAACCCGACGCCGATCCGAGTCGATGCCCAACACTTCATTGCCCAGCCGAGCCAGCTCCAGGGCAATGGTGCTGCCGAAACGTCCGAGCCCGATCACGGCAAACTTTCGTTTCAAGGGAGTGCACCTTCTGATTAGTGGACTGTGCAAATTCCATCATACTCAAGGCGCGCCATCGGGACGACGAGGGGCTCTGGACATTGATGACTGCGGGGTGGCGCACAACTGACGGGGACACCCTGGATGAAAGGATCTGGAAGAAGTCGCAGACGTGACAACGCTGCCCGGTTCCGGCCTCTTCCGTGGTGGCCGACCAGGCGATGGGTGTCAATGGAGATAACGAGTTAGCTGGCGATTAGCACGTCGTCCCAACGTTGATGCTCGAAACGCTCGGCAAACTCTTCCGCCAGCCATTCACTGGCATCAATCACCTTTTGCCAGTAGCGAATCCGGGTATCATCGTCGAACTCGTCAAAATCCTTGCGATCGGAGATCTTGCCGTAAGGCAGTGCCGCCACCAGTTCCGGACTGGGCGCGATCATCACCACATTGCTGTAGTGTTCCGCCTTCGGTCGCCGCCAGGCCAGCCCTTTGTCGAACCAGCCAGGCACCGCCTTGCTGTAGAAATGGGGATAAAAGACCAGGTCATCGGTTTGGGGCGCAAACGGCAGGTCAAAGTGATAATCCACGATGCCGCCATCACGATGCACCGGGTGGCGACTCCCCGCAATGTCCCTGACTCCTTCCAATACCAAGGGAATGGCGCCAGTGGCCTCCAAAACCTTGGGGAGGTTGTCCGGGGTCAGTGAGACCTTTTCGGTCGGATAATCCTGCAGGTTCAGAAAGGGGGCATCGCTGTCGCGCACATGAAACAGCGAGCGATGGAAGAAGCCGGACAGCCAGCGCCGGTTCATGGCGTTGGCGGTAGCCGCCAGGAACAGCCCCGACAACTGCAAGGGCTTGGCCTCATGGCCGGTCCAGCCCCGGCAGCCGGCGGTAATCAGGTGCAGTTTGAACACTGGGTTGTTGCAAATGCTCTGGGCGCCATCCTCACCAATAAACGAGGCGATCATGTCGCGGCTGGACTGGGAAATAACGCTAGCGCTCGACTTGGGAGCGTAGCGCAGGTTGTGATAATGGTCCCGAAAGAAGGTTAAGGCTTGGTAAGGATCAGCACTGGCATGGGCGGCCATCCGCCAGCCCCCGACGGAAGATCCCAGCAAATGCAGCGGTTGCTGGCGCCCCTTAAAGAATTCACCTGCCAGGTAGCGGTCCAGGCCACTCAGGATAAACCATTTGGGACCGCCCGAGGCCCCCACCATCACCCGGAACTGGTCGGGACGAATGCCCTCGGACCGGATCCGGGCCAGGGCTTGCGGGCCGGCCTTGATCACAAAGGTAGGCTGTTTCATCGCTCTTGCTTACCTCGCCGTTGATTCAGATTAAGTTCCCACGTCTCTGCCCCCAACCGGACATCAGACACCGACTAAGACAGCCACTTAAGCCCTGCAATTCCGGACACAATCAGCACAATGCAGAGAATCCGTGCCACCGTTGCCGCCTCGCCAAACAGCACAATGCCCAGCACCGCGGTGCCGACCGCTCCGATCCCGGTCCAGACGGCATAAGCGGTGCCCACCGGCAAAAACTTCAAGGCATAGCTGAGCAGCCCGAAGCTGACCACCATGGCGGCGAGGGTGCCCACCGAAGGCCAAAGTCGTGTAAAACCTTCCGTATATTTGAGGCCAATGGCCCAGCCGATCTCAAACAGGCCAGCAATAAAAAGCACAAGCCACGCCATGATACTCTCCCAACAGGAAACACGGAGTCGTCTCCGAAATACAGGAAGATGCACCGGGGTCGTCCCCGGGATCTGATTCATCACCCAGTGATGAGGAGGGGCCTGGCCAACAAACTGGATACGGCCATTGCAGAAAGTTAAACCCGTATAGTTTACCAAAATGGCCAGCAAAGCACCAAACCGGACAATCCCCTATCACAGTGTTGCTAGAGTGCGCAGTCAAAATTCCCTATAATTGCCGCCTTTATTTTTTTCAGCCCCGGCACACTCCCTTCCGGAGTCTTGGGGCGCCCGACTTTTTGGCAATTCAACTCAAGGAAACCCGCGACATGAACTTCGACAAAATTCCGGCAGGAAAAAGCCTCCCCGAAGACTTTTACGTAGTCATTGAAATTCCGGCCAACAGCTCGCCGGTCAAATACGAAGTCGACAAGGACATGGGCGCGGTAATGGTTGACCGTTTCATGGCCACCCCGATGTTTTATCCGGCCAACTACGGCTTTATCCCCAACACCCTGTCTGAAGACGGTGACCCGCTGGATGTGCTGGTGATCACTCCTTACCCTGTTGTGCCGGGCGCCATTATCCGCTGCCGTGCCGTGGGCGTGCTGAACATGTCCGACGAAGCCGGTCAGGACGCCAAGCTGCTGGCCGTTCCCCACAGCAAACTGACCACGATTTATGATGACATCAAGGATATCGGTGATGTGCCCGAGCTGCTGATCAAGCAAATCGAGCATTTCTTCGAAAACTACAAAGACCTGGAAAAAGGCAAGTGGGTCAAGGTGGACAAATGGGAAGGCCGCGACGCTGCCATCCAGGCCATCGAGAAAGCCGTGGCTGCCGTCCAAGGCAACTAAGCCGACCCTCAGCCGATGCCTTGGGGCAGAAGCCGAGTCACAAAAAAGCCGAACCCGGGGTTCGGCTTTTTTTATGGTCGCTCGGTTGGGTGCGCCCCGCTTAGCCTTGCGCCAGCAGCGTGCGCAGATCACGAATGGCGGTGTTGGCGCGGGAAATATAGGACGCCATGGTCAAGGAGTGATTGGCTAGCACCCCAAAGCCACTGCCGTTGAGAATCACCGGACTCCACATCGGTGTCTGGGCGGCCTCCAGCTCCACGATAATCTGACGCAAACTGGGCAGGGCATTCTTGTTTCTCAGCACCTGCTGAAAGTCCACCTCCACCGCCCGCAGCAGATGCAGCAGTGCCCAGGTGGTTCCCCGCGCCTCATAGAACACATCGTCCAGCTCCAGCCAGGGGGTGGTCACCTGTTCCGCGGTCAGATCCGCCTCCCCCTCCTGGACCACCGGCTCGCCGGCCAGGGAGAGATTGAGCCGGGGTTTGCCGACACTTTCACTTAACCGGTTGGACAGGCTGCCCAGCCGGGTTTCCAGGTTGGCCAGCCAGTTCCGCAGGTTATCGGCACGGGCATAGAACTGGGCGTCGGCACGACTAGGGTCCGCCAACCGGGCCAGATAGCTCTCCAGGGCCTCGATCCCCCGACGGTATTCCCGTTCGGTGGACGGAATCGCCCAGCTGCCGTTATCAAAGTTAAATTGGGGTTCCGCCACCCGCAGATCCCGGTCTTCCACCGACTGGCTCTGGGAGCGGCTGATATCATTTCGCATGGAACGGGCCATATCCCGCACCTGCACCAGCACTCCAAACTCCCAGCTGGGCATGTTATCGAGCCACACCCCCGGGGGCATCACATCGTTGGTGAGGTAGCCGCCGGGCTTGTCCAGCAGGGTCTGGGCCAAGGTGATCAAGGTGGCGGTGGTGACGTAACCCGTGACGAGTTGCTGATTATTGCGCAACGCCATCTGCTCGGCATTTTCCTGCACCGGGAACAGATCTGGCTCATTGCTCCAGTAAAGCCCCAGAATAATCACTATCACCAGATAGATCGCCAGGGCGCTCAACAGCACCTTCGGCAGCACGCCCTGCCCCATCAGGGACTGCAGACGTGCCCGCTGACCTTGCCAAAACTCTCTCATGGTTTGAAATCGCCTTATCTCGTTTCGATTATTCAACCGCTTCCCAGGGCAATGCCTGTGGCCTGCACAGGTAGTAGCCCATGGCGGCATCAAATCCCAATTGCTCGACCAAACGCCATTCTTCCTCAAACTCGACGCCCATGGCTACGACCTTCACGCCCAAACCCCGGGCAATTTGCAGAACGGAGCGCAGGAAAAACTGATTCTCCCGACTTTGATGCAAGTCGCGAATAAAGCTCTGATCGATTTTAATGAAATGAATGGGCAAATGTTGCAAATAGCCAAAGGGGATGGCGGTGGCCCCGAAACGATCAATGGCCACCTGATACCCCAGCTCACTGGCCCGGGCCGTCAACTGCCCCACCTCGGCCTGGGCATAATGCAGGGTATACTCGGGAATTTCCAACACCAGTCGCTGACGCTCCCGGGGCTGCTGTTCCAGCCGGGCCAAAAGCCATTCCACAAAGCCCTGCTCCGCCAGGCTGCTCGGCGACAGACTCAGGGCATAGCGCTCACCGGTCTGCGGGCGCTGTCCAATGTGCTGCAGCAACAGTTCCAGCACCATCTGGTCAAACTCCCGGGATAAGCCGAAACGCTTCGCCATCGGCAAAAACAACCCGGCCACCAGGGTATGCCCCGCCACCTGAATCCGGGACAGCACCTGATGGTGCAAAATGGTCTGCCGGTCCAGGCTGACCACCGGCTGAAAATAAAGCTGCAAGGACCGCTCCGCCAGCACCTGTCGCAAGATGCCCAGCCATTCCGAGGCGGAATAGGCATGTTGCCCGGGAAACTGGGCCCGATCCTCATCCCAATAGCGCTGCCAGCCATTGGCACCGGTTGCCTGAGCCTTGCGCAGGGCAATATCCGCCTCGGCCAACAGGGCCTCTCCCTCCCGCTGATGCAAGCTGGAGGTCATCCCCAGATGCAGCACATCGTTACGGCACATCTTTTTGATGGAAGGCACGCTGGCCAGCCGCTTCAACAGCTCATCGGCAAAGCGGTCACTCTGTTCCTCCAGCACCCCGGGCAGATAAAGGGCAAAATCAGCCCCGGAACGTCGCGCCGCCAAAGCCCCGATCACCGGCTCCGCGGCCCGCCGCAGTTCCTGGGCGACCTCCCGGAGCAGATGGTCGCCCTCGGCCCGCCCAAACTCCTGGTTAAACTCGGCAAAATCACTCACCTGCATCAGCATCAGGGTGCCCACCGCAAAGTGGGGTTCTGACTGCAAACTGGTCTGCAGCCGCTTGTCGAACTCCAAGCGGTTGGAAAGCCCCGTCAGGGAATCCCGATAGGTCTGCTCCCGCAACGCCTCGATCTGGCTCAACTGTTCCTGCTGGATCTGCTCCAGACGCTCTGCCATGTCATTCATGGCAATAGCCACCTGACGCAGTTCGGTGGTTCTGGGGAGCGGCGAACGGGCGCTGAAGTCCCGCTGGCGAATGGCATCGGCCTGTTTTTCAATCCGGTGCAAGGGCTGCAGGATCATATACACCACGGCCCGCACCACCACATAACCCAGCAGCGCAATCACCAGAAACCAGATCAGCTGCGCGCGGATCAGGTGCCACAGGTCCCGATAGGCAAAGCCGGGGTGGCTCACCACCGTCACCGAGCCCAGCTGATTCCAGCCGCTGACCACGTCTGCCACGCCCTCTGGCGCGGTCAGGTCAATCCAGCTCACAAACCAGCCCGGCACCCCTTCGAGCGCCAGCTCCGACTCCCGCACCACCAAGGGACGTCCCTCCAGATCCGACAACACGATACGCTGGTAGTAACCACTGTCGTAGATGGCATTGATCATGGACCCCACCACCGCCAGGTCACGGGCATCCACTGCGGTGGACAAAGAGAGCCCCAGCGAAGTGGCGGCATCCTGAGCATGGGACTGCAACTGGGACTGCATATACTGGCGTAGGTTATACAGGTTGGACGACAGGGTTCCGAGCAACAACAGCAGTAACAACCCACTTACCGCCAGTTCCAGCAGACGCCTTAATGTCATGCCGGCGCTGGTTTTGTTCTCAGCTCCCTTCATTGCCGACCTCCTTTCCCGTTCATCGTGCTATGCTCTCTTACCAATCGCCAGTTGGCACTAACTGTTTTCAGCCCTATTCGGTAACAATTTGCATTTTTTACATTGACTGACATTTAGCGACTATATTTAAGCTGCAGGCGGATCATATACTCTTGCATACTTTAGCCGACAACAAATAACAAAACCGAGGCATAGACCGAACAATCATGACTTTGTGCGTGACGCCAGTATTACCAGCCTTGCTCTCAGATCACTCTTCCAAACAGCTGGGGGGCCACCATGTCATCATCTGAAGACCAGCGCGAACAGCTCAAACGCCACTTTGCCAAACGTGTCACCAACCAGGCCCGCGTGGTTCTGGACGCTTGGCAGCATTGGCTGGATCAGCAATTTGCCGATCCCCGCTGGCTGGAAGAACTAGAAGAAGCGAACGAGAAGCTGGGCAAATACGCCGCCCGCTTCGATATGATGCAGCAACTGTCGATTGCCCAGAAGATCAGCACCGCCCTGAAGGAGCTGCGCCTGCGTGATCAGACCATGGGGCCCGAGCCCCAGGCGCACTTGACCGGTTTAATGGAAAGCCTGGCCGAATCCATCATCCGCAAAACAGATCGGGACGCCCAGGAGTCCCCACGCACCTACCTGCGCTCACCGGTCTATCTGGCCTTCAACCAATACGAAACCGCCTATCGCATCATCAAGCAGATGGACTTTTTCGGATTCCGTGGCCAGCAATTCGAAACCCCCGAGGAGCTTTTGCAAGCCACCCTGAAACACAAGCCGGAAACCATCGTCATCGACGTGGATTTTGGTGAAACCAAAATGGGTGGCATCAACCTGATCAAGCAGATCCAGAGCAATCACGAAACCCCGATTCCGGTGATTTTTGTCTGCGATGACGAGGGCGATATTGAAACCCGCCTGCACGCGGTGCGCGCCGGCGGCGAGGAATTTTTCACCTGCACCGTGGACCCGGGCCAGTTGGTGGAGAAGATCGAATCCTACACCCGGGCCAACCCACAAGAGCCCTATCGGGTCCTGGTGGTGGACGACTCACGGGCCCAGGCGGTGTATATCGAGAACGCCCTCAAAAAAGCCGGCATGGTTCCGAAAGTCATCACCGACCCGATGCAGGTGCTGATTGCCCTGGAACAGTTTTCACCGGAAATCATCATCATGGACATGTACATGCCCGGCTGCACCGGCATGGAGCTGGCCAAGGTGATCCGTCAGCAGGACAAGTTCGTCAGCGTACCGATTATCTATCTGTCCGCGGAAGATGACATCAACAAGCAGCTGCATGCCATGAGCCTGGGCGGGGATGACTTCCTGACCAAGCCCATCAATCCCCGTCACCTGGTGGCCACCATTCACAACCGGGGACGCCGGGCCCGCTCGTTGCTGGCGCTGATGATCCGTGACAGCCTGACCGGGCTGTATAACCATACCCACACCCTGTACCTGCTGGAAACCGAAATCCTCAAGGCCCAGAAGAGCGGCAGCCCGCTCACCTTTGTCATGATGGATATCGATTACTTCAAAAAGATCAACGACACCTATGGCCACGCCATTGGCGACCGGGTCCTCAAAAGCCTGGCCCTGTTCCTCAAGCAGCGCCTGCGCAAAACCGACCACATCGGGCGCTACGGTGGCGAGGAGTTTGCCATTGTGCTGCCCAACACCACCGAGTCCGACGCCAAACAGATGCTCAATGACATCCGGGAACGCTTCAGTGACTTGCGCCAACCCGCTGGCGACCAGGAGTTCCGGGTGACCTTCAGTTGTGGTGTGGCGCAATCCCGGGGAGAAAGCGCCCAGGCCCTTTCCGAACGGGCCGACCGGGCGCTCTACGAAGCCAAGCATGCGGGCCGTAACTGCGTCCGTGTCAGTCGCGACAGTCCGGAGCATTCCGGATAGGACTCCCACCTCCACGCTGCCAAAATCCGTTGAACCAGGGAAGGTTTCAACAAGATTTACATTGCCCGGCTGCCTATTATTTGTTGAATCTTGCTGGCGAAAGCGGCAAACTTCGTGGATTTTCACGCTTTCTGCCCGAAATAACCCAACCTTGAACAGAGCTCAGGGCGGCAGGGTGCGGCAATGTCAGCCCGGGACCAGTTGCTCCTGGTCTTGTCTGGCAAATGATCAACATGGACTCAACGCATGGCAACCATTCTCGTTTTACATGGCCCCAACCTGAACATGCTGGGCTTGCGGGAGCCTGCCCACTATGGCCGGGACACCCTGGATGATATCAACCAGAGGCTGAGCCAGCAGGCCAGCGCCGGCGGACATCAGCTCCAGGCGCTGCAAAGCAACGCGGAATACGAACTGATCGAGCGCATTCACGCCGCGGCGCGGGAGCCCGTGGATTTTATCATCATCAATCCCGCCGCCTTTACCCACACCTCCGTGGCCCTGCGTGATGCCCTACTGGCAGTCGCGATTCCTTTTATTGAAGTGCATCTGTCCAACGTCCATGCCCGAGAGCCGTTTCGCCATCATTCCTATTTTTCAGATATTGCTGTTGGCGTGATCTGCGGCCTGGGCGGCCAAGGCTACGAGCTGGCCCTACAGGCCGCCGTGTCTTATCTGGAAAAAACAAACGCGTCTAGAAAATCATAGAGAACCGCTATGGATATCCGTAAAGTCAAAAAACTGATTGAACTGATCGAAGAGTCCGACATTGAGGAAATCGAGATCAAGGAAGGCGACGACTCCGTTCGCATCAGCCGGCGCCGGCCCCAAGCCGTCATGACCACTGCAATGGCCCCCGTGGAGCAGGCCGCGCCCACCAGCCAGCCTGCCGAACCCGCTGCGGCCCCGCAGCAAGCCAGCGAGACCGGGCTGAGCGGACACGTGGTTCGCTCCCCCATGGTCGGCACCTTTTATCGGGCCCCGACTCCCAACAGCCCGGCCTTTGTGGAAGCCGGTCAGCGCGTCAAGGTGGGAGACGTCATCTGCATTGTGGAAGCCATGAAGATGATGAACCAGATCGAGGCCGACAAGGCCGGTGTCATTGAAGCGATCCTGGTGGAGAATGGCCAGCCCGTGGAGTTCGACCAACCCCTGTTTACGATCGTCTAACGGTCAGGTTCGACATGCTTGATAAGGTTCTTATTGCAAACCGGGGCGAAATCGCGCTCCGTATCCTGCGCTCCTGCAAGGAGCTCGGGATCAAGACCGTTGCCGTCCACTCCTCGGCCGACCGCGATCTGATGCACGTGCGGCTGGCGGACGAGTCGGTCTGCATCGGCCCCAGCAACCCCAAGGACAGCTACCTCAATATTCCCGCCATCATCAGTGCGGCGGAGGTCACCGACACGGTGGCCATCCATCCCGGCTATGGCTTTCTGGCGGAAAATGCCGACTTCGCCGAACAGGTGGAAAAGAGCGGCTTTATCTTCATCGGTCCAACCCCGGACGTGATCCGGCTCATGGGTAACAAGGTTTCCGCGCTGCAGGCGATGCGTAAAGCCGGGGTACCCACCGTGCCCGGTTCTGACGGCCCGGTCGGCCAGGACCCGCAGGAAACCCTGCGCATTGCCCAAAAAATCGGCTACCCGGTCATCATCAAGGCCGCCGCCGGCGGCGGTGGCCGGGGCATGCAGGTGGTCAACACGGAAGCGGCCCTGCTCAACGCCATCCATATCACCCAAGCGGAAGCCAAGGCCGCCTTCGGGGACGATACCGTCTACCTGGAGAAGTTCCTGGACCGGCCCCGCCACGTGGAGATTCAGGTGCTGGCCGACGGCAAAGGCAATGCCATTCACCTGGGCGACCGGGATTGCTCCATGCAGCGCCGCCACCAAAAGGTTCTGGAAGAAGCCCCGGCGCCGGACATCGATCCGGAAGCCCGCCGCTTCGTCTACGACGCCTGTATCAAGGCCTGCCTGGACATCGGCTATCGGGGTGCCGGCACCTTTGAGTTCCTCTACCAGGACGGCCAGTTCTACTTCATTGAAATGAACACCCGGGTTCAGGTAGAGCACCCGGTGACGGAAATGATCACCGGCATTGATATCGTCAAGCAGCAACTACGCATTGCCGCCGGTCTCCCCCTGTCCATCAAGCAGGAGGACGTCACCTTCCGCGGCCATGCCGTGGAATGCCGGATCAATGCCGAGGACCCGCGCACCTTTACCCCAAGCCCTGGCGAGGTCAGCTATTTCCACCCGCCCGGCGGCAACGGGATCCGGGTCGACTCGCACCTCTATACCGGCTATCGGGTCCCGCCGTTTTACGACTCCCTGGTGGCCAAGATCATCAGCTACGGCTCAACCCGGGAAACGGCACTGAACCGGATGAAGGTCGCTCTCGATGAAACCGTGGTCGAAGGCATCAAGACCAACATTCCCCTGCATCGCCGGCTGGTTCGCGACGCCGGCGTGCGCCGCATGGACTACAACATCCACTACCTGGAACAACTGCTGAGCGACGACTGATATGCCTTGGATTCAAATCAAGATTGACGCTCACAGCGATCAGGTCAGCCAGTGCGAGGATTGGCTCCTGGAAGCCGGCGCCGAAGTGGTGACACTGGAAGACGGCGCCGACCAACCCCTGTTTGAGCCGCCCCCCGGTGCCACGCCCCTGTGGGACCATACCCGGGTGGTTGGCCTGTTCCAGGCGGGAATCGACAGCGAGGCCACCATTGCCTGGCTGAAGGAACAAGCCGAACCCGAACCCCTTTACGTACGCGCCGAGCTGCTGGAAGACAAGGACTGGGAACGGGAGTGGATGAAAAACTTCCATCCGATCCAGTGCGGCCAACGGCTGTGGATCTGCCCCAGCTGGCGCGAGCCGCCGGAGCCGGATGCGGTCAACCTCAAGCTCGACCCCGGCTTGGCGTTCGGGACCGGCACCCATCCGACCACGGCCCTGTGCCTGCAATGGCTGGACCAGCAAGACCTGACGGGCAAGCAGGTCATTGACTATGGCTGCGGCTCCGGCATTCTGGGAATTGCCGCGCTGCTACTGGGCGCCCAGGAAGTGCTGGCGGTCGACAACGACCCCCAGGCCCTGACTGCCACCCGGGACAACGCGCAGCGCAATGACGTACAGGAGCGGATCGTTCCAGTGCTGCCCGATCAAGTTCCTGAGCGGCAGGCTGATGTGATGGTCGCCAATATCCTGGCGCAGCCGCTGCTGCAACTGGCTCCGCGCCTGGCCCAACTGACTCGCCCTGGCGGGTTGTTAGCGCTGTCCGGCATTCTGCAGGAGCAGGCCGAACAGATCGTGCAATGCTACCAGCAGTGGTTCGAGATCGAATCGGTCGAACAACAAGAAGACTGGGTTCGGGTCAGCGGCAGACGGAAGGCCTCCTAACCGGCCTGTCGCCCAAGCCACGACACTTCCCACGGTTTCAGAAAAGCAGCTACACTTAGACCGTTTGGCGGGGTGTGTAAGTACTGGCAGAGATGGCGAACTTTGCCTTGACCCAACCTTTACCACAGGTGCCGGAAGAGCCCAGCCAAGCTCTCCCGGCCCAGTAGCCGGGCCATCACCACCCGATCTTTAGTACAGCATCAGGAGTTCCACCTTGCTCACGCGCTGTCCCCATTGCGACGCCACCTTTCGAGTGACTGAGGCACATCTGAACGCAGCCAAGGGAAAAGTCCGCTGCGGCGCTTGCCTAAACATCTTCAATGCCCTTGAACACCTGACTCCTTCGCCAGACAAGGCCGCCGCGCCTGGCCCTGACGAACCGGCACAGCCCGCCTTGCCCGAGGAGCCGTCCTCCGCCCCGACCGGGCAGGAGCCGGTTTCAGAAGACACCCGCCCGGCCCCGGAGACTCAGCCTACAGAGCCCGAGACGGCCAACACCGAACCGGCGGACTCCATGACTGAGGCCTCTGATGAAGCCTCATCCTGGCTCCAGCCAGAGACCGATGAGCAAGCGGACACGCAATCCTTCAGCGGCGATGAACCTACCGAAGCCGAATTGCTCGCCGAGCTGGAAGCGGCCCTGCGGGAACACCCGGCCACGGAGAGCGCAGACGAAGAGCTGGCGCCGGACTATCAGGACTTCAGCCTCGACAGCCTGCTGGAAGAAGATGAAGAGTTAAAGAACGCCCTGGGCGACCTCAACCTGGATAGCGAACTCCAAGCCTACCAGCAACTGGATGAGCAGGCCCTGTCGGCGGCCGAAGCCGAGCTGGATGCCATCCTGGCCGAAACCCCGCTGGATGAACACTCCGAGCCCGAGAGCGCCCCGGACACCGCCCTTCTGGAAGACAACGAGGAATTCCTGTTCCAGGACAATCCGGACGAAGACAAAGAAGAAAACTACTACGCCGGCGGGCTGATTCCCGACGACGAGCTCAGTGACAGCTTCAAGGATCTGGATAAGCCCGCGTTTGCCACCTCTCAGTTTGGTGACATGGCAGACGATGAAGAGCCCCAGTCCGATGAAAGCTGGGCCGAGGAAATGCTGGATGAACTGGAGGCCAACCGGGCCGAGCCGGAAGTGGCGCCCGAGCCGCAGCTCAGCGCCTCCCCGACCCAGCCAGAACCCGAGCCCGAGCCCGCTCCCAGCCAGGAGCCGCTGTTTGCCGCGACCAGCACCTACGACCGACTCAGCCCCGAGCCGATCGCCCTGAGTGAAAGCGAACCCCGCGGCAGTGGGTTGCGCACCCTGGGCTGGCTGCTGGCCAACAGCCTGCTGCTCATCGCCCTGCTGGGTCAGCTGGCCTGGTTCCATCAGGACAAACTCGCCCACCACGAGCAGTTACGTCCGCTCTACCAGACCCTGTGCAACTGGATTGGCTGCGAGCTGGCCCCCCTGCAGGATTTGAGCAAGATCCGCAGCCGTCACCTGTCCGTGCACGAGCATCCCAGCATTGCCAACGCCCTGGTGATTAACCTGGTCATGGTGAACGAGGCTCCCTTCGACCAGCCTCTGCCGCGCCTGTCATTCCAGTTCTCCGACCTGAACGGCACCGTGGTCGCCCAGCGGATCTTTACGCCCGCCGAATATCTCTCCGGCGAGGCCCGCGACCTGCAGCGACTCCCCGCCAACCGGCCCATCCAGATCGCCCTGGAAATCCTGGACCCCGGCGCCCAGCACCGGAACTACGTGATCGACTTCCTGCCTCCCCTTCCCCAGTCGGGCTAGTCGACCCCCTTGCCCATTCCGGTCGTTTGTCAACCAATCGGCCGGCATGGGAGGCAGTGTCAAAAAAGAACAAAAAACATGCAGTTTTTGAAATTTTCAAGTCTTTATCCGCCCCCTCCAACTGGGTATCATAAGCCCCCCTATTAATCGGGACCCCTGACAGGCTGTTCCGATACCCCGTTTCAACCACCAGACTGAGACGGATAGGACAGGCGTTGACCCATTAATTGAAGTAACCCGCACAGACCGTAGCCTCCCACTTTCATTGCCTTTTGGGCGCTGAATCGCGGGCTACAGACCGTGTTTGATACGATACCGACAGGTTTTTAGATGGTGCAGATTGGTCCTTACACCCTGGAAAGCTGTCTGATTCTGGCCCCCATGGCCGGCGTCACGGATCTCCCGTTTCGACGCCTGTGCCGACGGATGGGCGCTGGGCTTGCCGTATCGGAAATGGTTATTTCAGACCACCGCCTCTGGCATACCCGCAAATCCAGGCTCCGTCTGGATCACCGGGGAGAGCAGGAACCCCGCTCCGTGCAGATTGCCGGCGGCGAACCCCTGATGATGGCAGAAGCCGCACGCCTGAATGAAGCTCAGGGCGCGCAGATCATCGACATCAACATGGGTTGTCCCGCCAAGAAAGTCTGCAATAAGGCAGCGGGTTCCGCCTTGCTAAAGGACGAAGCCTTGGTTGCGGAGATTCTGCATGCCGTCGTCAAGGCGGTGAAGGTTCCTGTTACTTTGAAAATACGGACTGGCTGGAGCCCGGAGCAGCGTAATGGCGTGCGCATTGCGCGCATCGCCGAGGATGCCGGCATCCAGGCGCTGGCCGTGCATGGCCGCACCCGCGCCTGCGGATACAAGGGCGCGGCGGAGTACGACACCATTGCCGCCATTAAACAGGCGGTGCGGATTCCGGTCTTTGCCAATGGCGATATTGATTCGCCCCTCAAGGCAAAGCAGGTTCTGCAACAGACGGGCGCCGACGGACTGCTGATCGGTCGCGCAGCCCAAGGAAAACCCTGGATATTTCGGGAAATCCACCATTACCTCACCACCGGTGAGATGCTCCAGTCGCCGACGACTGCGGAGATTCGTGACATCCTGCTGGCTCACATCCAGGAGCTGCATGGATTTTACGGAGACGTTATGGGCCCGCGCATCGCACGCAAGCATGTCGCCTGGTACTTAAGCGCTCATCAGGGTGGGGAACAGTTTAAACGTGACTTTAATCAGCTCGAAGACCCGGCCCAGCAGGTCGAGGCACTGGCCACTTACTTCGAGCACCTGATCAATGTAGAGGAATTCGCCGCATGACCACTGAATCCGTTGTAGCTGCTCACATCGCCACTGAGACGGCCCGTACTCTCACTGTCGACAAGGGGACCAGCCAGGCCAAGACGCTGCGTGACAGCGTGGAAAACAGCCTGCAGAACTACTTTGCCCAACTGGACGGCGCACCGGTCACGGATGTCTACCAAATGGTTCTTTCCGAAGTCGAGGCGCCCCTGTTGGAGCAGGTCATGCGCTACACTCGCAACAACCAAACCAAAGCTTCCACCATGCTGGGCCTGAACCGCGGCACCCTGCGCAAGAAGCTGAAACAGTATGGTTTGCTGTAAGAGCCATTCGCATTACATTAGCTAATTATTGACCAGCGCGGGAGCCCAGGCTCCCGTCTTCATTTTCAAACGTGTGGTATCCGCAATCATGGCAGACACTCAATCGGCTATCGTCGTCAAACGCGCTCTGATCAGCGTCTCTGACAAAACCGGCGTGGTAGACTTTGCTCGCGCCCTTCAAGAATTCCAGGTGGAAATCCTTTCCACCGGCGGCACCTATAAGCTGCTCAAGGATAACGGCATCGCCGTGACGGAAGTGGCCGACTATACGGGTTTCCCTGAAATGATGGACGGTCGGGTCAAAACCCTGCACCCCAAGATTCACGGTGGAATCCTGGGCCGGCGCGGCACCGATGACGCGGTCATGCAACAGCATGACATCGCGCCGATCGACCTGGTTGCGGTCAACCTCTACCCCTTCGAACAAACCGTGGCCAACCCGAACTGTGACCTGGCCACCGCGATTGAAAACATCGACATCGGCGGCCCCACCATGGTGCGCTCCGCCGCCAAGAACCACAAAGATGTCGCCATTGTCGTCAACGCTTCCGACTATGACGCACTGATTGCCGAAATGCGTCAGCACAACGGTGCACTGAGCTTCGACACCCGCTTCGACCTCGCGGTGAAGGCCTTTGAACACACCGCCGCCTACGACGGCGCCATTGCTAATTACCTGGGCCTGCGGGTTCCGCAAAACAACTCCGACCTCTTCCCCCGTACCTTCAACCTGAATCTGGTGAAGGCGCAGGATATGCGTTACGGGGAAAACCCCCACCAGCAGGCAGCGTTCTACGTGGAGCGTCAGCCCCAGGAAGCCTCAGTCGCCACCGCCAAACAGCTGCAGGGCAAGGAGTTGTCCTTCAACAACGTGGCCGACACCGATGCCGCTCTGGAGTGCGTCAAGCCCTTCGCCGACCCCGCCTGCGTGATCGTCAAGCATGCCAACCCCTGCGGCGTGGCCATCGGCAGCGATATTCTGCAGGCCTATGAGTTAGCCTTCTCCACTGACCCGACCTCCGCGTTTGGCGGCATCATTGCCTTCAACCGGGAGCTGGACGCAGCCACCGCCCAAGCCATTATCGACCGCCAGTTCGTGGAAGTGATCATCGCCCCGAGCGTGTCCGAGGAAGCCGTCAACATCGTGGCCAGCAAGCCCAATGTCCGCCTGCTGGCCTGTGGCGATTTCGCCGGCGAGCGGGTACCGGGCTTTGACTTCAAACGGGTCAATGGCGGACTGCTGGTCCAGGAGCGCGACCTGGGCATGGTGGATCTGTCCGAACTGAAAATGGTGACCGAACGGGCGCCCACCGAGCAGGAGTTGGCTGATCTGCTGTTTGCCTGGGAAGTGGCCAAGTTCGTCAAGTCCAATGCCATCGTCTATGCCAAGAACGGCCGCACCATCGGTATTGGCGCCGGCCAGATGAGCCGGGTCTACAGCGCCAAGATCGCCGGCATCAAGGCCGAAGACGAAGGCCTGGAAGTGCCCGGTTCGGTGATGGCCTCCGACGCCTTCTTCCCGTTCCGCGACGGCATTGATGCTGCCGCCAAGGCGGGGATTACGGCGGTTATCCAACCGGGCGGTTCGATCCGCGATCAGGAAGTCATTGACGCCGCCAACGAGCATGGCATCGCCATGGTCTTCACCGGCATGCGTCATTTCCGCCACTAAGTTCAGGGAGTAAACATGAAAGTATTGATTATCGGCAGCGGCGGACGCGAACATGCGCTGGCCTGGAAAATCGCCCAGTCCGCTCAGGTGGAACAGGTATTCGTGGCCCCTGGCAATGCCGGCACCGCGCACGAGGCCGGTGTCCGCAATGTGGACATTGACGTGCTGGACCTGGAAGGCCTGAGCACCTTTGCCCAGCAAGAAGGCATCTCCCTGACCATCGTTGGGCCGGAAGCGCCCCTGGTGGCGGGCGTGGTGGACCACTTCCAAAGCAAAAGCCTGAAGATTTTTGGCCCGACCCAAGCCGCCGCCCAACTGGAAGGCTCCAAGGCGTTTACCAAGGACTTCCTGGCTCGCCAGAAGATCCCCACCGCGGACTACCAGAACTTCACCGACGTGGACGAAGCCCTGGCCTACATCCGTGAGAAAGGCGCTCCCATCGTGGTTAAAGCCGATGGTTTGGCGGCGGGCAAAGGCGTGATCGTGGCCATGACCCAACAGGAAGCGGAAGAGGCCGTCACCGACATGCTGGCGGGCAACGCGTTCGGTTCCGCCGGCCATCGGGTGGTCATCGAGGAATTTCTGGAAGGCGAGGAAGCCAGCTTCATCGTCATGGTGGACGGCAAGAATGTGCTGCCCATGGCCACCAGCCAAGACCACAAGCGGGTGGGCGATAATGACACCGGCCCCAATACCGGCGGCATGGGTGCTTATTCCCCGGCGCCGGTCGTCACCCCCGAGGTGCACCAGCGCATTATGGACGAGGTGATTTACCCCACCGTGCAGGGCATGGCGGCTGAAGGCAATCCCTACACCGGTTTCCTGTATGCCGGCCTGATGATCACGCCTGATGGGGCTCCCAAGGTGATCGAGTTCAACTGCCGTTTTGGTGATCCGGAAACCCAACCCATCATGATGCGACTGCAATCCGACCTCGTGGCCATGTGCCTGGCCGGGGTGGAGGGTCGTCTGGATCAGGTGGAGTCCCGCTGGGACGAGCGCGCTTCTGTCGGCGTGGTCATGGCCGCAGCCGGTTATCCCGGTGATTATGCCAAAGGGGATGTCATCAGTGGCCTGGATACGGCAGAGCCCGAAGGCGTCAAAACCTTCCAGGCCGGCACCCGGGAGCAGGACGGCCAAGTAGTGACCAGCGGCGGACGTGTACTCTGCGTTACCGCTCTGGGGCACTCCGTCACCGAAGCCCAGCAGAAAGCCTATGCCCGGGCGGCCCAGATCCAGTGGCAAGGCGCCTTCTATCGCAAGGATATCGCCTATCGCGCCATTGCCCGCGAGCAGGCTCAGTAAGTAACTTACCCCGCCCTCTCCCAGCCAGGGAAAGGGCGGGCTTTCCCACGCTCCACTTCCCCTGCCCCTATCTCGTCTTTTACAGC
>CAZEWG010000001.1:52297-116144 GCA_964514485.1 uncultured Pseudomonadales bacterium
ATCTCGTCTTTTACAGCGCCTCGTATAACTCGCCAATCAGGCGTTCGGTGGTGTCCCAGCCAATACAGCCGTCGGTTACCGAGCAATGGGGGTCGAGCTTGCCTTCCAGCGCCTGCTTGCCTTCTTTCAGGTGGCTTTCCAGCATCACCGCGAACAGGCTGCGATCTCCCGCCTGAATCTGCTCCACCACTGACTTCAGCACTTCCGGCTGGCGACGGTAGTCCTTGTTGGAGTTGTCGTGGCTGCAATCCACCATGATCCGCGGCTGCAAACCCGCTGCCTGCAAGACACTGCGACAACGCGCCACACTGAGCGCATCATAATTGGGGGCACCCTTCGCTCCCCGCAATACCACGTGAGAAGCTCCATTGCCAGGAGTACGGCGGATCGCCACCCGTCCGGTTGGATCAACCCCCAGGTATTCATGGGGGTGGGCCGCGGACTGCATGGCATCAATCGCCACCTGCAAACCACCGTCAGTAGCGTTCTTGAAACCCACCACCGACTCCAGGCCACTGGCCATTTCCCGGTGGGTTTGGGATTCCGTGGTGCGGGCGCCAATCGCCGTCCAGCTAATGGAATCCTGCAGATATTCCGCCACCAGCGGGCTCAGCGCTTCCGTGGCCAAGGGCAGCCCCATCCGGGACAGTTCCACCAACAAACGACGGGCCTGTTCCAGGCCGTAATCCATATCATTGGAGCCATCCAGATGGGGGTCGGCCACCAGGCCTTTCCAGCCCACCGTGGTCCGGGGCTTTTCGAAGTAGGCCCGCATCACCAGCAACACCCGGTCGGAAACCTGATCCGCCAGCCCTTTCAGCTTCTCGGCGTAATCGTAAGCGCCTTGTACATTGTGGATGGAGCAGGGGCCGACCACGACCAGCAGGCGCTGATCACGACCGTGCAGGATATCCCGCACCTGTTGGCGCTGCTCCTGGACTCGCAGCTGATCGGCTTTTGACAGGGGGATTTGCTGACGCAACTCCTGGGGCGAGCGAATCCGCTGGTAGGCGTCGGCTGGTTCCCGGCGGGGTTGGGAAGTTTCTGTGGCAACGGTGGCTAAGGAACTCGTGTGCATGATCAATACTCCTGAAAATCGATGAAATGGTTGTGTGCGGTTCAGCGTCAATATCGCCCCTGGTGCCCATGCAGCGCATAAACACCAAAGGCGTGGCTAAATCGCACCAACCACCACCGTCTTTCAGAAGTTACTTGCATTACCTTTCCTCTCTTTGATCCCTTATACCCAATCGCAGCGTGATGGGTATCCAATTTTGGCGGGGCAATAAAAAAGCCCCGTCGGCCAGGCCTCACGGAGCTTTTTTGAGAGTCCGGAGGCCGTTTACGTCAAACGAGCCCCCAGCAACGACCCGTCTAACGTTCGCTAAACCAAAAGTAATAGCCATAGCCAAACTGCCAAGCGTTGTTGGCAGAAACGAGATGGGCAAAGTTGCGAGTCATCTGGTTCATTAGGCTATTTCGATACGTTAAGGGTGTTAATGAATCCGATACTAACCCCACCTTCAGGGAGATTGCAACCGCTAAGTTACAGATCCCACTCATCCGGCGGTGTCCAATCTCCGTTCAACTTTCTGCCAAGAGCAGGGTCTATAATGGCAGTATGCTCCCTCAAGGATACAGTTTTATGACAGTCACCCCTCCCCTGCGGCTTGCTTTGACGGTTTTCCTGCTGTTAGCCGCTCTGCTCGTCCGCACCTCCCACGGCGAAACCATCACCAGCCATAGCCTGAACTACCAACCGGCCGGCGCCATTATCGAGCAGGTTCAGGCCTTGTTCCCGGAACAGGAAGTCCGCCTGAGTGGGACGCAAAACCAGATTATTATCCGGGCCCAGAGTGAAGCCCTCGCCAATGAGGTCAAGAAGCTGATTGCCCAGTTGGACCAGCGCCCCCATCAGTTTCGCATCACCTTGCGCCAACAGGGTGAGCGGATGCACGACCGGACCCAGTTCAGTGCTGGCGGCACGGTTACTAACCGCTCCAACAACACAGTGCGGATCACCGCCGGCCACGGCACGCTGAACCGCAACGACCAGAATCAGCACGTGGTCACGGTGCTGGAAAACAATGCCGTCGCCCTCCAGCAAGGCCAACTGCGGCCAATCCGGGATTTCTGGATCAGCCGTGGCGGAGTGGCCAGCTCCACCCGCTTTCAGTCGGTGGGCAATGCCCTGGTGCTAACCCCTCGTCGAGTGGGTACGGATCAGGTCGAGCTCAGTGTTCATGCCCGTCATGCCAGCGAAAATGACTTCGACCGGGAACGGGTCGATCAGTTGGAACTGGTCACCCAGCGGATTGTGCCGTTTGGGGAGTGGGTTGAATTGGGTTCCACCAGCCAGAATTGGAATGATCGACGGGAGGGCGTCACTCACTACTCGACGCGCACCGAACAAGAGTTAGGGAGTTACGAGATTAAAGTGGAGCTTATCGACTAGCGGGGGTGGATGTAGTGGATGGTGTCGAACTGCGTTCGGGATGGATTATTGGCGTTTCGCCCCCCAGGCGAGTCACTTTTTGGCAGCAAAGCCCAAAAACGCCGGCAAAGCTGCTGTTCCCCTTATGAACCGTCGAGGAGCGCAGTGGATGCCGGGTAAAGGCCGAGCACTGTCTGAGCGAAGCGAGTTGCGCAGGCCCCGGCATCCACGAGCACCGCAGAGGACCCTGCGCAGCAGGGCGGTTCATCAGGGGCGGCGTTCTTTTGGTTACTTTTCTTTCGCTGGAGAAAGAAAAGTGACTCGCCTGGAGGCGAAACAACCCATCATCAGCCCCGAACGCAGTTCGCCCCGGCCAAAAAAATCAATCACTAAACCGTATTTAGCAAAATCTCCTTTGCCCGATTCACCTGGGCGGCCAGGAAATGACTGCCGCCCCGATCCGGATGCACCTTCTGCATCATCCGCCGGTGAGCGGTAATAATCTCTTCCTCCGAGGCCCCCGACTCCAGCCCCAGAATGGCCAGGGCCTCATCATGGGTCATTTCGTCCGGGCTGCGGGGCTGAACGCCTTCGCGGGCGGCCTGCTCCCGCCAGCCGTCGCCCAGGGTCCGGTCCAGATAAGCTTCCAAAACCGCCATGGAATCCGGATAGTCCGCCCGACATTCCCGATACAGCCGCATCAGTTCATTGGGTGCCAGTTGGCTCAACTTATGGCCCTGCCAGCTACCGGCCAGGATCTGGCCATCCATCACGCCGGTCTGGTGGTTCAGGGTCATCGCCAGCAGTGAAGTCGCCACGGAAGACTCCCCTTCATCATCATTGGCGAGCAAGTCGCCCCGCAGGAATTCCACCAACTGCTTCAGCAAGGGGCCATATTGGAGCAGCCCGATAATCTTGCGGATGAACAACACCAGTGCCGCACCCGCTGCCACCAAGAAGTTCAAGCGGCCAGTCAGGGCCAGTAAGGTAAAAATGACGGCTGCCAGCCCCAGGGAAATACTGAGCCACCACTGCTTGTTCTTGGCCGACTGATTCCGCAACTGATAACGCACCAGCCAAAACAGCAACAGCGCGATGACAAATCCAAGAATGAGGTGCAAGTTCGTCTACCTTCCTTTTGCTACACCGGGGCCTAGGACAGCTGCCCCAACAGGGCCTTCACTTCCCGCCCCTGAGTGAGGCTGTATTCTTTCAAGGCGTTGACGCCACCTGATGCGTACACGGCCACGGCACAAAGCAAGCGGCGCAACTGATCATGGCTGGCATCACCAAAATTTGCGTAGGCACCCCGGGTCAGGCGTGCCAGCTTCTGAAATACAATTTCGACATCCCGGTCTTGTCCTTCCTGAAACAAAAACAGCGGAACACCGAGAATGGCCAACTTGCCGGCCAGGTCATAAAGCAGTTGAGGTGGTTCCTCCACCGCATCCCCGATAAAAACCAGGGCCTGGACCTTTTGTCGGGCGTGCTCGGTCAAGGCATGACTCAACACCCGTCCAATCTGGGTCAGCCCTGCCCGGCACCGTAAATCTCCCATTTGCCGCGCCAAGGCTTGGGTATCCGCAGTCCAGGGCTGGGCCCAGAACTCCCGATTGCCCCGATAGTAGCACAACTGGACCTGCAGCCTACCGACCTTCCCTGCCTCTTCAAACATCCGCGCCTGAATCTGGCTGGCCCGATCCCACAGCTGTTCCCGGCTGGCCGTTGCATCCAGGGCAAAGATGAGTCGTCCTTCAGCACTCCGATGGGCGGGCAGCGCGGCAGCCTGACGCAGGAAGGCGTCAATGTCTCCTGGGCTGGATCGGGTTGGTAATTTGTCATTGGACATGGCGTACCTCCTGCCAGCTCATTCATCCCTTAAGCGACACCACCTGCACGTCGTATCGGCGAATAAAACCACTATAAAACGGGAATCTGGCTTGAACAATGCCCGTTGGATGACCCTAGATTCCCTCAGGTTCACGACTCGACAGAGCAGCCGCTCGACTGTAATCTGCTTCCTTTATTGATTGCTCCATCCTTCACAAAAGAGCCCCAGGCCATGGAATTCAACCTTCAGCAGATCGCCGACTTCACCCTGCAGCTGGCCCGTCAGGCAGGTGAGCTGATTCGCAAGGAGCGCCAGCAGGCGAGCTTTGAACACAACTACAAAAGCGGCCATGAGCTGGTCACCAGTGCCGATCTCAAAGCCGATCAGCTGATTCGCGCAGCCATCGAGCAGGCATTTCCCGATCATTTCATCCTGTCGGAAGAGTCCTCCCCCCAACTCCAGGACGCGGCGAGCCTGCGTAAACCGCTGTGGGTCATTGACCCCATCGATGGCACCGTGAACTTCGCCCATGATCATTATCAGGTGGCGGTTTCCATTGCCTTTGCGGTAGAAGGTGAAGTCTTGGTTGGCGTGGTTCACTGCCCGTTTCTGAACGAAACCTTCCACGCGATTCGAGGCCAGTACAGCCGTCTCAATGACAAGGAGATCCGGGTGAGTGGACTGGAGGATTTTCGCAAGGGCCTGTTCGCGACAGGCTTTCCTTATCGTAAGGACGAGTTGCCGGTGCTGATCCGGCGATTGCATGCCGTGATCCGGGAAGGTCAGGATATCCGTCGGATCGGCTCCGCGGCTGTGGACATCTGCTGGGTCGCCATGGGACGCCTGGATGGCTACTACGAAAGCCTGAGCCCCTGGGATTTTGCCGCCGCCCTGCTGATTGCCCGGCAAGCCGGCGCCCGCTGCGGGCATCTGAATCCGCCACCGGCGGAAATACCGGCAGAGCTTTTCGGCCGCGACATTCTGGTCACCACGCCCGCCCTGTATGACCGCCTGCACCGACTGTTACAGGAAGCCGACCAGGGCACTGGCTAACTCCGTGCCCCCTGGTAAGACGCTTGCGCGTGTTCAAGAGCCAGGGGCACAGACCGAGCCGGGCCGCCCATCCCTAAGTGACAACGGCTTCAGCCAGCAACTGCTCTGAAAAAAAAGCCCAGTGCTCTTTCCAGTACTGCAACGGCGAGGTGCTGAAATCGCTCCGCACAAAGATATGGATCCGGCCTTCTACCACCGAGAGCAGCAAATGACTGACCGCCGGAACCGACATGGGAAACTGCATCCCTTCCTTGCGCCCCCCCTCTTGCAGAACCCGCACCAGGTTGGCCTCATATTGATTAAAGAACTGGCCGACCCGGCGCCGTAGGCGCTCGGTTTCTCCTGCCAGCGCCTCGCCGGTGAGGATACGGCACAGGCCGGGATTCTTCTGAGCGAACTCCAGCGTCTGACGGATCATCCGCTCCAGTTTCTCCACGGCATAACCCTTGTCCTCAACGATCTGCTGGCCACGGGTTAATACATTCTCTTCGATTTGTTCGATCAGTCCCTCCAGAATCTTGCCCTTGCTGGGGAAATGCCGGTACAACGCAGCTTCGGAGACTCCAACAGCGACAGCGAGCTTGGCGGTGGTAATCCGTTCTCCCGGTTCTTTCTCCAACATCTGGGCAAGCGCCTGGAGAATTTTTTCACGGCGGTTGTTTCGATCTCGTTTCATGTTGAAGGTCAATGTCTCTGTGGTGAGTTAAGAGTTAGTCACTAGGTGACGCTTCTCTTCGTTTTAGTGTTCTTGAAACATTTTTTATAGGTAGAAACAAAAAATGGTGTAGCCGGGAACAACGACTACACCACTTTTAGCAGGCGGGTTAAGGGGAGTGCTTAGAAGAAAGTGCCCGCCAGGGGGGAGGAAGCGCTGGCATAGAGCTTGCGGGGCATCCGGCCGGCCAGATAAGCCTCCCGGCCACTTTCCACCGCCAGGCGCATGGCCCGCGCCATCCGGATCGGATCCTGGGCCTGGGCGATCGCCGTATTCATCAGCACGCCGTCACACCCCAGCTCCATGGCGATGGTGGCATCCGACGCGGTGCCAACGCCTGCATCCACCAATACCGGAACCTTGGCATTTTCCAAAATGATCATGATGTTATAAGGGTTGCGGATGCCCAGCCCCGAGCCGATCGGGGCACCCAACGGCATGACCGCCACGCAGCCCATCTCTTCCAGGCGTTGGGCAATTAGCGGGTCGTCACTGGTGTAGACCATTACCTTGAAGCCTTCTTTGACCAGCTCTTCGGCCGCCGTCAGGGTCTCGGTAATATTGGGATACAGGGTTTTATGATCCCCCAGCACCTCCAGCTTCACCAGATCATGGCCGTCGAGCAGCTCACGGGCCAGTTTGCAGGTACGCACCGCATCCTTCGCGGTGTAGCAACCGGCGGTGTTGGGCAAAATGGTATAGCGATCCGGTGGCAGTACATCCAGCAGATTCGGCTCATCGGGGTTTTGTCCCAGGTTGGTGCGGCGCACGGCCACCGTGACGATTTCCGCGCCACTGGCTTCAATCGCCTGCTGGGTTTCGGTGAAGTCCTTATATTTTCCGGTGCCCACCAGCAAACGGGACTGGAAGGTCCGCCCGGCAATGGTCAGGGGCTTGTCTTGTACAGTATTGCTCATGATCTTGGCCCTATGGCTGAATATCAGAAAAGGCGCCTTGCAGCATACAAACGCCCGGCCCGTCCCACAGGCTAGACCGGGACGTCTGGCCGGGTAAGACAGGCTTTGCAGTGCAGTCCTTGGCGGGCCAGCTCAGCCGTTTGGTAGAACTAGCCTGAATTGAATGGGAGACAGTTGGGCTCGGGAATGGTTCCAGCCTAGCCGCCTCCAATAGCATGAACGATTTCCACCCGATCACCCGCTTGCAGCAGGTGGTCTGAATGCTGACTGCGGGGAACAATCTCCAGATTCACCTCGACCGCGATACGCTTGCCGGTCAACTGCAAGCGATCAACCAGGTCCTGTAGGGAAGAACTCTGGGGAACCTGCATAACCTCGCCATTAACAGCAACTTCTATCACTCTTTCACCCTCTCTGGATTCATGGTTTGGCAGGGAGAGATCAACCGCTTAAACGAGGCGCTCGTGACGTCGCCAAATCGCCAGGCCCAGGCAGAGCCAGCCGAGCAGGAAGGAGACACCCCCCAAGGGTGTAATGGCCCCCAACCAGCGGATTCCCGTCACTGCCAGGAGATACAGGCTACCGCTAAACAGCAGGATTCCGCAAGCCAGGAACCGACAGCTCCAGCGCTGCCAGCGGGGGTTAAACGGCACCGGCGGAATGGCCGCAAACCCCAGGGCCAGGGTGTGGAACATCTGATACTGCACCGCCGTTTGGTAAATGCCCTGGCCATAGCCCGCCAGAACGCCTTTGAGGGCATGGGCACCAAACGCACCCAGGGCCACCGCCAGAAAACCAAAGATAACCGCAGCAATGGCGTAGCTTTGCAAAACCGTTTCTTGATAAGTACGTGTGACCACCGCTTATTCCTTACCGTAACTCATACAGTCGCAACTGGCGCAGGCCCCGGTATCCACATCCAGGGCCGTCAGCTCTCCCCCCCAGACACAACCGGTATCCAGTGCCAGAAACCGGTTGTTCCGCACCCGCCCTTCCAGTGCCGCCCAGTGGCCAAACAGAATGCGGGTGGAGTCCGGACGGGGGTACTCAAACCAGGGCCGAAAACCAGGGGGCGCCTCATCGGGGCCTTTCTTGTTGGCCAAGTCCAGCTGCCCCTGGGCATTGATAAAACGCATCCGGGTTAAATAGTTGGTAATCAGTCGCAGGCGATCAGCGCCCTGGTGACGATCATCCCAGGTATCGGGCTGATTGCCATACATCTGGGCAAAAAACGCTTGGTATTGGGGACCCCGCAACGCCTGTTCCAGTTCTGCCGCCAGTTGCCGGGCCTGGGACAGGCTCCACTGGGGCGGTAACCCGGCATGGGTCATCACCGTATCCCGCGCCTCGTCATAATGCAGCAGGGGTTGCTGACGCAGCCAATGGCAGAGCTCATCGGCATCGGGCGCATCCAGAACCGCGTCCAGGGTATCTTTTCGCTTGCGCCGCTCAGCCCCCGCCCAAACCGCCAGCAGGTGCAGGTCATGGTTGCCCAGCACCGTCACCGCGGCAGGCCCCAGGGATTTGACGAATCTCAAACACTCCAGGGACTGGGGGCCGCGGTTCACCAAGTCACCGGTGAACCAAAGCTGGTCCCGGGCCGGATCAAAGCTGACTTGATCCAGTAAGCGCTGCAGTGGCTCGAAACAACCTTGCAGATCACCAATGGCGTAAACCGGCATGCCAGCTCCTATCGTGAGTGTAACGTCCGTCGTTAGTGTAGCGTCCGCGGAAACGACAACACGAAACGTGGAATTTCCGCGTCGAACAGGCTGCCGTCCTCGGCACGCATCTGATAGCTCCCTTCCATGGTGCCGACTTCGGTCGCCAGGACACAACCGCTGGTGTAGTCATAGCTGGAGCCCGGTTCAATGGTCGGCTTCTCGCCAATCACCCCTTCACCCCGGACCTCCTGTATCTGACGATGGGCGTCGGTGATGATCCAGTGACGGGAGAGTAGCTGTGCGGCCTGGCTTCCGTGGTTGGAGATCGTGACGTGATAAGCGAACACATAGCGGGAGTCTTCTGGCTTGGATTGCTCCGGCAGATAGTGGCTGGTCACTTTCACCTGAATGTCAGGCAACACTTTCTGTTGTTTCATGAACTGCATTAATCCTTATTCTTCAACCGGGCGAATGGCTTCCCGTCGCTCGGCCAGCTTATTGCTGAGGTGTACGTACTCGGATAAGGATAACTGTTCCGGGCGTCGCGCGGAATCCAGCCCCAGCTCGTCCCAGACGGAGGCATCCTCAACCAGGTTACGCAGGGCATTGCGCAAAGTCTTGCGGCGCATGTTGAACGCCTCCCGGACCACCCGTTCCAGCAACTTCACGTCTTGGGCCGGATACGGCAGTTCCCGATAGGGTTCCAGGCGCACAATGGCGGAATCCACCTTGGGGGCCGGACGGAACGCGCCGGGGCCCACATCAAACAGGTGGGCCACCCGGCAGTGATACTGGACCATGATCCCCAGGCGCCCATAGTGGGGGTCGCCGGGGCCCGCGGCCAAACGCTCCACCACTTCCTTCTGCAACATGAAGTGCATGTCCTGGATCAGATCCGCCTGGGCCAGCAAATGAAACATCAACGGCGTGGAGATGTTATAGGGCAGGTTGCCAACCACCCGCAGCCGTTGATCGGCCGGCTTTAACTGAGCGAAATCGAACCGCAGGGCATCCGCTTCGTGAATCCGGAAATCCGGATAATTGAAAAACTTGGTGCGCAGCACCGGAATCAGGTCCCGGTCCAGCTCCACCACATCCAACCGGCCGTCCGTCGCGCTCAGCAACAGTTCCGTGAGTGCTCCCAGGCCCGGGCCAATTTCCACCAGGGCCTCACCAGGCTTGGGGTTGATGGCCCGGACAATCCGGGAGATGACTCCCTGGTCATGGAGGAAGTTTTGCCCAAACCGCTTACGGGCCTGGTGCATTAAGGGATGCTTAGCCACGCTTGGACTCCTCGCGCCGGGCTTTCAATTGTTGCTCGGCCAACGCCATCTGACGGGCATAATCCAGCGCGGTCAGCAGACTGCCGCTTTCAGCCTGGCCGGTGCCGGCCAGATCCAATGCGGTGCCATGGTCCACCGAGGTGCGGATGATGGGCAGCCCCAGGGTAATATTGGCGGCATGCCCAAACCCTTTGTACTTCAAAACGGGTAATCCCTGGTCATGATACATGGCCAGCACGGCATCGGCCTGGTCGAGATATTTCGGGGTAAACAGGGTGTCCGCCGGCAGCGGCCCCAGCAGGTCCAGGCCCTGCTCCCGTAGGCGCTTGAGCACCGGCTCGATCACGTCGATTTCCTCGCGCCCCATATGCCCGCCCTCGCCGGCATGAGGGTTGAGTCCAGCTACCAGAATGCGTGGTTGGGCGACGCCGAACTTCTGCTGCAAGTCCTTATGTAAAACCTGCAGCACCTCTTTCAGGACTTCCTGGGTCAAGGCTCCCGGCACTCGGGCCAGCGGAAGATGGGTCGTCGCCAAAGCGACTTTCAAGCCTTCCGTCGCCAGCATCATCACCACTTTGGGAGTGGCGGTGATCTGCTCCAGAAATTCGGTATGACCGGTGAAGGCAATCCCGGCATCATTGATGATGCCCTTATGCACGGGCGCCGTCACCATGGCGGCAAATTCGCCCGCCAAACAGCCGTTCACGGCCCGGCGCAAGGTATCGAGGACGTATTGGGCATTGCCCACATTCAGCTCGCCCGCCCGGGCCGGCACCCCCAGTTTTACGGGAACCACACAGAGTTGTCCCGGCTGGTCGGCCCGGGGCGCCTGCCGGGCGTCAAACCGGCGTAACTGCAGGGGCAAGCCCAGTTGTTGCGCCCGCTCCGTCAGCAGGTCCGGGTCGGCAATCACCACCCATTCCACATCGTCGGGACGCTGCATTTGGGCCAACTGAACACACAAGTCCGGGCCAATGCCCGCCGGCTCACCGGCTGTAATGGCTAATCTCATGATTATGCCTGCTCTTTGATTTCGACGTAGGCTTCCTCGCGAATCTCCCGTAACCAGCTTTCCAGCTCTTCCTCAAACTTGCGGCGGAACAGCAACTGGCGGACCTGGGCTTCCTGCAACTGGACGCCAATATCTTGCTGGCGTCGCTCCAGCACTTCCAGAATGTGCCAGCCGAACTGGGTGCGAAACGGCTTGCTGACCTCGCCCAGGGCGCTGGCCATCATCACCTTCTCAAACTCCGGTACGGTATCGCCCGGGTTGAGCCAGTCCATTTCGCCGCCCGCGCTGGCCGAAGCCGGGTCATCGGAATAGGCCTTGGCCAGATCCGCGAAACTTTCGCCACCCTGGGTAATCCGTTTGTGCAACTGCCCAATCAACTGCTGGGCCTCATATTCGGAACGGATCTCGGTGGGCCGGATCAGAATATGCCGGGTACGGGACTGCTCCACGATTTGGCTCACCCCGCCCCGCTTATCCACCAGTTTGATCAAGTGAATCCCACTACCGGCGACAATGGGTTCAGCCACCTCGCCCACTTTCAGGCGGGGCGCCACTTCCACAAACAGGCTGGGCAACTGCTCGGCGCTACGCCAGCCCAGCGAGCCACCTTCCAACGCGGTTTGGGCATCGGAATGGGCCATCGCCAACTGCTGGAAATTAGCGCCTTGCTGTAACTGTTGATACAAGTCCCGGGCCTTGGCCTGGATCTCGGCCAGTTGCTCCTGGGTCGGCTGCTCCGGTGCCGCAATCAGAATATGCCCCAGCAGGTACTCTTCCGAGGTCTGCGACTTGCCTTCCGCGGACTGCAAATAAGCCTCCACTTCCGCATCGGAAATGGCAATCCGGGCTTCGACCCGGCGTTGCTGATAACGGCTCACGACCATCTCGCGGCGGATCTGTTCACGGGCCTGGGCATAGGAAAGTCCTTCTTCCGCCAGAGCCTGCTGGAACTGATCCAGGGTCATGCCATTGCTTTCGGCGATCCGGGCCATGGTTTCGTTCAACTGGTTGTCGCTGATCCGAATCCCCGCCTGGGTGGCCCGCTGCAGCTGGATGCTTTCCATCACCAGCTGTTCCAGAACCCGTTTGCGCAACACCTCCAGGTTGGGCGGAGGCATGTTCTGCTGACGCATTCGGTTGACGATCTGGATGGTGCGCTGATCCAGCTCCGACTGCATCACAATATCGTCATCCACCACCGCCACGACGCGATCCAGGGGCTGAACATCGGCCTGGGTCACGGGTGCAACCAGCAAGGCCAGCAGCAACCCCAAACAGGCCCAAGCCCGGTGGAGTTGCTTAAGATTGAGAAGTCGCTGTGAAAAGTGCATGTGATTCCAACTAAATCTGTGGTTGATAATCATGGCCCATAGAACGACGGCAGTCGCTCCTGGCCCACCAGGTATTGTTCCCGTGCCTCGTATCCGACGATGGCCTCACCCAGGTCAGAGCCGCTACCCGCCCCCAGGCCGGAGAGCCCCTTCAGGAAGAATCGGACAAAAATACTGCGATCAAGTTCGCTGGGCGCATTCACATCCGAATCATCCAGGTAACTTTGTGCCACTAGCTGCAGCCGCCAGCAGCAGCTCCGATACTCAAGCCCCGCCAACGCCCCCACCGTTCGGTGGTTGGGCAAATTGAACAGCCAGCGGCCAATAAAGCTCAACTGATCGGTCAGAGGAAAGATCGTGGACACATCGGTCTGCTCCAGATAACCACTGGCCAGGGAGCGGCCATCACGATAGCTGCTGATATAACGATGGCTCACATTCAGCAGATAGGCGTAGTCGGGACTGTGCAGACGTACCGTGGTGGCGCCCTGTTCGGTCCGTTGCTCGCGGGGGTCCCACAGGCCATCCACTTGAATATCCAGCAGGCGGGAGGGGCGCAGCAACGCCTCGGCGGCCAGTACGGAGTCGCTCCGGGTCTCCTCGACGGGGCCACGCAAGCCAACGTGGCGGTCATCAAAGTAATAGACTTGCCCCAGACTGAATCGAGCCCGCTCGATCCCGGTTTCCTGCTCGGTGAAACGGGTGGTGAGCCCCAGGGTCAGGCGGTTGTTATCACCCACCCGGTCACCACCGGAGAAACGGTCCTCCCGAAACAGCTGGCTGTAGCTGAAGGTGGATAAGGTGGTATCAAACAACGGATATTCGCTCTGATCCCGCTCCGGGGAATAGACATAAAACAGGCGCGGCTCCAGGGACTGATTCAGGCTTTTGCCCAGCACACTGAGGGAGCGGTCCAGATAAATCCCCGCATCCAGGGTATAGAAAGGCACGGTCCGATGCAGGGTATCCTCGGCCTCCGGCAGCTCATCCTCCAGCCAATAGGTGGTGTGATCCAGGCGTACCGCGGGCGTGAAATAACCCCAGACGGTCTGAAGCGGCAAGGCCAGCCGGGGATTGATACGCACCCGATTACCCTTGACCTGTTGCCTCGGCGTGAGCTTCTCATCGTTACGCCAGAAATAGGTGTATTCACTGAACAACTCGTATTCCAGGTCATCCGTCAGCCACAGCCCTTCAAAGGTCAGGGAGGGCAGGCGCATATAGGGCCGGTTCGCCGGGGCAATGACCGGATCGACGGTCTGAAAACCCTGCACCAGGGACTGCACCGCCCAGTTCTCGGTGGCATAGGTCAGCCGCCAGAATCGCTCCAGGTGGGTGTCATTGTTGATACGCAGATCCCGGGCCAGATCCGAGACATAGTCGTCATCGCTGACCGCATTGAAATCCAGCTCCGAGTACCAGTGATCACCCACGGTGATTTCGTTTTCGATATCCAGCCCCCAACGCTGGGCACTGGAGCCCGGATATTCCTTGACGTACTCATCGTCGGAATCGATAAAACCGACCCGCACCTCGGTCTCGCTATATTCGTTGAGATGACGGCCTTCAAGCTCGGAATGCAGCCCCCGCCCATGGATATAGCTGGGCGTATAGGTGGCGTCATAGTTGGGTGCCAGGTTGAAGTAATAGGGCGTGCTCAAAAAGACACCGCGGCCCACGTTGGAGGTTCCCACCGATGGATAAAGAAAGCCACTCTTGCGGCGGTCATCAATGGGGAACGTCATATAGGGCACATAGAAGACGGGGACATCCTCAACCCGCAGCACCGCATGATGGGCGGTGCCGAACCCTTCTTCCCGGTCCAGCAGAATCCGGCTGGCCTTCAACGACCAGTCCTCTTGGCGGGGCGGACAGGTGGTATAGATCCCGTCCTGAATCAGCACCTGTTCCGGCTGGGGTCGGGCAATCAGGCTGGCCTCGCCACGCAGTTCCAGGTCATGGATCAGGTAACTGCCATTATTCAGCTCGAAATAACCAGTGCCGGCATCGTAGTTGGCACTATCTCCCGTCACCAGCAGGCTCGGGCCGCGCAACATGACCTTGTCAGTGACTTTGGCAAACTGGCGCGCCTCGTAATAGGTCGCCTGGGAGCCCGTCATCCAGTAGTTGCCTTGCTCCAGCTCGACCTGACCAGTCAGCTCCACCACCCCGCCCTCGGGGCCAGTGACATAGCTGGAACGGTCGGCCCCGGCAAACACCGGCAATTCTTCTGAATCAGCCAAGAGCAGATCACGCCGGGGAAGCTGACCATCGCGCCCGTAGGAAGGCAGGACGTAACCGCCTCCACAATAGCTTGGAATCCGTGCCTGTTCCGCTTCAGTTAGCTGCGATCTGGGCCGCCAGTCAAGCCACGCGGCATCAACGGCGGGCTCCGCGGCAACGGGCCCGGCACAGACCACGGTGGTCAGCCCGATTAGAACTGCCTTTGTCTGAGCCTTACGTTGTCTCATTCCTATCGCTCTCAGTTCGCTCCCACGGATTTGATACGGCCTAGCTGAATCAGCCAGATTCACGAAAATGGCATGAATGATAAACCCTGGGACAAATTGGCTCCACTGTTTCCGTGACTGGGACTCCACTTCGCTACTGGTTTCTCATCAGTTGGCGCGATTAACAGCCCGCTGCCGTTTGGCAGACTCTGCCGGCCCGCCCCTCTGTTAGCCACCCCGGACGCAGAGACCACCGGAACCCGGCACGAAGCCCCCTGACCGCCACGCCCGCTGGCGCTATACTTGAGCATTCACCTTCACCGTTGCCATGATGCCAAATCCATGATGCCGTCCTCTCAAGATACCCGTTTGCAAGCCTTGACCCAGTGGCTCCACCAGGTCATTACCCCCAACACCGACCTGCAAATTCGCACCCTGTCGGGTGACGCCAGCTTTCGTCGCTATTTCCGCGCCCAGCGCGGCAACCAGACTTGGGTGGTGATGGATGCCCCCCCGGATAAAGAAGACTGCCGGCCATTCTGCGCCATTGCCCAAGCCTGGCGGGCCTGTGGCGTGCGTGTCCCCGAAGTGATCGCCCAGGATCTGGAGCAGGGCTTTCTGCTGCTCTCGGACTTCGGCGACGACCTGCTGCTGGGCCTGCTGAATCAGGATAATGCCGACACCATTTACCGTCGGGCCATTGACCATCTGTTGCTCATCCAGGACTGCCCCTCCCCTGCCGATCATCCATTGCCGCCCTACGACCGCGCCCTGCTGGCCCGGGAGATGGAGTTGTTTCGCGACTGGCTGGTGGGGCAGAAGCTGGGCCTTCAGCTCAGCGACAGCGAACATCAAGTGCTGGACCAGGCCTTCGAGGCCCTGATCCAGAATGCGCTGGCCCAACCCCGGGTTACGGTGCACCGGGATTACCACTCCCGTAACCTGCTCCTGGCGGACAACCAAATTGCCGTGCTGGATTTCCAGGATGCAGTAAACGGTCCCTACACCTATGACCTGGTGTCGCTGCTGCGGGACTGCTATATCCGCTGGCCGTTAGAGCAGGTGCGCAGTTGGGCCCTGTATTACCACCGCCTGGCGGGCGTGCACGGTATCAGCCAGGAATCTGAAGAACAGTTTCTGCGCTGGTTCGACCTGATGGGCGTGCAGCGCCACCTTAAAGCCTCCGGCATCTTCGCCCGCCTGTCCATTCGCGACGGCAAGCATGGCTACCTGAACGATATTCCCCGCACGGTGGGCTATATCGACCAGGTCCTGGCAGGCTATCCGGAGTTTGCGAGCCTGCACCAGTGGCTCCAGGCGCGCGTACTGCCGGCGATCGAACAGCAGATCGGCACCGGACAAGACTCATGAAAGCCATGATTCTCGCCGCCGGGCTCGGCACCCGCATGCGGCCACTGACCAACCACACGCCCAAACCCCTGCTGCAAGTGGGCGGCAAGCCCCTGCTGCAATACCACATCGAGAATCTGGTGCGGGCCGGTTATCGGGACATAGTGATCAATCACGCCTGGCTGGGTCAGCAAATCGAGGACTTTGGCGGCGACGGCAGCCGGTTTGGTGCCCGCCTCCGCTACTCTGCCGAGGAAGCGCCCCTGGAAACGGCCGGGGGCATTTTGAAAGCTCTCCCCCTTCTCACGGAAGAGGACGATTGCTTCGTGGTGGTCAATGGAGATGTCTGGTGCGATTACAACCTGGGCCACCTGCGTCACCCGAGGGGGCTGGCGCACCTGGTGCTGGTGGACAATCCGCCACAGCACCCCCAGGGAGACTTTCACCTGACGGCCGATGGCCAGGTGCATCATACCCAGGAGCCCCGGCTGACTTTCAGTGGCATCAGCTGCCTGCATAAAGACCTGCTGGCCGGCTACCCGAGCGGACAGCCCCTGGCACTCGCCCCCCTGCTGCGCCAAGCGATGGATCGCGGACAAGTTTCTGGCGAGCACTACCGGGGGCACTGGTTCGATATTGGCACCCCGCAACGGCTACAGGCGCTGGACCAGGCGCTACGGGCGGGAACGCTCGGTTCCCCACCGGCTTAGCGGTTTTACTTTTGCTCCCCGGCCAAACGGGCTTTCAGCCAGGTATGCAGTCGCTGCACCAACAACTGATCCTGTTGGGCGGAACCATTTAAGTGAAGCGGCAGACGGATCTGCTCATACTGGGTCATGCCCAGCCGTCGGGCGCTACCCAAACGCTCCCGGGCAAGAGCCGTCTGTCGGGGATCGGAACTGTCCACCACATCCAACAGGCGGGGATAGGGCGGCTTGCCGAACAGCCGAGCAAGATCAGCCTGCTCGGCCAGGGACAGACGGGGATTAATCCACACCAACGTCAGGTCCCGTCCGGCCCTCAGCTCCGGATATTGGGCCAGATGCAGCGCCGTCAAGCGGGCACTCTCTCCAATCCCCACCACCACCAGCTCGTCGCCCACCACCTGACGCAAATAAGCAATGCCAGCTCCCAGCCTGCGCAGCACCTGCTCTTCAAACACCATCATCGGGGTCCGCACCTGAGCCGACGGCGGCATTTCCTGTAACTGAATCATGGCGTCGCCCTCCGCGGGCAGCATCCCGGCCTCGGCGAGGCTCTCGGATTCAGCGGTTGCCGACGGCTGGCCGGCATCTTCCTGCAAATAAAAGAGCTCGCCTTTATCAGGCAGCACCCGGGATGGCAATTCAGCCTCGGGCCGTTCCTGCAGGTTCAACGACAACGTCGACCAGCCATGTTGGGCCAGCCCCTGGCGCAGGGGCCGGATCAGTCGCGGCCAGTCACCATGTTGTCCCTCATCGTGTAGCAACACCACCCCGCCATAAGGCCGGGCGGTCTGGTGGGGCTGATACAAGGCATAAAACTCCTGCTCCCCCAAGGGCAGCCCAAGCTGCTGGGTGACCGGCAACTCTGACAACAGCGCCTGTAGCTGGGTGTGGCGCGGATCCAGTGCGGCGCGTTCCGCGGAAGGCCCGGAAACCTCGGCCTGCTCCACTCCCGCATCCACGGGCGACTCCTGGGCCCACACCTGGCACCCCAGCCCCCAACCTGCCGATAACGCCATAATTGTCTTGGCTATACCTGATTTACTACGCAACCCCACGGAAGTCTCGCCCTTCGCTTGTCAGTTTCGATAGAATAGTCGACTTTATCAGCACATTCAGAAACCGGCTGTAAAATCCACCCACACTCTGCCAGGCTTTGACAGTCGTTTTTCCTTCGGAGCATCAGTATGAATCAAGCCGTCATTGCCCCCTCGATCCTGTCTGCCGATTTTGCCCGCCTCGGCGAGGAAGTTGAAAATGTCCTGGCGGCAGGGGCGGACTTTGTTCACTTCGATGTGATGGACAACCATTACGTGCCCAACCTCACCATCGGCCCCATGGTGTGCACCGCCCTGCGCAAGTATGGCATCACCGCGCCCATTGATGTGCACCTGATGGTACAGCCCGTGGACGACCTGATCCGCATGTTCATCGACGCCGGCGCCACCTACATCACCTTCCACCCGGAAGCCTCCAATCATATTGACCGCTCTCTCCAGCTGATCCGGGACGGCGGCTGCAAAGCCGGCCTGGTGTTCAACCCCGCCACGCCGCTGCATTATATGGACTATGTCATGGATAAGCTGGACATGGTGCTGCTGATGTCGGTAAACCCGGGCTTTGGTGGCCAGAAGTTTATTCCCGGAACCCTCGACAAGCTCAGACAGGCCCGCGCCAAAATCGATGCCAGCGGGCGTCCGATCCGACTGGAAATCGACGGCGGCGTCAATATCCAGAATATCCGGGAAATCGCCGAGGCCGGTGCCGACACCTTCGTGGCCGGCTCCGCCATCTTCAACACCGACGATTATCAGGCCACCATTGCCGCCATGCGCGAGCAGTTAGCCCTGGCCCGTTCTATTTAAGCCATGGCTGAGATTTCCCGAATCTGTCACGGCGAGCGGCCCCAACTGGTGCTGTTTGATCTGGACGGCACCCTGATCGACAGCGTGCCTGATCTCGCCGATGCGGTAGACAACATGCTCCTCGCCCACCAGCTCACCGCTGCTGGCGAGGAGCGGGTACGCCATTGGGTGGGTAATGGCTCCCAGATGCTGGTTCGCCGCGCGCTGGCCTGGGCCACCGCCCTCCCGGACCCAGACCAGCTAGAGACCAAGCTCTTGGCCCGGGGCCATCAGGATTTTCTCGCCGCCTACCGCGCCAGTTTCCACCAGCGCACCCAACTGTATCCGGGGGTGCGGGATTGTCTGGAGTGGCTCCACCAGCAAGGGATTCCCATGGGCCTGGTCACCAATAAGCCCGAACAGTTCGTGGCCCCCCTCCTGGAACATTTCGGCCTGGCTCAGTATTTTGGTTTAAGTTTGGGTGGCGATTCGCTGCCCCGCAAAAAGCCGGACCCTTTGCCGCTGCTTTATAGTTGTGAGCATTTCAAGGTCAGGCCCGAGCAGGCGTTAATGGTGGGGGATTCCCGTAACGACGTCCTCGCCGCCCAGGCCTGTCAGATGCCGGTGGTCTGTGTCAGTTACGGCTATAACCATGGCGAACCCATCCAGGCCGCCCAGCCCGACCGGGTTATTGATTCACTGACAGAGCTCCTGTAACCTAACTGGTTGTGTGGCCACGACTAAACATCACTCTCGTTTCGACACCCGAACGGGACCGGCTACACCCCGGTCAAGGCAGGCCACCCGCTAACGTTTTGGAGAACATCCGTGTTTTCTCAGCAACTTCAGGACAACCTTGAGCAGCCGCAAAACGCCATTTTGCGATGGCGATGGTGACGCTTATTTTTTCCTCACCCGACCGGTGAATCCACCAGCGTTGTTACCGCTTGACTGCGTAATTGTTTGACTGACTGTTGCAGGAACATCCAATGACTCCCGAACTGTTCGAGCAACTGGCTCGAGAAGGCTATAACCGTATTCCCGTCAGCCGCGAAGTGCTCGCGGATCTCGACACTCCCCTGAGCACCTATCTCAAACTGGCCAATGCCCCCTTCTCCTATTTGCTGGAATCCGTTCAGGGCGGCGAAAAATGGGGCCGTTACTCCATTATTGGCCTGCCGTGCCGTACCATTTTGCGGGTGCAGGGTTATGACATCACGGTGACCACCGATGGTGAAATCGTGGAGCGGTGCCGGGTTGAGGATCCGCTGGCGTATATCGAAAAATTCCAGCAGCGTTACAAGGTGCCCGATGTACCGGGCCTGCCCCGATTCCATGGCGGCCTGGTGGGCTATTTCGGCTACGACACGGTGCGTTATATTGAACCGCGCCTGGCCAAGTCCGCGCCCGCCGACCCCATCGGCACCCCCGATATCCTGCTGATGGTGTCCGAACAACTGGTGGTGTTTGACAACTTGAGTGGCAAACTGCACCTGATCGATCTGGTCGACCCATCCCAGCCCAATGCCTACGAGCAGTCCCAGCAACGCCTGAGCAACGGGGTGCGCAAACTGCGCCAAGCCGGCTCCGTGGAGCAATTGCTCCCCCGCCACGAGCCCAAGGGCCCCAGTGTTTCCGAGCAGGACTTCGTGTCCGGCTTCACCCAGGCGGGCTTTGAAGCCGCGGTGGAGAAAATCAAAGGCTATGTGCTGGCCGGCGATGTGATGCAGACGGTTCTTGCCCAACGCATGTCCATCCCCTTCACTGCCGAGCCGCTCAATCTGTACCGCGCCCTACGCTTCCTGAACCCCTCGCCTTACCTCTACTTCTTTAACCTGGAAGACTTCCATATCGTCGGCTCCTCCCCGGAGATTCTGACCCGGGTGGAAGACGGCCAGGTTTCCGTGCGTCCCATCGCCGGCACCCGCAAACGGGGCGCGACGGAAGCCGAGGACCAGGCGCTGGAGGCGGAGCTGCTGTCGGACCCGAAAGAGATCGCCGAGCACCTGATGCTGATCGACCTGGGCCGCAACGATGCCGGCCGGGTCAGCGAAACCGGCTCGGTGAAAGTGACCGATAAGATGGTGGTGGAGCGCTACTCCCACGTCATGCACATTGTGTCCAACGTCACCGGCACGCTAAAACCGGGCCTGTCCAATATCGACGTACTGCGTGCCACCCTGCCCGCCGGCACCTTAAGCGGTGCCCCCAAAATCCGCGCCATGGAAATCATCGATGAGCTGGAGCCGGTCAAGCGGGGCATCTATGGCGGAGCGGTGGGCTATATGGCCTGGAACGGCAATATGGACACGGCGATTGCCATCCGCACCGCGGTGATCAAAAACGGCACCCTGCATATCCAGGCCGGCGCCGGGGTGGTGGCGGACTCCGTTCCCCGCCTGGAATGGAAAGAAACCATGAACAAGGGCCGCGCCATGTTTCGGGCGGTGGCCATGGTCGAACAAGGTCTGGACGGTTAAGGAGCAGTACTATGCTGGTAATGATCGATAACTACGACTCCTTTACCTACAACGTGGTGCAGTACCTGTGTGAATTGGGCGCCGAAGTGCGCGTGGTGCGCAATGATGAAGCCAGTGTGGCGGATATCCGCAAGCTGAACCCCACCCATCTGGTGATTTCTCCAGGCCCCTGCTCACCCAATGAAGCCGGGATCTCCATGGAGGCGATCCAGTCCTTTGCCGGTGAAATCCCTATTTTGGGAATTTGCCTGGGCCATCAAAGTATCGGTCAGGTTTTTGGTGGCAAGATTGTCCGGGCCGGCCAGGTCATGCACGGCAAGACGTCACAGATCCATCACCAGGGAACCGGTGTCTTTAGCGGTCTGCCCAGCCCTTACGAGGCCACCCGTTACCATTCCCTGGTGATTGAAAAACAGTCCATTCCCGATTGTCTGGAAGTAACCGCCTGGACTGAAAATCCTGACGGCAGCATGGAAGAAATCATGGGCATTCGCCACAAGACCCTGCCCATTGAAGGGGTACAGTTTCACCCGGAGTCCATTCTGACCCAGTACGGGCATGAGTTACTGGCTAACTTTTTGAGAATGGATGTTTAACAGAGGCTAGAAAGCAAGCACGTCCATACAGCGCCCACGCCGTACCTTCCACCCCGTGGGAGTGATGAGCGCCCGGAGGCGGCAACGCTGCCCATAACGCCCGGCGCAGACCTGCTTCAGCCTCTCCGCCTCCCCGGACATGAGGGGGAGCACAGACTAAATGAGGATCCTACCATGGATATGAAAACCGCCATTGCCCGCGTTGTCGAGCACCTGGACCTGACAACGGAGGAGATGGCCGAGGCCATGCACCTCATCATGACCGGTCAGGCCACGGACGCCCAGATCGGCGCCTTCCTGATCGGCCTGCGCATGAAGAGCGAGAGCATCGACGAGATCACCGGCGCGGCCTCCACCATGCGCAAACTGGTCACGCCAGTCACCATCGACGCGCCCTATCTGGTGGACACCTGCGGCACCGGCGGCGATGGCGCCAACCTGTTCAACGTCTCCACCGCCAGCGCCTTTGTGGTCGCCGCCGCCGGCGGCACCGTCGCCAAGCACGGCAACCGGGGAGTTTCCAGCAAAAGCGGCAGTGCCGACCTGCTGGAAGCGGCCGGCATCAACCTGAACCTGACGCCCGAACAAGTGGTCCTCTGCGCCCAGGAGATCGGCGTGGGCTTTATGTTCGCCCCGTCCCACCATGGCGCGATGAAATATGCCATTGGCCCCCGCAAGGAACTGGGTCTGCGCACCATCTTCAACATGCTGGGCCCGATGACCAACCCGGCCGGGGTGAAAAAACAGGTGCTGGGTGTATTTTCCAAGATGCTCTGTCGCCCCATGGCGGAAGTCCTGCAACGGCTGGGCAGCACCCATGTGATGGTGGTGCACTCGGTGGACGGTCTGGATGAAATCAGTCTGGCCAGCCCCACCCATGTGGCCGAACTCAAGGACGGCGAGATCCGCGAATACCAAATCAAGCCGGAAGACTTCGGGATTACCAGCCAGAGCCTGATCGGCCTGGACGTGGACGGGCCCCAGGCCAGCCTGGAGTTGATTCGTGCCGCTCTGGGTAAAAGCAAGGACCCTTATGCCATCAAGGCACGGGATATCATCTCCTTGAACGCAGGCGCCGCCATTTATGTTTCCGATATGGCAGACAGCCTGCAAGAAGGCGTGGAGCGGGCCCAGGATGCGATTGGCAGTGGCCTGGCCCTGGAAAAAATTGACGAGCTGGCGAGCTTTACCGCCTGCTTCCAATCTTGAGTCGTGAGGTTCGGCATGTCAGATACAACACCCACCATTCTTCGAAAAATCGTCGCCCGCAAGCACCAGGAAGTCCTGGAGCGCAGCTCCGTGGTACCGGAAGCTGCGCTGCGTGAACAACTACAGAATGCCGCTCCGACCCGCGGTTTTGTGGAGGCCATCGAACGCAAACTCAACGCCGGTGAGTCCGCGGTTATTGCTGAAGTGAAAAAGGCTTCCCCCAGCAAAGGCGTGATCCGGGAAAATTTCGTGCCGGCAGACATTGCCCGCAGCTACGAGCAAGGCGGCGCGGCCTGCCTGTCGGTACTCACCGATATGGATTTCTTCCAGGGCTCCGACATCTACCTGAAGCAGGCCCGGGCAGCCTGCAGCCTGCCGGTGCTGCGCAAGGACTTTATGGTCGACTCCTACCAGATCGTTGAAAGCCGTGTCATTGGTGCCGACTGCGTACTGTTGATTGCAGCCTGCCTGTCGCTGCCCAAAATGCAGGAGCTTGCCGACACCGCCCAGGAGTGCGGGCTGGATGTGCTGGTGGAAGTCCACAACCAGGAAGAGCTGGAACAGGCCCTGCAACTGAACACACGACTGATCGGCATTAACAACCGGGATCTGCACACGTTCGAGGTCAGCCTCAACACCACCTTTGAGCTGTTGAAGCTGATTCCGGAAGATCGCATCGTCGTGACCGAAAGCGGTATCCTGACCCAGGACGACGTACGCGCCATGCGTGAGCACCAGGTCAATGCGTTCCTGGTGGGCGAATCCTTCATGCGTGCCGACGATCCTGGCGCCAAACTGCAGGAGCTTTTTGCCTAACCCTTACCTGACCGCTCTCGGCCCTTCGCCCCCCGGAAACCCGGATTTCCGGCCGCGAAGGGCCTCTCCCCCACGCTTGTCACTTCTCACGTTCTTATCTCTACAATGTAAAAAAGCTTGGCAAAGCCGGAAGCCATCATACGCGGGCCCGTCCAACGTTTCTGGCCAAGGATGCAACAGCTGACCCGCAAGCCCGGCTCTACACAGACGCCTCGGGCTAAATATCCGCGCCACCCTTCAAACAACGGAAGACCCACATATGGTGCATACGGATAGCGGTTTGTCCTCAAAGCTGCTCGAGCTTCGCGCCCAGGTCGAACAGCTGACCGAGACCCAGATCGCCCCTAAGGCTAGCCAAGTGGATGAGGAATGTCTGTGGCCGGAACACAGCCTGAAAGCCCTGGCAAACGCGGGCCTGCTCGGTCTGCATGTGCCCGAGTCGCTCGGGGGCCAGGGTCAGGGCCTGCTAGCGCTGAGCTTGCTGACCGAAGTGATCGGCAAGGCCTGCCCTTCTTCTGCTCTCTGTTTCGGAATGCATTGTGTGGGGACTGCGGTCATTGCCTCCAAGGCCACGCCCTTCCAGCAGCAAAAGTACCTAAGGCCAATCGCCCAGGGCAAGCATATCACCACCCTGGCGCTGTCCGAGGCTGGCTCAGGCATCCACCTCTATCTGCCGGAAACTCACCTTGCCGAGGATGACGGTCACTTTATCGTCAATGGCGTCAAACAGTTTATCACCAATGGCAGTTATGCAGACTCCTATGTGCTCTCCACCGTCGCCACTGGCATCGACACCGAGATTGGCGATTTCAGCTGCCTGATCCTCGACCGGGAAACGCCCGGCATGGAGTGGCTGGCTCCCTGGAAGGGGTTTGGCATGCGGGGCAATTCCTCCCGGGGGCTCGCTCTCAATAATGTGCGGGTTTCTAAAGAACAGCTGCTCGGGGAGGAAGGTGACCAGGTCTGGTATGTCTTCGAGGTGGTCACGCCCTATTTTCTCACGGCCATGGCGTCTACCTATCTAGGCATTGCCCAATCCGCCCTGGAGGCGGCCGAACAGCACCTCAAAAACCGTCGACACAGCTATTTTGAAGAGCCTCTCGCCAATGTCGGCACCCTGCAGAATCTCTATGGGGAGATGTGGCTGGCCGTGGTCAAAACCCGCAGCCTGCTTCGCAAAGCCGCCAGCCTGGCCGATCGGGGCGACCCCGATGCCCTGCCCTACCTTCTTGCCAGTAAGGCCGATGCAGGAGAAACCGCAGTCAAGGTGACCAACGATGCCATGACCATCTGTGGCGGCCGGGCCTATCAGGAAAATAGCCGGGTGGCCCAAATGCTGCGAGATGCACGGGCCAGCCATGTGATGTCACCCACCACCGATCTGCTGCGCAACTGGCTCGGGAAATCACTGTTGGGGTTACCATTACTGTGAACAGCACCCACCCTCAAAAGCAGGTTCTACTGATTACACTCCAGGCCCCCGAGGCCCAGGTGAAGCCCACCGCTTTGTTGGAACAAAAGCTCCGTGACAGCGGGTTCGGGCTGACTCAAATCGACGCCAGCAACCTTGAGTCACTGGAAGCATCGGGCGCGACCAACTATCGCTTCGATGCCGTTGTCATTGGCCCCCAGGTCATCAATGCGATCGTCGCCGCCCGCCAGGTCCGCGCCCTCTGGCCCCGCCAGCCGATTTTGTTCACTCCCTTGCCCAAGCACCGGGCTGAGCTGGAATCTGCCTTGCGCCACACTCCATTGATTGGCACCAATTGGTTTGTTCTCAACCCGGGCGACCCGAATCTGACCGACCGACTACACGAGGCCATTCAGACCAGCAAACGGCGGGATCAACTGCAATCTGTCCTGAATGCCGCCAGAACCCAAACCACTTACCCTTCGAGCCCGGAAACAAGCGATTATCAGCGACTGTTACTCCAGGTCGAAACCCTGACTCAAGAGAAACAACGGCAACAGCGTCTCTATGAAGCGGTGCTGTCATCCAGCGTCGATCAAAGTTATATCTACAACCTCAACAAACACCTGATCTATGCCAATCCGGCGGCAGCAGAACAACTGGAAATACCCCTGAGCCAGATCATCGGCCGGGGCGTCGACGAACTGGGATTTACCCCCGAGGTCAGGAAAAAGCTGTCCAAAGATATCGATCAGGTCATCCGCACCTTGAAGCCGATCCGTGCCGAAATGCCGTTTACGTCCCCCTCCGGGAAAAAGCGTGTTTATGAATATGTGCTGTCCCCGGTGCTGGACCAGCAAGGCGCCGTGGAAGCCGTCGTCGAGATTACCCGGGACATTACTGAGCGCAAGCACTCCTCGGAACGGGTCTGGCGGGAAGCCAACTACGACGCCCTCACCGGCCTGCCCAACCGCCGTCTGTTTCGCGACCGGCTGAATCAGGAGATCCGCCATGCCCAGCGTAGCGGCTCGCCCTTGGCCCTGTTCTTTATCGACCTGGACCACTTCAAGCAGGTGAACGATCTGCACGGCCATGATGCCGGTGACGAATTGCTGGTTCAGGTCGCCCGACGCCTCAGCAACAGCATCCGCCAATCAGACACCGTGGCCCGCCTGGGCGGGGATGAGTTCACGGTGATTCTCACCGAGCTGGACGGCAAATCCCATATTGAGAAAATCGCGCGCAAGGTTCTGGCTGAGCTGGCCCGGCCTTTCAAGTTGAGCCGGGCTATCGTACACGTGTCCGGCAGCATCGGGATCACCCTGTATCCCACGGATACCACCCAAGCTGAAGACCTGATCAGAAACGCCGATCAGGCCATGTACACCGCCAAAAACAATGGCCGCAACCAATTCCACTTCTTTACCCGCCGCCTGCAGGACGAAGCCCTGCGGCGCCTGCAACTGATCGATGATTTGCGGACCGCCCTGGCAGAGGATCAAATCAGGCTGTATTTCCAGCCCATCGTCGACCTGCACGAAGGCCATATTTGTAAAGCCGAGGCGCTGGTGCGCTGGGAACATCCCAATGAAGGTCTGCTCTCCCCGGCTTTGTTCATTCCCCTCGCCGAAGAGAGCAAGCAGATCAACCAGCTAGGCGACTGGGTCTTCAAGCAGGCCACCGAATACTGTCGCAGCTGGAGTGAAACACTGGGCCATCCATTTCAGGTCAGCCTCAACAAGTCACCACTGCAGTTTATCAACCAAAATCATCGGAGCTGGGTGCGACATCTCAAGAAAATGGGGCTGAAGCAGCACAGCGTGACCGTGGAAATCACCGAAGGCGTGCTACTCAATCCTTCGGCCGCGGTCAGCGCAAGCCTGCAGGCCTTTCAGGAGGCAGGGATTGAGCTGGCCATCGACGATTTCGGAACCGGATATGCCTCCATGGCCTATCTGCAAAAGTACCATGTGGATTATCTGAAGATCGACCAGTCCTTCGTGCAGGACATGATCACTAACCGCAACAGCCGGACCATCGTGGAAGGGATCATCGCCATGGCCCATAAACTGGGACTCAAGGTCATCGCCGAGGGGATCGAAACCCCCGAGCAACGCGACACCCTGCGCGCCATTGGCTGCGATTACGGCCAGGGCTTCCTGTTCTCCAAACCCATCCCGGCGGCGGGGTTCCGACACCTGCTCCTGCACTGGCATCAGTAGAGCGCGTCCTCCACCGGAGGGGCTCACCTGCTGCACGCCGGAACACAGCCAGCAGCCACGCTGAAAGCGGCCATGCCCGCGCTCCAAAATCCACCCCCGGCATGGCACGCCTTGCGGATCACGGCTGGCTTTCCGATTAACGGAAGCGCCTCCCCAGCCTGATTCCCGCCAGGGCCAGTCCCAGCAAACCCAGACTGCCCGGCTCCGGCACAGGAGCGGCGACTTTCCTGTAGTTGCTGATAAAGCTGTAGTCTTGATATTGGCTATATTCTTCCACCACCTTGTCCAAGTGTGCAGCAGCGGCTTCCCCCTCCGGTACAAAAAAGATATCGAACCAGAACGAGACCTCCAGATCGGGGGCCGGATCAGTGACATGCAAGGCCGAGACCCGTCCCCCTTCAGCAGGCCAGTACAACTCCTCGACCAGGGTGGCGCTGCCCTGCCAGGAATAACTAAAGACCTCACAGTCCAACGACACACTGAGCAACTGAGAGGCGGCCGAGTCCACCACCAGATGGCCGGTTCCTTCATAGTAGACGGGGGACTCGCTACCAGCCGGTGGGCTGAAGGCGGTGAAGGTGGAGTCGTAATGAATGATCGCGGCGGAAGAAAATGGAGCAAAAAATAACAGTCCGAGAAACGTCCAGTTTTTCATGGTGATTTCCTTATTCTTGATGCACCAGGGCATCATTGACGCCAAACAGCTTCATCCTTGTTTAAAGCTACCCAAAACGATCGGCCAGACAACTACTTGCATCAACAGCCCTCAATGGCCGGCTCTGCCCGGACTATTCTATAGCTGACCCTCCTTCCCATACATAAATTCGGCGCCCCGGCGCGGTTAACACTGCATTAAACATCGCCCGGCCCCATGGATAGGCCGGTCCTTTCACCTCACAATACATGGGCATGCCTGTCATCGTCCAAGCGGACTGCCACCCAAATGCCTTGGGGAGAAACGCGCCATGAGCCAATACCGTCATGCCTTACCGGTTCTCGACAACAGGCTGTTCATGACCGATGGTGGCCTGGAAACCACCCTGATCTTCCATGAACACCTCGAGCTCCCGCTCTTTCTGCCATTGACCTGTTAAGAACGGAGGCGGGCACGCAAGTCCTTTACCAGTACTACTGCAAGTTTGCCGAACTGGCCCGCCAGCGGAAGCTCGGCCTGCTGCTGGAATCTGCCAGTTGGCGCGCCAGCCCCGATTGGGGACAAAAGCTAGGTTATGATCAAGCGACCCTGGCGGCCCTCAATCGACGCTCCATTGAAGTGATGGTCCGGGTGCGCAATCAGTATGAAACCACGGCGTCCCCCATGGTCATCAGTGGCGTTCTAGGGCCCCGAGGGGACGGCTATCGCCCCGACAAGCGCATGACCGCACCGGAAGCCACGACCTACCACAGCTGGCAGATCCGGGTCTTTGCCGACACCGAGGCCGACTTGGTGGCGGCCTACACCCTCAATTACCTGGAAGAAGCCCTCGGCATTGTGGAAGCCGCCCGGCAAGCCCAGATGCCCGTGGCCATTTCCTTCACGGTAGAAACCGACGGTCGCCTGCCCACTGGCCAAACCCTGCGGGAGGCCATTGAACAGGTCGACCACAGCAGCAACCGCTATCCGGCCTACTATATGGTCAACTGCGCACACCCCACCCATTTCGAGCAGGCCCTGAAGGATTCCGGTGATTGGTTGCAACGCCTGCGCGGCATTCGTGCCAATGCCTCGAAACACAGCCATGCGGAACTGGATAACAGCACCGAACTGGACATGGGCAATCCTCGGGAGCTGGCGCAAGAATATCGGGAGCTTCGCCAGCAGTTTCCCCAACTGACGATTATCGGCGGCTGTTGCGGCACAGATTACCGCCATATTGCGGCAATCTGTGAAGCTCTCACCACAAAACGGGGAGAGGCCGTAGGCGCCTGATCAGGCCTGCATTCTGGTCTCGTCGCGCTCAAATCCCTGTGCCAGGGATTGCACGACCTGCGCCGCCGGCTGGATATCAGTCAGCTCTTTCACGCGCTCACCGGCATAAAGCGGGCAACTTTCCACCAGCTCTGCCGAGAGATGCTCAGGAACCACCGCATTGGTGAAAAAGGGAATGTCCGCCCGTTGCCCACGGGCCGCGTCAGGCTTGAAGGGGGCGATCTTGCGGGTAAAGCCGAAGGCTTTGTGGAGCCCGTCGAGCCAAGCGGGCACGGCACCATTTTTATCACACCAGCGTTGCGTGGCGGCATTGGGCACCACCCGGTGGGGCGTGGCCCAGCCTAATCCGAACAACGTGGTTTTAAGGGTCTCAGAGGCGTCCAGCAAGCGTTGTTTATAGGCGGAATGCGCCCCGCTTTCATCCGTCAGCAAAAACCGGGACCCCGTGGAAATGCCATCGGCACCCAGGCTGACCGCCCGGCGCACATCCTCGGCAGTGTAGATGCCGCCGGCTGCGAAACAGGGAATCTCCTGCGTCAGGGCGCGCACTTGCGGCAACAGCTCTTGCAGCTTGAGTGTGCCCCGCACATGGCCACCGGCTTCCTCGCCTTGCACAATCAGCCCATCAACGCCGGCATCCAGCGCCTGCTTGGCTTCGTCGACCGAGCCCACCTGCTGGAACAGGAAGCAGCCGGCTTCGTGCAAGGGTCTGACACAAGGCTGCGCCTTGCCCCAAAACAGGGTCACGATGGGCACTTGCTGGCGAATCACCGCCTGGACGTGTGCCTTGCGAGTGTAAGGCAGCAACAGGTTGGCATTCACCGGATGGGCAGCCGCCTGCTGCTTGAGCTGTTTCAGGCTCTGTTCCCAGACCGAGACATCCTGCAACCCCAAGGTGCCAATCCCACCAGCCCGGGACACCGCAGCCGCCAGCCGGACGTTGCCCGCCACCGGCATCCCCGCCTGCATGATGGGATACTGCACGCCCAGTGAATAAAGCTTCTGAAGTCTTGCTTGAGTCATTCCCTTAAACTCCCTTTCCTAGTCTGTTCAGTCAGGATCCACCACGTTGAAATCGTAGTTCCCGACCCCCTGAACCAGCAGATACCGGGTTTCCTGTTCGGTTGGGTTCACAACCCGATGCACCCGCCCCGGCGGGACTTCGCAGCGCTGCCCCGGTTGCAGCGACAAGGTCTGCTCCGGATCTTGAAGCTGGATCTCCAGGCTCCCGGACAGACAGAACATATTGTCGGTGATGGCCCGGTGATAATGCCAGGGCGCCACCTCTTGGGGCGCCAACACCAGAATGCGGACCAGCACGTCTTGGGTTTTGATCAGGGTCTCTTCTGTTTTGGTCATTCCATTACCTGCACGGCTCCCTGGCAATCCCGGTTAGGGATACCACCATCGCCATAGTTTGATAAACCCATTCCAGATAGACCCCAGCACCACCGGAAACAAGCGGGGCATGCTAAACGCCAAGAGGGCAAACAGGACGATACTGCCCCACAAATAGCCTGAATCGAGAAAGCCCTGCCACCAAAGCGCCAGCTCCCGGTTGATAGACAGCCAAATCACCAGCGCCGTCGGGACTGAAAAGAACAAGGAGGCGAGCATGGCCATCAGCCGGTCGGGAATGGAGTATTCCTCGGCTTGGCGTCGGGCTCGACGGGGGATGGGCCTGGCGGATTTCATCGGCACTCCTTGCCTCCTAGAGCAGCTTGGTTCCCAGCGGTACGGGCTTGTCCGGCACGCAAAGAGCCACCTCGCCCTGTTCGTTATGAAAACCGGTCACCAAACATTCCGACATCAAAGGCCCGATCTGTTTTTTGGGGAAGTTCACCACCGCCACCACCTGTTTGCCGATCAACTCCTCTGGCGAGTATAGAGCGGTGATCTGGGCGCTGGATTTGCGGATGCCAATCTCCGGCCCGAAATCCACCTTCAGGACATAGGCCGGCTTCCGGGCTTCCTGAAAAACCGAAGCCTCGATAATGCGACCAACCCGCAACTCGACTTTGATGAAATCATCCCAGCTAATTGTCTGCATCATTTCCATACGTTTAGGTTGTTAGGAACAAAGCCATTGAAACACGATGCCTTGCAGCTTTCTACCCGTCATGGCCCCGCCAGACTATGCCTGGGCGCCCTCCCTGGCGACAAAGATCGCCAGATCCGTTAACGCGGTGGACGACAGCAGATAAGGCACTTGCAGCCTAACGGCCAGCGCTGCGGTATTCTCAAGCAACGCCGCTGCGGAATGGCGGGCTGCCCGTCGTTCCGCCTCGCCGGCCTGGTTGGCCACATAGCCCCACAGATGCTCCAACGCATTGAACAGCCGGCCCGGCTGCGGCAGCTCCCGCAGAATCAGCAACAGTTCTTCGGCCAACGGGGCAAAGTCGCCGTCTTTCCCCAGGGCGACGCGTCGTCCCAGGGCCCGATAGCGGGCGGGGTCACGGGCCATCACTGAATACTTATGCTGGGCCCAAAGCTGCTGCGGGGTTTTCGGCACGGCAATCCGTCCTGCCTGATGCTGGCTCCGAAGCCGGGCAAACTGGTGGGCGGGCGGGATCTCAAATGCCGGCGGCCAGACCATCTGACGGGTCACCGGCGTCAGAGGGCGATCGCTACCCCGCAGACGCAGCTCCGCCACCCCCCAGGCTTCAAGCCAGGCCAGGGCGGGCTCATAGCCCCGCCAGTGTTTCAGGGTCAGATCGGCCCCCGGAACTTCAGGCTCCGCCGCCAGTCGGCCCAGTACCTGTAACTGTTCCTCAAGCTGCTGATCGCTGAGATATCCTGGAAAAACTTCCCACACGCCCATGTTTCTAGCCTCTCTTCACCCGCCCCCGAGATGGGGGTAGCCCGCCCCCTTCACTCCATAATAGAGCCATGCCGCCCCATTCCGGCACCCGTCCCACCAGGCACACGAGGAGTACGCCATGAGCCGCAGCCGAATCCTGAACAAACTACTGCAGACCGGTCAGACGCTGTTCAATCGTCAGAGTAAACGACATCTGCCTCATCAACCTGGCGCCGCCCGCTCCGGCGGTATCGACTGGGTAAGTATTGGCACCGCCGCCCTGAGCACTGGCGCCCTCGGCTCGTTGATTGGCGGCCGACGCCAACGCCGCGGCCTGGTAGGTCGAGTGTCCCGGTTCGGTGGCATGATGGCACTAGCCGGTGTGGCCTATCAGGCATACAACCAATGGCAACAGCAGAAACAGGGCTACCCGTCCTCTGCCCGCCCGCTGGATCAACTGCCGACGGAGGAGGCCAATCGCCACAGCCAGGCCATGGTGAAGGCGATTATTGCCGCCGCCAAGGCGGATGGTCATGTGGATGAGCAGGAGCGGCAGATGATCGAGGAACAGATTGCCCAGAGCCAAGACAATCCATCACTGAAGCAATGGTTGGATCAGGAGTTGCGTAAGCCTTTGGACCCACGGGATGTGGCACGCTCTGCAGAGTCTCCGGAAATGGCTGCGGAAATCTACACCGCCAGTGTGCTGATTGCCGATGAGCGAAACGAACGGGAGCAGCGTTATCTGGATGAACTGGCCCGGCACATGCAGATTCCACCGGATCTGAAGGCAAGCCTGGAGCGGGAAGTCCGTAGAACCTGACGCCAGAAATGCACAAGGCGGCCCACAGGCCGCCTTGTGCATTAAACCGGTACGTGGTTAACGGGTCCCGAAAACCACCATGGTTTTGCCTTTAACCGCTACCAGCCCCTGTTCTTCCAGGTGCTTGAGAACACGTCCGACCATTTCCCGGGAACAGCCCACGATTCGGCCAATTTCCTGACGGGTGATCTTGATTTGCATGCCATCGGGATGGGTCATGGCATCTGGCTCCTTGCTCAGATCCAGCAAGGTCCGGGCAACACGGCCGGTCACATCGAGAAAGGCAAGATCCCCCACCTTACGGGTGGTCTGACGCAGACGGGAGGCCATTTGCTCGCCGATGAAATACAGAATTTTCGGGTCGTCCTGGGAGATCTCGCGGAACTTGGCGTAACTGATTTCCGCCACTTCACATTCAACCTTGGCCTTGACCCAGGCACTACGGGAATCCATGTTGTCAAACAGGCCCATCTCGCCGAAGAAGTCGCCAGAGTTCAGGTAGGCCATAATCATTTCACGGCCATCATCATCTTCGATGATTACGGTCACCGACCCCTTGATAATGTAGAACAAGGAATCGCTTTTATCGCCCGCATAGATAATGGTGCTTTTGGCTGGATAGCGCCGGCGATGGCACTGTGACAAGAAATAGTCCAGATGTTTTGTTCTTTGTTCTACTGGCTTTACGATCGTAACCATACTTTCTTCCCATTTTTATGACTACTGCTACGACTATGGTCGGCAGCACTTTTACCGCCAACATCCGTCCCTGTTATGATCCTGGTGGATTCGGGTTGCCCTGTAACCTCAAGTGAGCGCCCCGGTTGCATCGACCGGCCAGGAACCAGCTATATAACAAGTTCCCGCAATGGCGGCAATAGGAGCTCTTCTCTGTCCCAGTGGAAAGTATAGCCGAATATTCCAGGCCTGCCCGAGGGTTACCAAGCGACCGGTGATTGATTGGCGCATGAGCAGTGCTGGCCGGGAGTGTGGTACTATTTCTGCCCGGCGCACCCGGGCCGGGGCCAAAAGCAGGCCAGCAAACCATCACAGCCACAGTTCTATAGATAGAAGAAAGACATCCATGAAAACCAAGATCCGTTGGGCGGGAGACGCCAAATTTGTAGCCGAGTCAGGTTCGGGCCATCAAGTGGTGATGGACGGTCCACCCGATCATGGTGGCCAAAACCAGGGCCCCCGTCCGATGGAAATGCTGCTCATGGGGCTGGGTGGCTGCACCTCGTTTGACGTGATGAGTATTCTGAAAAAGTCCAAGCAGGACGTGACGGATTGCGTTGCGGAACTGGAGGCGGAGCGGGCCGATGCCATTCCGGCCGTGTTCACCAAGATCCATGTCCACTTTATTGTAACCGGGCGCAACCTGAAGGAGTCCCTGGTTAAGCGAGCGGTCGACCTGTCTGCCGAAAAATACTGCTCGGCCAGCATTATGCTGGAGCGGGCCGGTGTGGAAATCAGCCACAGCTACGAAATTCGCGAAGCCTAATGAGACCAACTTGGCGGTTTTGCCGACCTTTCGGTAATTCCGCCAGGGCTCTAATTCAAAAAAACTGACTAACCCACCTACCTCCCCCCCTCCCTAAACGGGCCTCATAAGCCCCTGGAAAACTGCCGAAACCCCGCAGAAGCCAAGGAATGTCCTTTGACTGGCCCATGCCTTTAAAAAATCTGATCAATCTGTGCAGATTTGCGCTACTCAAGTGGTTAATGAATATGCATAATACGCAACTTTCTCTGAAGGCCCCCTTGTTTGGCGTCAGGGAATCCGGGGCGCCGGTCCAATACCGGTTTTATTTTTTCGGATCAGCCTAGAGGGTCTGAGATGAACGACAAGCTCAAACTCCACGGATTCAACAATCTAACCAAATCGCTCAGCTTCAACATCTACGATATTTGCTATGCAAAAACGGAAGAGCAACGTCAGGAGTACATCGCGTACATTGACGAGCTCTATAATGCAGAGCGATTGACGCAGATTCTTACCGAAGTGACGCGAATCATCGGAGCCCATATCCTGAATATTTCCCGTCAGGATTATGATCCCCAAGGTGCCAGCGTTACCATCCTGATCGCTGAACACGAAGTTGCGCCGCATCCCGGCAAGACCACGGAATCACCGGGTCCGCTGCCCGATACGGTTCTGGCGCACCTCGACAAAAGTCACCTGACGGTTCACACCTATCCGGAAAGCCATCCCGACAACGGCATCAGCACCTTCCGGGTGGATATCGACGTGTCGACCTGTGGTCTGATTTCACCGCTGAAGGCGTTGAACTACCTGATCCACAGTTTCGATTCCGATATCGTCACCATGGATTACCGGGTCCGGGGCTTTACCCGTGACGTGGATGGTACCAAGCATTACATCGATCATGAGATCAATTCGATCCAGAACTTCCTGAGTAAAGACACCCGGGAAGCCTACCAGATGATCGACGTGAATATGTACCAGGAAAACCTGTTCCACACCAAGATGATCCTGAAGGACTTCGACCTGAACAACTATCTGTTCGGAACCGGAGAAGAGGAACTGAGCGAAGCGGAGCGGGACGACATCAAAATGCGGCTGCGCCGGGAAATGCTGGAAATTTTCTATTCCCGCAATATGCCCAACGTGCCCTAGGCACCGCCCATCAAAAAGCCCTCCCGGGAAACCGCGAGGGCTTTTTTAGTGCCGGATGATAGGTCTCGCGGTCACACCCACGGAATTAGTGTTTGCCTATTACCGGCTTGCGGCTGATCAGCTCCTCCACCCAAGGCTGAATAATCAGGTCAAACGCCAGAGACAGATGGTTACCCGGAATCACCAGGGTATCCGGCCGGGACCGGAAGGAGCCGGGAATGGCCTGCAACAGCTGGTGGTAGTCCACGCCCGGTTTGCGACAGTGAATCACCACGAAGCTTTCTTCAGCGGTGGGGATCTCACAGGACGCAAAGGGATTGGAAGTATCCACCATCGGGACCCGCTGGAAGTTCACGTGGGTGTGTCCGAACTGGGGCACGATATAGCGCACGTAATCCTCCATCCGTCCCAGTATGGTGTGGACCACCGCTTCCTGAGAATAGCCCCGGGAATGGGTGTCCCGATGGATCTTCTGAATCCATTCCAGGTTCACGATCGGCACCACGCCGATCAGCAGGTCCACATAGCGGAGCAGGTTGATCCCATCCGCCACCACCCCGGCGTGCAACCCCTCGTAAAACAGCAGGTCCGTGTCGGCCGGCAGGTCGCGCCAGGGTGAAAAGGTACCGGACTCATAACCCTCGGCAATCAGTGCCTTATCATCATCGTGAACATAATGACGGTATTGGCCCCTGCCCTGCTGGCCGTACTCCTGAAAGAGCGCCTCCAGCCGGTCCATATGGTTGGCCGCCAGGGAAAAATGGTTGTTTTCGCCGTATTTGCGTTCGGCCGCCAACGCGGCCATCTGGCGCCGGGTGAACCGGTGGAAGCTGTCACCGGCAACAGTCGCCGGCTTCACCTTGAGCCGGGCAAAGATGCGCTGCATGGCCTTGCCCGCCGTGGTGGTGCCTGCGCCCGAGGAGCCCGTCAAGGCGACTATCGGGTGTTGGACGGACATGCTAGGGTCTCCAGAGACAAAACCGGTATCCTACTCCTCCGCCCGAAGGCGGGCAATGCCCCTACAGACTGCTGAGCTGACGGGGCTTCTCGATACCGCTGCCCTGGGCATAATCCAGCCCCAAACTTTTGAGCAGCTCCAGACAGGCCCTGGATTCCACCCCCGTGCCGACCAGCTCCAGCCCCGCCAAGTGGGCCACTTCCGCGAGACCCGCCAGCACCGCCTGCTGGCGCTGACTGTTCACCAGCTGCGGGATCCAGCCAAGATCCACCCGGATAAAATCCAGGGGCAATTGCCGCCAAAGGGAATGGCCCGCCAAATCCCAGCCCGGACAACGCAACGCAAAGCGGCAGCCGTATTCCCTGAACTCTTCCATAAAGGCGGCCATAACGTCCGGCTCCTGCCGCGCCACGGCTTCATCAAAGTCGAAGCAGATCTTATCCAAAGGTGCCCGGGTATGGGCCAGACGCTCATACAAAAACTCCAGGAGCCGCCCTTCCCGAAGCAGGTCGCCGGACAAGCTGAGCCAGAGACTGTCCAGCCGTTTCACCTGACCGGGATGGCAGTCCATCCATTCCAGGCTCCGCTCCAACACCTGGCGATCCAGTGCCGCGCTCCAGCCTTTTGGCTCGATGGCCTGCCGGTACGCCTCTGACTCCAGCCATTGCCCCCGCCTGTCGTAGACGCTGAACTGAATATGATACTGGGACGCCACACGGCTCTGGCCATGCAACGGCAGAATCTTCTGGGCTCGCAATAATAATTGCGCCTGATCGGGCGGCTGCTCGCCCAGGGGTTCCACCACCTCCACGGCGGCCTTGTGGACGGGCACGATGACGGCCTGCTTCAGCAAACGGCCATAGGCCTTCTCTACCAGAAAGCCCAACGCCTGATCCAGCAACGGGCGGGTGTAATCAGGAGTCGGTTGCAAGCTGTTGTTTCTCAGCTGCTCCACCCATTCCCTCAGGCCCAGGTCCGCCACCTTCTGCCCCAGACGTGAGACCAGCAAAAACTGACCAAACCCTGGTGCGATCCAGGCCAGCGTGACCTGTTCCCATTGCCCATCGGCGCCCTGCCAGCGGAACCAATCACCAACCTTGTGCTTCTGGACCCGGGCCAACCAGGAGGCGGTCACCGACACACTGCCAATCTCCTGCCGCAGGGCGCTCTCCGGTGAAACCACAGGCGCCTGAATGGTTGGCGCCGTTTTCCAACCCCCGCCGGCCAGATAGCTTTCCAGCTCGCGGCATAACCGCTCCACCTGCTGGGGAGAGCTGGCGATCACTCCCAACCCCGCGCGAACCTGCTCCAGCACCTGCAGAGTGTCTGACCCAATGCTTTCCGGCTCCAGCAAGCGATCCAGCAGTTGCAGATACTGCCTCCAGGAGACACTCTCCGTCCCATCACGGAGATGGGTCAGCCTCAACAGCTCCCGCCAGCCTTCCTGGATCAAACTCCAGACCGCCACCGGCACCTGCTTTCCGCCCAGGCGGCGCTCGATTTCATGGTCGGCGACCTGATGAGCCTCGGCCACTTTGCGAGCGCCTTCCGCCGCCGCCTGATAACGCTGTTGAGCGCGCAGGAACTGCTGCTCCTGTTCCTGAAGCAACAACTCCAATTCCTGAATCACCTCTTCGATGATGGCATCCTCAGGCTCAGCTTCCCGTGCAATCCGTGTCAGCTGGCGATGCACCCGGGCACTCCCTGCCTTTTCCAGCAGGGTGCCCCGCCGATCCAGTCGAGCCAGCAGCTCCAGCAAACGCAGGACCGGTGCCTCGGGCTTTTCAAACAGCCAAGGGTCTCGCTGGTGGCTGTTAAAAACCGCCACATCCAAACGCCGAATCTCGGCCTGAGCGGCGTCAGTCAGCCCTTCACACTGCAACAGTCCGTCAAAGAACAGATCCAGCAGCTGCAACGATTCCCGCTGCATACGGGGCAACCCCAGCTGCCGCTCCCCGAAGCGCTGCCTTTGCCGTAAGCATGAGATCAGGCGGGTGGTCAGCGACTGGTCTGGCTGCACCGGTGACAGGCAGAGCTGATGCAATGCCCGGGAAATCTCGTCAGGACTCCAGACGACTGCGGCCTCATCGATCTCAGCAGCGGCCTCTTGCGCAAGGTGCATCAGGCGCACCAGGCTGCGAAAGGTAGACGACAAAGACTCCCGAGCATTACAGGCACTGCCCGCCAGACGACGCCTGGGCGGTGTCACTCCGCGCGTCGACGATAAGGCCCGCTCAGCCAAAACTGTCGAAGCCTCACCGGCCTGTTTTAATTGACTCCGCGGCTCCGTTTTCTGCCGGGGCCCGGGTTGTCGCGTCAGATAGCGGCTTAAGTCCAGATCCGGTAACACGCCGTGACGGATCAGCACCTGGTTCAGCTCTTCATACAGCGGCCCGAGCCGCCCCATCACCTGACGCTCAAACAACCGGAAACAGGTGTTTTCCACCATCGCCCCCAACTCGAGCGGCTGTAACGCCTCCTGAAACGCCAGGCCGATCAGATGGGGACCGAAAGGATTCAGGTGGGGCGCCTGGCTGGCAATTCCTGCCTGATCCAGACGCATCTTGAGCATCAGCAACTCGCCCCGGTACTGGGTTTCAGCTTTTGTCACCATGACCTTGAGGGCAAGCCCTCCTTCGAAAGCCTGTCGGGCACCGATCATCAGCAGGCTGGCATCAGCAGCCCCCGGGCTCAAAGGCTCGGCCAGGCGCTGGCGAAAGCGCCACGCCAGCTTTTCCTGGTGCACCTGAAATGCCGCCAGGGCTTCTAAATAGGCTTTTCGATGGGAGTCGGTTTGAACGGTCGCCGCCGTCAGGCTTAACGCGGCCGGCAACTCCTGTAGGAAAGCATGAAACAGGGAGATAAGCCTGTATTGCAGGCGGTCAATACACTGACGCAGAATCAGCCCCGTGGTGACGGGCACCAGGCTCAAGGTTCCGCGGGCATAGGCGCGCCGTTCCATGGATACTCCTTGCACGATAAGATGCAGTACTGGACCGCACACTCTTAGCTCATCCTCGGCATCCTGCCGGGGTAACCGCCCACTTCAGGGCGGTCCCAAATTCATGGCGGTCACATCGTCACTCACAGCAGTCTGTCTGCTGGCGACGCAATCTCGGCCTGAAAACGGAGTCTGTATGATACAAAATCCAGACCGCCCCCCGCAGCCTGTATTTGTACTCTTTTTGATCTATCTCAGTCTGCTGAGTGGCTGTAGCTCCATGGGCTACTACTACCAGGCGGCCCGGGGGCAACTGGAGATCTGGCAGCAACGCCAGCCGATTACGGCGATTCTGGATCAGGAGCCGGCAGACTCTGATCTGGCCCGGCGCCTGCACTTGGTTCAGGACATCCTGCACTATGCCCACATCGAACTGGCCCTGCCCAACAATGGCAGCTACCGTCATTACGCCGACCTGCAACGCCCCTATGTGGTGTGGAACCTGTTCGCCGCCCCGGAGCTTTCCCTGGAGCCCAAGCAGTGGTGCTATCCGTTGCTGGGTTGTTTGAACTATCGGGGCTATTTCAACGCCGAGGACGCCCTGGCCGAAGCCCGAGAGTTACAGCAACAGGGTTGGGATACCTATGTGGGTGGCGTGCTCGCCTACTCCACCCTGGGTTGGTTCAAGGACCCGGTGCTCAATACCTTTTGGCAGCTGGACGATCTTGGTTTGGCGTCGCTGATTTTTCACGAACTCGCCCACAGTCTGGTGTTTGTGGCGGACGACACCACCTTCAACGAAAGCTTTGCCACCGCCGTGGAGCTTTATGGCACCGGACAGTGGCTGGCCCAACAAGCCCCCGAAGCGCTGGACTGGCACGTTGAGCAAGCTCAACATTCCCAGCAGGATCGCCACGCTCAACACTTGCAGCTGCTGCAGGCCCGCTTTGAACAGCGTCAGCAGGTGTTCAGGATCGTCAGCGAATCCGCCGAGCACCTACGCCAGCTCTATGCCTCGGAGCTGCCCGACCGCCTCAAGCAAGACGGCAAACAACGCCTGTTCCAGGAACTCCAAGCCCGCTACCAGCAGCTTCGCCAGTCCTGGGGCGAGGATCTTGGTTTCGATGGCTGGTTCCAGACTCCATTTTCCAATGCCAAGCTGATCACCTTGACCAGCTACTACGATGCGGTCCCCATGTTTCTGGAAAAGATCCGCCAACTCGACGGCGACCTGCCCGCGTTTTATGACTGGGTCCGCCAGCTGGCAGACCGGCCCAAGGCAGAGCGGGATGCCATTCTGGCTACGCTGGCCCCGGCTTCCGCGGACGGGCCGATTCCCGTCCACGGCGCGGCGCCCAATACGGAGGCGTGGGAACAGGGCCCGCCGGGGGTGTTTAAAGGGCCTTGAGAAAGACCTTGGAGTTACGTTGCCAGTTGTACAACTGCTTGCGGGCCGCCGGCAGGGCCTCCACGGAGGCGGGCTGGAAACCACGTTCCACGAACCAATGGGCGGTTTGGGTGGTCAGCACAAATAACTGCTCCACACCCTGCTGGCGGGCCTGCTTCTCAATAAAGGCGAGCAGGCTGTCACCACGCCCCTTGCTGCGATAGTCATTTTTGACCGCCACACAGGCCAGCTCCGCCATCCGCTCCTCGGGGAATGGATACAGCGCCGCACAACCGACGATGGTGCCATCACGCTCGTCGACGATAAAGTAACCGATTTCCCGCTCCAGCAGTTCCCGGGAACGGCGCACCAGAATCCCCGCCTCTTCCAAGGGGCGGATCAGCTCCAGAATACCGCCCACATCATCAATGGTGGCCGAGCGCATCTGCTCGTAACTCTGGTCGGTGACCATGGAGCCGGTGCCGTCCCGGGTAAAGAGCTCCTGCAACAGGGCCCCGTCTTCCCGGTAACTGACGATATGGGCCCGTTTCACGCCGTTTTGGCAAGCCCGGCAGATGGCCGCCAGGGAGCGGCGGGCATTGTCGTCACTTAACTGTTCAAGTTGCTGCAGGGTCTGCTCGACCGTCAACTCACGGAGCAGATGCCCGGCCTCATCCAGCACTCCCGGCTGCTCGCTAAAGACAATCAGCTTGTCGGCCTTGAGGGCAATGGCCATGGAGCTGGCCACATCCTCACAGGACAGGTTGAAGGCCTCCCCGGTGGGCGAGTAGCCAATGCAGGGCTGCAGCACGATATTGTTCATCTGCAACTGCCGTGAAATCGCCCCCTCATCCACTTTGCGCACCACGCCGGTGTGGCACAGATCCACCCCATTGACCACGCCAATCGGGCGGGCAGACACCCAGTTACCGCTCACCACTTGGATATGGGCCCCATGCATGGGCGAATTCACCAGCCCCATGGACAGCCGTGCCTCCAGCATGTGACGCAGCCGGCCCACGGCCTCTTGCACGCAGATCAACGCCTGTTCATGGGTAACCCGCATGCCATGGTGAAACTGCGGCTCCACGCCCCCGTCTCGCAACCGCTGGTCAATTTGGGGGCGGGCGCCAAAGGCGATCACCAGGCGCACCCCCAGGCTATTGAGCAGGGCGATATCATGAATAATATGGGTCAGGTTGGGATGCTCCAGCACCTCACCGCCCAACAGAAGCACCATGGTTCTGCCCCGATGGGCGTTGATGTAAGGCGCGGAGTGGCGAAACCAATAGACCTGATCGGCGATATTCAACTCGGTGATCCTTCCAGACAAAAACGTTCAATCAGTTGCCGCAGCAGTTGCAAAGTCGGCGGTATCTGGTCCAGGGCCAGATACTCATCCGGCTGATGGGCCTGGTCGATATGGCCGGGCCCCAGTACCAGTGTCTGCATCCCTAACTGCTGCAAAAACGGAGCCTCCGTGGCAAACGCCACCGAACCCGCCGTATAGCCGGTCAGTTGCTCGCACAGGGTCACCAACTCCGAATCGGCCGCCTCCTCAAAGGCTGCCACTCCGGCAAACAATGGTTGCAACTCTACTTGCACCTCATGGCGCTCTGCAATGGGGGCCACCAAACCACGAATCCGCTCCCGCAACACATCGTTATCCATGCCGGGCAGCAGGCGCAGGTCAAACTGCAGCTCACAGGCATTACAGATCCGGTTGGGATTGTCACCGCCGTGGATACAACCGAAGTTGAGGGTGGGATAGCCGACCCGGAACTGGGGGTGGCGATGGTCGTGACGTAGCTGGGTCCGCAGTTCGATCAACGCCCCCATCATCTCGTGGAGGGCATCAATCGCGTTGCGGCCCAGCGACGGGTCAGAGGAATGTCCCGCCTGACCGGTGACCCGCAGGGATTCCATCATGATGCCTTTGTGCATGCGAATCGGCCGCAAACCGGTGGGCTCGCCCACAATGGCATAACGGGCCTTGGGAAACCCCTGGGCCGCCAGCGCCCGGGCGCCACTCATGGAGCTTTCTTCATCCGCCGTGGCCAGAACAATCAGCGGCTGCTGAAAATCGGTGTCCTGAAACGCCTGCACCGCCTCGGTCACCAGGGCGAAAAAGCCTTTCATGTCACAGGTGCCCAGCCCATAGAAACGCTGATCCCGCTCCGTCAGCTTAAACGGGTCCTGGCTCCAGCGCTCCGCATTGTAGGGCACCGTATCCGTATGGCCGGCCAGCACCAAGCCGCCCGGCCCCTGCCCTTTCACCGCCACCAGGTTATATTTGCCCGGTGCGCCGGCAATGGGCCGGATCTCCACGGCAAAGCCGAGATCTTCAAACCAGTGGGCCAGCAGATCCACCACCGCCTTGTTGCTCTGATCCCATTCGGGCAGGGAGCAGCTGACCGACGGCAAGGCAATCAGCTGTCGTAACCGTTCTTCGAGTGTCAGTAAAGCCAAGCCGCTCATCTCAACCTGCTCTCACTTATCTGATTGAATCATCCTGCGGGCCCGAAGTATCCATCTCAGGCCACACCCGACTACGGCTTGATGGGGGGCCGGCTTTATACTTGAGCCATCACCCGGATCAGCCGAGCCAGATCCTGTTTGTTCACCGCCGGCAACTTCGTTACCCTGGCGCGCACTCATTCTGGCTGGCGCTGAACCCTACCCGACAGGAGCGACGAAAGCCCCATGGCCAAGCAGATGCAGAAGCACCAGCGGGAGTTTATCCGTCACCCGACCGATATTCCCATCGAAGTCTCGTTGTTCCATGAACAAAGCCGGGAGCAGCCCACCCTATCCAACATCAGCAAGGGCGGCTTGGCATTTGTTCAGGACCGCCAGTTTGCGCTCGGCTCCATCCTGCAAATCCGCATCCCCTTCATTGACCCACCGTTACTCGCCCAGGGCCAGGTGGTCTGGTGTCATCCCTGTGATCAGGGGTATGAAATCGGTGTCCACTTTCTGGACTCCACGGATATCTTCAATGTGCGCATGGTGGAGCAGGTCTGCCATATTGAGCAGTATAAGCGCTATGTGGAGAAGACCGAAGGCCGGACGCTCAGCGGCGAGGAAGCCGCCCTGGAATGGATTCAGAAGTTTGCCGGGCAGTTCCCTGCCCTACATTAGAGACATGGCCTGGAGGCCACAAGAGCCCCCAGAGCCTGCCGCCGGCACTCAGTGGCGCTCGGTAATCAGGGTGCCGACACCCTCATCGGTAAAGATTTCCAGCAACGTGGCATGGGCCACGCGACCATCGATGATATGGGCGCTGGTCACTCCGGCCTTGACCGCCTCCAAGGCGCAACGGATCTTGGGCAGCATGCCGCCATAGATGGTGCCATCGGCAATCAGGGCATTGACCTGCTCGGTGGTCAATCCGGTCAGCACCTTGCCGGCCTTGTCCATCAGCCCGGAAATATTGGTCAGCAGAATCAGCTTTTCCGCCTTCAGAGCCTCGGCCACCTTGCCCGCCACCAGATCCGCGTTGATGTTATAGGACAGCCCATCCGGGCCCACCCCGACCGGCGCGATCACCGGAATAAAGTCGCCCTGCACCAGCATGTCGAGCACATCCACATTGACCTGCTCGACCTCGCCCACCAGGCCAATATCAATGATTTCCGGGGCCTGGTTTTCCACTGAAGAGGCCCGCACCGCCTTCAGCTTACGAGCCCGGATCAGGTCCGCATCCTTACCGGTCAAGCCGACCGCCCGGCCGCCATTGCGGTTGATCAGGGACACGATGTCCTTGTTCACCAGGCCGCCAAGCACCATCTGCACCACGTCCATGGTCTTGCTGTCAGTGACCCGCATGCCGTCGATGAACTGGGAATCAATATTCAGCTGGGTCAGCAGCTCGCCGATCTGGGGGCCGCCACCGTGGACCACCACCGGGTTAATCCCCACCAGCTTCATCATGACAATGTCACGGGCGAAGCTGTTTTTGAGGTCTTCGTCGATCATGGCGTTGCCGCCGTACTTGATCACGATGGTCTTACCTGTAAAACGCTGAATATACGGCAACGCCTTGCTCAGGACGTCTGCGACCTGCATGGCTGATTCGCGGTCTAACATCGGCATGGATCCTATTCCAACACGGGTTTTCAAAACTAAAACGGACAATGGCCCGAAACGGGCCATCATCATTACGCATCTTGACGCCAGACTCCAGAAGGGAAAAGTGCTTATCCGCCTTCTTTCTCCGGATGAGCCCTAAAACGGCAGGGTCAGGGTGCTATCCACGGCGAGCAACTGGGCCCGGAAAACCTCCTGGATCTGCTGTAACGCCTCCTGACTTTCGGCTTCAAACCGCAGCACCAACACCGGCGTGGTGTTCGACGCCCGACACAGTCCCCAGCCGTGGGGATAGTCGACCCGCAACCCATCAATCGTGAGCAGGTTGCCCCCACTGAAATCCCCTTGGGCGATCAGCCGCTCCACCAGCTCAAACTTGCTGGCCTCGGTCACCGGAATATTGATTTCCGGGGTACTGATATCTTCCGGGAATGCGGCAAAGACCTGATCGGTATCCCGCTCATCCAGGGCGAGAATCTCCAGCAAACGGGCCGCGCTATACAAGCCATCGTCAAAACCGAACCAGCGTTCCTTGAAGAACACATGACCACTCATCTCACCGGCCAGCAAGGCTCCGGTTTCCTTCATTTTGGCTTTCATCAGGGAGTGGCCCGACTTCCACATAATGGGCCGGCCACCGTAGTCGCTGATCAGGCTGCTCAGACGCCGGCTGCACTTGATATCAAAAATCACATCGGCTCCCGGGTTGCGGGAGACCACATCCTTGGCCAGCAGCATCAGCAACCGGTCGGGCCAGATAATCTTGCCGGCGTTGGTTACCACGCCCACCCGGTCGCCATCCCCATCAAACGCGATGCCGATATCCGCACCCTCCGCCCGCACCCGCTCAATCAACGCACGCAGGTTCTCGGGCTTGCTGGGGTCGGGGTGATGGTTGGGGAAACGGCCATCCACCTCGCAATACAAGGGGATCACCTCGCAGCCCAGCTCGGACAGCAACAGCGGCCCCAGCTCGCCCGCCACGCCATTGCCGGCATCCACCACCACCTTCAAGGGTTTGGCCACCACAATATCGTTGATGATGGTTTCCAGATAGGCGGTGCGCACATCCGTCTGGGAGCGCTGCCCCTGGCCATCCACAAAACGCTGCTGGCAAATGCGGTGGTACAAGGCCTGGATCTCGTCCTGAGCCAGGGTATCGCCGCCCAACATCATTTTCAGGCCGTTGTATTCCGACGGATTATGACTGCCAGTCACCATTACCCCCGAACCGGTTTCGAGGTGATGAGTGGCAAAGTAAAGCACCGGTGTCGGCACCATGCCCACGCCGATTACATCAATGCCCGCTTCCAGCACGCCACGGGTTAAGGCTTCCGCCAGTACCGGGCTGGAGTCGCGTCCATCGTAGCCAACACACAGACTGGTCAGCCCCCGCTCCGCCGCCTCACTGCCCAGGGCCCGTCCGACCAGGTAGACGGTCTCCTCGGTCAGGGTTTGGCCGACAATGCCCCGAATGTCATAGGCCCTGAAGATCTCCGCCGCCACCGGCGCATTCGGATCCGCCTGTAACGGCTGGGACGCGGCGGGCTCCGCCAATAGGTCGTCATCTCCCAGTCCCAATAAATCCTCGTCGGACTCGAGCATGGCCAGTTCCAGCACATTGTCCTGAAACAACGGCTCGGATGGCTCCGCCACGGCGGCAACCGGAGCGGGCTGTTCCACTTTGTCCGCAGCGGACTCAGCACTGCGCCGTGAAATGGGTTGATGCTGGCTGACCACGGCAACCAGGGAACTCAGCAGATCCAGCTTTAACGCCGGTTCTTTCAGCCGCTCCGCCCGCAGGCCGCCTTTAATGAAGCCCGCGACTTTCACAATATCCTGACGCAGCGCCCCCAGCAGCAGGGAGAATCCGACCAGGGCACCGGCCACCGCCAGCACCAGAAAAATCGCACTGCCAATCCAGAGTTGATGAGCCGGCGCCAGATCCCCGGCCTGATCCAGCCCGGAACGCAACGACCAGTTCGCCACCGGCAAGCTGGTCACCACCGCGTCAGCGCCTGGCTCGCCACCGCGCACGGCAATGCTTCGGGCTTGCCGGTCCACGCTTTGCACCAGGGCCAGGGGGACATCGGCGGGGAGCGCGGCCAGCATGTCGCCCAGCAGTTTTTGGTTAAAGATCGCCAGCAAGGTGCCCTCAACCTCCCCTGCCTGGTTTTTCACCGGCCAGGCCATCTGCACGAACCAGCGGTTATTGCTGAGGAAGGCTTCCGCCGACTGGGGCTGGCCCGCCTCGACCCGGCGAATCAGATCCAGACCGGCAAAACTCAGGGGCACCGCGGCGCCGGAGTCGGCTCGGGCCTGCCCGACCGGTGACAGAACCACCCGCTCGGCATGGGGCAACATGCGCGCCAGCTCGGTTTCAAGACGAGCTTTCTCGGTGGGATCGGACAGGGCCTCGCGCACCTTGGTCAGGCCCGCCAATCCCCGCAGCTCTCCCTCAACCTGTTTCACCCCGTACGCCACCAACGCCGCCGCATGGGCCGCCCGAGTAGCGTTTAGTGTCTCCTGATGCTTGGCATTGGCGGGCTCAACCAAGCTCTTTTGCAGATAAAGGGTGGCCGCGACCGCACCGAGCAAGGCGCCCAGCAGGGCGATGAGCAGAAAAAGGGAGGTGCCGCCTTTCTTCGAGGCAGGCGCAGCCGCACTGGAAGATTTGTCTTTCTTTCCAAGCTTCATGAATGGATCCAATTGATCGGAAGACTATTGATCCGTGTGACCGCTTACCGACGCGCTCGAACGCCTGCCCGGGCGGTGTATCACACGACTAAATATTGGCAGTATAGTTCAGTTTGCGACAAGGCTCCGCCTCGATCCGTGACTTGGCGCGGCCAGTCAGAGTGACCGGCGACGCATCAGGCGATCAGCTTTTGGCATGGGCATCGCCCGGCGCGGGAATGGATGAGTCGCTACACCCGTCCGGTGGAGCCAAACCCACCCTGCCCCCGGGTGCTGGCATCGAACTCGTCGACCACCTCAAAGCTGGCCTGCACCACCGGCACAATCACCAGCTGGGCAATCCGCTCACCAATCTCAACCACAAAGGGTTCCTTGCCCCGATTCCAGCAAGACACCATCAGCTGCCCCTGATAATCCGAATCGATCAGACCCACCAGATTGCCCAGCACAATGCCGTGCTTATGGCCGAGCCCGGAACGGGGCAAAATCACCGCCGCCAAACCCGGATCCGCCAAGTGCATGGCAATGCCGGTGGGAATCAGGGCCGTCTCCCCGGGCGCCAGGGTCAGGGGTTGATCCAGACAGGCACGCAAATCGAGCCCGGCGGAACCCGGTGTGGCATAACTGGGAAGAGGCATTTCAGTGCCGATGCGAGCATCCAGAATCTTGATTTGGACGGCGACAGGCGCAACTGCTGGATTTGTCATAGAGGGTTCAAGCCTTTTGCGTTTGATACTGTTGCAGGATCTTTTGGGCCAGCTCCAGGGCCAGCCGCTCTTTGGACATTTTCTCCAACGCCTCCTGGCCGTCTTTCCATAACAGGGTGACGGCATTGTCATCGGAGTTGAAGCCGATATCGGTGCGAGAGACATCGTTGGCCACGATCATATCCAGGTTCTTGGCCTGGAGCTTACCCTGGGCATAGCGGAGCACGTCCTGGGTTTCCGCCGCGAACCCCACCGTAAACGGCTTGTCGGCGCGGGCGGCAATGGTGGCCACGATGTCGGGGTTGCGAACCAGCTCGACACTCATGGTGTCAGCGGATTTCTTGATCTTCTGATCCACCTGCTGCACGGGGCGGTAGTCGGCCACGGCCGCGGTGGCAATAAAGATGTCACAGCCCGTGACCTGCTGCTCCACGGCAGCCAGCATCTCTTGGGCGCTCACCACCGACACCCGCTCCACCCCCGCCGGGGCCGGCAAGCTGACCGGGCCGCTTACCAAGGTGACCTGGGCGCCAAGCTTGCGAAAGGCGACGGCCAGCGCATACCCCATCTTGCCAGAGCTGTGATTGGAGATAAACCGCACCGGGTCCAGCCCTTCGCGGGTCGGCCCCGCGGTTAGCAGCACCCGCACCCCGGTTTGAGCCGGCTCGGCAAAATGCTCCAGGGCCTGGGCAAGAATCTGCTCGGGCTCCAACATGCGTCCGGGACCCACATCGCCGCAGGCCTGGGAGCCGTCCGCCGGCCCCCAGCATAAAAAACGCTCCTGCAGGGTTTCTTGCAGAATTGACAGGTTGCGCTGGGTGATGGCGTTGCGCCACATGGCCTGATTCATGGCGGGCGCCACCGCAATCGGCGCATCACAGGCCAGGCAGGCCGTGGTGAGCAGATCATTGGCAAAACCATGGGCCAATCGCGCCAGAAAGTCAGCACTGGCGGGTGCCACCAGTACCAGATCCGCCCAGCGGGCCAGTTCGATGTGCCCCATCCCGGCTTCCGCATCGGGATCTAACAGCGCCTCGTGCACCGGGTTGCCGGACAATGCCTGAAAGGTCAAGGGCGTGATGAACTCCCGGGCCGCCGGCGTCATGGCCACACGCACTTCGGCACCGGCCTTGATCAGCAGCCGAATCAGCTCCGCTGTCTTGTAAGCGGCAATCCCGCCTGTGACCCCCACCAAGATGCGTCGACCGGATAACTCCGCCATAGCCTGCCTCGTTCTAGCTGTCTGTTGCCAAGCCCCGGCAGCCTCAGCTGCAGGGCTTGAAGATATATCAAATTGGACTGGTGCAATAAGATAGCACCGCTTCCCCCCATGGGCATAGCCAAGGGATGACGAAGCCTGGCCCTGTCGCTATGATACGACTCCCAAGGAACACACACGACAAGGATCTGTCATGTCTATACGCCACTGGCCCAGCCAGGAGCGCCCCCGGGAAAAGCTCCTGAGCCAGGGACCCCAAGCTTTATCGAACGCCGAACTGTTGGCCATTTTCCTACGCACCGGCATTCCCGGCCGCAGCGCGGTGGATCTGGCCCGTGACCTGTTAACCAGCTTTGGCGGGCTCCGCCCCCTGCTGGAAGCCTCCGCCCAGGAGTTCTGCCAGGGCAATGGCCTGGGACCGGCCAAATACGCCCAGTTACAGGCGGTTCTGGAAATGGCCCGGCGCTGCCTGCTGGAAGACCTCAAGCGGGGCCAGCAACTTACCAGCCCCAGCCAGACCAAGACCTATCTGCGCGCCAGGCTGAGAAGCCACCCCCATGAAGTCTTCGCCTGCCTGTTTCTGGACAACCAGCATCGCGTGATTGTGTTTGAAGAACTGTTCTTCGGCACCATCGACAGCGCTCAGGTTTATCCCCGGGAAGTGGTGCGGCGCGCCCTGCGCCATAATGCGGCGGCGGTGATCTTTGCCCACAACCACCCTTCCGGGGTGGCCGAGCCCTCCCGGGCCGACCAGCAAATCACCCAGCGCCTGACCCAGGCCCTGGCGCTGGTGGACATCCGGGTGCTGGACCACTTGGTCATCGGAGACCTGGAGGTGGTTTCCATGGCGGAGCGAGGAATGATAGGCTAATAGAGTCAGAAAATATTTTGCTTACGGTATGGGTTTCTGGTATAAAGGCGTGCTCTTTAAGACGGGTCGAGGCGTAATGAGTGGCGGCCCCGGAACAGCCAGTCGAATTCACGGAATCCGAGTCCGGCAAACTGTATCGAAACTGAATTTTTGGAACACCAACGCTCTCGGTTGGAGGCAATAGCAATGTCAAGAGTTTGTCAGGTTACCGGTAAAGGTCCGGCAACCGGAAATAATGTATCTCACGCAATGAACGCGACTCGCCGTCGCTTTCTCCCCAACCTGCAGAAGCATCGCTTCTGGGTTGAGAGCGAAAAGCGCTTCGTGAAACTGCGCGTATCCACCAAGGGTATGCGGATCATCGACAAGCACGGCATCGACAAGGTGCTGGCTGATATCCGCGCCCGCGGCGTCAAAGTGTAAGGAGATAGACCATGGCCAAAGGCATCCGCGAAAAAATCAAGCTGGTTTCTACCGCTAACACTGGTCACTTCTACACCACGACCAAGAACAAGCGCACCATGCCGGAGAAAATGGAGATCAAAAAATACGATCCCGTTGTTCGCCAGCACGTGCTCTACAAGGAAGCCAAGATCAAGTAATACTTGGCTCTTCCCACAAAAAAGCCCGGTTCTCCGGGCTTTTTTGTGTCTGCTAGAAACTCGATCAGGGCGTGGCGTTGTAATCCTCGGGCAAGGCCACATCAATGGCAATCGGCAGGTGATCGGAGACCGGATAACAGATCACGCCCGCATTACGCACCTTCAGGGTCGGACTGACCAGAATATGATCCAGGGCCTTTTCCGGCCGCCAGCTCGGAAAGGTATGGGCGGTGCCCGGCAAGGGAATCAGATCGGCATCTTTCAGGGGTGTTTCCGAGAGCAGATACTCGGCATGGTTATTCATGTCGCCCATCAAGACCACGTGCCGATAATCCTTGATCAGATCCCGCACATAAGCCAACTGCTGGCGCTGAGCACGCATCCCCAGGGAGAGGTGCATCATGACCAGCACCAGCGGATCCGAGGCCTTGCCATACTGAACCACGATGGCGCCCCGCCCCGGAATAATGCCGGGCAACCGGTGCTGCTCCACCCCCAGCGGCCGGAACCGGCTCAACACGCCATTACTGTGCTGGGCCAGGCGCCCCAGATTACGATTGAGCTGCTGATACCAGAACGGATGACCGCTACGCTCGGCAAGGTACTGCACCTGGTTGATAAAACCGCTACGCAGACTCCCGCCATCACACTCCTGCAAGGCCACCACATCGAACTGCCGCAACAGACAGGCGATCCGGTCCAGGTTGGCAATTCGTTCGTTATGGGGCAAAAAGTGCTGCCAGCTGCGGGTAAAATAATGACGGTAGGAGGCGGTGGAAATCCCCACCTGGATGTTAAAGCTCAACAGCCGCACATGAGCGCTCGGCTCGAACTCATCAGCCCGGTCGAACCCGCCATACTCGCCCATATTACGGGGCTGAGCGGAGGGCGCCAGGGAGGAAAGTCGGGCTTTGATGTTTTCATACATCAGTTAATAGTCTCCTCAATCAGGCTATCTGGCCACCTACCTGCCCTGGTCAAACCCATAAAAACTCATGCCCTGTCAGGAAGCCGGATACTGACGCTCCTTCGCGATCAAGTAATCCGCCACCTTGAGCATGGTCTCCAAGCCAACTCCACCGGCATCAATCACATACTTGCCATTGATCACCATCGCCGGCACGCCGGAGACCCGATACTTGCGGGCGCTCTCATTCGCCTGCTTGACCTTGGCGCTGACCGAAAAAGAATTATAGCTGCCACGGAAGCGTTGCTCGTCAAATCCCAGCTCGCCGACAAACTTGGCCAACGAATCCAGATCATTCAGGGGGCGGCGATCCCGTACCAGCGCCTCAAACAGCGGCTGGCGAATCTGCTCTTCAATGCCCATCGCCTCGGCTGCATAGAAGGTTCTGGCATGCACTTCCCAGCTTTTGTTCATGGATGCGGCCAGGGGGCGGAAATCCACATCATCCAGCAACTTTTCCCGCCACTCTTTCACCAGCGGCTCAAGCTGATAGCAGTATGGACAACCGTACCAAAAAAGCTCAACCACTTCGATTTTTGCCGGGTCACGGGTGGCAACCGGTTCGGCCAGCGTTCTGTAATGACGCCCTTCCTCATAACCAGAGACTCCCCCGCTCTGAGCAAACACCGCCATCGGCCACATCACCACCAGGGCCAAAATCCCTGCAACCAGACTACGCATAAAAATCTCTCTCTTCGTTGTTCTTAATCAAACACTCTTTGATTACCCGCAGGGCCGGTTGATCAGCCCGCCTCCCGGTCACACCACCCCGGATGGCTTTCAAAGAATAGTGCCTCTTTGACGGAAAAATACCGAACTGGTTCGATTTTATCTACTTAAAACCACGCAAACCTGAATCACTGGCCCGCCTAATCCGGAACCCAAACCTCCAGCCAACAAAAAAGGCGGGGTTAGCCGCCTTTTTTGGGTTCAGGAACTCGCACAACCGTCTTAGTTATGCAGCCCGAAAATATAGCTGGATACCGCAGTGATTTCCGCATCGCTCAACTTGGCAGCGATATCACGCATCATGCGGGACTCACCATCGTTGGTACGCTCGCCGGAACGGAACTTCTTGAGCTGAGCTTCGGTATAGGTCGGATGCTGGCCACTCAACTTGGGATAGCCGGCAGGCGCATTGCCCTCACCGCCGGGCATGTGGCAGGAAGTACAGGCCGGAATGCCCTTCGCCAGGTTACCACCCCGATACAGTGCCGCACCCACTTCAACCAGGTCTGCGTTGGCTGCACCGATAGTACCTTTCTGGGAGGCATAGTAAGCGGCCAGGTCCTGCAGATCCTGCTCGTTGAAGGCATCCAGCATGCCGATCATTTCCGGCACGACCCGCTCACCTGCTTTGATATCCTTCATCTGCTTGAGCAGATAAGGCACGCCCTGTCCCGCCAGTTTGGGAAAATTGGGCACCAGGCTATTGCCATCCGTGCTGTGGCAGGCCGTACACATACCAGCTTTGCTCTGACCGGCTTCCGGATTTCCCGCAGCCTGAGCCAGACCCATGAACCCAACTGCAACGATAAGTCCAGCTAAAACTCTCTTCATGTTTGCCCCACTTCAAATCTCTTCAGTATGCCCGCCACCGTCGGTGGGGACCCGGTCAGACCCAGGCCGCAACCATCCGCACGCCCCGGGCATTCCACAAGCTTCGATCCTAGTGCACTCGGTCGGAAGTGCCATGCACATCCCAACAGTTAAGCAGACGTTTGCAGCCAAAGGAACGGCCTAACCAGAAACCATACGCAAGTGCTATTTCCACAAGTACTTTTCGGAATTGACCACCGAAAAGCGCGGGACATTATACACCAATCACTGGCCACGTGAATGGATGAACGGGCGGTTGCAGGTCATAAAAACGACAGAATTTGATGTCTCCTTAGGAAAATTCCGAAGAAACTCCCCACTCCTTGATGAATGTGGCATCATTTCTGGCCGCGATGGAGGAACGTCCGCCTTGAACTCATCAGATCCTTTCAAATTGTCCTATAACGCCGTACGTTTTTTACAAAGCGCCGAGACCCTGGCCCAGTGTCCGCCGGACCAGGGCTGTGAAATCGCCTTTGCTGGCCGCTCCAATGCGGGCAAATCCAGCGCCCTCAACACCATTACCGGGCACACCAAGCTGGCCCGCACCAGTAAAACACCTGGGCGCACCCAGCTCCTCAACTTTTTTTCACTCCACCACCCGGACTGCCGCCTGGTGGACCTGCCCGGCTATGGTTACGCCAAGGTCTCCAAAGAGCAGCAGCGGACCTGGCAACAACACTTGAATCAGTATCTGGAGCACAGACAATCCCTCCAGGGACTGGTGCTGGTGATGGACATCCGCAACCCGATGACGGAATTCGACCTGATGATGCTGAATTGGGCGGAAGCCTCCCAGCTACCGGTGCTGGTGTTGCTGACCAAAGCCGATAAATTGAGTTTTGGCCAGGCCAAAAGTCAGCTCTTGAAGCTTCAGCGTCAGTTTGGCTCAACCGACGGACGGGTTCAGTTGATCCTGTTTTCGGCCCTGAAGAAAATGGGCGTTGATGAAGCCCGGGAGCGACTCGACCGCATGTTTGAGTCCGGCCTGGCCGAGGCGGGCAATCCTCCCTCGCAGGAGATCACCGAGTAGCCGGTCCGCGCCGCAATCCATAAGCATGACCGGGCGCCCATAAAAAAAGACCCTGGCTAACAAGCCAGGGTCAAGCGCTAGGGTTTAGTCGCGGCAGGAAGTAAAAAGCAAGGAAGACGAAATGAAAAAGCCTCTCACTTCATGACTCGCCGCTATACTGAGACTATCGTCCTAAGTAAAAGTTCGACTACCTTAAGAAAAAACTCGACGTCTCGAAAAACAAAACCGCTTTAATCAAATCGCACTCATGCGATCCAGCGACCCGGGCAGATACTTCTGCTGTAGGCACAGCACACGCTCCCGATATTCAGCGCTCAGATAGGGAATTTCCATGGTGATCACCTGGTAGACTCCTTGACGCAGCATGTCCCGGGTAATTTCCTGGCCGTCATCCCCCTGGGATGTCTTGAGAAAGGACAGCCAGGAGGTCACCACCAGCCACACATTCAAGGCCATGGATTTGAGGTGGCTATCCTCGACCCGGCACAAAATGCCGGCGTCCTGCAGGCCAGACAAAATTTCCCGGATGGTGCGCAGACAGCGCATGGTGAAGTCCCGGTAACCACGGCGCAGCCGCTCATCGCTATCCAGGTAATGCTCCAGGTCCCGGTGAAAGAACCGATAGCTCCACAGCCCGTCGAACACCGACTCCAGATAATAAATCTTGTCCTCCAGGGTCAGCTGGCGCCCTTGGGGCAGCTGCAGGTAATGGTCTACCAGTAACTGGTACTGGAGGAAAATCTCGTAAATGATGTCCGTCTTGCTACGGAAGTGATAATAAAGATTGCCGGGAGAAATATTCAGATGGGCAGCGATATGGTTGGTAGTAACGTTACGCTCGCCCCGCTCGTTGAATAGATCGAGACTGGCCAGAATGATCTTGTCGCGGGTTTTCATGTGCTCGACAACCAACTCCTTCCAATTAAAGCACCACCGGCATTGGCTGCGCTTCGAAACAAGCCGGCCATTATAAGGCCTGGCTCCCCCAAAAGGACAAATTCGTCCACCGCCACCGCCGGACTGGGACATAGGCCTCAATTCGGCTTCTGACAGTGCCAGTTTCAGACAAATTGTTACCATTCTGAAATCTGGCTATTGACTCCCTAGAGTATATACTCTAAAAATACTTACATCGTGTGATGAGACCGTTTTTTATACAATAACAAAGCACCGAACAGCCGTTCCCAGATCACAGGAGTTGCGCTCGAGCTGTTCGCCGCTCCGCTAGCACAGGAGTCATGCCATGGTTGCAGAAGTCATCCAACTGACTGAAAGTAAAAAGCAAATCCAGATTCTGAATCGCCTGTTTGAAGCCCAGCGGCAGGCCTTCCGTCAGAACATGACCCCGAGTCTGGAGGAGCGCAAAGACAACCTGAAGCGCCTCAAGCAAGCCCTGCTGCGCCACAAACAGCAGCTGATCGAAGCCATCAACGAAGACTTCGGCAGCCGTTCCCAAGACGAAACCCTGCTGGCGGAAATGATGCCGTCAGTCCAGGGCATCAATTACGCCCTGAAGAACCTGAAGAGCTGGATGACCCCCTGCAAGCGTCATGTTGGCTTGCTGTTCTTCCCCGCCAAGAACGAAGTCCAGTATCAGCCGTTGGGCGTGGTCGGCGTGATCGTCCCCTGGAACTATCCTCTGTATCTGGCCATTGGTCCGCTGACCTGCGCGCTGGCGGCGGGTAACCGGGTCTTGATCAAGATGTCCGAGTACACTCCGAAAACCGCTGAAACCCTGAAAGCCGTGCTGGGTGAAGTCTTCCAGGAAGATCAGGTCGCCATCGTCACGGGAGAGGCCGATGTGGCCGTGGAGTTTTCCCGTAAGCCCTTCGACCACCTGCTGTTCACCGGCTCCACCGCGGTGGGCAAGCATGTGATGCGGGCAGCAGCCGATAACCTGACCCCGGTCACACTGGAACTGGGCGGCAAGTCCCCGGCGATCATTTCCGCGGACGTCCCCATGAAGGATGCCGCGGAACGGCTGTGCTTCGGCAAGAGCTTCAACGCCGGCCAAACCTGTGTGGCGCCGGACTATGTCCTCTGTCCCCGTGACCGGGTGGAGCAGTTCGTGGAGCAGTTCCGGTCCAGCTTTGCATCCTTCTACCCGACGCTTAAGCACAACCAGGACTACACCAGCATCATCGACGAGCGCCAGCACAAGCGCCTGAAATCCTATCTGGACGACGCCCGCAAGAAAGGCGCCCGGATCATCGAGATCAACCCGGCCAAGGAAGACATGTCCGAAGGCACCAACAAGATACCGCTGCATCTGGTGTTGAATGCCAACGACAGCATGAAGGTCATGCAAGAGGAAATCTTTGGCCCGATTCTGCCCATCATTCCTTACAACAACCTGCAGGAAGCCCTGGACTACATCAATGACCGTCCGCGTCCGCTTGCGCTTTACTACTTCGGCTACAACAAACGGGAGCAGGAATATGTGCTCACCCATACCCGCTCCGGCGGCGTGTCCATCAACGATACGCTGATGCACGTAGCTCAGGACGACATGCCCTTCGGTGGTGTCGGCCACTCCGGCAGCGGCCGCTATCATGGCCGGGAAGGCTTTGAAACCTTCTCCTGCGTCAAGGGCGTTCACGCCAAGCAGCGCCTGAACAGCGGTTCACTGGTGTTCGCCCCCCACGGCACCCTGCTGCACAAACTGGTCTACAGCGTCTTCATTCGCTAAGGGACGCCAAGTTGGGCCCGGTGTCACCAGTGGATGGCATCGGGCTCAGCGAGCCGCCCGCTATTAGCCTCACCCGCGCCTTTGAGCCAACCCCGCCCATGCCCATCTCAAACGGAAGAGGCCAACGGCTGCCCAAAACCGCCTGAACCAGAAAAATAATGTTTCTCCAAGAATCGACCGATACCTTGCCTTAATTCGAGAACCTCACGATGAGCCTGGATCCCTCTTTGGAGCTGCCGACCACCTCCCGTCGGAACTTCCTTAAGCTGAGCCTGTTTGGCTCCTTTACCCTGGCCGCGGCCAGCTCCGGCGCGTTGACTGGCTGTGCCAGCAAGCCCCAGCCGCTGCAGGCTGCCGACGACGACCAGCCATATCTGTTTCTCACCCAAGACGACGTGGTGATGCTGCAGGCCCTGATTCCCGTGGTGCTGGCCGGCACCTTGCCGGACGACCCCAAGACCCGGGAGCGGGAAACCACCCAGCTGATCGAGTTGCTGGATCAGGGCATCGACATCTTTGGCGAGGGAAACCGGGCCGAAGTCCGAAAACTGTTCGACCTACTCACCTTTGCCCCCACCCGGGCACTGGTTGCGGGGTTATGGTCTTCCTGGGAAAAAACCCATGAGGAGCGCATCGACAAGTTCTTGAACAACTGGCGAAACAGCTCGCTGGGCCTGCTCAACCTGGGCTATGGCTCGCTGGTCAAAATGATCGCCCTGGTGGAATACGGCATGCCGGAGAACTGGGCCCGTTCCGGTTATATGGGCCCGCCAGCCTATGCCATCCAGGCACTCCCCCAATTCCGGTATGAGGTGTAATCATGGCTGTACGCGACATTATTGCAGAAGGACTGCAAGGGGGATGGCAGGCTTATAACGCCGAAGACGCGGACCTGCAGGAAGTCTATGAAGCCGACGTGGTAATTGTGGGCACCGGCGCCGGCGGCGGCACCACGGCGGAAATCCTGAGCCAGGCCGGGCTGAAAGTGATCATGGTGGAAGAAGGGACTTTGCCCTCCCTGAAAGACTTCAAGATGGATGAACTCACCGCCTATCCCATGCTCTACCAGGAAGGCATGAGCCGGACCACCATCGACGGCGCCATTGCCGTGATGCAGGGGCGCACCGTAGGCGGCTCCACCACGGTCAACTGGACCTCAAGCTTTCGCACCCCGGATGAAACCCTGAACTATTGGACCGACACTCTCGGCCTTCAGGGCTTTAGCCCGGCCGACATGCAGCCCTGGTTCGAGAACCGGGAGCGGCGCCTCAATGTCAGCTCCTGGCAACTGCCCCCCAATGAAAACAACGCCATCCTTCAGCGGGGCTGTGAAGCCCTGGGCTGGCATTCGGCCATCATTCCCCGCAATGTACGGGGTTGCTGGAACCTGGGTTACTGCGGCATGGGCTGCCCCACCAATGCCAAGCAGTCAATGCTGGTGACCACGGTTCCAGGTGCCTTGGATCAGGGAGCGCAACTTTTTTACAACCTCAGAGCCGAACGCTTTGTGCTTGAGCAAGACCGCATCGTCGCTTTGGAGTGCCTGGCGGTGAACGCCCGCAACACTCGCCCCACCGGACGTCGGATTCTGTTGCGGGCGCGCCACTTTGTCGCCTCCGCCAGTGCCATTGGCAGTCCGGCCCTGCTGATGCGCTCCAAGGTGCCCGACCCCTATCGTCGGCTGGGCAAACGCACCTTCCTGCACCCGGTGAATATTTCGATTGCCATCATGGACCAGAAGGTTGAGCCGTTTTATGGCGCCCCTCAATCCGTTTACTCCGACGAGTTTGTCTGGAAGGACGGAGTCAACGGAGAGGCCGGCTTCAAGCTGGAAGTGCCCCCCATGCATCCCGGCTTGGCCGCCAGCGTCTTGACACTCCACGGCCCGGAGCTGGCCCAGGCCGTGTCTCAGCTGCCCAATATCCATGCGGTGCTGGCCCTGGTGCGTGACGGTTTCCATGAGGACAGCCCCGGCGGCCAAGTGATCTTGCAGGATAACGGTGCCCCGGCCCTGGATTACCCGGTGACCGATTATCTGTGGCGTGGCCTGCGCGACGCCTACCTCAAGATGACCGAGTTGCAGTTCGCCGCCGGCGCCAAGGCGGTGCGCCTGCTGCACCTGGACTCCGGTTATTACCGAAACTGGAAGGAAGCCCGGGAAGCGATTGCCAGCCTGCCCATGGTCAAGCACCGGGTGGGGCTCTATACCGCCCATCAGATGGGCGGCTGCAGCATGGGTGAAGACCCTCGCACGTCGGTGGTCAACAGCCTGGGGGAACACCATCAGATTCAGAACCTGAATGTGATTGATGCCTCCACCTTCCCCACCAGCATCGGCGCCAATCCCCAGCTCAGCATCTATGCCATGGCGGCCCGGCAGGCCACCCATCTGGCAGCACGACTGCAAGCCAGCTGAGTGGTCGCAGCCCCTCGCACGCCCGCATTGAGCGCGGCGTGCGATTTCGCGTAAGATGGGCAGCGTCGCGGAGACTCCGCCCCATCCACCAGCCTAAGTCAGCAGCAGGAAGCCGATATGAATATCGTCGTTTATCCCGGCACCTTTGATCCCATCACCAACGGTCATACCGATATTGTCCAGCGGGCAGCCCGCATGTTTGACAAGGTGATCGTGGCGGTGGCCGCCAACCCCAAGAAAAACCCGCTGCTTGCCCTGGAAAAACGGGTCGAGCTGACTCGTCAGGTTCTGTCCCACCTGCCCAACGTGGAAGTGAAGGGGTTTAGCAATCTGTTGGCGGAGTTCGTCACCGAACAGCAGGGCAATGTCATTCTCCGTGGCCTGCGTGCCGTTTCCGACTTCGAATACGAGTTCCAACTGGCGGACATGAACCGCAAACTGGCACCCGGCGTTGAAAGCCTGTTCCTGACCCCGACCAATCACCTGTCCTTCGTTTCCTCGACCCTCATCCGCGAGATCGCCTCCCTGGGCGGCGATGTCAGCGAATTTGTGGCGCCGGAAGTTGCCCAAGCCCTCCGGGAACGCTTTGGCTACTGATTCAAAACGGGAAAAACGGCATAATAGTCCGGCTAAGACAAGGCGGAGGCTGCTTGGCCTACCCCGTGACCCAAGCTGATTTTGAGGTAAACCCATGGCCTTGATGATTACCGACGACTGCATCAACTGTGATGTCTGCGAACCCGAGTGCCCCAACAGCGCCATCTCCCCCGGGGAAGAGATCTACGTGATCGACCCCAACAAATGCACCGAGTGCGTGGGCCACTACGATGAACCTCAGTGCCAGCAGGTCTGCCCGGTGGATTGTATTCCCCTGGACCCACAGCACGTTGAAACCGAAGATGAACTTCTGGCCAAATACCGCCGCCTGACCGGCCAATAACCAAAGACCGGAGGGCGCGGCATGTCAGTGGATCGGGCCAAGGAGTGCCCCGGGGTGATTCGCCCCCTCTCCCTCACCTTGCGTGTTTATCGCGATTCCGGCCGGGTCAGGCCGTTGGGACACCTGTTTCTGGTGTTCTGGCTGTTGCTGCTCGGCGCCTGCACCAGCATCCAGCTCCCCCAGACCGCGGCGATCGCCAGCGCTCACCCACTCGCCACCCAGGCCGGCCACCGGGTTCTGGACCAGGGCGGCAATGCCTTTGATGCCGCAGTGGCCACCGCTGCCGTGCTGTCCGTGGTCGAACCTTATAGCGCCGGACTTGGCGGTGGCGGCCTCTGGCTACTGTACGATGCCCGCCAGCAACGCTGGACCTTGATTGATGCCCGCGAGACGGCGCCCCAGGCCGCCCACCGGGATATGTACCTGGATGACGACGGCCAACCCCGCGCCGACCAGCCCTCCATCAACGGTGCCCTGGCGGCTGCGATCCCTGGCCAGCCCGCCGCGTTTGCCCATATTGTGCAACGCTATGGCCGGCTGCCCTTGTCGGCGGTCCTCCAGGATGCCACCCACCTGGCCCGTCACGGCTTTCGCACCGGCCATCTCTATGAGCAGCGGGCCAGCCAACGCCTGAGCGCCCTACAGCAGGACCCGACCAGTGCCGCCCTGTTTCTGGATGATGGCAAGCCGCCGGCAGCCGGTACCCTGATCCGCCAGCCACAGCTGGCCAGAACCCTGTACCTCCTTGGTTTACGGGGACATGCCGGTTTTTATGAAGGGCCCATCGCCCGGGCGCTGGTCGCCGATGTCCGTCAGGCGGGTGGTATCTGGACCGAGCAGGACCTGACCAGTTATCGGATCATCGAACGCACCCCGTTGCAGGCAAGCTACCCCAACGGGATCCGGGTCATTACCCCACCACCGCCCTCATCCGGGGGCGTGGCCTTGATCCAAATGCTGAATATCCTGCATCAGCTTGACTGGCAAAACCTGGACCCGCTGGCCCGTACCCATGTGATCGTGGAAGCTATGAAACTGGCCTATCGGGACCGGGCCACCTATTTGGGCGATATGGATTTTGTCGAGGTTCCCATCGAACAGCTGACCTCTTCAGAATACGCCCAGCAACTGGCGGCACTGATTTCCCTGGATCAGGCCCAGGCGGTGGAAGGCCAGAGCACCACGCCGGACCCGTCCATGCACACCACCCATTTATCGGTGGTGGATCGCCACGGCAACCTGGTGTCCGCCACCCTCAGTATCAACCTTCCCTTTGGGTCGGCGTTTACCTCCGCCCAGACCGGTGTGCTGCTCAACAATGAAATGGACGATTTTTCCCTCAAACCCGGCAGCCCCAACAGTTACGGACTGGTCGGCAGCGAACAGAACAGCATCGCCCCCGGCAAACGCCCACTGTCCAGCATGACACCCACGATTATCGAAACCCCCGAGCAGGTCGCGGTGCTGGGGACCCCGGGCGGCAGCCGAATCATTACCATGGTGCTCCTGGCCACCCTGGACATGCTTGCGGCGAATACGCCGGACTCCTGGGTCAGCCAGCCCCGTTTCCATCACCAATACCTGCCCAATCATGTGCAATTCGAGCCGGGCGCTTTCTCTCCCGAGCAACAGGCCGCACTCCGGGAGCTGGGACATCAATTACTGGAACTGGAGCGGGCCTATGGCAACATGCAGGCCATTTTGTGGGACAAAACCACTGGCACGCTGGACGCCGCCAGTGATCCGCGGGGGGAAGGTCAGGCGATTGTCCGCTGAAACAGACGCTTAGATAAAGTCCACAGCCTCAACTAGACTGATATTAAAGACCGAACAACGATACGACGTCTTTCACTGAGGCCTCCCGATGACAGTTCAGGACCCCATGAGCGCCGCAGACCCCAGTCTGCCGCCCGAAGAACAACGCCTGACCCGGCTGGAAAAGAATATTTCCCTGAATCGCACCCTGCTGGTTCTGGTCGCCGCTATCTTGACGATGGCCATCACGGTGGTCACGACCATCCTGATGTTTCATCGTCTCTACGAAAACCCGCTAACGGACTACGAACAGCAGCTGACGGAACTGACGCAGGAAGTCGCAACCCTTAAGCAGCAAAATCAGCTGTATCAGGAGCAATTGGAACAGATCGCCCAGGCCTTGCCCGCCTTGGAAAAACGCCTGGACAACAGCAGCGCTGCGACCTTTCAGAAACTGTTGATTGAGCAGGAGGACAGCTACCAGCTCTTTCTCACCGCCCTTAAGGCCGGCATGCACGACCTGTCCCATATGGTGCCGGGCTCCCGGACCTGGCTTGAGCATTACCACGAAAAGCTGGATGGGGCCCTTAAAAAGTCCGCGGATCGACGGAAGGAACTACAGCGCCTGCAAACCGCCGAACCCGAGGTTTCAGAAGACACCTCTCAATAATGGGCTCAAAGTAAAAGCCCCCGACAAGCGGGGGCAAAGAGTTTAGCGCTTCAGTAACTCAGACAGGTGGGCATACTCATACTCCACCACCATAAAAATTAAATTACTGGAACAATTACGGCCATAAAGCTCATAGCGCAGGTGCAGCTCTTCATATTTGTATTGGATACAGTAGTCCTCAAACACCTTGTCACCATTGACCGGCGCAAAGGCAAACTCCACACTGCTGGTATTGCGGACCAGCACGCTGTACCCCACCCCCCCAACAGCCAGACTACCCGATTGATATTGATGCTCAATTTTTTGCCGATCAAACAGGATCCAACGGGCTTCCGAGGCTGAAGCAGTATTGAGATCAATGCGGAGATCCGTTGGGCTGGCTGCCGTATAGGTCAACGTCACGTCCGCATCCTGGCTGGTAGGCGCCAGCACGGTCGGCAAACTCAAGTCATCCAGCGCCGTGGCCATGGCTGGATAGCTTTCCCGAGTAATTTCTTCAAACCGCCCCAGATCCTGGCGGGCGGGGCTTTTTAACCAGGACAGGGACAAGGGGGCATAGCGCAGGACACGCTCAACGGAGGCCGGAGAGTCAGGCAGTGCTTGCCGTACCTGGGTCCAAGCGGGCTCGGCGGGGGTTGCCTCCGGCTCACCATCCACAACCTTATGTACTTTGATGGTTGCCGTACGCTCTGTACCATTGAGCGTGCTGTCGATACCGATCTGCAGCGTGGGCACTCCCAACGCATTCAGTTTCAGCGAGCTGGCCTTCCAGTGTCCCCGCGGGAAGAGGG
>CAZEWG010000001.1:116244-136215 GCA_964514485.1 uncultured Pseudomonadales bacterium
CCCAACGCATTCAGTTTCAGCGAGCTGGCCTTCCAGTGTCCCCGCGGGAAGAGGGCTTCCAGCTGTATCGGGTAAGACAACAGCAGGTCACGCCGCCACTCCAGCAAATCTCCATACACATTAATCTGGGCAAGCCCCCCATCCAGCCCATAAAGATAGTCCTGCACCTGAGTTAAGCTCGCCCCGCGCAGATAGGGCTCAGTGTTGTCCCGCAGGGTCATCAAATCCGCCAGCGGTTGGCTGCTCAGGGTTTGTGAGTCCGGATGAACATAGAGCTTCTTACGAGCAAGTACCCGGGGGTCCCGCTCCAGTACGTAAATCGGCGGTACCACCTCCGCCATGGCAAGGCGATCATAGGCGGCGTCCGATGCATTGGCGCCTACTGCCGCGTCAATTGCCTGCACAACCCAACGTCCCTGGTGAACCAGGGCTCGGCCCATTCCATCCATTTTCGGCCGCATGGGCTGGACCCGCTCGATCAGTGCTGCAATTTTGGCTTCCTCATCCAGTTCATTGTCATTCAATACCTGGATTACTTCCTCCAACGGCAACCCAGTGATACTGGCCAGCCGAACCTGCCGAACCTGTACGTCCGGCGAGTAATGATAGGCAGCCTCAACAACCTGCTTGACGGTCTCGCTATTGGAAGCCGTCAACGCCTCCAAGCCACCCTGGTCGGCAATATAATCCTGCATCGCCCACACCAACCCCCGGGCATAGGCATGCAAACGGGCATTGTTGCCGCTGACGTAGTCCAGCAGCAGATTCTGAGACACCCCCAGCTTATTGCGCACCACCTTATGGTACTCGTCGATTTCAGCACTCAGCTCGGCCTCGCTGGCCGGCGTATAGATCGGATACAACAATTGCTGGCCGGTATACTCTTTCAGATCCCGCTCAACCTTGAGCAGGGTAGTGAAAGGGGTCACCACCCGGCTGAAATGTCGAGGGATCGGCGGCGCCCAGAGGTAATAGGAGCGGTCCACCGTGGTGCGGGTAAACTCATCCACCGCTTTACCGGCTTCCACTTTAGCACCCAGGGGATAGGCTTTGGGACGGTCCACACAGCTGTACGGCTTGCTTTCTTCCCCACAGCCCAGGTCTTCCCGGGTGAAGGTAAAGTGGCCACCCGTGCCTGTTTCAGTGAACGGCTCGTCGGGATCCTGAACCCGGTTATTGTTCAGGTCGATCCAGACGACAGCACCACGCAGATAACCATCCAGCACCTGACCGCTATAGGTACCGGCAGGCTCGGCATCGTAATCCGGGGTAATGGGTTCACGCCCACTGTGTCCTTCGTTGTCGCTGCAGCCGGCGAGCCCGGCCAGCATCAAAGGTGTCAGCAACAACGCTTGAATCTTGCTCAACCGCATATCAGCACCTGCAAATCCCCAATGGCCGCCCTTGCGGCAGCTGCGATGATTATTCTTATTGGCAAGGCATGGCGTAAGAACTCGCCAGCCAGGCACACGGATTTACAAATTGTAACAGCACAGCCAGACACCGAGTGGTACCTGGCTCACAGTTGACAAGACCAGCCCGCGGCTTAGCGAGCTGGTCTTCAAAAGGCCAAGAATCAGGCCTGCAGTACGGCGAGAGTCTCCAGCAGGCACTTTTGGGCGCTCACCCGCTCTTCATCCTCACCCGGCACATTGCGCAGGTATTCGCCATCGGGCTGTAGCACCCAGCTTTGGCTGTTGTCTTTCAGGTAAAGATCCAGCTCTTCCTTGACCCGCTTGGCCAGCTTGCGATTTTCGATGGGAAAGCAGGTTTCCACCCGGTTCTGGAGGTTGCGCACCATCCAGTCGGCACTGGCGCAATAAATCTCGGGTGAATCACCATTTTGAAAATAATACACCCGGGAATGCTCAAGAAAGCGGCCAACAATGGAGCGCACATGGATATTGTCCGAGACTCCCGGCACCCCCGGTCGCAAGGAGCAGATGCCCCGCACAATCAGGTCAATACGCACGCCTTCCTGGGATGCCCGGTATAGCGCCTGGATCACTTTCGGATCAGTCAGGGCATTCATCTTCGCCAGAATATAGCCCTGCCCTCCGGCGCGAACCTGGTCTATCTCCCGCTCAATCAGTTCCAACAGTCGCTTTTGCAAGGTAAAAGGCGCATGAAACAGCTTGTCGAGCTTGAGGGTTTTACCCATTCCCGTCAGTTGCTGGAAGATGCGATGAACATCCCCGCCGAGCTGCTCGTCACAGCTCATAAAGCTGTAGTCGGTATAGATTTTGGCGTTGCCCGCATGGTAGTTCCCGGTGCCCAGATGAACATAGCGCTTCAACTGGTTGCCTTCGCGACGCACGATCAGGATCATTTTGGCGTGGGTCTTATAGCCCACCACCCCATACACCACCACCGCCCCCGCTTCCTGCAGACGGCTGGCGAGCTCCAGGTTTTCCGCCTCGTCAAACCGCGCCCGCAACTCGATCACCACGGTGACCTCCTTGCCACGGCGCGCCGCATCCACCAAGGCTGCTACGATTTCTGACTGGCTGCCGCTGCGATACAGGGTTTGCTTAATAGCCAGTACGTTGGGGTCCTTGGCGGCTTGGCGCAGCAGGTCAATGACCGGCGTAAAACTTTCGAACGGGTGCAGCAGCAGGATATCCCGCTGGGCAATGGCTTCGAAGACTTTTTCCGCTTTTTTGATCCGGTTCGGGATATTGGGCGTAAAGCCGGGATAATGGAGATCCGGTCGCTTGATCAGCTGCCCCAAGGCCATCAATCGGGTCAGGTTAACCGGGCCGTTGACCCGATAGCATTCCGCCTCGGTGAGTCCGTATTCTTCCAACAGATACTGCACCAGGGGTTCGGGACAGTTATCGGCCACTTCCAGTCGGACCGCCTCGCCGAACCGGCGGCTCAGCAACTCGCCCCGCAACGCGGAGGCCAGGTCTTCCATTTCCTCGTGCTCCAGCATCAGGTCAGCGTTACGGGTGATCCGGAACTGGTAGAGTCCCTTCACGGTCATGCCCGGAAACAGTTCCTCTGCATGGGCATGAATCATCGAGGACAGGAAGACAAACTGATCGCCACCCGTCGATACCTCGTCCGGCAACTTCACCAGACGGGGGAGCGAGCGTGGAGCGGGCACAATCGCCAGGCCGGTTTCCCGCCCAAAAGCATCTTTGCCTTCCAGCTCCACGATGAAGTTGAGACTTTTGTTGACCAGGCGCGGAAACGGATGGGAAGGGTCCAGCCCGATGGGATTCACCACCGGCAGAATTTCCCGCTCGAAATACTCGCTGACCCACTGCACCTGCTCCGGGGTCCAGTCCCGCCGGCGCAGAAAGTGAATATCTTCCTGGGCCAGGGCCGGAATCAGCTGCTCGTTGAGGATTTCGTACTGCATCTGGACGTACTGGTGGGCCACCGTATCCACCTGGGCCAGGATCTGCTCCGGCGTCATGCCGTCAGGGCCGATCATCTCACGACCATATTTGATCTGATGCTTGAGTCCGGCCACCCGGATTTCAAAAAACTCGTCCAGGTTACTGCTGAAGATGCACAGGAACATTAGCCGTTCCAGCAGCGGATGCGTCTCGTCCAGGGCCTGATGCAGTACACGGATATTGAACTGCAAATGACTCAATTCCCGGTTGAAATAGAGATCCGGGCTGCTGAGATCAACCACAGGCACTAGAGGCTGGAAATTCGCATCCGCATTCATGGCACAGTCCTACTGCAAACATCTTAATGATCATCATCGAGCCCCTTCCTAGCTGGGGCTCGGGCCTTACCGGTGTCAGGCGCCTTTCAACAGCTGCGCGGCACGTTTTGCGTAGTACGTCAGGATGCCGTCCGCACCAGCTCGACGAATGCAGAGCAGGGCCTCCATCATGACGGCCTCTTCATCAAGCCAGCCATTTTGTGCCGCCGCCATGTGCATCGCATACTCACCGCTGACCTGATAGACGTAGGTGGGTACACCCAGCTCCTGCTTCACACGGCGCACGATATCCAGATAAGGCATGCCGGGCTTCACCATGACCATGTCAGCGCCTTCTTCCAGATCGAGCAGCACTTCGTGGATGGCTTCGTCGCTGTTGGCCGGATCCATCTGATAGCTGTACTTGTTGCCCTTGCCCAGGTTCCCGGCAGAGCCCACCGCATCCCGGAACGGCCCGTAATAGGCAGAGGCATATTTGGCAGAATAGGCCATGATCCGGGTATTCACATGCTTATGCTTCTCTAGAGCTGCACGAATCTCACCGATCCGGCCATCCATCATATCCGACGGTGCCACCACATCCGCTCCGGCCTCGGCATGGGACAGCGCCTGCTTGATCAGCACCTCCACGGTCCGATCATTCAGGACATAGCCGTCATCGTCCAAGATGCCGTCCTGACCGTGCACGGTGAACGGGTCCAGCGCCACATCGGTAATCACCCCAAGCTCGGGAAACCGCTTCTTGAGCTCACGGACCGCGGTCTGGGCCAAACCATCCGGATTGAAGGCTTCCTCAGCGCCTAAAGACTTCTGTTCCAGCGGGGTCACCGGGAACAGGGCAATGGCGGGAATCCCCAGCTCCACCAGCTCCTCCGCCTCCCGCAGCAGAAGGTCCACACTCAGGCGGTCCACACCGGGCATGGATGCGACCGGCTCCCGCTGGTTTTGCCCGGGCAGGACAAAAAGTGGATAAATCAGGTTGTCGACCGACAGCCGGGACTCGCGCATCAAGCGCCGGGAAAACTCACTGGCTCGCATCCGCCGCATACGGGTGCCCGGAAAACTCCGCTGAACACTGTAAGACACTTTTCAAGCTCCTCGACATTCATCAGTGATGACTAATCACCACAGTATAAGCGTTCCATGTTACACCAGTCCGCCGGACAGTGTGATAATGGAATCCCGATAAGCCCTTGGTGACAGGATGATTATGGAGCCCATGCAGAGACTCCGGGAGCCGTTGGGGAGCGTCTGCTAGTTTTGTTCGGGAGCGGCCGTCACACGCTGCACGGGCACCTCACTGGCCCGCGCCTGCTGGAACACCGACTTCCCCCACTCCAAGTGGGGCAACTCCAGCGAGGACAACACAAACAGGATGCCGGCCGCCACACAGCCACTCCCAAACAGGCGCGAAGAGATAATCCGGGTGCGCTGGTGGCGACTGACCCTGAACTTTCGCCAGTGGCGGGGAGCCGTGGGTTCCTGCAGCCGTAAGCTCATGGCGCCTGAGCCGGGCAACGGCACTGAGAAGATGGACTCATCCTGCTGCCGAAGATAGAGCACCAGAATGAAGAAGCAGACCGCCAGCACCAGCGACACCAACACCACTTGGGACCGGTCGAACTTTCCAGCCACCCCCGCCAGAGTCAGGAGCAGCAGCGAGCTGCAGAGCAACGCCACCAGCACCAACATGCCATGCCCCACGCGGTTGTGACGACGGCGCGAACGGGATACCTGAACATCGACCAGCTCACCCACCTGCAGGCTGGCCGCGGCTTCAGGGATCAAGGCGGTAAAACGGGAGCTTTCCCCATTCCAGTAATACTCGATCACCGGGAAATAGGCGGGCAGGCGTTGGTCGTGGGGGTGCCCCTGGGGCAGCAAGGCTTTGGGCCAATAGCCATGTTCGACATTGACCACGCGTCCGCGGGCCGTATAAGAGCTGTAGAGGGTGCGACTGTAGTCACGCACCAATAAGACACCGGCAGCTGCGAGTGTCAGTCCTACAAAAAGCAGCAAGACATCCATTTCCTCTGATCCTTGTTATTATTGTGACAACCGATCATTCCACGTCTGCCCCAGCGACCATGATCATCACCCTTCCCCGGCGATGTTCGGCTTTCCAGCACCGGATCATGTTCTTCCTGTGACAGCACTCACAGTCTGCCACATTCTTTCACCTTTGCCTATGCGCCTCCAATTGGCGACATCCCTGTCAGTTTTTGTCCCGTAAACCACCATGGACTTCGCAGCTTTTCCGCCATGATCAGGCGCAAGCCCGCCCTACTCGTCCGATGAAACGGCGCAAAAGGATTTTGTCGGTATTGATGCTGCTACCTGAAGGCTTAAAGCAATAGCCCGGGCAGCGGGTAGGGTGATCGAGAAAAGTTATCAGGACCCACCCGTCAAGACATTGGAGACGAGGCAGGGTCCTGATTTACGCGGGACAGGGCAACCCGAGGGGCGGGCGATCAGATCGGTGAACTGCCGTAGTCGGCAGCGGGCTTGCGCGGTGGGTCGGCACGTACATTATCTTCGATTTGCTGCACTTGGCCACCGCGCTTCATAAACTCCTCAATATCCCGCTGCAACTGATCACGCATTTGCTTACGCGCGGTCATGCTCATGGCCTCGGCCACCTGGGACGGCCGCTCATCATTTGGAACGCTCTCTAATTCAATCTCATCGAAATCGCTCATTGCTGTACCTCAGCCCTTGAGAAAACGTTTCACTTACCCTGAATCCCCCGCCAAAGCGCAGCAGTGGGGGAAAATTACAAAATTTATAGATCAGACGGAAAGATCTTCCAGTAGGGATCAAAAATATTTTTGTATCTGAATGTAAACAGGGTTTTAGCGTCGATCAAGACAGGATTTTGTCCCAGCGAGAAATATTTTTTGCAGTGGATTTGAAGGGCACGACAAGGCGTCGTTAAGCGCGCCGGTGCTTGTAAAAAATGCAGTCGATTCTGTAAGAGCTGCAGCCGCACCTCTACAGACCCGGCCGCCTGCCGGCCCAGCAGCCCAACGAGGGAGGCCACACATGCCGACCTTGCCGGCATGTGCTTTAGAGGCCGTCATTAAGCCGCTTACTGGGACACTCCTTCCACCAGACGTTCTGTTTCATGATCCAGGCTTTCGTCCCGGGCCACATCTGCCTGGGCCACCACGCCAACCAGTTGCCGGTTCTGGTCGACAATCATCAGCCGGCGGATCTGCTTACGGGTCATCATCTCGATCGCTTGGCGGATCTCCGTGTCCGGTGGGCAAGTGACGATATCCTTGGTCATCACCTGCTGGACGTAGGTAACCGCCGGCTCCCGTCCTTCCGCCACCACCCGCATGCAAATGTCCCGATCCGTGATCACCCCCAGCAACTGATTGCCATCGGTTACCGGCAGAATGCCGACGTCAGCATCCCGCATCATCTGCGCCGCTTGCTGCACATTTTCATTCTGAGAAATCGACTCCACCTGGCGGGTCATGATGTCTGCAATGGTTTTCATCTCACTTTCCTCCTTCAACATCCATGGTCAATCGGTAGCGAGTGGATGCAAGGAATGTGCACACCTTGAAACCGTTACAGACCGGGCCTGGATCCCCGCCAATCAGCCAGTAGTGAGTTGGAAACTCACAGACACTACTTTACAACACCTCCAAGCGACCATCGCAAGCAGAAGCAGCCATAGCTGAAGAAGAATCAGGCCCAAGCTCCTGAAATTAAAGGCTTAGACAACCATTCAGACCTAGTCCGGAGGTAACGTCATGGTTGACACCACCAGTGCCGTCGATCGAGACACCCTGATTGATCAGCTCAATCAACTCATCCATCTGGATTTCGACGCTATCGCCGCCTACGAGGCCGCTATCGAGCGCCTGAACAGCCCCCACTACCAGCAATCCCTGCGCGGCTTCCAGGATGATCACCAGCGCCACACCCAGAACCTGGCCGATTGTGTCCGCCGGCTCGGTGGTACGCCGGCCACCTCAGGTGATTACAAGAAGATCCTGACCAAAGGGCTGGTGGTTATTGCCAGTCTTGGTAACGACCACAGCATTCTGGAGGCCATGCACACCAACGAAAACCAGACCAATGCCCTGTATGAGAAGGCGCTCCAGAAGCTCGCCGGCGACCCTGAGGTGGCAGACCTGTTACGTCGCAACCTGGAAGACGAACGTCGCCACCGGGACTGGATCGTCGCCACCCTCGATAGCATGCGCTGAGCAGAAACGCGTCGTACCGGGCACAGCGTCGCCCAACGAGATCTGGGCCGGTTCGTGCCCCGTAACCTAGCTACTTCGAAACCTTAATGGTCGGCAAGTCATCATCAGGAGTCGTGAGCGTGGGCAAGCAGAAGAAGAAGCGGATACTAGTGTGCGGCGGCGCGGGCTTTCTTGGGGTGAACCTGTGTCAGCATCTGATTCAAGCGGGCCACGACATTATTTGCGTGGATAACTTTTCCAGCAGCGGACGACGAAATATCCATCGTCTGGCCAAGCAACATCCCAACCTGACCGTGCTCACCCATGACATCAGCAGCCCCCTCAAGCTGATCAAGGTGGATGAAATCTACAACCTCGCCTGTGTGGCCTCTCCCGTCCAGTACCAATTGGACCCGGTTCAAACCCTCAAGACCAGCACCCATGGTGTGCTCAACCTATTGGAACTGGCCAAGGCCAACAACGCCCGCCTGCTCCAGGCCTCCACCAGCGAGATCTATGGCAACCCTCACCAGCATCCGCAACGGGAGGAATACTTTGGCAACGTCAATCCCACCGGCCCCCGCGCCTGCTACGACGAAGGCAAACGCTGTGCGGAAACCCTGTGTTTTGACTTCCATCGCCAATATGGCCTGCCCATCAAAGTGGCCCGGATCTTCAACACTTACGGTCCTTTTATGCAGCCCAACGACGGCCGGGTGGTATCGAACTTCATCCTGCAAGCCCTGCGCGATGAGCCTTTAACCATTAACGGCGACGGCTCCCAGACCCGCTCCTTTTGCTATGTGGACGACCTGATCCGGGGCTTCACGGCCTTGATGGAATCCCCCGAGGACGTCCGGGGTCCGATCAATCTGGGCAATCCGGAAGAATATCAGGTCCTGGAGCTGGCCCAGAAGATTCTGGAGCTCACCGGCTCCCGCTCCCAACTGGCGTTCCAGGATCTGCCCCAGGACGACCCCGTCCGACGCTGCCCGGATATCCAGCGGGCTCGCGATCTTTTGCAATGGACACCCCGGACCGGCCTGGAAGAGGGGCTCAAACAAACCATCGATTATTTCCAGCAGGTCTTGCGCGACGGGAGCAAGAAGGCCAAGCCAACGCGGGAACAACCCATCCTGCTGGGTAGCGATATCGCCTAGCTCTGCGCCCCAAGGAGGTTTTATGCATGATCGAATTCTGATCACCGGTGGCGCCGGTTTTGTCGGCTCCCATCTCTCCGATCGCCTACTCAGGGAAGGTTACCGGGTGCGCGTCCTCGACAATCTGGCCCCGCAGGTTCACGGACAGGAGCAGGCGCCACCCGCCTACCTGGATGACCGGGTGGAGCTGGTGCTCGGTGACATCCGTGACCCCGCCCAGGTGAGCCAGGCCTTGAAGGGTGTGGATGTGGTCTACCATTTTGCCGCCGCGGTCGGTGTGGGCCAAAGCATGTATCAGGTTGAAACCTACACCGACATCAATAACCGGGGCACCGCAGTATTACTGGAAGCACTGATCAAGCATCCGGTACGCAAGCTGGTGGTGGCCTCCAGCATGAGCCTGTACGGCGAAGGGCTTTACCACAACTCCGCCGGCATGCTGTGTGCACCACAGGAGCGGGATCTGGCGGCACTCAAGGCGGGCGAGTGGGAACTGCGCGACCACACCGGACAGAACCTCCACCCCTTACCCACGCCCGAAACCAAAACACCCAGCCCGTCCTCGGTCTATGCCCTCTCCAAATACGACCAGGAAAAACTCTGCCTGATCGTGGGCCATGCCTATGGCATCCCCACGGTGGCTCTACGATTTTTCAATATCTACGGGACGCGACAAGCCCTGTCGAACCCCTACACCGGGGTTCTGGCGATCTTCTCGTCCCGTTATTTGAACGATAAGCCCCCGAAGATCTTCGAAGATGGTCTGCAACGACGGGACTTCATCCATGTTCAGGACATTGCCCAGGCCTGCCTGCTGGCGTTAGAGCGCGATGAAGCCAACGGCGAAGTCTTCAATGTGGGCAGCGGGCACTCTTACAACATTCGTGAAATTGCCGAAAAAATCGGCAAACTCTTGGGCAAGTCCCACATTGAACCGGAAATCACCGGACAGTATCGAGTCGGCGATATTCGTCATTGCTATGCGGATATCAGCAAGGCCAGCAAGATCCTGGGTTATCGTCCCAGCATCACTCTCGACGACGGGCTGGCCGAGTTGGCCGGCTGGCTCAAAAGCCAAACCCCACAGGATCACACCGAGACCATGCACCAAGAGCTGGCCAGCCGGGGACTGCGTTTATGAGGCCGCCCCGTCAGGATGACTCCGCCATGGCACGCCTGGGTATTGTGGAGTGGCTGCGACCCGGTGAGCACCAACGTGCGCGCCAGGTTCTGGCAGACCTCCGTGCCCTGGGCATCACCCAACTGCGCACCGGATTTTCCTGGGCGGACTGGCATACCCCCCAGGGTAGGGAGTGGTTTGGCTGGCTGATGGAAACCGCCTCCCAGAGCGTGGAGATTCTGCCTTGCTTTACCTATACCCCGCCGTCGCTGGGCATTGCCCCCAAAACATCTTCACCACCCCGTGACCCCAAGGCCTTTGCTGACTTTATTGATGTAATGATCAGCGAGTATGGACAGCATTTCGACTGGATCGAGCTGTGGAATGAGCCCAACAACCTGAACGACTGGGATTGGCGCCTGGACCCGAACTGGCACATTTTCTCAGAAATGATCGGCATGGCAGCCTACTGGGCCCGGCAGCGGGGCAAGAAAACGGTCCTGGCAGGCATGGTGCATGGTGATCCCAATTGGCTGGACCTGATGTGCCAGCGCGGCGTGGTGGAACACATTGATGCGGTCGGCATTCACGGTTTCCCCGGCACCTGGGAGTTCGACTGGAGCGACTGGGCAGCAAAGATCCAAGATATTCGTCAAGTCTTGAACCGCCACCAACTAGCGCCACAAATCTGGATTACCGAAGCGGGTTATTCCACCTGGCGCCATGACGAATTTAACCAGGTTAAGAAGTTCATCGACCTGGTGAAAGCACCGGCAGACCGGATTTACTGGTATTCCGCCAACGACCTGCATCCCCACGAGTCCCATCAGGACGGTTTTCACGAAGACGAGCGCCACTACCACTTTGGCCTCAAGGATGCCCAGGGCAACGAAAAGCTGATCTATCGGGTCTGGCGGGAAAGCGGCCTGGAAGGCCTTTACGAGCTGGCACAGATCGAGGTCAAACGCGGTGCCGGGCTGTGCCGCGAGCCCAACTTCACACGGGAACAAGGTATGAGTCTGATTCCTTCCGCCCCGGAGCGTAAACCGGTTTTAGTCACTGGCGGCGCTGGCTTTATCGGCGTCAATCTGGCGGCTCGCCTGCTGGAGCAAGGCGAGAACGTCCTTATCTTCGATAACCTGTCCCGCTCCGGCGTCGAGCGCAATCTGGAGTGGCTCTGTGCCAAGTATGGCAAGCGGGTCCAAGTGGAAATCGCTGATATCCGCGACGCTCACCTGATCCGGGATGCGGTGCACCAGGCCTCCCAGATCTACCATTTCGCGGCCCAAGTTGCCGTCACCACCAGTATGGAGGACCCCCTGCGGGACTTTGGCGTCAACCTGCAAGGCACCCTCAATGTGCTGGAAGCCATGCGCCAGATGCAACAACCACCACCCCTGCTATTTACCTCCACTAACAAGGTCTATGGCGACCTGGAAGAACTCGGATTCACCCAGGAAGGACAACGTTATGTCCCCAAGCGCCGCCAGCTCCGGGAAGGGCTGAACGAGCACCAGCCACTGTGCTTTCATAGCCCCTATGGCTGCTCCAAAGGCGGTGCCGACCAGTATGTGCTGGACTACGCCCGCACCTATGGCCTGCCAGCGACGGTGTTCCGCATGAGCTGCATCTACGGCCCCCACCAGTTCGGCACGGAAGATCAGGGTTGGGTGGCCCACTTTTTAATCCGGGCCCTGCGGGGCGAACCCATCACCCTCTATGGCGACGGCATGCAGGTCCGGGATGTCCTGTTCGTGAACGATCTGGTCGAAGCCCTGCTGTTGGGCCACCGGCACATCGACAGATTGTCCGGCCAAGCCTTCAATATCGGTGGAGGACCTGCAAACAGCATCAGCCTTCTGGAGCTGCTGGACCTTATTAGCACCCTGACGACTCAAATGCCGGAATATCATCTCGCTGACTGGCGCCGGGGAGATCAAAAATACTATGTCTCCGATACCCGTCACTTCAGTGAACTGACCGGCTGGACGCCCAGGACTTCCATCCAGGAGGGTGTTAACGAACTTTACCGCTGGCTGAAGGACAACCTGCTGTCAGACACAGAACAACAACGACTATCCACCAAATCAAGAAAAAGGAGTTTTCAGAAGTGGCGGACTCAAGCAACCTTGCCCTGACAGGGCGGGCGGTTCCAGTCCCAGGCCCAGCCCAGATGCAGGCGGCCCGACTCGAACAGCCCCAGACCATAACAGTGACCGAACAACAGATTCCCCAGCCCGGACCGGGCGAAGTTCGGGTTCGCCTCGAAGGCTGCGGCGTCTGTGCCTCCAGCCTGCCCCTTTGGGAAGGGCGCCCCTGGTTCCACTATCCGATAGAACCCGGCACTCCCGGCCATGAAGGCTGGGGCTATGTGGATGCCGTCGGTGCCGAGGTGCAGGATCTGCGCGTGGGACAGCGAGTTGCGGTGCTCTCTCAGCACGCTTTTGCCCAGTACGACATCGCCCCCGCCCAGTCGGTGGTCCCCCTGCCCGCAGAGCTGGACCATCAGCCTTTCCCCGGCGAGGCCATCGGTTGTGCCATGAACATCTTCCGCCGCAGTGACATCAGCGAAGGCCAAACCGTCGCCATTGTCGGTGCCGGCTTTTTAGGACTGTTGCTTACCCAGCTGGCGGTTTCCCAGGGCGCCACCGTCATCGTGCTCTCTCGCCGCCAAAGCGTCTTAGATCAGGCTCTGACCAACGGTGCCCACGCCGTTTTCTCCACGGAAGACTTCTGGGGCGCGGTCAACGCCGTCAAGGCGCTGACCGATCAGCGCGGTTGTGAACGGGTGATCGAGGTGATCGGTCTCCAGCAAGGTCTGGACCTGGCGAGCGAACTGGTGGCGGAGTACGGCAAGCTCATCATCGGCGGCTATCACCAGGATGGCTTGCGCCAAGTCAACATGCAGCAATGGAACTGGCGGGCCATTGATGTCATCAATGCCCATGAGCGTGACCCTTCCCGCTATATTTTGGGTATCAAGGAAGGCATTGCCGCTGTGCTTGCCAACCGCCTGCGGCCCCAGGAACTGCTGACCCACCGCTTCGAGCTGGATGAGCTGGATCGCGCCTTTCACATGATGCTGGAGCGCCCCGAGGGGTTCATTAAAGGATGGGTGGCGCTATGAGAGTCCCACAAATCAATCTCGCCAGCCATGCCCGTAAGATCCGGCCCCGCCCATCCCTGACCGTTCTCCAAGGCGCCGCTGCAGCCAGTCCGGCCTCGGAAGCCGCCAAAGGCACCTCGCGCAGCCAGACAAGCTCGGACGACAACCAACAGCACAACCATCTGCGCAAACCAAAACTCGGCTTTATGGGCACCGGCTGGATTGGCCGGTTACGGATGAAAGCCCTGCAACAGGAAAACCTGGCCACCTTCGCGGCTCTCTATGATCCGGCTCAGGATCAGGTAGAACAGGCCGCCGCCCTTGCCCCGGAAGCCCGCGTTGTTGACTCCCTGGAAGAGCTGCTCCAGCTCGATTTAGATGGGGTGGTAATCGCCACGCCCAGCGCCCTTCATGCCGTGCAGTCCATCAAGGCCCTGGAACAGGGGAAGGCGGTGTTCTGCCAGAAGCCTCTGGCCCGCACCGCAGAAGAGGTTGAGCGGGTCCTGGCAGCAGCCCAGCTCTCCGACCGGCTGCTGGCGGTGGATTTCTGCTACCGCCATCTCAACGGCATGCAGCAGATCCGTCATGCCATCCACAATGGGGAGCTGGGCGACGTTTTCGCCATAGATCTGGTGTTCCATAACGCCTATGGGCCGGACAAACCCTGGTTCTACGACATGCAGTCTTCCGGCGGCGGCTGTGTGATGGATTTGGGCATCCATCTGGTGGATCTGGCGTTCTGGCTGCTGGGGGGTGGCGAGGTGCACCAGTTGCGCTCTCAGCTGTTCCATCAGGGGCAACGTCTGAAGCCGCCCTACCACCAGGTGGAAGACTACGCTACTGCGGATTTTCTGTTAGATGACACCCAGGTACGCCTGGCCTGCTCCTGGAACCTTTCCGCTGGCCAGGATGCCGTCATTGAAGCTCGTATTCACGGCTCCAAAGGGGGGGCAGCCATCTACAACGTCAACGGCTCGTTCTTTGATTTTCGCGTGGAACGCTATCAGGGCACCCAGCGCCATGTGCTGGCAGAGCCACCCGATGACTGGGGTGGACGCGCCCTCTGCCACTGGACTCGGCGCCTCGCCCAGGCCCACTGGTATGACGCCCGGATCGCCAGCGTTCTGGAAGTGGCCCGAACTATCGACCGGATCTATCAGCGATGAAGATTCTGATGACCGCAGATCCTCTGGGAGGAGTCTGGCCCTATACCCTGGAACTCTGCACGGGTCTGCAGGGATTTGGGGTGGAGGTTGTTCTGGCCACCCTGGGCCGCCCGCTGTCGGAGACACAGCGGGCAGAGGTCGCTGCACTGGAACATGTACAACTGCACGAGAGCCACTATCGCCTGTGCTGGATGCCGAATGCTTGGGATGACGTGGAGCGAGCCGGGGAATGGCTGCTGGAGCTGGAGGCGGAAGTGGGGCCGGACCTGATCCACCTCAACGACCTGGGCCACGGACATCTGCCCTGGCAGGCTCCGGTGGTCCTGGTCGCCCACTCCTGTGTCTGCTCCTGGTGGCGGGCCGTCAAGAAGGAGGCGGCGCCCAGCCAGGAGTGGCGCCTCTATCGCCAACGGGTCGCCGCCGGCTGCCAACAAGCTGCACTGGTGGTGGCGCCAAGTCAGGCCATGCTGGCGGCCTTTCTGGCCGAACATGGCAATTGCCAGCAAGCCCAGGTGATCTATAACGGGCGAGACTTTCCAGAGGAGCTGCCCTGGGAGCAACTCTGCCTGCAAAAGGAGCCTTTCTGCTTCAGTGCCGGGCGCCTTTGGGACGAGGCAAAAAACATTGCCGCCCTGGCCAGGGTAGCGCCAGATCTGCATTGGGCCGTGAAAGTGGCCGGGGAGCCGAATGAGGCAACGGATCTAACCGAGGTGGAATTCCTGGGGCATCTGGAGAACTGGGAGATGGCCGAGCAGCTGCGTCAGGCAGCTATTTACGTGATGCCCGCCCAATACGAACCTTTCGGTCTCTCCATCTTGGAAGCGGCGCGCAGTAGTTGCGCTCTGGTCTTAGGGGATATCCCCAGTCTGAGGGAAATCTGGGGCGATGCCGCCCGCTTTGTGAACCCGAACGATACGGAAAATCTGAAACACGTCTTAAACGAATTGGCCCAACAGCCGGAGGTACGTCAGGAGTTGGCACAGCGAGCCTGGCAGCGGGCACGGCAATACTCCAGGGCACGCCTGGCCACGGAATACTGGCAAAGCTATCAGCGGATCATGACTCAGGCGAACACTCCGTCCCAGACAGCCCTGGCCGGGGGAGCATCCGCCTAGTGACAACCCCGGCGTGATGCCGGGACCCAAAGGATACGGAATAAGGACAACAAGGAGTTTGATCGTGAATATCGCAATGTTTTATCACTCCCTGGTATCGGACTGGAATCACGGTAACGCCCATTTCCTGCGGGGAATTGTGAGCGAACTGATCAGCCGAGGTCATGAAGTCACCGTCTATGAACCGGTCAATGCCTGGAGCCGCTGGAATTTAGTGGAGCGACACGGCCCCAGACCCATCGAGGAGTTCCATCAAGCCTATCCGGAGCTGACCAGCATTCCCTATCAACAGGACGACCTGGACTTGGCGGAAGTAGCCGACGAGGCGGACTTGGTGATCGTACACGAATGGAACGAAGACTGGCTGATTAATGGCTGGAACAAGATCCGCGCCCAACGTGCCGATTTCCGCTTGCTGTTCCATGACACCCATCACCGGGCCGTCAGCGACCCCAATGCCATCGGCCGGGTCAATCTCAGTGCCTATGACGGCGTGCTGGCGTTTGGTGAAGTGCTGCGGGAGGTCTATCGGGCCAAGGGCTGGGGCCAGTCGGTCTGGACCTGGCACGAAGCGGCAGACGTCAGAATGTTTCAGCCCATGCCCGATCAGGCAAAAGAGACCGATCTGATCTGGATCGGCAACTGGGGAGACGACGAGCGTACCCAGGAGCTGGAGGAATTCCTATTCCGCCCTGCTCGGGAGCTGGGCACCCGATTAAAACTGCATGGTGTGCGCTACCCGGAAAGTGTGTTGGAACGACTCGCTGCCCAGGGCGTCGAGTACGGCGGCTGGCTGCCCAACTTCAAGGTGCCCCAGGCCTTTGCCCGCGCCCGGGTGACCGTGCATGTCCCGCGCCGCCCCTACACCCGCATTTTACAAGGCATTCCCACCATTCGACCGTTCGAGGCCATGGCCTGTGGCATTCCGCTCATTTGCGCTCCCTGGAACGACCGCGAACAGCTGTTTACCCCCGGCCAAGATTACCTGGTTGCCCATGACAGCGAAGACATGAAGCGCCATTTGCACAACGTGCTGAATGATCAGGACTTCGCTCGTGAGCTTGCCGAGCATGGGCGGAACACCATTCTCAGCCGCCATACCTGTGCCCACCGGATCGACGAGCTGCTCGAGATCTGCCGCATGCTGGCAGTAGCGGAAAGCGGGCCCCACTCCAAACTGGCCACCGTTGGATAAGATCATGACGGACAAGGAACCTGCAACAATGAAAAGCCCGGTCAAGATCGCCTTTTTCGGCTCCAGTCTGGTGTCTTCCTATTGGAACGGTGCCGCCACCTATTACCGGGGCATGCTCAAAGCCTTGGCGGGGCGCGGCCACCAGATCACCTTTTATGAACCGGATGCCTTCGAACGCCAACAGCATCGCGACATAGCCGATCCTGACTGGGCCCGGGTCGTGGTCTACGAACCGATCGAATCCGCCGCCGCCCGGATGCTGGAAGAGGCCAGCCGTGCCGACATCATCGTCAAGGCCAGTGGCGTGGGCGTGCTCGACGATTGGCTGGAGCGGGAAGTGCTGGCCCTGCGAAAACCCGGCAACCTGGTGGTGTTTTGGGACGTGGACGCGCCGGCCACCCTGGAGCGGGTCGAGCAAAACCCCGCGGACCCATTCCGCGCGCTCATCCCCCGGTACGACTTCATTCTCACCTACGGCGGTGGGGAGCCCGTCATCACCGCCTACAAGGCCTTAGGCGCCCGTAACTGCCACCCGATCTACAATGCCCTCGACCCCACCACGCACCACCCGGTCCCGCCCCGCAAAAACCTGGTATCAACGCTCTCGTTTTTGGGTAACCGGCTCCCTGACCGGGAGCAACGGGTTCGGGAGTATTTCTTCACGGCCGTTGAGCAACTGCCGGACCGACAATTTATCCTGGGAGGGAACGGCTGGCGGGAAAATGCGCCCCAGTACGACAACCTGAAATACATCGGCCACGTCTACACCCAAGACCATAATGCCTTCAACTGCAGCGCCATGGCGGTGCTCAATATCAACCGGGACAGCATGGCCCGCTTCGGTTTCTCGCCGCCCACCCGGGTGTTTGAAGCGGCCGGCTGCGGCGCCTGCCTCATCATGGATGCCTGGGCAGGGATTGAGCTGTTTCTAGAACCCGATCGTGAAGTGCTGGTGGCCCATTCCGGTCAGGACGTGGTCGAGCACCTTCGCGCCCTCGATCAGGAGCGGGCCCACCGGATTGGCAGTGCCGCCCGCCGCCGGATTCTGCGGGAGCACACCTATCATCACCGGGCTGAAGAGTTTGAGCGTCTCATGGGGCTCCAGCCCACCAAGGGTAAAGCTGTCCTTGTCGCACAACAGATCGCCTGAAAGGAGGCATGGACATGAACAAGCCACTCAATATCGTCATCCTTGGACTGTCTATCACCTCATCCTGGGGCAACGGCCACGCCACCACTTACCGCAGCCTGGTCAAGGCGTTGGCCGCCCGGGGCCACCGCGTCCTGTTCCTGGAGCGGGACACGCCCTGGTATGCCTCCAACCGGGACGCCCCGCAACTGCCCTACTGCAACCTGCGGCTCTATCGGGATCTGGAAGAACTAAAGCTCTATGTGGACGCCATCAGTAACGCAGACTTGGTCATCATCGGTTCCTATGTGCCGGAAGGCGTGGATGTCGCGGAAATTGCCCTCACCGTCAACCAGAACTGTGTCGCCTTCTACGATATCGACACCCCGGTGACCATGACCAAGCTGGCCCGCAAGGACTACGAATATCTGCATCCCCGGCTGATTCCCCGCTTCGACTTTTATTTTTCCTTTACCGGCGGGCCTTTGCTGAAGTGGATCGAAAATCACTATGGGGCGCAGCGGGCTCGTCCCCTGTACTGCTCAGTCGACCCCGAACTCTACTTTCCCGAACCGGACCTGGAAAGACAGTATGATCTGGGTTACCTGGGCACCTACAGCCCGGACCGCCAGCCCACCCTGGAGCAGTTGCTGATCGAGCCGGCCCGGAACCTGAACGACAAACACTTCGTGGTGGCCGGCCCCCAATACCCCGGCAGCATCAGTTGGTCTGGCAACATCAAACGGGTTGATCATATCCCCCCCGCCCATCACCGACGGTTTTACAACAGTCAACGGTTCACCCTGAACGTGACCCGCCGGGAAATGATCAAAGCCGGCTACTCCCCCAGTGTCCGCCTGTTCGAGGCCGCCGCTTGCGCCACGCCCATCATCTCCGATGACTGGAAAGGCCTGGACCAATTCTTCCATCTCGGTGAGGAAATCCTGGTAGCCCACAACCCGCAAGACGTGGAGCGTTATCTGACCATGCCGGAAGACCAACGGCTGGATATCGGTGAACGCTGCCGTAAACGGGTGCTCAGTGCCCACACCTCGGTCCATCGCGCCATGGAGCTGGAGCGCTACCACAGTGAGGTGGCCACCCCAACACTGGCAGTCAATGCGTAAGCCCGTATCGGATCATCTGCCGGGACACCAGGAGGGCCAATGAAAACGTCAATCAATACAGAGATCGAACGGCTGGCCCCCTGGTTCCACAACCTGCACCTGCCAGACGGCAGCCAGACCGCTCCCGACCACGACCTGGGTGACTTTCCCCGCTTTAAATGGGAGCAGATTAACCCGGTCCTGCCCCAGGATCTGCGGGGCTGGCAAGCCTTGGACATTGGCTGTAACGCCGGTTTTTATAGCATCGAGCTGGCCAAGCGGGGCGCCCAAGTCACGGCGATTGATATCGACCCTCATTATCTGCGCCAGGCCCGCTGGGCCGCCTCGATCTATGGCCTGGAACGGCAGATCGAATTTCATCAGCTGCCGATTTATCAGCTGGCCCATTGGGACCGGAAATTCGACCTCATCTGGTTCATGGGGGTTTTATACCACCTGCGCTATCCACTGCTGGCACTGGACATCGTCCGCCAGCGAGCCAGGGGGCTGATGGTGTTTCAGAGCCTCACCTCACCAGGAGAGCAGGTCTTAGATATCGAAAACGATTACTCCCTGCATCAACGTGAGGTCTTGGTTGCAGAGGGCTGGCCCCGGATGTCTTTTATTGAACACCGGTTCGCCGGTGATCCCACCAACTGGTGGGCTCCCAATCATGCCTGTGTGGAAGCGCTACTACGCTCCAGCGGCTTTCAGGATATCCGACGGCTCGACCATGAAATTTATCTCTGCCGGGCCACTGAAGAAGCCGAAAAAGCTTGGTTTATGCCGGAATATGATTCAGCCGTGACAGCACTTGCAAAGATTTCCACCCAAGACCATTGAGAGCGCCAGAGCGATCAGCGCTTGCCCCCTCTTTCAAAACAACTGGGCAGGTTCAGGCCTGAGCCTCAGCAGCAATCCTCTGCTGACGCTGCACATAGGCCGAACAGAGACCACTGGCAATAACCACGGCCATCCCCAGCAAGG
>CAZEWG010000001.1:136315-222503 GCA_964514485.1 uncultured Pseudomonadales bacterium
TGCACATAGGCCGAACAGAGACCACTGGCAATAACCACGGCCATCCCCAGCAAGGCGCCGGCGTCCGGCACGTGTTCAAATGCGATGAAACCGACAATCCCGGCAAAGATGATCTGCCCATAGGTAAACGGCGCCAAGGTGGCTGCCGAGGCATATTTAAAGGCATGGGTCAGCAGCATATGGCCAGTCATGGCGAATGCGCCCAGCGTTGCCATCAGCAGGCCATGGTGCAACTCAGGGGTTTGCCAATTGAACACCACCAGCACCGTCATCACCGCCGTGCCGACCAGGCTGGACAGGAAGTTACTGGTCACCGGGTGGTCGGTACTGCTTAAGCGTCGGGTGAGAATCTGATAGATGGTGAAACAAATCGCGCCACCCAGCGGCAACAAGATCGCTGGCGTAAACAAGGCTCCCCCCGGCCGCACCACAATCAGCACCCCAACCAGCCCACACACCACGGCCAGCCACTGGCCCTTGCTGACTTTTTCTCCCAACAGGGCGGACGCGATGGTTACCAAAAGCGGCGAGGTAAACATCACCGCCGTGGCCTCGGCCAGGGGAATGTATTTAAGGCCGGTGAAGAACAGCAACGTGATCCCCACCAGGCTCAGGCCCCGGGCCAGCTGCATGCCCGGTCGCTGGGTTTGCGTGATGCGGCGTCGCATGCTCGGTGTGAACAGCCCCAGCATCAGGACTGTTTGCGACACATAGCGCGCCCAGGCCACCAGAAAAACCGGATACAGCAAGGTGAGGTATTTGGAAATGCCATCATGACTGGCCAGAAGAAAACCGGCGGCCAGAATATAGATTACGCCGAGCAACGGCCTATTGTTCTCATTCACGGAAACTCCCGAGTCAACTGGTTAGTACACCAGCCATTGTACATGCCGCCCTCACCGATCCGGCGGAATGCTACGGTATCTACCTATGCTGGGAGCGGTGTCCTGGACCTCATCCGCCTGATTAAAAAACGAGCTCCTGCCCTCAAAAAAGAAACCTGATTGGCCAGCTCCAAAGACCGGCCGCGTCCTCCACCCCTAACTCTGACAAAATCTGACAGTTTGTCCGTAGCAACCCGCCGCGGTTTGTCCTAATCTTCTCCTCGTCGTCTTGTGACCAACTCTGGCAGCAGCGGGCCCCATGCCCACCCGTGCCCGGCTTATGATCGAAATCGCAGTAACGACAAAGCTAACAATTATCTGTAAGACACAGGAGCCTCACGACCGTGGCATACGACTATGGCAGCCTTGACCTAGGCATCAGAAATCCGTTCAAAAAAGAAGGGCTTATCCGCTTTATTGGCGGAGCGGCTGTCGCAACTTTAGGCGTCATTATCCTGTTCCTCGTTCCCCAGAACGTTGAGACGGATCTCTTTCGGGCCTGGGTTTACGCCATCCTGGGCATTTTGCTCCTGAGCCGGGGCCTGCACCGCGCCGGGCAAGGCCTGTTCAAAATGTTCCGGTTCTTTGTGGGCCGCTCCGCGCCAACCTCGCTGGCCCCGAACTTCGCCAAGTCCGAGCGCGATAACGCCAAGCTGGAAGCGCCCCGAGTCGCCTATTCCGCCAGCGCTCTCGAAAATATGCTGATGGGCCGCAAGAACGTAACCTTTACGGAGCCCGCGGGCTGGCTGTCTCGCATGGTCCACTCCATCATGCCGAAACTCCTGTTTTTACCTTATCCGATCCGTAACATCGCCCAGGATATTGCCGGGGCTGTGATCTCGACCCTCACCGCCCTGATCGCTTTTGGCCTGACCTATTTTGTGTCCGCCAGCGGGCTGGCCGGAGCCGCGGGTGAAATGATCATCCCGCTGTTTTCCGTGGTGCTGCTGGTTTATCTGGTGTGGAGCTGGCGCAAAGTGGCCCGCAGCATCAAGATCTCTGCCTCACAAGGCCTGCAAGATCGAGGTGCCGGCAGCCTGGCCAAGATTCTGGCCTTTTCCATCCTGATCCCGGTCATCATCGGCGCACTTTATTCCCAGCTGTCCGTTTCAGCGCAAAACGAACTGGCCGCCTTGACCAGTCAGCTCGATCTGTTTTCAGCAACCCCCTATCTGCTGCTGATGGCCGTGTTGGCCGGGCTCACCATTGCCCTGACCGCGCTGATGATTCGAGAGCGGACCAAGCAATACAAGCCCTTGACCGAGGTCAGCGAGTATCGCCAGAACCTGCAGGAATCCGTCCATCCCAACGAAATCTTTGTCAATATCGACAACATTGTGCTGGCCAACCGCCGTTTTCGGGAAATCCCCAACCGCTACTATCGTGAACTTGACCCCAAGCTGAACGAACAGAGTCAGGGCAAAGGTGACTTTTTCGGCGAGCTGATTGCCGAGACCCAACCGGAATATCAACCCCAGGAATACAGCCGCAGCTTTAACATTGCCCGGGTGGTGATGACGCTGCTGGGGCAGGTTCTGTTCTTCCTGAGCGCCCTGGCACTGGTGTATGGCGCCGTCACGCTGAGCGACCTGGCGGGCTCCTACCAAGAGCTGGCGAACCAGGCTCAACCTGTGACTGGCGAACAGGCGCTATCGTTCTTCGATCAGACCCAATCGCTGCTGGCCCTGCTCTTCACCTGGCTGATTCTCTCGGGCTTTGGCAACATCCTGACCAACCAGGCCCATGTCTTCTGGGGAGAAATCACCTTCAATAGCCTGTTGATCTACCTGAAGGCGGAAGGCACCTTCACCGAGAGCAAGCTCTCCACCGGTACCTCGATCTACGATTCAACCCGTTCCGAGAATGTCGTGGTGCGGAGCTCGATCACCTCCTGGATTATCACCTCCCGGATCACCACCAGCACCTTTGCCACGTCAGGGGCCAACAACCTGGAAATGCCCCGCTACATCATGAGCATGCAGCGCAACGATGCGGAGCTTGAGCAGATGGTGGAAGAAATCAAAGGCTTCCTGCGAAACCGGGAAAGCATTGCCAGCATCAGCAATGATCGGGATCTGCAATCGGCCCACAATATCTTTCAGGTCAATCAGCAAACCCGCGCCTTGATCGACTCCGGGCAACAGGCCGAGGCTCCGAAACTGGGCGCCGAAGCCAGCCACGCCCTGTCCAACAATTCAGACGGCTTCACCGAGCAACCCAGCTAAGCCGACAGTGGGCGAAGGAACGCCACCCTCATCTGGAAATGACCCGGTCATTTCCAGATGACTCCCCCCATGATCCGCCCCTCCATCCGCCAAGACATTCCCATTCGGAACGCGAGACTGTTTTCTTCCTGTCGGCACTGCGCCTTCTGGCTTTTGACGTCTTGACCCAAGAAATGAATCATGATTCACTTCATTAAAATGAATCAGGATTCACACCATGGCCTATCGGGAAACCCCTCAGGTTCGCGCCCGAAAAGAAGCGGCACGGCAACGCCTGCTTGACGCAGCCCAGGAGCTGGTTGCCCAGCGGGGTTTCAGTGCCGTCAGCGTGAGCGAAATCGCCACGCATGCCGGGGTTGCCACCGGCAGCGTCTATCGTCATTTTTCATCCAAGGCGGAACTGTTTTCCGAGGTGTTTCGCACCGCCTCCCAGCGGGAGGTGGACAAGGTCACACAGGCCATCCAACAAACGGGCAGCGCACAGCAGCGCCTGGACCGCGCCCTGACCCAGTTCGCCCGACGCGCCCTGCGGGGCAAACAGCTGGCCTGGGCCCTGATTGCGGAGCCGATTGATCCGCTGGTCGATCAGGACCGCCTGGAATACCGCCGCCGTTATGCCAAGGTTTTCGAACGGGTCATTCAAGAGGGCGTGCAAAACCAGGAGTTTCCCCCCCAGGATGCCCGGGTCGCCAGCGCCGCCCTGGTCGGCGCCATCGCAGAAGCCCTAGTGGGCCCTTTGGCCCCCCACCCGGCGGACCACCCACAGGATGACCACCAGCTGATCCAATCCATTCTCAAATTTTGCATTCGCGCCATCACCGGCAAGGAGCACACATCATGACCACACAACCCCCAGTACCCGCCCAAGACCGTTATCTTGCCGCAACCCATGAAGTGACCAACATGCCGCCGCGGCTCGAAGCCTACAATCTCTATCAGCAGGATCAAGCCCTGAAGGAGGCCGTGCATCGCGAAGGGGGCGGCTGGGCAGAGGCAGAGCTAAACGAATATGGGAAGCTGGTGGGCCGCCCGGAGATTATTGAGCTGGGCTTTCAGGCCAACGAGCACAAGCCGGTTTTACACACCCATGACCGGCACGGTCACCGGGTGGATCTGGTCAGTTTTCACCCGGCCTATCACCAGTTGATGAACCTGGCCATTGAACACGGCCTGCACTCCTCCCCCTGGACAGATCCGAAAGCCGGCGCCCAGGTGGTGCGGGCCGCCAAATATTATCTGCACGCCCAAGTCGAAGCCGGCCACGGCTGCCCCATCACCATGACCTACGCCTGCATCCCGAGCCTGCGTCAGCAGCCGGATCTGGCCCAAATCTGGGAGCCCCTGGTCACCTCCCGTCAGTATGATCCCCGCAATGTGCCGGTGGATCAGAAAGCCGGTGTCACCATTGGCATGGCCATGACCGAAAAACAAGGCGGCTCCGATGTGCGCGCCAACAGCACCCGCGCCTATCCGGTGGCTCAGGGTGGTCCGGGCCAGCTTTATGAATTGGTGGGACACAAATACTTTGTCTCGGCCCCCATGTGCGACGCCTTTCTGGTCCTGGCCCAGGCACCGGGCGGCCTGTCCTGTTTCCTGCTGCCCCGCTGGCGCCCGGATGGCAGCAAAAACCCGCTGCAGATCCAGCAACTCAAGAACAAGATGGGTAACGTCTCCAATGCCTCCAGCGAAACCGAGTTGCGGGGTGCGCTGGCCTGGATGATTGGTGAGGAAGGCCGCGGGGTGGCCACCATTATCGAAATGGTCTCCCTGACCCGCTTTGATTGCATGATCGGCTCCTCCGCGGGCATGCGCCAGGCAACCGCCCAAGCCCTGCATCACAGCTATTACCGGTCGGCCTTCGGCAAGCGCTTGATTGACCAACCCCTGATGCAGAACGTGCTGGCCGACCTGGCCCTGGAAAGCGAAGCGGCCATCACCCTGACCCTGCGGATTGCCCGGGCCCTGGATCAGGCCGAGCAGAGCGAGCATGAGAAACTGCTGATGCGAATCGGCACCGCCGTTGGCAAATACTGGATCTGCAAACGCACGCCCAACCATGCCTATGAAGCCATGGAGTGCATCGGCGGCAGTGGCGTGATGGAGAACAGCATTATGCCCCGCCTGTTCCGGGAATCCCCCATCAATGCCATCTGGGAGGGTAGCGGCAACGTGCAGTGCCTGGATGTGCTGCGAGCCCTGGGCAAGACACCCGCCGTACTGGATGCCTTCTTTGCGGAACTGGCCCAAGCCCGGGGCGCGGACTCTCGCCTGGACCAATACGTTAACAACCTGCGCCGGGAGTTTGCAGACTTGGCCGAGGTTGAATACCGCGCCCGCCATATCGTGGATCAAATGGCCCTGGCGCTTCAGGCCAGCCTGCTGGTCCAGAGCGGCCCGACCGCGGTGGCCGAGGGCTTTATCGCCAGCCGCCTGACCGGTCACGGCCAACACCACTATGGCGCGATGCCCCGCGGCATCGACTGCCAGGCCATTATTGAACGGGCCCGCCCCCGACTCGACTAATCCGTCTGCCCGCGGCCCTTGTTAAGAGGGCCGCTTCTCCTGTTTTCTCCCGCCGGCCAGTCGCCCCGCCAACAGGAACCGCCTTCCAAAAGGCCGGTCCAATGTTTCAGGCGCCAGAATTCAGGCATAATCCCCCTAATTCACTACAAGGACCCAACCCCACCATGACCAAATCTCAAAACAAAACCAATATCCTGATCTGGCTGATTTTGGGCTTTATTGTCGGTGCCGCGCTGTCTGCCGCCGTCATCCAGGTGAGCGCTCCAGAAGAAACCGCCCCCGCCCAAAACGTACTGTTTACCTATCAAGGGCAAGGCTTTGGCGTCGAACAACTGCCGCCGGTGCTGGCCAGCGAACTGCATGAACTGGACGTGAACAGCTACAACCAGAAGATGCGTATCCTGGAGCAGGCGGCGCTCGGCATGCATATCGCCCGTGAGGCGGAACAACGTGATGTTGCTCCGCCCGAAATCGCCAATGAGCTGATCCAGGTGACCCCACCCAGTGATGAGGACGTGGCGAACTTTTACCGGGCCAACGCGGACCAAATCGGGGTTCCCCTGGCACAGGTCCAGGATCAGATCCGTAATTTCCTGATGCAACAGCGCCAGATGGAAAAACAGCAAGCCCTGGTCGCCCAGCTGATGGCCGAGAACAAACTGCAATTTCACCTGAAGCGGCCGGTGTCCGCCTCGGTTAACATCGACACGGCCGGGCGCCCCAGCAAAGGCAACCCCGCCGCGCCCGTTACCGTAATTGAATTCGCGGACTACCAGTGTCCCCATTGCCGGGATGCCGCCCGCACCCTGGACCGCGTCGTTGAAGAGAATCCGGAGCAGGTTCAGTTGATCTTCATGGACTTTCCGATTAATTCCAGCGGTATTTCCCGCGTGATTGCCGAAGGTGGCTACTGCGCCCTGCAACAAAACCAGTTCTGGGACTATCAGCAGCTGGCCTTCCGTCAACAACGGAACCTGAGCAAGGAATCCCCGCTGCAATTTGCCCAGGAGCTGGGGCTTGACCAGGCCGCCTTTGAAAACTGCCTGACCAGCCCGGAAGCACGGCAGTATGTGCGTAACTCCGAACAGCAAGCCATTGCCCTGGGACTGCGCGGCACCCCCACCATTTACATCAACGGCCAGCGGTTCCAAGGCAGCGACCTTGAGCAAAGCCTGGAGCGCGCCGTGCTGGCCGCAGCCCAGTAATAAGGCGGCTTGGGGCCAGCGGAGTGATGATGAACGCGCTGCTACTTGTCGTGGACTTTCATTTGGAAGGCTGCCGTTCCCTGAAGGAAAAACGGCAGCGTCTCAAGGGCTTCAGCGAACGCTGGGGCAAGGTCGGACAGGTGGCGGTATGCGAAAGCGACTATCAAAACGCCTTGAAACAGGCCCAGTGGAGCTTTGTCATTGCCGGCAGCGACTGGCGCCAGGTCCAGCAGATCCAGGCCAAACTGGAAGAGGATCTGAGCCAGTCGCTGGACGCGGTCATTACCTCGCTCCATCAGGAGCGGCTCCTCTAAACCCCCGGCACCGGCCTAACGGGTCAGATGCTCCCATCCCGAAGGCCCGTGTTTTTGCTGCTGGTGCTCTCCTGACACTGGTACTATACTACCCCCCTCACAGAGGAAGATGGGTGTTCCGGACTTGCTCGCCCCGGCGGGTATACCGAAAGGATTGGTCCTGGCTTAGCCACTCTCTTATTGCCTGCAACGCAACGTCTGACCGCTGCGCCAGGGAGACAAGAGAGCGACGTCGGCTTAGGCTGAAACACATTTATACAGTTCCACAGTTCGCCGTGGGGTCCCAATGACTCAAGAACAAAAACTGGCCTTGGCCAGCCTTGAGAGTATGTATCGGGTATTTACGGTTCCCGAAGCCCCGAACTCGACGCTCAGCAAGATTGACCAGCAGATTTCCCAAAATCTAGCGGGTTTTCTCCAGAACCATATCGTTGCCCTGGAGAAGGACCTGGCCGAGGTCGAGAAGGACTTTTCCGATTCCGAAATTCCGAAAAAACCCATTTTCGTGTCGGAGCAGGCCCAGTTTCTACTCGATAAGCTGGTCGCCCAATCCGTTCATACCGCTTCCCCCAGTTTCGTCGGCCATATGACGTCAGCGCTGCCCTATTTCATGCTGCCGCTGTCGAAGATCATGATTGCGCTGAACCAGAACCTGGTCAAAACCGAGACCTCCAAGGCCTTTACCCCTCTGGAACGCCAGGTGCTGGGCATGATGCACCGGCTGGTTTATGAACAAAGCGACGATTTTTACCGCCAATGGATGCATGACTCCAACCATGCCTTGGGCAATCTTTGCTCTGGTGGTACCGTTGCCAACATGACCGCGCTGTGGGTGGCCCGTAACCGGGCCTTCCCCGCCCAAGGGGAGTTCCGCGGCATCCGTCGGGAAGGCGTCTTCCGGGCTCTACGCCACTATGGTTATGAAGGCGCGGCGGTGCTGGTGTCCAAGCGCGGCCACTACTCCTTTTCCAAGGCGGCTGACCTGCTGGGCTTTGGCCATGATTTTCTGGTTTCCGTGGAAACCGACGATCATAACCGAGTCATCGTGGCGGACATGCGGGCCAAGCTGGAAGAACTCCAGGCTCAAAAGATCAAGGTGTTTGCCATTATTGGCGTGGCAGGTACCACGGAGACGGGCAACATTGACCCGCTGGATCAGATCGCCGATCTGGCCCAGGAGTTCAAGATCCACTTCCATGTGGATGCCGCCTGGGGCGGGCCCACGCTGTTCTCCAATACCTACAAGCATCTGCTGAAAGGCATCGAACGGGCCGACTCCGTGACGATTGACGCCCACAAACAGCTGTATGTGCCGATGGGCGCGGGCATGGTCCTGTTCAAGGATCCCTCCACCCTGTCAGCCATTGAGCATCATGCCCAATACGTGATCCGCAAAGGTTCCAAGGACCTGGGTACCACCTCTCTGGAAGGTTCCCGTCCGGGCATGGCGATGCTGATCCAGTCTGGCCTGAAGATCATCGCCAAAGACGGTTACGAGATTCTGATCGATCAGGGCATTGAAAAAGCCCGGGCGTTTGCCGAGATGATCCGCAAACACCCGAATTTCGAACTGATCAGCGAACCCGAACTCAATATTCTGACCTATCGCTATCGCCCGGCCTGGCTCGAAGAGGTGTTACAACAGGCTGACGCCGAACAACAGGCGGCGATCAATGACTGTCTGAGCGAGATCACCAAATATATCCAGAAAACCCAACGGGAATTGGGCAAGGCCTTTGTCTCCAGAACCCGCCTGAACCCCCTGCGCTACCACCTGCATCCCTGCGTGGTATTCCGGGTGGTATTGGCCAACCCGTTGACGACTCTCAAGATTCTGCAGGACATCCTCGACGAGCAAGAGCAGATCGCCCAGCACGAAGACATCCAGCCCATGTTCCAGCACCTGGAACAACTCTGCCAGCCGAAAAAGCGCGCGGCTTGCTAAGCCTTGACGCCACAGGCTTCAATCTTCTAACTAGATCTATACCTTTTCGCCGAACCCGCCAAACTCACCACACCCCGGTTACTCGGGGTGTGGTCGGGCGTGGCCGGCAATCCGGTCAAGAGAGGCGCGTCAGGAGTAGATCCGGGAGCCATGCTATGCTTAACTAGCAAGGCCTATAAAAGGAGATGAAATATGGCTAAGACTGCGGAACAGTGGTTCGCCGAATATGGCGAAAGCCACCAGAATAAAATCAATAAAACCATCCATTGGATCGCGGTACCCACGATTTTCCTAACGGTGATGGGATTTCTATGGTCAATTCCAACGCCGGCCCTGTTCGACGCCTGGCCCCTGCTCAACTGGGCCACCCTGTCGCTACTGGTGATCGTCGCCTTCTATCTGCGGATCAGCCTGACCCTGACCATTGGCATGACGCTGTTCACGATTGCCACCTTTGCCATTATCCACTGGTTTGAGGGTACTGGCGTTGCTCCGGTCTGGCTGGCTTCCCTGGTCCTGTTCGTGGTGATGTGGATTTTTCAATTTATTGGCCATGCCATCGAAGGCAAAAAGCCGTCCTTCTTCAAGGACTTGCAGTTTTTGATGATTGGCCCTGCCTGGCTGATGGGGTTTATTTACCGCCGCCTCGGCATCCCCTATTAAGCCTGTGCGGCAATCCAGGGGGCGGGATGCCCCGCCCCTTTTGAAAAGCCTCGCTGAAGCCCTTAATACAGCGCAGCTTCGTCATCCAGCACTTCGCGAATAATCTCCAGAAACATCAAATCCGCCTCGCTCATCTTTTCCGGAATGCGAACAATGGTTGTGGAGCTGATTTCATCCGCGATTTTGCGATCCGCATCCGGCTCATCCTTCAGACGCCGAGCGATCTCCATAGCCTTGACCGCGATTGTCGGGTCGGTCAGCACCTTCTTGATAAATGTACGCAGCTCGGCAATAACCTTTGCCTGACTTGCTTCGATACTGCTCATAACGCCTCCATCCACGATAAAATATCAGTCTTGGGAACCACCATAACTATAGTCATCCCTGACTGACCAAGAACATCTTAGCGGCCCACTCACTTCACTTTATAGCATAGCAGGTGCCTGAGACAGCCCCGCCGGGGTCAATCGGTCTGCTGCACAAACAAAAAAGGCTACCTGAAAGTAGCCTTCTTAAAGTCCAACGGAGGATTAGCCCACCATCATGCCCCGAATGGTGAAGAAAATGATGGCCGCCACCAGCGCGGATGCCGGCACGGTGATCAACCAGGCCGCCACAATCCGGCCCAGTGCCGAACGCTTCACCAGCTCTTCTTTATAAACCCGCTTGAGACGCTTACGCTCTTTCTTGCTCAGCGGAATTTCCATTTTCTTCTTCTTAGCCAGCTTCAGCATCCGGTCCATATCTTCCAGAGAAGACTTCTTGAACGTCTCCAGGAAGCGGCGGATTTTTTCCCGCTCCGGCCCTTCATACTGTTCCACAATCAGATGGAGCTGACTGGCATAGCTGGTTTTCAGGTATTCCCGTAGCAATCCAACCCCAAATACCGCACCTACAGCAACGTGGGTGGAGCTAACCGGCAGCCCCAACTGGGACGCCACAATTACCGTGACAGCGGCCGACAGGGCAATACAGAACGCCCGCACCTTATCCAGGTCGGTAATTTCCTGGCCAACCGTTTTGATCAGCTTAGGCCCATACAGAGCCAGCCCCAGGGAAATACCGATAGCTCCCACCAGCATGATCCAAAAGGGAATGGAAGCCTTGCCGGAAACTTCCAGATTCACCAGGGCCTCGTTGATCGCAGCCAAAGGACCTACCGCATTGGCCACGTCATTGGCCCCATGGGCAAAGCTTAACAGAGCTGCAGAGAAGATCAGGGGAATGGTAAACAGGCTGCTGACACCTTCCCGGTTATTCTCAAGATGCGCCCGACGGCGACGAATCCAGGGGCGAGAAGCCAGCATAACCACCACGGCCACCCCCAAGCCAATCAATGCCGCCACCCAGAACTCCACAGCCCAGATGGCTTTTAAGCCTTTCATGACCAGATAAGTGCCGAAGGCCCAAGCCATCAACGCCAGCAACAGGGGCACAAAACGCTCTGCGGCTATCAGCATATTGGCTTTATAAGTGACCTGACGCTTAATGAAATAAAGCAAAAGGCCCGCAAAAAAAGCACCCAGCACTGGTGAAACCACCCAACTGGCCACAATGGTGGTCAAACTTTCCCAGTTGACGATCCCCAGACCGCCGGCCGCAATCCCCGCACCCATCACGCCGCCGACAATCGAGTGGGTGGTGGATACCGGAGCTCCCACATAGGTGGCCAGGTTCAACCAAAGTGCCGCGGCTAACAGGGCCGCCATCATCAGCCAGATAAACTCAGCCGAGTCGGTCACCAAGGAGGGATCAATAATGCCGTTTTTAATGGTGGTGACCACCTCGCCCCCGGCGAGCAGGGCGCCAGCCGCTTCAAACACGGCGGCAATCAAAATGGCGCCGGTCAGAGTCATGGCCTTGGAGCCGACGGCAGGACCGACGTTATTGGCCACATCGTTCGCGCCGATATTCATGGCCATGTAACCGCCGATCATGGCGGCAATCACGAGCAGATAGCCCGACTCCAGTCCCTGGGCACGAATGGATGTGACCAGCATGATGATCACAATAAACACGAGTGCTACACCCAGGCGGAACATTTCCTGCCGTGACTTTTGTGTAGCCTTTTCTATTTGACCTACATTTCGGAATTCCATGCGATCAACTCACTGCGGAAAAGGAGGCGCAACTTTAACAAAAATGTCGCCAGGACGACATCAAATTGTCCAATTGCAAAAGATCGTGAAAACAAACGCGCCGGATCTGACCATGGGCTATACTTAACCTGATTGACCATCTGGTTTTCCCTGGCAGATAAGACGCTGTTTTCCCTATGCATCATACGGATTTGTCCATCAGCAACGTGGCAGGAGCAGACACCCGGGTTCTTAAGGTGTTTGTCGCCGTCTCCTATTGTGCAGTTGCTGTTCTGCTTGGTCTGGGTCTGAAATCCTGGCTATCCGATCACCAAACCCACGCTATTGTCCTGTTTCTGTTTAGCGTTCCGATCCTGATCAATGTCCTGGTTTACCATGGTGCCAAGAACTATGCGGTCAGCCGCAATATTTTCGTCTCCCTGATTGTCACCCTGTTTCTCTATCTGACCTGTACCGGCGGCGAGAGCAACACTGGGCCCTTGTGGGTCTATGTGCTGCCTCCTTTCCTGTTCTATCTGGCGAATCTCCGGGCCGGTGTCATCCTGTCACTCTTCGTGCTGGTGGGCGTGGCGGTCATTTTCCGTTTTCCCGAGCTGCCGTTTGTGCTCACCCAATATAGCACTGACTTTCAGGTGCGTTTTTTGAGCTCGCTCACTTTCGCCACCCTTTTCACCTTTGTCATCGAGTATTCCCGCCACACGGCCCGCCAGGAACTGGTCCGCATGGCGCAACTCTATGAGCGGGTCTCCCGGACCGATGAACTGACCCAGCTCTCCAACCGGCGGGATATGCAGCACCAGCTGGAAAAAGAGTTCAGTCGCTACAAGCGCCATAACCACCATTTTTCCGTGATCCTTTTGGATGTGGATCATTTCAAGCTGATTAATGACAGCTACGGCCATGACGCGGGTGACCATGTGCTGGTGGAAATTGCCCAGCTGCTGCGAGAAACCAGCCGCGAGCTGGATCTGGTCGCCCGCTGGGGTGGAGAGGAGTTTTTGATCCTGCTCCCCAACACCACCCTGCTGCAGGCTTTAAAACTGGCCGAACGCATCCGCAACCGGGTCGCCCAGCATTCCATCGCCTACAAAGGACAACAGCTGAGTGTGACCACCAGCTGTGGGGTCTGCTCCATCAGCCAGACCCGCGACCTGAAGCAACTGCTGATCCAAGCCGACCTCAACCTGTACCAGGCCAAGGAACGGGGACGCAACCAGGTCATCCCGCCAGTGGCACCCAGCCAGAACGATTCGGGCCACGACCCGGACCAAGCCGAAGACGCTCCCGTGCCCCAATTGGACTGAAACGACCCGCTCGTTTTCTTGCCGGCCGGTCCGGAACCCGCCTGACCAGGAGATCCCTGATCAGGCACTCGCCAGCGCCAGAATGGTTTGCCACTCTTCCTCAGTGACCGGCATGACCGACAGTCGGCTCCCCTTCTGGAGCAGCGGCATGGCCGCCAGCGCCGGCACGCTTTTCAAGCGGTCCAGCGGCACCAGCTGCTTAAAGGTCGAACACCACTGCACATCCACCCGATACCAACGGGGGTTGTCAGGCGTGGACTTGGGATCAAAGTACGGAGACTCCGGATCCCAGGCCGAGCTATCCGGATAACCCGCCCGTACCACTCGGGCCGTACCCGCCACGCCCGGCGGCTTACAGCTGGAGTGATAAAACAACACCAGATCCCCTTCCTGCATCTGGTCGCGCAGCATATTTCGCGCCTGATAATTCCGTACGCCATCCCAGGGCGCGGTTTGCTGGGGGGAGCGATACAAATCCTCGATGCCAAACTCATCGGGCTCGCTTTTCATTAACCAATAAGCCATGCCAGACCCTTCAAAAAACCAGAATCCGGCAATGTAGCACAAAAATTTCAGTGGGCCTGCCCTGGACAGCAGCCTACAAGCAAGGCGGAATGCCCATCAGAACCGGCGTCGCCACCCAGCACAAGGCAATCACCGCAAGACCATGGATCATCACCGCCACGAGCGCCATAAAACGCTGACGCCTGACCAGCTCGGGCTCCGCTTCCGCTTCACCAAGTTCGCGGTACTGCTGCCAGCTTCGCCACGCCAGATACACCATGGCCAGCAAGACCAACGGGGTGACGGCCAAGATCACCCAGTGCACCAGACTCAGCCCTGCGACCTGGATCTCGGCAAAACCCAACGCACACCCCAACGACAGAAAGGCATAATTGAACAGAAAATAAAGCGTCCACAGCAGCAAACCACTGACCATGGCCAACAAGCTGTTGCGCTGCAGGGCTCCAAGCATCTCGCCTCCTTCCATCACATCAGCAGTGGTAGCAGGTGCAACGCCACATAACCTACCAGGCACTGCAACACCACGTAATGCCAAAACAGTGACACATTAGTGACTTCCATGGGCTTGTCGGACACCACATAGCCATACGCCGAGCGCGCCAGAATAAAGCAGGCCATCAGCACCACCAGCCCTACATGCAACAGATGACAGCCCACTAACGCGTGAAGAATTGCCCCATAGGCATGCTGCTGCGGTCCATAAGGCGCATCCCGCAGCAGCAAAACCTGACTCACCCCATAGGCCAACGCCAGCAGGATCGCCAGCCCATAGCCCAGACGCAGCCGCGGCAGACTCCCGACTCGCAACTGACGACCGGCCCAACCCATCGCAACGCTACTGAGAATCAGGCCGCCCAGCCCCAAACTTGGCACCAGCCAAGGCAGCGCACCAAAATCTGGGGGCGGCCAGGCCGGCGCAACGGTCCAGAGAAACAGATAGCCGAACAACAGCGAACCATACAGGGAGAGATCCGCCAGAATACTTAACCCCATGGCCCACCAGCCCGGCCCCCGTGGGTGACTGTATTGCAGGGGCAGCTTTAACCCCTGGCCGGCATCCACCACCAAGGGTGCCTGCTTGATGCCCCGATCCCACAGCCAGCACCAGACACCGGCCACCATCAGCACCGCCGCAATGGGCACCAGCCAGTACTGTTTGATGAGCAGCCCGATGAAGAATAAAGCAGTCGCTAATGCCAAGAGCAGGGGGATATAGGTATTGCGAGGCAACCGGACCACGTATTCCGGTTTGGCATCGAGCATGGAGGTGGCCATTGTTTCCCGCTCACCACTGCCCGGATCAGCCAAATAGCCCTGTCCCTCGGCCAGCTCCTGGGGCAGCTTCGGGTTGTGCCACAAAGGATAACGATCCCGGATCTGGGGCAGGCTGATAAAGTTGTAGGAAGGCGCCGGATGACGCAGGCTCCATTCCAAAGTCCCTGCCCCCCAGCTATTGGCGGTGGCTCGCCTACCGAAACGGTAGTGGAGATACAGGTCCATGATGAAAGCCGCAACCCCGGCCGCCATCAGAAAGCCCCCGACGGTGGAGATCAGGTTGATGATTTCCCAGCCCAGCCCCTCGGGATAGGTATAGGTGCGCCGGGTCATCCCCAGCATGCCGGTCAGATGCATCGGCAAAAAAGTGATGTTGAAGCCGATAAACAGCAGCCAGAACGCCAGCCGCCCGAACAGCTCCGAGTATTCCCGCCCCGACATCAGGGGCAGCCAGTAGTACAGGCCGGCGAAGAACGGGAACAGCATCCCGCCGATCAGCACATAATGCAGATGGGCCACCACGAAATGGGTGTCATGGACCTGCCAGTCGAAACTGGCCAGCGCCAGCATGACGCCGGTGAGGCCGCCGAGCACGAAAATAAACAGAAACCCCATCAGAAACAGCATGGGAACCCGCATTTGCGCCCGTCCCAACCACAACGTCGCGATCCAGACAAACACCTGGATACCACTGGGAATGGCCACCCCCATACTGGCGGCGGAGAAGAATCCCTGGGCGACCTGGGGCAGTCCCACCGTATACATGTGGTGGACCCAGATCATAAAGCTGATAAACCCCGTCGCCACCACCGCCAGCACCACCCAGCTGTACCCCACCACCGGGTGGCGGGCGAAGGTAGCAACGGCCATGGTGACGATGCCCGCGGCGGGCAGGAAAATAATATAGACCTCGGGATGACCGAACAGCCAGAACAGATGCTGCCACAACAGTGGATCGCCCCCCTGCCCGACCATGAAAAACGGCCAGCCAAAGGCCCGCTCCAGCTCCAGCAGGATGCTGCCCAGGATCAAGGGCGGGAAGCCCAGGATAATCATGAAACCAGTCACCAGCATGTACCAGGCAAACAGCGGCATCCGGTTGACGCCCATCCCGGGCGCCCGGGCTTTCAGAATGGTTGCCACCAGTTCAATACCGGCTGAGACGGCGGAGATTTCCACAAAGGTAATCCCCAGCAGCCAGAAATCCGAGTTGAGCCCCGGTGTATATTCGGAGCTGGCCAGGGGCACGTACATAAACCAGCCCGCATCCGGCACACTACCCACCAGGAAACTGCTGTACAGGAGAATGCCGCCGAACAGATAGCACCAATAGCCATAGGCGCTGAGCCGGGGGTAGAGCATGTCCCGGGAGCCGATCATCTTGGGGAGCAGATAGAAAGCGATGCCTTCCAAGACCGGCACCGCGAACAAAAACATCATGGTGGTGCCATGCATGGTGAACAACTGGTTGTAGACTTCATGATCCAGAAAGTCGTTATCCGGCATGGCCAGCTGGGTCCGCAGCAGCATGGCCTGCAAGCCACCCAACAGAAAAAATACAAACCCGGTGATGATAAAACGGCGGGACACATTGCTATGATTGACCACGGAAAGCTGGGCCAGCCCCGGTCGTGTTCCCCAGATCCGCTCAAAGCGCTGGTGCAACTGCTCGGCCTGGCTGTGTTGCGGCGCTGCCTGCTCTGAAGAACCGCCCCCCATCATTGCAGGCTCTCCAGGTAAAGGGCGATGGAACGTAACTCCTCCGGCACCAGGTCATCATAGGCGGGCATCTTGGGGTGCGGCTGCAACCGGTGTTCCTTGCTGGTGATCCAGGCTTCAAAATCGCCGACCGTCAGCCGGCCCGTTCGCCCCAACCCCAGACTATAGCGGCTGGCCACGTGAGTAAGATCAGGCCCACCTGAACCCTGAGCCTCACTGCCCCGGACCCGATGGCAGTCGCCACAGCCATGGGCCATAAACGCCAGCTGTCCCTGCATCAAAGATTCTCGTTCCGGCACCCGCCCCGGACGCGCCTGGCGTTGTCGCCACTGCTGGAACTCGTCCGGCTCCAGGGCAATCACGTAAAACTCCATATGGGCATGGAGCGGACCACAAAACTCCGCGCACTGGCCGCGATAAATCCCGGCGGTGTTGGCCTGCAGCTGCAACTGATTAACCCGCCCCGGAATCACATCCAGCTTTCCAGCCAGGCTCGGCACCCAAAAGCTATGAATCACATCGGCGCTGTGTAGCCGCACCCGCACCGACTGCCCGACCGGAATCCGCAGCTCATTGGCGGTCACCAGGGATTCTTCCGAAGACGCTCCCGGGTAGTGAACCTCCCACCAAAAACGATGGGCTGTCACGTCCACCACCAGCGCCTCGGGATCCATCACATAGGCCCGATACCCCACTCCCAAGCCGAACACCAGCAGGGGCGTCAGGGCCGCAACGGGCAACAGGACGCCGCCGCCCACCACAAATTTGGTCGCCGAGATCGCTCCCCGACGCTCCGGCCTGCGATAGATGGCATATAAGGCCAGCGTCATCACCAGGACCAGCACCGCCGTGGCACCATAGAACATCCACCACCAAAGCCGTTCGATGTTCTGCGCGGTGGCGGAATGGGTGTCGAGCATGGACTGCTCGCCCCGGCAGCCGCTCAAGCTGATCAGCCACACCCAGCACAACCTTTGTCTCCATTGGGCCTGCCCCGGCCCTTGTCTCAACGTCCTGCTCATGGACTCCCTGTCTTTCCGGTCGCTGATGCAACAAATTCTCACAGGCAATGATGTAGCAAAGCGCCCCACTCCAGTAGCGGGGAAGCGCCTTGTTGGGCAAATTCCTTTGGCCTAGGATTGAATCGTCCCATCAGCTCTGACCCACCCGCTCAGGCTGGACCTGAGCAACAACTCCGCGAGGCCGGTTATGCCCTGGATGGTTACGGCACATATCATCTTTATTCTCATGTGGTCGGCCGGTCTTTTAGGGCTGATCTACATGCTCGCCGCCCACCACGACGAGCATGACCCGCAACAGACCGAGTTCTATCGCATTATCGAACGCAAGCTCTACTTTCATCTGGCCACTCCAGCCGCCGTCCTGAGTGTGCTGACCGGGCTGTGGCTGCTGTTCAGCCGGGGCTATGAGGGAGGCTGGCTACCCGTCAAGCTGGTGCTGGTCAGCCTGATGGTGGGCGCCCATGCCTATAGCGGCAAGCTGTTCACCCATTTCTGGCAGGGCAAGCGCCGCCACGGCGTACGCTTCTATCAGGCCTACAACCTGCTCCAGACATTGATGATCAGCGCCATTTTTTATCTGGTGGCGGCGAAGTCGTTTTAGCGGGGCCCGAAGCTATTGCCGCCCGTTGGGGTGATTCTCATCCGGCGGCGAAACACCGATGTTGTGATCAAACACCAGCTTGCCGCCCATCCAACCGGCCAGCATCACGATAATGACATTCAGCCCGGTCAGGGCCAGGCCCCAGGGAAGCACCGCCTCCACATGGTTCTCCCAGCGCCACACCAGATTACTGGCCGCAATGGCCACCACCATGATTCCGGCAATAAAGTGGGACCAACTGCCCATAAAGCGGCGGATGGTGGGGGTGAGCATAAAGTCCAGGGTGCCGACCAGTGCCGCCACGCCTCCCGTGGTCAGGCCGGCCACAATGGCCCAGAAGGAAACTTCAGCCCAGAACGGGTTGCTGGTCCAGAGATAAACCAGGTCGGTCACCAGCGTCGTATTCAGAAAGGTAATGGGGAAATTCACCAGCATGGGATGAATCGGATGTCCGGCAATGGCAATGGTGCTTCCCGACTCGTTCCTGTTTGCCATTGCCGCCTCCCCGCTGACTCACACCGATAAGTCTACAGCTGGGCGCCAGGACAAGAAATCCGGCGGATGACTTGCCCCTTTAAAGTCAGTATCCTTCGCTGGCAAAAGCATTTCCGGAGGAGTTTTATGGCCACCATCAGCATCTTTGTCGGCACCGTTTATGGCGGTGCGTTGTTTACCGCCAAGGAAGTCGCCACCAAGTTGCGTGAGGCCGGCCACCAGGTCAATCTGTACGATCCCTCACCCAGCCTTGAGGATCTGACCCAGGACGAGGCCGCCATCCTGGTATGCACCTCCACCACCGGCCACGGCGAGATTCCGCCCAACCTATTGCCGTTCTACCTGGAATTACGGGACAAGTTTCCCCTCCTGGGTGGGCGCCCTTTTGGGATCATCACATTGGGGGATAGCTCCTATGGCGACACCTATGGCGGCGCTGGAACCCTGATGGAAGAACTACTACTGGAGTTGGGCGGCCGCCAGGTCAAAGAACGCCTGGTGATCGACGCCCTTGAAACCACGGAGCCCGAGCAAGAGGCGATTCCCTGGGCGCTGGACTGGGCCGGTCAGATCAATTACTGAGCGGCCCAAGAGCACTCAGCTTTCCCACTGACGAATCAGGGCCTCCTGGGCCACCGAGGCGACCAGCCGGCCCTGACGGTCGAAAATATTGCCCCGGTTCAGTCCCCGGGCGTGGGCGGCACTGGGGCTCTCCATACTGAAGAGCAGCCAGTCGTCGAACCGGAAATGGCGGTTGAACCAAATGGCATGATCCAGGCTCGCCACCTGGATACCCCGCTGGTAATAACTCACCCCATGGGGCTGCAGGGAGGTACCCAGAAAACCGAAGTCCGACGCATAGGCCAGCAGGCACTGATGGATGGCCGGGTCATCCGGCAACGGGCTTGCGGTCCGGAACCAATGGTGTTTGATCGGCGGCCGTTTATCGGGCGCCAGGTAGTTGATGGGATTGATCGGCCGAATCTCGATGGGCCGGTCGCGGGTGAACTTCTCCCGCAGTTTTTCCGGAATCAAATGCTGAAAGCGCCGGGCCATCTCCAGCTCTGATTTCAGCCCCTCCGGGCCTTCCACCTCCGGCATTTCGAGCTGGTGCTCAAAGCCTGACTCCTCGACCTGGAAAGAAGCGGTCAGGGTGAAGATCTCCTCACCATGCTGGAGGGCCATCACCCGGCGGGTGGTAAAGCTGCGACCATCCCGGATGCGATGAACCTCATACTCGATGTCCGCATGAGGATCGCCCGGGCGCAGAAAGTAACCGTGCATGGAATGGGCCAGCCGGTTCTCCACGGTCTGGTAGGCAGCCATCATGGCCTGACCGACCACCTGGCCGCCAAACACGTTTTTGAAACCCAGGTCTTCGCTCTGACCCCTGAAGTGGTCCGCGTCCACCTTTTCCACGTTCAGCAAATCCACCAGCTTTTGCACAACGTCTTGCATGAGTCCTTATTCCTCTCCGATTGTCACGGGGCATTCTGCGACAAGCGTACAAGAGCATGCAAGCCGAACTCCGTTTGTCGGCCAGGGCTTCAATTGGCTTCAAGGGGGTATCGGGAGCATAATTCAGGGCCAGCCAAGCATTCACCTCACCGGCCAGAGCCCTACTGATGAGTAACCAGTCTCTTGAACCCCTCACCCACCACTGCCCCCAGTGCAACAAACCCATGAGCTGTGAGCTGGAGCAAGGGAATTCCCACTGCTGGTGCTTTGATCTGCCACCGGCGCCCGGGCTGCTGGAACAGTCGTCCCAGGCCCGGTGCCTGTGTCGGGAGTGCCTCATGGCTTCTTGCGCCCCGCAACAGGCAGACTAACAACGCCTTACTCGATGCGGCAGGCTTGGTCGAAGCTCAGGCGCGGGCCACGGGGATACAGCTTGTCCGCCTCGCCATAACCCAGATTGACCAACATACTGGCCTTGTAGCGCCCATCGGGGAAAAACGCCTCATTCACTTTGTCGGCCTCAAAACCGGTCATGGGGCCACAATCCAGCCCCAGGGAGCGGGCCGCCAGAATGAAATAACCGGCCTGCAGGCCACTATTGAGCTGGGCGGTGGCCAGGCTGGCTTCGGCATTGGCCTTGAAGCCCTCGGCCGCATCCGGATAGACCGGAAACTGCTCCGGCAAGTGCTCATAAAAAGCCGTGTCGTAAGCAATAATCGCCGTTGCCGGAGCCGCCATGGTTTTTTCCACATTACCCGGCGCCAAGCTCGGCTTCAGGCGCTCTTTGGCCTCGGCGGAACGGACAAAAACCACCCGGGCCGGCTGACAGTTCATGGCCGTTGGGCCCCACTTGTACAGATCGTAGAGCTGCTGGAGCACCTCTGCGGGAATGTCCTTGTCCTGCCAGGCAATATGAGTGCGAGCCTCACGGAACAGCTGATCCAGGGCATCATTGGCAAGCATGGTCATAATTTCACCTCAAGTTATTGAATCGGTAAATCAAACAGCAGGGCTTCACTATCGCTTTCAGCGCGCAGCTCCAGCGCCTGCCGGTCATCCAGATAATATGCATCGCCCGGCGTCAGCGATTGCTCGCCGATCGTTACAGCGCCTTTGATCAGATGCAGGTATAACCCGCGCTGCGCACCCCGGTCGTGACTCAGTGCCTGTCCGGCCCGGGGCCGCAGCACATAGAGCTCGACATCCTGATGGATTTGCAAAGAGCCCTCGCGGCCATCCGGCGACACCACCAGACGGCGGCCCTCCTGATCTTCTTCCCGGGGGAACGAGCGCTGTTGATAACTAGGCGTCAAACCGGCCTGCTGGGGCAAAATCCAGATCTGCAGGAACTTCAGTACCTCGCTGGAGGAGGCATTATATTCGCTGTGAGTGACGCCGGTGCCGGCAGACATCAGCTGGAACTCACCGGCGCTCATCCGCTGCACATGACCCATGCTATCGCGATGTTCCATGGTGCCCTGGATCACGTAGGACAGGATTTCCATATCCCGGTGACCGTGGGTACCGAAACCGGCCCCCGGACTGACGGTGTCATCGTTGATCACCCGCAGCACCGACTGCCCCATATAGGCAGGATCATACCAGGAACCAAAGGAAAAGCTGTGGCGACTCTGCAGCCAGCCCAGGTCGACAAAGCCCCGGGTATTTCCGTGACGGTAATAACTCATACAGCCCCCTTGATCAACTGAATTACTGATAGAGCCAGTTTAATCAAGAGGGCTATCACAAGGTAGCGAGATAATTAGGAGGTCTTATTCAAATAATTTGAATCATGGATGGATCGGCGGCAACTCCCGGGCCAGCGTCTGCTTTTCCTGAACATAACTGCCGGTCAGCGCAAAGCCCAGCAAACGCCCATCGGCGGCGCGGAACAACGCCTTGAGATCCAGGCCCTCACCCTCCACCAGCCATTGGCCCTCGGCTCCCACCGGGGCGGGCGCCACGACCACCGGGCAGGCCGGAGTCTTGATCACCACCGGCATCGCGCCGTACTTCACTTCGGTACGCTCGCCCGCCAAGGTTTTAGCCAGCGACCGGGCACAGGCCATCAGCGGCAGCACATACAGCAACACATGGCCGTCCACTTCGGCGCAATCACCCATGGCATAAACATCCGGCGCCGACGTTTCCAGCGCCCGATTAACCTGAATGCCCAGGTTCACCTGCAAGCCGGCCTGACGGGCCAGCTCAATACGCGGCTTCAAGCCAATGGCCGAGACCACCAGATCCGCCGCCAAAGTCTCGCCATTACCCAGCTCGACCCGAACGCCGGACTCCGCCGCATCCACGCGGGTGACCGTGGTGCCGAAGTGGAACCGAACCCCTTCCTGCTCCAGCCCGCGAACCACCGCCTTACCGGCCTCGTCGGGCAGCAGCCCCGGCAGAGCGGTGTCACTGAGCGCCACCACCTCTACCTCATAGCCACCATTACGCAAATCGTTGGCAAACTCGCAGCCGATCAGGCCGGCGCCCATGATCACCACCCGCTTGCCGCCATGCAGGGCCTCACGAAAGCGCTCATAGTCCAGCAGGTCATTGATGGAATACACCTGGCTGGTTCCAGTCCCTGCCAGGGTGGGGCTGATCACGTCCGCCCCCCAGGCCAGGACCAGCTTGCTGTAGGAAAGCTCCTCACCGCCCAGCAAGAGGCAGCGGCGGGCGGTATCAATTCCGGTCACCCGGGTAAAGGTGCGGATCACGGCCTTCAGCTGATCCGCCATGGCCACCGGGTCGGCCATGGACAGCTCACGGGCGGTTTTACCCTTGGTAAAGCCGGTCGACAGCATCGGCTTGGAATAGGAGTGACCGTCATCGGCGGTAATCAGCACCAGCGGTGTGGTCTGATCCAGCTTTCGAAACTCCCGCGCCAGGGAATAACCCGCCAGCCCCGTACCCACAATGATTACCGGTGCCTGCTGCTCGCTCATCCTGCCCACTCTCCCTCAATCGCTTCTATCCGCAACATCGCATAGCCTTGAATGGCTATGCGACTCAACCTTCATTTAGCTATTAGCTGACTTCGATCATCTCGAAATCTTCCTTGCCCACGCCGCAATCCGGGCAGACCCAGTCCTCCGGCACATCTTCCCAGCGGGTTCCCGGGGCAATGCCATCATCCGGCCATCCCTTTGCTTCATCGTAAATCAATCCGCAGACCACGCACTGCCATTTTTTCATCGGTTTTTCCTTTTGTTGTCTGCCGCCAGCCCCGATTGAAGCCGCAGCGCCTTCGCTGTTCGAACCTTGCAGGCTCGCAACCTGTTTTCCAGGGCGGCAATTGTCGAACAAGCGTACCGGCAATTCAACCACAAGCGGCCGGTTCCAGCCGCCCTAAATACTCCCCGGCACCACCAGGAATGATTCAGCGCCCCTGGTGGCGACGTCCGCTTCCGCTAAATGTATAATGCGCCTTTGCACCCATAGGACCGGCTTAATGAACCAAGATATTCTCCACATTCAGCAAGTCTTCGATGAAGCAGATTGCCTGTGCACCGAAAGTGAAGTGGAAGCGGCAATCGACCGGATTGCGGCCCAGCTCAATGCTCAGCTCAAGGACCGCAACCCCTTGTTTTATTGCGTGATGAACGGCGGCCTGGTATTTGCCGGACGACTGCTGCCACGCCTGCACTTCCCTCTCCAGGTGGACTACATGCACGCCACCCGCTACCGCCAGGAAACCAGCGGCGGCGAGCTGGGCTGGAAAGTCAAACCCGAGCACAGCCCCAAAGACCGCTGTGTTCTGATTGTTGACGACATTCTGGATGAAGGTCATACCCTGGCGGCGATTATCGACTACTGCAAAAAAGAAGGTGCGGCCGAAGTCTTCACCGCCGCCCTGGTCGACAAGCAGCATGATCGCAAAGCGTTTCCCGATATGAAATGCGACTTCACCGGCCTGGAAGTGGCTGACCGCTTCCTGTTCGGTTACGGTATGGACTACAAGGGCTACTGGCGCAACGCGCCCGGCATTTACGCCGTCAAAGGCCTCTGACGCCAGCCACGGCCGGCACCGCGCCGGCCTTCAGCTGCTCGCTCCAATCCATCCCTTGAGCAGAGAACCAGCAGCAGACAGCTGCGCCCATCGTGACCTGCTCCGGGACATTCAGTATGATGGCGCCTTCCAGTTCAAGGGATGTTTGTTTTGCAACCCGCCGATACCATCCACGCTTTTCGCTCAGCGTCCTGGCACCCGCTTCGCACGGCCCGGCCGGATATCGCGCCGTCCTGGCGTTCCTGGCTGGTGACCGAAGGATCCCTGACCAAACGGCTGATTCGCGCCAGCCAAGGCGACTTCAGGCTCCAGGTGCTGAACCAGTATTGGGGGACGGCCTGGCCCTCTGAGCAAGTCGTTCTGGGGCTGGAGAGTCGTCAGCAGGTGTTGATCCGGGAAATTGCCATGATCTGCCAGGGCCAAATCTGGGTGGTGGCCCGCAGCCTCATGCCGCCCCGCACCCTGACCGGCCCGCGCCGGCGCCTGAAGTCGCTGGGACGAACTCCACTGGGACGCTATCTGTTCAGCCAGCCTTCACTGCGACGCAGCCCCATGGAAGTTGCCCCCCTGGTTTCTGAACCCGGCATGATCCACTGCTGGGGTCGACGTTCCATATTCTACCTGGCGGAGCACCCCCTGCTGGTGTCCGAGTTTTTTCTGCCCGCCATCCTGGACGCCCAGGAGTCCCGCCGCCCCGTGTCCCGCTGAAGCGGGCGGCTCCGTCTCGACCTACCATTTGCCCGAGCCGGTTTGTACCCGGGAATGGGCACTGTTAAGATTCCCTGCACCACACAGTCATTTCCGATCCGACCATGAAAGATTCCCTGAATTTGCCTCCCCACCGTCAAACCCTCATCCAGCAGTTTCAAGCCCGCTGGCCGGTCTATTTACAGTTAATGCGCCTGGACCGCCCCATCGGCACCCTGTTACTGCTCTGGCCCACCTACTGGGCCCTGTGGCTGGCCGCAGACGGCATGCCCAGCCTCAAGAATTTCTTGATTTTCACCCTGGGCGTCTTTGTCATGCGGGCGGCGGGCTGTGTCATCAACGACTATGCCGACCGTCACTTCGACGGCCATGTCAAACGCACCCGGGAGCGTCCCTTCGCATCCGGGAAAGTGACTGAAAAAGAAGCGTTGGCCCTGTTCGCGACCCTGGTCGCCTTTGCCTTTATTCTGGTGCTGTTCACCAATCAGCTGACCATTTTGATGTCCGTCGGCGGGCTGATCCTGGCAGCGCTCTACCCCTTTATGAAACGCCACACCCATCTGCCCCAGGTGGTGCTCGGCGCGGCCTTCAGCTGGGGGATTCCCATGGCTTACACCGCCGAGGCCGGCACTCTGAGCGCCGTGGCCTGGCTGCTGTTCACCGCGAACCTGGTCTGGACCGTTGCCTACGACACCATGTATGCCATGGTGGATCGGGACGATGACCTGAAGATTGGCGTCAAATCCACCGCCATTTTGTTCGGAAACGCGGACCGACTGATTATCGCCGGCTTGCAGGCGCTGACCCTGGTAATCCTGGCTTTCGTGGGCCAGCGGGTAGAGCTGGGATTGTTCTATTTTGTCAGCATCGGCGCGATGGCCTTATTCTTCATCTACCAGCAGCACCTGATCCGGGACCGGCAACGGGATCCCTGCTTCAAGGCATTTCTCAACAACAACTGGGCCGGGCTCAGCATTTTTATCGGCATTCTGCTCCATTACCTGTGGTAGCCGCCTTTGGCTCCAGAACGGGCAGGGCTCCGCTTCGGAGCCCTAATTCAGCGGAACCGGCGCACAAGACGAGACGACCAGAACAGAGACTCGACCAAGCTGTCATATATTTGTAACAAGCCTTGGTTGTAATGGTCCTGTCAAATAAGTTGCTAACCGAGGTCTCCCTCATGTCAGGCAAAATGGTATTAATCGTTGATGATGAGCCGGCGATCCGCGAAATGATTGCCGTGGCCCTGGAAATGGCCGACTACCGCTATATGGAAGCTGGCGATGCCCTTGAGGCCCACACTCTCATCATGGACCACAAACCGGATCTGATCCTGTTGGACTGGATGCTGCCCGGCACCAGCGGCATCGAATTGGCACGCCGGTTGAAGCGGGACGAAGCCACCGCTGAAATCCCGGTGATCATGCTGACCGCCAAAGCCGACGAAGACAACAAGATCCAGGGGCTTGAAGCCGGCGCCGACGACTACATCACCAAACCCTTTTCCCCCCGGGAAATGGTCGCCCGGCTTCGGGCGGTGCTACGGCGCGCCACGCCCCAGGGCATGGACACCCCCATTGAAGTGGACGGCCTGCACCTGGACCCGATCTGTCACCGGGTAACCGCCAACGGTCAGCCGCTCAATGTGGGCCCCACCGAATACCGGCTCCTGCAGTTTTTCATGACCCACCAGGAGCGGGTTTACAGCCGCAGCCAGCTGCTGGACCAGGTCTGGGGCACCAACGTCTATGTCGAGGAACGAACCGTCGACGTTCATATCCGGCGGCTGCGCAAGGCACTGGGTCACTATGACTACCTCATCCAGACCGTGCGTGGCGCGGGCTATCGTTTTTCCACTCAGACTCCCTGACGGACGCCCATGCGTAGCGACTGGCTGATTCATATTCAGCGCCTGACTCTGGCGCTGTTCTTCTGTTACCTGTTCGGGCTGCTAATCGGCTACCCGGCCTGGTTGATGGTTGCAGGCCTGAGTACTTATCTCACCTGGACCCTGATCCAGGCCATCCGCTTGCACCGCTGGCTGTTTTCCCCCACACGGCCCAGCCAGCCCCCCACCAGCCAAGGCCTGTGGGGGGATCTGTTCGATGGTCTGTACAAGCACGAAACCGCGCACCAGCAGACTCAGCAACGCCTGCAGAGCCTGATCAGCCGGGTGCAGGAGTCGGTGAATGCCCTCAAGGACGTGGTGGTGATGACTGACAGCCAGGGCAATATGGAGTGGTGGAACCAGGCTGCTGAAACACTGCTGGGGCTTCGTTCCCCCGCCGACCGGGGCCAGCCCATCCAGAACCTGGTGCGGACGCCCCGTTTCAAGCGCTATTTCATGTCGAAGCACTACGACGAGCCGTTACAGATCCGCTCGCCCCACAGACCCGATGTGATTCTATCGATCCACATCACCCTGTTTGGCGAGGAAGACCGTCTCATTCTGGGTCAGGATATTTCCCGCCTGCACCACCTGGAAAGTGTGCGCAGCGACTTCATCAGCAATGTCTCCCATGAATTACGCACCCCCCTGACGGTACTCAGCGGCTACCTGGAAACCATCCTTGACCATCAGGAAGACATTCCGCCCCGCTGGAAACGCGCCCTGCAACAGATGCAGCAACAAAGCTCGCGCATGCAGGCCCTGGTGGCGGACCTGTTGCTGCTGTCCCAACTGGAAGGCCATGATCAAGCGCCGCCCCAGCGCCTGCTCGACCTGGAGCTGTTGTTTGACAACATCAAGCAGGATGCCGAAGCCTTCAGTGGCGGACAGCACCAGATCAGCCTGCACAAACGCACTCACTGCATGTTTATCGGAGATGAGGCTCAGTTACGCAGCGCCTTTTCCAACCTGCTGTTCAACGCGGTGAAATACACGCCAGCGGGTGGCAAGATCGACATTGAATGGTGGGCGGACGAACGGGGTGTCCATTTTGGCGTGACAGATACCGGGATGGGTTTTGACCCGATTCATATTCCGCGCCTGACCGAACGCTTCTATCGGGTTGACCCCTCCCGCAATACCCAAACAGGGGGCACCGGACTCGGCCTGGCGATCGTCAAGCACGTCCTGATCAATCATGAAGGGACACTGGAAGTCCAGAGTAAACTCGGCCAGGGCAGCCGCTTTATCTGCCACTTTCCCCTCAGCCGCCACCAGGCCCCTCAACAACAGCTGACCCGGCCCTGAGGGTTGCGCCAGCTTTAGACGGCTGGCGAACTCAGGCCTGGCGGGCAATAAAGCGCGACAGATGCTCGAGCTTTTCAGGATCTTCATCCACAAAGCGAATCAACACACTGACAAAGTCCGAGTCCATCCGGTTTTCAACCGCTTGCAAGGAATGCACATAGCCGTTGAGGCGCGCCGTCACCTCGCCACCTTCCAGGGCGATATCCACCACGGCCTGATCCAGAATTCCCGGAAAGCGGGCCTCCCGCCGGGCGATCAGCCGCACCTCGGTGAGCGTGATCCCCTTGATCACCGCATTGAGGGAGGTATCGGCAAAGCGAACCTGGGCAACCCCCGCCTTACCCACGGATTTCGGGCGCGCTTCCGCCGCGGGCTTGGCGGCTGCCGTCAACAGGTTGGCGGAGTCCTTGAACAACCCCGGGACTTGCGGCTGAGCTTCCGGGGCCGGACTGGTACCAGCGGCCAACACACTGGCGGAAGCATTGAAAGGGTTGGCCGCCGCGCGGTTACGGGGAGGCGGAGCCAGCTTGAGCTTTTTGCCAATCGCCTTGAGCACTTTCTGCAACAGCTGCTCATTGCTGAACGGCTTGGATAAATAGTCGGAAACCCCCTCTTTTACCGCTTCGACCACGTGATCCCGGTCGCCTCGGCTGGTGATCATGATAAAGGGGGTCTTCTGGTAGGTTTCTGTGCGACGCGCCCACTGCAACAGTTCCAGACCACTCATCTCGGGCATTTCCCAGTCACACAGGATCAGGTCAAATGGCATCTTGCCCATCAGCAGTTGGGCACGACGTCCATTGACGGCCTCCTCCAACGACAGTTGAGGAAACGCTGCGCGCAGTGCGCGCTTGATCATATCGCGGACAAAACTCGCATCATCCACGATCAAAGCACGAAGTTCGGCCATGATGCATCCAGTTAAATGGGGTCAACGCCCGTTGCTGACAGGTGGAATTTACCAAAGACAGGGGCACGCCCAGTTAATCACACTCCTATAAGGCTAGCACTGTCTCGACAAGATGTTTACTTCGATTGGTTGTCTTCCCGTAACTCTCTGATCCAAAGAGCTGTTCCACCCGCTACCGCCGCCGGCATGGCAACCAAATTCAGAATGGGAACAAGCGTGGCCAGAAACACCAAACCCCCGAAAGAACTCGCCAAAATCCTCCGCCGGGCCAGGGAGCGACGCATCAATGGAAAAGCAACGCCCCGATTGTCAGCGGGAAAATCCACAAACTGCACGGCCATCATCCAGGCAATGAATAAGGCGCTCACCACAGGTGCCGCCAATTGCACCAACGGCAAAAAGCCAAGCACAAAAATCGCCAGCAGCCGGGGCAAGTAATAACCCAGTTTTTGAAACTCCCGCCAGAGACTGCGGGGGACCGTCATCAGCATGGTTTTGAAGGTCATCGGGTTATCGGGCGCCTGCCCGGTCAGAAGCTCCTCCACCTTCTCCGACAGCAGGCCATAAAACGGCGATCCCAGCAGATTGGAGAGAAAGACAAAGCCGTAGACCCACACCAGTAAAAACAGAGCTGCAAACAGCAGCCATAAAATCCAGGCAATAAAACTCAACCAGTCGGGCAACCAGGCCACGGCACGATCCACCCAGGTGGAAAAGTAGCGGCTGCCAAGCACGGCGATGGCAATAAAGATCAGCAGGTTGACGATCACGGGAATCAATACGAAACGGCGCAGCCCCGGCCGCCAGATCAGGCGCAGCCCTTCGCGAAAATAGCCTGCCCCCGCCGTAAAATCTTTTGTCATACCCTTTTTATTCCTCCGTTTTCCCACTGGTGGCTGATTTCTGCCGGAGTTCTTTCCCGCCTCGGCTAGTTTCCCGCCTCAGCTAGTTTCCTGCCTCAACGATTGATCCCTGGCAGTTGCTCAAATCCTAGCCCATGCCCGCCACTGCCACCCTGTAAGACAAGCACCCAACAGAATGTGCGATATATCCTACACGAAGCGTAAGAAAAGCTTGTTTTATCGGGCCAGAAAAGCCCGGTAACGCCCCGCAACAAATTTTAAGTCATTGATCTAAAAGGAGCATGGCGTAGCATGAAGAATTTGTATAGTAAAAACCCCTGATCTCTCACACCGCTGTCGCCGAGTCCTTGGTATAGTGGGAACCGTCAAGGATGACAGGGATGCAGGGAAAGAACACTAGGGATTGTATCCTCGCAAGGATCGGCGAGGGGAAGCAAGGAAATAAGGACAGCAAGCTTTAGGGATTCCACTTACCTCCCGGTAAGTGATGCCAAGGTCGGCAGGGAATATAAGGATAGCTACCAGGATGGTTTCTTCGCACGGATTGCGAAGGGAAGCAAGGATGAGGGATATTCAGCTTCAGGGACTTTTCGGTTTGCCATTACGGCAAACGCCGCCAGGGTTGGCAGGGAATTAGGGATAGCCTCCAGGATGGTATCTTCGCCGGATTTGCGAAGGGAAGCAGGGATCAGGGATTTTCAGCTTTAAGGACTAATAACCGCCGCTCGACAGGGCTGCGGAGCCAAGGTTGGCAGGGATTAGGGACGTAACTAGGATTGTATCCTTGCAGGGTTTGCAAGGGGAAGCAGGGATAAGGGATTGTAGCTTTAGGGATTCTTTATCTTGTGAGCATGACGCCTCGCAAGCATTTTTGGACAGATGATCTAACTGCCCAAGAATATCCCAAGGAAGGTGCTGTACAGGGACCTGTAACCCACCACGATATACGACTACTAGATCAGCTGGCGGCACTTGCATGAGTGCCGCCTTTTTCTTTTTCAGGCCGGCTCTTTTTTACCTTTGCCCGTTTCCTGCTGTTGGCCCGACCGCCCTGCCTCAATCCACCAGCCGATCACGACACCCCCTCATCCGCGATCCGCTGGCCGCGAAAAATACGCACCCAGTTAAACTCCTCAAACTCATTGAGATCGGGCAAGGTCCGATACTCCCGCTGGTCCAGTTGCTCATAGCCGGGTTCGGCCAGGTTGCGAATCCGGGAGTCCGCCAGCAGCACCAGAGGGGCATGCTGCAAAAACTGGGTCAGCAACGGCAAATTATCCCGGTCATACAACACATCGGAGGCCAAGATCACATCCACCTCTGGCTTACGCCAGTCCTGGCTCAGCTGCAAGGCCACTCCGTTTAATTGCGCGTTCGCCGCGCAGGCATCCAAAGCCGCCGGATCAATATCACAGGCAATCACTTCCCGCGCCCCCGCCAAAGCAGCGGCAATACCCGCCACCCCGGAGCCGGCGCCAAAATCCAGGACCCGTTTCCCTTTCACCCAGTGGGGTTGCTTCAGCAAAAACTCCGCCATCGCCTGACCGCTCGCCCAACAAAACGACCAGTAGGCAGGCTCTGCCACCACCGCCTGGGCCTCATCATGGCTGAGCGGCCCCTCCATGACCGCCGGGTTAAACAGATACAGCTGAAGGCCGGGAGCCGATGGCAAAGGAGTCGCCAGAAGATCTGCCCGAGGCAGGACCGTACGGATATTAACAAGTAGCTTTTCCCGGCTCACAACCTATACCTCTTCAAACTGACCTAATGCCCCGAAACAAAGCCGCCATTATAGGTGTCACCAGCGCCGGGCTGAACCCTCGCTTACCGGGGTGGGAGGGGCTCGTTTTCCGCCAGACAACTGTTAACCATCTATCGTCCTGTAAATTCCACCGTTGGCCCGATCACGCAAATCCCCTACCCTATGCACCTCATCGCAGCAGTCACTCCGACGGCAAGCGGCTACTATCACTACTTCCATGGAGATCGATCAGATGGAAAACATAAACTTCGAGCAGCTCCTGGAGCAGTCCTTGCTGCTTCTGGTTGCTTATGCGCCCAAACTGTTACTGGCCCTCGCCACCCTGCTGATCGGCCTTTGGCTGATCAAGCGTTTCGTGAGCTGGACCGACTCACGACTGGCCACGCGCACCGACCCCTCTCTGCACCGCTTCGCCCTGACTCTCACCTCCATCGGCCTCAAGGTGCTGCTGCTGATCAGTGTTGCCTCGCTCGTCGGCATCCCCACCACCTCTTTCATCGCCGTGCTGGGTGCCGCGGGTCTGGCCATTGGCCTGGCCCTGCAAGGCAGTCTGTCCAACTTTGCCGGGGGCGTGCTGATTTTGATGTTCAAGCCTTTCCGGGTGGGCGACGCCATTGAGGCGGCCGGCTATTCAGGCGTGGTGCGCGAAATTCAAATTTTCCATACTATTCTCACCACTTTTGACAACCGTCGGGTGGTCATTCCCAATGCCCAGCTTTCGAACAACAGCCTGGTGAACATTAATATTGAAGCAACGCGACGTGTTGACATGAAGTTCAGCATCAATCACGGCGACGACATTATGAAGGCGAAGAATATCCTGATGGAGCTGTTACAGAGCGACAGCCGCGTCCTTCAGGATCCCGCTCCGACCGTTGCCTTGTCTGAACTGGGAGAGAATTCCCTCAATTTTGTGGTGCGGGCCTGGGTGAAGACACCGGACTACTGGCCGGTATTTTTCAACATGCAGGAACAGGTGAAGCAGCGTTTCGATGAAGAAAACATCACCCTGCCCCATCCGCAGAGGACGATCCGCCTGCATCAGGTTGCCTGATCGGTCCCAATCGCAGACTTAACACCGCATCGCATCCCTTGCCAGGATGGGATGCGGACAATAGCTCCTCCCGCGCATCTGTACACGGGAGAAACCGACAAGGAGAAACGTCGATGAAGCGCAAAACCACACTGCTGGCAACCTCATTACTGACCTCCCTGGCCCTGATCGGGCCGGCGGATGCCCGTGAAGAAGCCGGTGGATTTTATATCACCCCCAGCCTCAGTTACTTTTTCTTTGACCAGGAACGCAACCTGGACAACGACGCCGCGATTGGCCTGGGGCTCGGTTATGAGTTCACCCCCCAATGGTCGGTACGGCTGATGGGTGACTGGATGGAACTGAACCAGGACCGCGGCCGCCAGGATGTGAAGGGGCGCTGGTGGCACGGTGATGTCCTTTACCACTTGAACCTGGATAGCCGTTGGCGCCCCTATGCGTTGGCGGGCATTGGCGATTTCCGGACTGATCCGGATCAGGGCAGCCACGACCGCAGCACCACCTACAATGCGGGCTTCGGCATCAAACGGGAAGTCCATGAGCGGGTCGATGTCCGAATGGAAGCCCTGGGCCTCTACGGTCAGGATGACAGCCACTGGGATGGCGCCCTGCAAATCGGCTTCAACTACCTGTTTGGCGTCAAATCCAAGCCGGCAGAGCCCGCCGCCCCGATGGACAGCGACGGTGACGGCGTTTACGACGCCGATGACCGCTGCCCCAACACGCCCGCCGGCACCGAGGTGGATGCGCAAGGCTGTCCGCTCCCCGTCGGCGATGAGGATCAGGACGGCGTGACCGACGATCTGGACCGCTGCCCCGGCACTCCCCGTGGCGCCCGGGTGGACACTGAGGGCTGTCACATCCAATTGCAGGAAACCGTGACCCGTCGCCTGGATGTGAAGTTTGAAACCAGCTCCGCCCGCATCGACCGGGAATATCTGAGCGATGTGGAATCCCTGGCGAACTTCCTGCGTGAGTATCCGGACACTGATGTAGTGATCGAAGGACACTCCGACAGCACCGGACCGACCGCCTTCAACCAGAAGCTGTCCCAGGAGCGGGCAGAGTCCGTTCGGGATCACCTGGTGGAGTACTTCAACATCAGCCCCGCGCGGATCCAGGCCATTGGCTACGGTGAAAGCCGACCCATTGCCTCCAACGATACCGCTGAAGGACGTCAGGAAAACCGTCGTGTGGTTGCAGTGGTCTCCGCCACGGTCAGCAAACCTCAGATGAAGCAAGACGTGCAGTAAAACTGCCACAGCAGGCGTGGCCACCTGGCCGCGCCTGCTGACTCTGTCACCACAACCTAGCGCAACACCAGGAACAGGGACGTATTACCGCGCTGGACCTGCAGCAATAATCCCTGACCATCACTCACCTCCGCACGCAAGTCCTGAAGGGAACGCACCCGCTTGCGGTTCGCCGCCACAATCAGGTCACCGGGGCGAAATCCGGCCCGAAACGCCGCCCCCCGACGCTCCACGGAAACCACCTCCACCGCCGCCAGCGCCCCCGTCGCGTCCACATAGTCCCGCAACGCCGCGCCTTCAAAAATTCGGTTCAGATCCGCACCCCGGGCGACCTGTTGAGAAGGCTGAACAATGGTCGCGTCAGTGCGTTGCAGCTTACCCTGGCGGTAGTATTCGATTTCCATCTGCTGCCCCACCGGCTTCAGCCCAATCCGGTTGCGCAAGTCAGCCCCGGTCCGGATGGGCCGCCCATCCACCCGCACGATAATATCTCCGGCCTGCAAGCCTGCCTGGTCGGCTGAGCCACCTTCCAGGACCTGGGCGATCACCGCGCCGTGGCTCATGTCCAGGCCAAACGCCTCCGCCAGCTCCGGGGTCATATCCTGAAACGCCACCCCCAAGGTTCCACGGCGCACCTCGCCATGCTGGATCAACTGCTCCATCACCACCGAGGCGATCTCGGTGGGAATGGCAAAGCCGATCCCGACGTTGCCACCGGCCGGGGCAATAATGGCCGAGTTGATGCCGATCAGCTCCCCATTCAGATTCACCAGGGCGCCTCCGGAATTGCCCGGGTTAATGGAGGCATCCGTCTGAATAAAGTCCTCGTAGCCATATATCCCTAAGCCGCTGCGTCCCAGGGCACTGATGATGCCGGAGGTGACGGTCTGACCCAGCCCAAAGGGATTACCAATCGCCACCACAAAATCCCCCACCTGTAACTCGCTGGAGTCGGCCATTTTCAGTTGCGACAGCCCCTCGGCCTCAATCCGCAGCACCGCCAGATCCACCTGTTGATCGGAGCCCACCAGCGTGGCGGGCACATTGCGGCCATCCGCCAAGGTCACCTGGATTTCATCGGCGTTGGCCACCACATGGTGGTTGGTCAACACATAGCCCTGCTTGGCATCCACAATCACACCGGAACCGGCGCTCACCGCCCGGCGACGATTGCTGGGCTGCTCTGGAACATCAAAAAAGCGTCGAAAAAACGGATCTTGCAACAAGGGGTTATAGCGTTGGACCCGGGCAAAGGTGGAAATGTTCACCACCGCCGGCGTCACCTCACGCAGCATGGGGGCCAGTGAGGGTAGCGCCTGACCGTCAGGCAAGATCGCCGGTAGCGCGGCCCCAGCAGGCCCTGCAGAAGCCAGCACTAACAGCATGGAAATCATCAGGTGGCGTAAAGCCTTCATAGCCGAGTCATCCTCATGTGATTGCAGTTGTGCACCATTGTATCGCCCGCCCGTCGGGCCCGGCGCGAAAAACATCATGGAATCGGGGCTTTGCTCTGTCCGGGCCAAGCCCCTATCATTAGACCATTCCACTTGTTAGGTTGGGGCAATGACCACAGATTTCGATATTATCATCGTCGGGGCAGGCATGGTGGGCTCAGCCCTCGCCTGCGCCCTGGCGCCCAGCGGCGCCCGGATCGGCCTTCTGGAACGGCAACTGCCACCGGTTTTCGACCCGGCCCAGCCCCCGGATCTGCGCGTCAGCGCCATCAACTTCTCCAGCATTGATCTGCTCTCCCGGCTCGGTGCCTGGCCGCGGGTGCTGAATAAGCGCGCCTGTGCGTTCCGGCAACTGGCGGTGTGGGAGAAACTGCAGCAGCCCTTTGGCCGGGGCGAGTTAACCAGCCGCTTCAACCGGACCTGCTTCGATGCCGAACAAGTCCAGCAACCCCAGTTGGGTTATATCATTGAAAACCGAATCATCCAGCTGGCCCTGCTGGAACAGTTGGAGCAGCACGCCAACATCCAGTTGCTGACCGACTCCCCGCTGGTTCAGGCAGATTTCAGCCAACAGCCTCCCCAGCTGACCCTGGAGAACGGCACCCTACTGACCGCGCCGTTGGTCATCGGCTCCGACGGAGCGAACTCCCGAATCCGCCAGTGGGCCCAGATCGGACAGTTTGCCGATGCCTATGCCCAGCACGCCCTGCTGGCCACCGTGGAAATCGAGCCCCCCCAGCAGGATATTACCTGGCAGGCCTTTACCCCAACCGGGCCGCTGGCGTTTCTACCCCTGTCCGATGTGGGCGGCAAAAGTTATGCCTCCCTGGTCTGGTATCACCAGGCAGACCAGATCCCGGGGCTGCTGGCCCTTCCTGACCAAGAGTTCCTCCAGGCGGCGCAAACCACGTTCCCCCAGGAGTTGCCCACCCTCAAAGCGCTGGTGGCACGGGGCAGTTTTCCGCTGGTCAAACGCCACGCGCTCAGCTATGTGAAGCCAGGAGTCGCTCTGGTGGGCGATTCCGCCCACACCATCAACCCCCTGGCCGGCCAAGGGGTCAACCTGGGCTTCAAGGATGTGGCCTGCTTGGCCCGCGTTCTTCTGGAGGCGCGCCAGCGCGGCGAGTCCTGGGGGTCACTGGAGGTTCTGCAGCGTTATGAGCGGGAGCGGCACACCGCCAATCAGCTGATGATGAACCTGATGGACCTATTCTATTACGGCTTTAGCAACAGCCGGGGGCCCCTCAAACTACTCAGAAACCTGGGCCTGACCGCCGCCAGCCTGGCCAAGCCGGCCCAGCGCCCGGTCATTGCCTATGCCTTGGGCTTGCGGGACAGCTTGCCCATGCCCGCGTTCCTGCGCGAACGCATTCCCAACTTGATTTGATATTGTCAGGAACCCACTCAGGAGCAGCCATGACCGACACTATTTTCGACAAGATCATCCGCAAGGAGATTCCAGCGGATATCGTCTATGAGGATGATCTGAGCCTGGCCTTCAAGGACATCAATCCCCAAGCGCCCGTGCACCTGCTGATTATCCCCAAGCGCAGAATTGCGACGACCAATGATATCGGTCTGGATGACCGTGAACTGGTGGGTCACCTGTATCACGTGGCGGCGAAAATCGCCAAGGAGCAGGGTTTTGCCGAAGACGGCTACCGGCTGGTGGTGAACTGTAACAATCACGGTGGCCAGACGGTGTATCACATCCATGTGCACCTATTGGCTGGCAAACCAATGGGCTGGCCGCCGTACACAGACCGACTCAAGGTTTAGGAGTCTGGCTCAGAATTGGTACAGACTTTGGGAATACCTGGTGTCTGTCGCCCTTCCCAGCGCGACAGACACCCGTTTCTCATCCATTAATCAACAGATGCACCACGATTGACGCCGCATAACCCAGGCCAACCGCCCAGGTCCAGCGCAGATGACTGAAGAACGTATAGGTGCCCTTGGACTGCCCCATCAAGGCCACACCGGCGGCTGAGCCAATGGACAGCATGCTGCCGCCCACTCCAGCCGTCATGGTGACCAACAGCCATTGCGCATCATCCATTGCCGGGTTCATGGTCAAAATCGCATACATCACCGGGATGTTATCCACCACCGCAGAAATGATGCCCACCAAAATATTGGTCGTGGTCGCACCCAGCTCGTCGTACATGACCTGGGACATCAGCTCCAGATAACCCAGATACGCCAGACCACCCACACAGAACAATACTCCGAAGAAGAACAAGAGTGTGTCCCACTCGGAACGGGCCAGCGGGCCGAAAATATCAAAACGAATATCGTCTTCCCGCTTACCGCTACTGCGCAGGTAGTAAGCGAAAAACATCAGCAATGAAAGTCCAGTCATCATGCCCATGAACGGGGGCACATGAAAGACCTGCTCAAAGGTGACAGCCAAGGCAATCGTGGACAGGAAGAGCACGCAGATGCGCTTGCCGCCCCGCTTGATCGGCACCAGGGCACCGCCCTCGCCTTTCGGACTGCCGCTTGGGAGGAACAGACTCATAATACCGGCCGGTACCAGGAAGTTAACCAAGGACGGAATAAATAAAGCAAAAAACTCCAGAAACTCGAGTTTACCGGTCTGCCAGACCATCAGCGTGGTAATGTCACCAAAGGGGCTAAACGCGCCCCCCGCATTCGCCGCAACCACTACGTTCACCATGGCAATGGCAATAAACTTGGGCTCATTCGCCCCAACGGCCATGATCACGGCGCCCATCAACAGCGCAGTCGTCAGGTTATCGGCAACGGGTGAGATGGCAAACGCCAAGCAACCCGTCGCCCAGAACAGCTGGCGGTAGGTCAATCCCCTGGCGACCAGATAGGAGCGCAGGTATTCAAAGATATGGCGATCTTCCATCGAGTTGATGTAAGTCATCGCCACCAGGAGAAAGAGAAAAAGAGCCCCATACTCGACCAGGTTGTGGAAGATGACATCCCGCATCTGATCACTGCTGACACCATAGTCCTGAGCCACACTGGCAACGATCAACCAGATTAGCCCGGCGGCCAGGATAACCGGTTTGGATTTGCGTAGGTGTAACACCTCTTCGTTCATGACCAGGATGTAGGCCAAAACGAAAATAATCACACAAATGATTGCCTTCATATCCCCGGTCGCGTGCAATAGCTCAGACCCGCCTTCCGCAGCCCAAGCCGGCATGCCAACCATTACTGCCAGCAACATCACCAAACACCGCGCTAACGTCATCGTTATTTTTCCTTCAACATCCAAGAGTCGATCACACCCAACATAATAGGCCGAGCCCAGCCAATAGTCAGACTACTCGTCAACAGAGGCCTAGAGATTGCGAGCTGTCATTCTGAACACTCAATGCAACTTCCGCTTGACTTGAGTCAAGAGCAGCCGCTCGAAGATTCAGTACTCTGACGTTGGTCTTGAGAAGGTCGTCGGCACTAGCGCAGACATCTACCCCTTCTCCAGACCAACGCAAGGTGAGGCTTGGCCCACCCTCGGCTCCTCTCCCTCTCCTCCCAGAGCCGTCGGTGGGCTATTTTTTTGGCCTAGCTTTAAACTAGCCGCTTTTTTTCAGCCAAAAAATACGCCCGACCTGTCAGAGACACATCGGGCGTTGATGATAGCATTCCCTATCGCGCGGAAACGATAGAAATCAGCGAATCGGCTTTTAGCGTTTCTGGGCTTCGATCGCCGCCTGGGCACTTTCTACCGAGCGATGGCGGACATCCTTCCCCTTCACCATGAAGATGACATGTTCCGCCACGTTACTGGCATGATCCCCAATCCGCTCCAGCGCCCGCAAGACCACGGTGACATTGAGCACCTGGGAAATGCTGCGGGGATCTTCCATCATGTACATCACCAGGGAACGGGTGGCGGAGCGATACTCCAGGTCAACGTAATCGTCTTCCTTCATCACCTGCAGGGCGGTATCAATATCCAGCCGGGCAAAGCTGTCCAGGGCATCACGCACCATCCGGCCCACATGGTTGCCGATATGGCGCACTTCCACATAGCCTCGTGGTGAACGGCCCTCCTCCGACAGGGTCATGGCAGCCTTGGCGATCTTTTCCGCCTCGTCCCCGATCCGCTCCAGGTCGTTGACGATCTTGGCCACACTGAACACCAAGCGCAGGTCACTGGCGGCCGGTTGGCGACGGGCCAACACCCGGGTGCATTCCTCGTCAATGGTCATTTCCAGCTGATTGACGTCATGCTCGTTGTGGCGCACTTCCTCGGCCAGGGCGGTGTCGCCCTCCACCAGCGCCTGCACGGCGTCAGCCACCTGCTTTTCCACCAGTCCGCCCATCACCAGCAGATGGTTTTTCAGGTTGCTCAGCTCTGCGTTGAACTGTTGGGAAATATGCCCAACATGGCTATTGCTCGTCATAGTCTTGTCCGTCCCCAAATCTCTTCTTGGTGTTTCCGTTAACCATAACGACCGGTAATGTAATCCTCGGTCTGCTTCTTGCCCGGATTGGTAAAGAGCTGGTTGGTACTGCCGAACTCCACCAGATTTCCCATGTACATGAACGCAGTATAATCCGACACCCGGGCCGCCTGCTGCATGTTGTGGGTCACAATCACAATGGTGTAGTCGCTCTTGAGCTCGTGAATCAGCTCCTCGATCTTCAGCGTCGAGAGCGGGTCCAGGGCCGAGGCCGGTTCATCGAGCAGCAGCACTTCCGGCCGCACCGCCACCGTTCGGGCAATCACCAGACGTTGCTGCTGACCGCCGGACAGGCCCAGGGCGCTGTCGTTGAGCCGATCCTTGACTTCATCCCAAAGGGCGGCGGACTTCAGCGCCCATTCCACGGTCTCGTCCAGCACCCGCTTTTTGTTGATCCCCTGCAAACGCAGGCCATAGGCCACGTTTTCATAGATACTCTTGGGAAAGGGATTGGGCTTTTGGAACACCATGCCCACCCGGCGCCGCAGATCCGCCACGTCCACCGAACGGCGATAGATATCCTCTCCTTCCAGTAACACTTCCCCGTCAATCCGGCAGTCATCCACCAGATCATTCATCCGGTTAAAGCAGCGTAACAGGGTGGACTTACCGCAACCGGAGGGGCCAATAAAGGCCGTGACCCGCTTTTTAGGGATCAGCATATCAATCCCGTGCAGGGCTTCTTTCTCGCCGTAGGACAACTTCAGTTGCTTGACTTCCAGCGCCACCGCTTCATCTTCCAGTCGGTGGGTCTCGGCAACACGGACTACCGAGCTGATATCAATGCGTCCCCGTCCGGAACGCGCTTCGGGGGAACTGTCGTTGGCCTGCATGGAATCGCTCCTGCTATCAGTGGTGCCCAGGTTCATGTCGCTCATTGTGTTCTCCGATCAATCTGTTTGGCACGGGCCGGATTAGTTTTCCAATGCCTTATAACGCTCTCTCAGGCGGTTACGAATGCCCACCGCGCTCAGGTTCAGCAGTGCAATCACCAGCACCAGCAGGAAAGCCGTGGCATATACCAAAGGCCGCGCCGCCTCCACGTTGGGGCTTTGGAAGCCCACGTCAAAGATGTGGAAGCCCAGGTGCATGAATTTTTGATCCAGGTGCAGGTAGGGATAGTTGGTATCCAGCGGCAAGGAAGGGGCCAGCTTGACCACGCCCACCAGCATCAGGGGAGCCACCTCACCGGCCGCCCGGGCGATCGCCAGAATCACTCCCGTCATCATCGCCGGGCTGGCCATGGGCAACACCACCCGCCACAGGGTTTCGGCCTTAGTGGCGCCCAGGGCCAGACTGCCCTCCCGGATACTGCGTGGAATCCGCGCCAGCCCCTCTTCGGTGGCCACAATCACCACCGGCAGGGTCAGGATGGCCAGGGTGATCGACGCCCACAGCAAGCCCGGCGCGCCGAAGGTGGGTGATGGCAGCGCCTCCGGGTAGAAGGCCTCATCAATCGCGCCACCCAGGAAGTAAACAAAGAAGCCCAGGCCAAACACGCCGTACACGATAGAGGGAACACCGGCCAGATTATTCACCGCGATGCGGATAATCCGGGTCACCGGCCCCTGATGGGCATACTCACGCAGATAAACCGCGGCCACCACGCCCAAGGGCGTCACCATGATCGACATGATGATCACCATCAGCACCGTGCCATAGATAGCCGGGAAAATGCCGCCTTCGGTATTGGCCTCACGGGGGTCTTCGCTGACAAACTCCCAGAGCTTGGCAAAGTAGAAGCTGACCTTCTCGCCCCAGCTCATGGCGTTGGGCTGAAACGCCCGCACAATATTGGCCAGGGGAATTTCCACTTGCCGTCCATCCATGGCCTCCATCAGGATCTGGTCCCGGCCAATTTGTCGATACAACTGGGTTAGCCGTTCCTGCAGCTGGGCATACTGGGCATCCAGTGCCGCACGCTGGCCATCCAGATCCGCCTGGATCTGGGGGGTGAGCCGGTTTTCCAGCTCCAGCCGGCGCTGCTCCAGACGCAGCCGCTCCATGCTGTAGTTGATGCTGCCGATTTCACCCTTCTCGATGTCGCTGATCTCTGCGCGAATGTTCAGCGCACGCTCCAGGCGGGGCTGCAGCTCCTGCCAGGCCGTCTCGCCCTCGGCAACCGTCTCGCCATCCGCGCGCACCGCGATCAAACGCCCGTAGAAGTTCCCCCACTCCCGGCGCTCCAGCGTCACCAGATCTTGCGGATAACGCTGCTCGGTCATCCGGTCTTCCAGTACCCAGCGGAAGTCATGCCCGAACAGATCCCGGTTACCGGTCTTGATCAGGTTGCGCTGCATGAACTCCACATCGTCCGGCACCGTCACGCCACTATTACGAAGCTGCTCCGCCGGGACGTTTTCCGAGCTGACAATCTCACCGACCAGCAGCATCTGGCGGCCGTCCTGACCGATATAGTCCGTTTCCACCACCGCGTGGGGCCAGAAGTGGGTCAAACCCCGTACCGCAATCAAGAACAGCAGACCAAAGGTCATAATCAGACTGATACTGACCGCGCCGGCATTCAACCAGATCCAGGGGCCACCGCTGGAGGTCCATTTTTTCAGGGAAATTCTCATAACCGTGTCTCCAGCCTTAAATCACACTGTACTTCTTACGCAGCCGTTGCCGTACCGACTCTGCCAGGGTGTTCACCACAAAGGTGAAGAGGAAGAGCACAAACGCCGCCAGGAACAGAATCCGGTAGTGGGAACTGCCCACCGCCGACTCCGGCATTTCGACGGCGATGTTGGCCGACAGGGTTCTCATCCCTTCAAAGATGTTCATATCCATAATCGGCGTGTTGCCGGTGGCCATCAGGACGATCATGGTTTCACCCACCGCACGCCCCATGCCGATCATCACCGCGGAGAAAATCGCCGGGCTGGCGGTGGGCAGCACTACCCGCACCATGGTCTGCCAGGGGGTCGCTCCCAGGGCCAGCGAGCCATAGCTGAGATGCTTGGGTACACTGAAGACGGCATCCTCGGTGATGGAGAAAATCGTGGGGATCACCGCAAAGCCCATCGCCACGCCGACCACCAGGGCATTACGCTGGTTGAAGCCCAGCCCGAACTCGTCCCGCAGCCAGTGGCGAACATCGCCGCCGAAGAACCAGACTTCCATGTAGTCACTGGCCTGGAACGCCAGCCAGGCGGTCAGGATAATCACCGGGATCAGCAAAAACGCCTCCCAGCCTTCCGGAAGCAGGTGGCGAATCCGCTCGGGCAGGTTCACCCAGGCAAAGGCGAACAGCAGGATGGCGATCGGAACCAGAATCAGGACCGCAAACACGCCCGGCAGGTTGGACTCCATGAAGGGCGCGAAGAACAGGCCCGCCAGAAAGCCCAGAATCACCGTCGGCAACGCCTCCATCAATTCAATGGCCGGCTTCACCTTGCGTCGGACCTTGGGAGCCATGAAATAAGCGGTATACACGGCGCCGGCAATGGCCAGGGGCGTGGCGATCAGCATGGCGTAAAAAGCCGCCTTCAAGGTTCCAAACGCCAGCGGGGTCAGGCTGTATTTGGGCTCGAAATCATCATTGGCGGCCGAGGACTGCCAGATATGTTTCGGCTCGTCATACCCCTCATACCAGACCTTGCCCCACAGGGAGGACCAGGAAATTTCCGGGTGCTTGTTGTCCACACTCCAGTACATCAACTTGCCATCCGGAGTCTCCAACAGGGCAAAGTTACCCCGGGGCGCAAGCGCGGCGGCATGGAAATGACCGCTGCCGATTTGCTGTTCCAGCGTCCGCCGGTTAGCGGTGGAATAATAAAGCGCCAGATTGCCATCCACATCCAGGGCGGCGAAGCCCTTGCGGCGGTGCTCGGGAATAATCTGGGTGATGGTGCCGCCGTCATGTTCAAAGCGGCGGATTTTCTCCAGAGCGTACTGGTTCTTGTCATTACGCACCGGGAACCACTGGGTGAGATTCCCTTCCGTATCGGCAATCAACAGGGAAGTGCCGCCCAACAGGAACTTCAGCTCACTGATTTCCGCACCACTGGCGGTGACCGCAATGCGACTGTTGAGCTTGGGATTATGGGGGTCCCGCAGATCAAACATATCCAGCTTGCCTTCCTCGGTGCCCACGTACAGCCAGCGGCCGGAGGGCGACAGGGCAAGCCCGAGGATCTCGCCATTGATCCGGGGCATGGTCACTTCAGAGGCGGTCAGGGTGATCGCGCCGGTCAGAAAGTTGCGTCGTTTGTCGAAGGACCGGGAAAAGAGCTGGTGCTCGTCATTGGCCGCGACCACAAAGAGTCCATTGCTGTCATCGCGAATCGAAACCTGGGTGATGGGGCGGCCGCCGGTATCCATCTGGAACGGCTCCTGGCCGTAGGGAAACAGCAGCCCCGGTGTAATCACCCGGCGATCTTCCGGGTAAGACACCGCGTATTCCTGCTCAAACACCAGCACGCCCCCATCGGTCGTCCCGGCGGCGAGCACCTTGTCACCAATGCCCGCTTCCTCGACCCGGGTCAGTTGAACCCCTTCTGGGATCGGCAGCCGTTGTGAGCTCACCAAAGAGCCGTCCTGGGTATTGAAAAACACCACCTGCCCTTCCCGGGTCACCCGAATCCCTTTTTCCGCCTGTTCTTCCAGGCCGATATACAGGGTTTCCCCCAGTTCAGCCGCAGGCACCGGATATTCCGTTACCTTATCCACCGAAGCCGACTGAAACAGCGGGGCAACTTCATACAGCAGGTAGAAAAAAATCATGGTGATCGCAGCAATCACCGTGAACCCGCCTGTTCCAATCGCTACCCGGGCCACTTTGTCTTTCAGGGCCCGTAGCGAGCGATGGCGTTTCAGCCGGGGTTCATTGAAGTCGATATGAGGAGCGGCGACTTTTTCTTGGCTCATGACCAGGTCTTCCAATACTTGCGATGCTGCTAAAATAATTGGCAAATATGACAGTGATGTTACAGCACTGTCATATTTAATCTGTGTGACCAGACTTCATCCCAGGCCCTGAGTCACTTGCCCCAAAAGACAAAAAGCCGGTGCTGTCGCACCGGCTTTTCAGTCGTACCAAGAGCATCCTTGCATCCGCGGTTGGCTTACTTCGCCAAGCCCAGCTCCTTCAGGCTTTTCTGGGCCACCGCGGCAGGCAGCGGCACATAGCCATCCTTCACCACCACTTCCTGGCCCTGCTTGGACAGCATCAGCTTCACAAACTCACCGGTGATCGGATCCAGCGGCTTGTTCGGCGCCTTGTTCACGTAGATCCACAAAAAGCGCGCCAGGGGATACTCGCCAGTGGCGGCATTTTCCGGGGTGGCGTCAATGAACGGAGTGCCTTCCTTGAGTGCCAGGGGAACGGTCTTCACGCTGGCCGTTCTGTAACCGATGCCGGAGTAACCAATCGCGTTCAGAGACTCGGACACGCCCTGCACCACGGAGGCAGAACCGGGCTGCTCGTTCACGTTGTTCTTGAAGTCACCCTTGCACAGCGCGGTTTCCTTGAAGTAACCATAGGTGCCGGATACCGAGTTACGACCAAACAACTGGATGCTGCTGTTGGCCAGGCCACCTTTAATGCCCAGCTGGCCCCAGGTTTTAACGTCTTCGCCATAACCGCAGGCACGGGTGCTGGAGAACACCGCATCCAGTTGCGCCATGGTCAGGCCTTGAATGGGGTTATCCTTGTGAGCGAAGACGGCCAGCGCATCAATGGCCACCGGAATCCCAATCGGCTTATAGCCAAACTTCTTCTCGAAGTCCTCGATTTCCTTGTCCTTCATCTCACGACTCATCGGCCCGAAGTTCGCCGTGCCCTCCGTCAGCGCGGGGGGCGCCGTAGAAGATCCCGCCGCCTGCACCTGGATGTTCACGTTCGGGTAATGACGCTTGAACTCCTCGGTCCACAAGGTCATCAGGTTCGCCAGGGTATCGGAACCGACACTGGAGATGCTGCCGGATACGCCACTGGCCCGCTCATAAACGGCCAGTGCCGGATCGACCTTGGACTCCGCCAGGGCAACCGTTGAGGTCGCGGCCAGTGCAAATGCAGCAATTATCTTCTTCACTTTCATTGATCCCACTCTCCTGAGTTTTATTAGCTGTCTGTGTGGGCCGCCAATCGCACCCCGCGATTGAAGGGCAGTAGACCTGCCTCCGCCGCATCTCAGCCGGCCCGGTGATTGCCACTATAGACAGGAGCCATGACAGTTTTATGACATTCTGACGATTGCTTTTCAACGATCACTCGCCGTCTGGGAACTCCGGCCAAAATCGCGGTCAAAGCTCCCGGCGCAGTAATGCCTTGCCTTCCTGGAATTTGGGCTAAACTAACGAAACTTCTTGCCAGGTGCCTGACCACATGGAACCATGCAGCACTGGAGGGGAACCTGACGGTTCCTGAAGAAACTCCACTCGTCCCCGGGACCCTCCAGGACGGCGACCAAAAACAAGACTGATTTATTTATTCCAGAGAGAAGTCATGAGATTAATGACCGGACCCTCACCCAGCGGCGAGTTGGCGCTGCGGGTGGTTGCTTTAGAACGGGATACCAACGCCGAAGGGGATATTTTCGCGGGCTGGCTCGTGTCTCAGATGGATCTGGCGGCTTCAACCATGGCCGGACGCATTGCCAAAGGCCGCACGGCGACCGTTTGTATTGAAAAGATGGAATTTATCTCACCGGTTCGGGTGGGCGCCGAAGTCAGCTGTTACACCCGGTTGACCGACATCGGGCGCAGCTCCATTCGAATTCAGGTGGAAGTCTGGACCAAAGATCCTTATCAGTCCCAAGAACGCAAGGTCACCGATGCCTTGTTTGTCTTTGTCGCCATTGACGCAGACGGCCGGATCCGGGCTGTTCCCGACCGCTAAGCGGCCTCCGATGGCAGCGCCAGATGGCGCTGCCTCTCGCCTGCAGCTCCCATCAGGCGCTCATCACCACCTGATGCAGGCGCTCTGACAACTCGGACAACTGTGCCGCCAGCTGCTTCAGCTCGCCATTGGCTTCCAGCAAATGCTGGGTCGAGGACGCGTTTTGCGAGCTGATCTCCGCCACATGCTGGCTGGAGGTCACCAGCTCTTCCACACCCACGGTCTGCTGGTCCAGCTGATCGGCGATTTTGTTAATGTGGCCCGTGATGTCTTTCACCGCTGTCGCCACTTGCAACATAATCTGCTCGGTCTGCCCAACCTCTTCCATACCATGATCAATATCGGCCGTGCATTGGGCGATCAAGGTGCGAATTTCAGCGGCAGACTCGTTACTGCGCTGGGACAGGTTACGCACCTCATCGGCCACCACCGCAAAACCACGACCGGCCTCGCCCGCCCGCGCAGCTTCAATGGCCGCGTTCAAGGCCAGCAGGTTGGTCTGCTCGGCAATGCTGGTAATCACGTTGATCACGGTTTCGATCTGGGTATTGCTGCGCTTGATATTGGCCATCGACTCGGTCATACGCGCCATGGCCTGGGTGGTATCGAGCGTCTGGGCTTCCGCGTTGTTGGCCAGCTCACGAATTTCCTGAGCCAGCGTGTTGGACTCCACCAAATCCCCCGCCATCGCATTGAGGGTCAGGTTGATCTGCTGAAATGCGGTATCCTGCTGGGCCACGCCAGAGCTAATGGTCTCGCTGGCTTGAGCGCTGCGGGTCGAGCTCTCATTCAAGGAGGTGGCCGCACTGATCAGCGTCTGGGCGCTATCCCGGGCCTGGGCAATGACCGAGCCCAACTGTTCGGACGCGGCGCTGGACTGGCGGGCCAGATTTTCGGCTTCCACCATCGCCACCCGGTTCGCCTCCATGGCGTTATCACGCAGGCTGGCGGCAAACCAGTTTGCCAGGGCAATCACCACGGTCGGCAAGATAAACCCGGAAATCAGATCCACCCGACGGGCGGCATCAGTCATCTCAAACTCCGGCATGGGCGCGCCGGTCAGTTTCTGACGCATTAACAAGGCGATGAAAAGTAGTCCCAGGAGAGTCCAGACAAAGCCTGATTTGTTATTGGTGATCAGAAAGGCAAACGCAATCAGGGACGGAACCCAATACACATGAGCCGAGTCGATACCCCCCAATTGCCAGATCATATTCAGCACATGCACTGACATGACCGCCATGGACAGGTTTGCCGTCAGAATTTGTCCGGCACCCTGCTTGATGAGCAACACGGTTCCTATCAATCCCAGCACCAAAATGGCCGAGGTGACGGTCAGGGCCGGATGGCCCAGGCCCATCCACTTGATAAAGCTGTATAGCCCTACCAATACCCCCATCAGGGAGAACACCACAATGGCCTTTTGCCTGGCCAGCTCGGGATCATCGGGATTACTACCAGCGGGCAGAAACTTGCTAAAGAAAGTGCTAACGAACTGCGACATAACAAACCCTAGTACGACTCAAGTAGACTCTGTTGTCACGGGGCCGGCTTGTACGAGTCCAGAGCTCAAACCAGCCAAAGCGTCCCATCAACGCGGCGCCCAGTGCAATGTAGCCGTTTTGGGCACCAACAAAAAATGATTTCTGTAATTGAAGCCTAAAAATACCCGTTTGTCCTTACAAGCACTCCAGTCGGGCATAGGAAAGCACCAGCCACTTGCTGCCATCCTGGTCAAAATTCACCTGCACCCGGGCATGGGGGCCCTGCCCTTCGTAGTTCAAGACCACGCCTTCACCAAAGGTGGGGTGACGAACCCGCTGGCCAAGCTGCAGCTCGGGCTGGGCAGCGCCAACCTGAGGGCCACTGCCGCCCAGGCTCAGGGGCCGGGAAACACTATTGCGTAACCGGACTTCCCGAATCAGCGCCGGGGGGATTTCCCGAATAAAGCGGGAAATCCGGTGATACTTGTCCTGGCCATAGAGGCGCCGGGACTCCGCATAGGTCATGACCAGCTTTTCCCGGGCCCGGGTAATCCCCACATAGCAAAGCCGCCGCTCCTCTTCGAGTCGGCCCGGCTCCTCCAGCGCCATGGCATGAGGAAACAGCTCCTCTTCCATGCCAGTCAAAAACACCAGGTTAAACTCCAATCCCTTGGCGCTATGCAGCGTCATCAGCTGAACGCTGTCCTCATGGGCATCCGCCTGACGCTCGCCAGCATCCAGCGCGGTCTGGGCCAGAAACTCCGCCAGGGCATCGGTTTCCACATCCGCCTCGTACTCGCGGGTGGCGTTGACCAGCTCCTCCAGGTTTTCCTTACGGGCCTGCCCCTTCTCGCCCTTTTCCTTGAGATGGTGTTCGATCAGGCCGGAGGCCTCAATCGCGGCCCGGGTCAACTCATGCAGGGGCTTCACCAGGCTGAGCTCCGCCAGGGACTCAATCAGTTGGGTAAACTGGTGCAGGCCGGCACCGGCCTTGCCTTTGATGGCGCCTTCATTCAGCAACGCCAGGGTCGCCTGCCACAAGGAGAGGCCCTGGCTATTCGCCCGTGCCCGGAGGTCCTCCAGGGTCTTATTGCCCACTCCCCGGGTCGGCACGTTCACCACTCGTTCAAAGGCCGCGTCGTCATGGGGAAAGCGGACCAGGCGTAAATAGGACAAGGCATTGCGTATTTCCTGGCGGTCGTAGAACCGCAGGCCCCCATAGACCCGATAAGGAATCCCATGGCGCACGAAGGCTTCTTCCAGGACCCGGGACTGGGCATTGGAGCGGTACAGAACGGCCACTTCCGAACGGGGGTTGCCATCGGCGATCCACTGGCGCACCCGCTCCACGATATAGGTGGCTTCATCCTGCTCGTTGAAGGCGGCATACAGGTCAATCGCCTCGCCTTCCTGGCCGCTGGTCCATAGCTCTTTGCCCAGCCGGCCCGAGTTATTGGCAATCAAGGCGTTGGCGGCCGCCAGAATGGTCGAGGTGGAGCGATAGTTCTGCTCCAGTCGCACCAGATGACAGGCTTCCGACTCCTTCTGGAACTTCTGGATATTCTCCACCCGGGCACCCCGCCAGCCGTAGATCGACTGGTCGTCGTCCCCCACCACCGTCATCGGCACCCGATTACCCGACAACACCCGCAGCCAGGCATACTGAATCGCGTTGGTGTCCTGAAACTCATCCACCAGAATGTGACGAAAACGGCGCTGGTAGTGGTCAAGGATTTCCGGCTTGTTCAGCCACAGCTCATGGGCCCGCAGCAGGATTTCACCAAAATCCACCAGGCCGGCCCGCTCACAATAGGCCTCATACTCCTGGTACACCCGACGCATGGTCTTGTGGTAGAGATCACCGTGATCATCCAGATGGCGGGCCCGCAGCCCCTCATCCTTCTGGGCATTGATAAAATACTGGGCCTGACGGCTGGGCCATTTGGTTTCATCCAACTGCAACGCAGCCATCACCCGCTTGACCACCCGCAACTGGTCATCGGAGTCGATCACCTGGAAGTTTTCCGGCAGGCCGGCTTCACGCCAGTGAGCCCGTAGCAGCCGGTGAGCCAGGGAGTGGAAGGTCCCGACCCACATGCCGGCCGTCGAAATGCCCAGCAGTTGCTCGATCCGCCCGCGCATTTCCTTGGCTGCCTTGTTGGTAAAGGTCACCGCCAGGATGCTGTGGCTGCTCAGATGCTCAACCTGCAACAGCCAGGCGATCCGGTGCACCAGCACCCGGGTTTTACCGCTGCCGGCGCCGGCCAGAACTAAAAGGTTGGAAGCAGGTGCCGCGACCGCCTCACGCTGGGCATCGTTCAGGCCCTCAAGGATGGTTGAAACATCCATTACGAAGGAATCTCCAGACTCATACAAAGTCCGCTATTGAATCATAAAAGCGGCGACGGCGCACAAAAGCCCTCCTTCGGGGAGCGGGCGTCTTGCTCGGGAAACCCATCGCCAAGGCCTCACCGGGAACCATAAAGCAGCTCATTTAAAGAACAACTTGTGCACCAATACCCGAAATGGGCCTTCACTGATAATAATCATTGAGACAGGCCCTGCCATCAGGTTTAATAGGTCCGAAATTTTGTCCACCGGCAAGGCAGTGAAGCCAGGTATTTGTCGTTACTATGCAAGTAATCAGCAAGGATCAGCTCAGTCAGTCTCAGGAAGAACCGACTGTTCAGGATACGAATTCGACAGAGCTCGAATTCCTCGCCAAACTGGCGCGCCCTCACACCAGTGAGGTTCTGCTCCAGCAGTATCACCTGCTTTATCGCCAGACGCCGTTATGGCTGTTGCTCTCCCAAACCCTGGCCATCGCCTGTTGTATTTTCTTCTGGTCCCAGAGCCATTCTGACCCCCTGCTCACCTGGCTCAGCTCCATTAGCCTGTTCACCTTGCTGCCTGGCCTGCTGCTCTACCGCTTCCAGCAGCAACCCCGCATCCTCTCGCCGCTAAGAAGAGGGCTGTTCCTGGGCGGGCTTGCCGTCATTGGCCTGCATTGGGGCACCGCTCCGGTCTGGCTCGCCCTGGACATACAGGGCACCCTCAGCCTGAGCTTCATTCTGATTGGCCTCCTGGTGCTGGCCTTGCCGTTATTGCGCCAATCGATCGGGGCCATGCTGATTTTGCCCCTGACCATGCTGCTGCCGGCCCTGGTCCTGATCTTTCAGACCCCGGAGCTGCACTGGGCGGCACTGCCACTGGTTCTGGTCACCACCATTGTGTTGTTCAGCGGACGCCGGGAAAACAGAGAGAACCGCAACAGTTTGGCCCATCAGCTGGAATACAATTCCCTGGTTCACTACCTGACCATTGCCCGCCAGCAGGCTGAGCAACTCAACCGCCAGCTGACCAAGGAGATCCGCCAGCGGGAGCTGGCCGAGCGGCAACTCCAGGAGAACCAGCGGGAGCTGGAACAGAAAGTCCAGGACCGCACCCGCCGGCTCGCCAACGCCAATGAACAGCTGAGCCAACAGGTGGAACTGCGCAAAAGCATCAGTGCCGCCCTGGTAAAAAGCCAGACCCGGCTCTCCCAGGCCATTGAGGCCAGCCAGTTGGCGCTTTGGGACTGGGATCTCACCACCGGCCATGTCTATCAGTCCAGTTTCAATGAGGTGTTCGGGCCCAAGGAACTCACCTCTGCCGAATTCATGGAAAACATGCGCCAGCGGGTCCATGAAGACGACTACCAACGGGTCCGGGACGAGCTGTCGGGCTATCTGCGCGGCCAGCGGGAGCATTACAAGGTCCAATACCGGGTTCGGACGGACGAAGGCCGGTGGATGTGGGTGGAAGACTGCGGCAAGGCGGTGCAGTTCGATCTGGCCGGGGGCATCCGCCGCATGCTGGGCACCCGGCGCGATATCAGCAATGAGAAGCACTGGGAAGAACAGCTGCGCATGGTCAAATCGGTCTTCGACAACACCTCGGAAGGGGTTTTTGTACTGGATACCGAGTTCCACTTCGTCATGGTCAACCCAGCCTATACCCGGATTACCGGTTATCAGCCGGAGGAGCTCATCGGCCGTTCCTTGGTGGAGGTGAGCCAAGCCCCCAACAAGGAAGATACTTTGCTGCAGGCCCGTGACCAGCTCCTGCACACGGGTGCCTTTCGGACCGAGTGGCTGGAGCTTCGCCAAAACGGCGAGCAGTTCCCCGGTCACCTTCATATCAACGCCATCCGCAACAGCGCCGGCGAGATCACTCATTATGCCGGCCTGCTTTCCGACCTGACCGAACTCAAGCAGGCCGATGAGCGCCTCAAGTACCTGCAGAATTATGACAGCCTCACCGGGCTGGCCAATCGGACCCTGTTTCGCAGCCGGCTCCACGATGCCCTGCACAAGAGCCGCACCCAGAAAACAGAATATGCGGTGCTCAACATCAACATTGACCGCTTCCGCCAGCTCAATGAAAGCCTGGGCCATGATATCGGCGACAACTTCCTGCTGCGGACCGCCCAGCGCCTGACCGCACTGCTACCCGACGCGGACACCCTGGCCCGGCTGGGGACCGACGAGTTCTGCGTCATCCTGGAAACCGGCGATCGTTCCGAGGTGGCCCGCCGGGCCGAGCAGATTCTGGAGGCGTTAAGCGCGCCTCAATTCATCAGCCGCCATGAGCTCTTGTTGACCGCCAGCATTGGTATCACCCTGATTCCAGCCAATGCCCGGGAAATGTCGCCGGTCCTGCAGCAGGCCAACGTCGCCGTGCGCCATGCCAAATATCTGGGGGGCAACAAGCATCAGTTTTACAGCCACGCCCTGAAGGCGCTGTTCATGCAGCAGCTGACGCTGGAAACCGAGTTGCGCAAAGCCCTCCAGTCCAACGGGTTGGAGGTTTACTACCAACCCAAGCTGCAACTGGCCAATGACCGGATCGAGAGCGTCGAAGCCCTGGTCCGCTGGCGCCATCCCACCCGAGGGGTGATCCCGCCCGCTGAATTCGTCCCGCTGGCGGAAGAGAGCGGCTTGATTGCCGAGGTCGGCGCCCAGGTACTCTATAGCGCCTGCCGGCAGGCCCAGGCCTGGCAAGAGGCGGGGCTCGGCCAGATTCGGGTGTCCGTCAACCTGTCCGCTCACCAGTTGCGCCAGAGCAGCCTGGTGGCCGATATCCGCGCGGTGCTGGAACAAACCGGCCTGCCCCCCAGCCTGCTGGACCTGGAGCTGACCGAGAGCTCGTTGATGGAGAATGTGTCCCGGTCGCTCTCGATCCTGCACAAGCTGCGCGCGATGGGGATTCGGGTGACCATTGATGACTTTGGCACCGGCTACTCCTCGCTGAGCTATCTGAAACAGCTCCCTATTGATGCCATCAAGATTGACCGGATTTTTATCCGCGATCTGGTGGAAAAGACCGAAAATGCCGCCATCACCCATGCCATTATCAGGCTGGGCCAGAGCTTGCACATGGAAGTCATTGCCGAAGGGATCGAGTCCCAGCAGCAGCTGGATTTTCTCAAAGCCCAGGGCTGTAATGCCGTCCAGGGCTTTTTCATCGCCCCGGCCCTCTCCACCGAGCAAATGACGGCCTTGCTGCAGCAGCAACTGGCCAGCGTCACGCCCTTCAACCGGGTCCGGCGGCGCGGCACGCGCCACTGACAGAACGGGCTAGGCCCCTGTCCTGGCTTGATTTATAGTACAGGGTCAGGGCTTTCCAGGTATCCGGTTGTGAACAGCGTCCTCATCCTGCACCTACTCCAACAGTCCAAGAGCGAGCTGCGCAAATCTGAGCAGAAAGTTGCCGAATACGTACTCGCCAACCCCCAGGATGTGATCCATATGCGGATCGTCGACCTGGCGACGGAGTCCAACGTGAGTGAACCGACGATTGTGCGGTTTTGCCGCGCGATCGGCTTCGACAGCTTCCAGAGCTTCAAGCTGAACCTGGCCCAACAACTGGTTTCCGAGCGCAGCCAGATTCCCTTTCCGGTGAAAAGTGGCGATACCATTGAAGCCATGGCGATCAAGGTACTCAATGCCACCACCAATAGCCTCACCCTGTTAAAGCACGGTTTGGACTGGGACAACCTCGAACGCGCCATCGACCGTTTGGCCCAAAGCACCCGGGTCGACTTTTTCGGTTTTGGGGCCTCAGGCATTGTGGCCCGGGATGCCCAACAGAAATTCTTTCGCCTGCACCCCCTCACCCAGTGCTATCAGGACCCTGACCTGCAGGCGATGGCTGCGGCCACCCTCCGTCCGCAGGACACGGTCATTGCCATCTCCAACAGCGGACGCAACCAGACCTTGCTGCAGAGCCTGAAGGCAGTCAAAGCCTCCGGTGCCACCCTGATCAGTCTCTGTCCGGGGGCCACCCCCCTGGCGGAGTTGGCCGACATTACCCTGGCCGTGAATGTGAACGAAGAGACCGACACCTTCACCCCCATGGTCTCGCGCCTAAACCACCTGGTGCTCCTGGACATCCTGGCCACCGGGGTGTTCTTACGCCGGGGCCCGGCCTTTAAACCGGCCAAGCCCTCGCACCACGGCTGATGGCGCCCGCTGATCCCCCCACCCCGGCAAAACCGTGGCGCAGTGCTCATCTTTTCAGTGACGGATTTCTGTTCTGCTTCACAGAAATGTCGCACCGATATCATAAAATCGTCACCTGAGCCGCTTAGCCTTCACCTCACCTAGCCGGTTTCCTGGCGCCCCACCTCGGGGAAGTTGTCGTCTGCAGTATTGTCTCCGGCTTGCTATGCATAGTCTGTCCCTGGTCCATACCGGCCACGCCCGCCCGTATGGGCTAGCGGACTTTTCAACCAGGAGAGCGATCATGCTGAATCATAATAACCATACCAATGCTGTTGCTTCCGGCCTTCTTGAACTGAACGACATTCCACCCTCTCTGGATAAGAAAGCCCGCGAACGCCAGGCGGCCCGCCGCAAAATGGCCGCACGCCGGGCAATTGAGCGCCATTTCGAGCGCCGCGAGATCGAGATGCACACCAAGGAATATTGGTTCGACGGCTAATCGCCCCGATGGTCCAGCCCGCGTTTCAGCCCGGGCGGACCATCCACACCGTGCTGTCAGGTCCTGAGATTCTGCGAGCACTGGCAAGCGGCTTAGAGTTCCTTCTGGACCACGACCAGCTCACGGGGCACCGACGGACGGGTCCAGATATAGATCAGGACACAGACGATGCTCAGCCCCATCAGGCTCTTGCCCAGCACCGGAATGGGCATAAACAGCATGGGATAACTGATCAAAAGCAGCATCATGGTGGTGGACAGCCACTTGGCTCGGAGCGGAATCACCCCATGTTCCTCCCAGGCCCGGATCAGGGGCCCAAATAGCTGCTGCGACAACAGCCACTGATGGATCCGCCGGGAACTGCGGGAAAAGCAGAAAGCCGCAAGAATCAGGAACGGGGTGGTGGGCAAAACCGGCAAAAACACTCCGATCGCGCCCAGAATCAAGCAGAGCCAGCCGCTGATCAATAACAGGACGCGTTTCACGGATGTCATTTTTGCCTCACAGGTTGATCACGCCAGGAGCCCATTGAAACTCCTAGCCCATCGGTTTATAGGCGCACCCCTCGGTCATAAAGCCGAGAAACCGGGGCACCCTGGGTAAGTAATACTGGGACACTTGTTCGAACACAAGACCGCTTTGGGCGACCAGCTCCCGGGTCGGCCGGATTAACTGGCAGCCCCCGCCACAGACTTTCTGAACCCCATTCAAGCGTTGCTGCCAGCGCCAGACGCCAGGCTCGGGGCTGGCACCATGTTCCAGAAACAAGAACCGGCCACCGGGTCTCAACACCCGCCGGGCCTCACTCATCACCTGTGCCGGGTCCTGTACGCTGCACAAGGTCAGGGTACACACCAGCGTGTCGAAACTATTGTCCGGAAATGGCAGCCGCTCACCCGCCAGCTGGTGGAAGTGCACCCGACGCCCGGACCGGGCGATTCGCTGATTAACCCGCTTTGCCAGCAGGGATTCCGGATCCAGCGTTTCCAGTTCACGCACCTGTTCGGGGTAGTAGGCTAAATTCACCCCGGTTCCAAACCCGATTTCCAGTACCCGACCCTGTGCCCGGGCCAGCACGCGCTGACGGGGCTCCTGCAGCACGGGTTGCCGCATGGCCCAGTCCAGCACATAGGGAAACAGGTAATGGCGATATAAATTCATAGGCTCCCTTCGCTCCCATCAGGGTTCGCTGCGATATCAACAGCCCTGTCCGTCAAGGCGAACGGCTCATCTTCTGTTGGGTAATCAAAGCGTCTGGCGCTATGATCTCCTTGGGTGATGATCACACTGGCTGATACCCGTCCCCGGGCACCTTTAACCAGCCTCGACCCACCCTACTCTACGACCGATCCACCCTTCGTCACAAGGAGACTTTTCATGCGCCGAGCCTCGCGTCTGCTGCCCCTGGCATTTCTGGGGCTGACAGCTTGTAGCCAGCAGCCTACCCTGCCGGATACCAGCTCCCTCTCTCCCAACAGTCTGATCGACACTCAATGGGAAGTGGCCGAACTTTACGGCGAGCCCGTCCCCGGCCGGGCGCCCACCCTAGCCTTCAGTAACGACAATCGCAGCCATGGGTATGCCGGTTGCAACCAGTTTTTTGGTCAGTACGAACTCCAGGAGACGGAGTTCACCATCAGCCGTATCGGCTCAACCAGAATGCTGTGCGAGGAAGAGCGCAATCGGGTTGAGCAGCGCTATTTGCGTGGCCTGCAAACCGTACGTCAGGCCACCCTGCAGGGCCCGGAGCTGATCTTGCTGGATGAAGAGAAGCAGGTCGTGGTCCGCCTGCGCCCCGCCAAGGCGTCACCGTCTCTATAAAATAGGGAAACCAGACGGGGAGTGCAGCTATGCGGGTCGAAGTGGGTGGCTTCTTTAGTTTGTTGTTATTGGTCATAGACATCTGGGCCATCGTCAACGTGGCAGGCAGTGACAGCAGCAATGCCAAGAAGGTCATTTGGATCGTGGCGATCATCCTGCTGCCCTTGCTGGGGTTTATTGCCTGGTTTCTGCTGGGCCCGCGTAGCCGGCAACATTAAGCGCCGGTTTAGACTACACTGGACTAAAGCTCGAGCCTGTCCTGCGGTCAGGTCACGGAACGCCTCCAACAACAATAATCAGAGGGACGACAGATGCTGCCGGAATATTTTGAATTCTACATGCCCACCCGGGTCGCCTACGGCATAGGCCTGACCCGGAACCTGCGGGAGATCACCGACGGATTTGGCTCCCGCCGGGCGCTGCTGGTGACCGATGAGATCCTGAACAAGATCGGTATCGTGGCCAAGGTGAAGGCTGGCTTTGCCGACACCAAGATCCAGATCGTCGCCACCTTTGATCAGGTCCCGCCCAATTCCACCATCGAAACCGTGGAAGCCTGTGCCCGCCTGGCGCGCCAGAAAAAGTGCGACCTGATCATCGGCCTGGGCGGCGGCAGCGTGATGGATACCGCCAAGGTGGCCAATATCCTGGCGGTGAAGGGCGGACGGGTGGAAGATCACATGGGCGCCTATCTGCTGGGCAACGACGAACTGCTGCCCACCATCCTGATTCCCACCACCGCCGGTACCGGCTCCGAAGTGACCAAAGTGGCGGTGATTACCGATACCCGCAACGATATCAAACTGCCCTTTGCCGAAACTCAGTTTTTCCCGCAGCTGGCGATTCTGGACCCGGAACTGACCACCTCCATGCCGGCCAGCCTAACCGCGGCCACCGGCATGGATGCCCTGACCCATGCCATTGAATGCTATGTGAGCAAGGACAGCCAGCCCGCCTCCGACGCCCTCGCCCTGCACGTGATCAAGCTGATCAACCAGCATCTGGTGCGGGCCTGTATGCATCCTGAAGACCTGGAAGCCCGTGGCGCCATGCTGGTGGCCAGCTGCCTGGCCGGCATCGCCTTTACCCAGGCCATGGTGGGCATGGTCCACGGTATTTCCCACGCCTTGGGCGGGGTTTACCATATCCCCCACGGCCTGGCGAACGCCCTGGTGCTGCCGGAAGTGATGGAGTACAACCTGGAAACCCAGCTGGAGCGTTATGCGGATATCGCCCGCGCCCTGGGCGTGGCCTACCCGCAACCGGTGCAAACCGTACAGGCGATGCTCCACCTGGCCCGCGCGGACTTCGCCGTGCGCCTGCTCCAACCCACCCGGGTGATTGACAGCTGGCTGCAACAGGCCACCGCCCGCGCCGGCATCATCCGGATCCGGGAGCTGCTGCGGCAATTGGGCGCGGTGGCCAAACTACCCCTGAACCTGGAGCAGGCGGGGGTTCAGGATAACCTGGCCAAGCTGGAGCAAGTCTGCGAAACCGCCATGGTGGATGGCTCCATGCTCTATAACCCCCGGGAGCCCAGCCTGGAGGCCGTGAAGTCCATCGTTGAAAAGCTCTTCAAACAAAGCCTGACGCCACTGCCGGTCAAGGAAAAAGACCTCAACCAGAGTTATAGGCAGGCCCACAAGCCAGAGCTGAAAAACGTCTTCGACGACTCCAGCATGCTCTATAGCGTGTTGGGCGAGTTCTATCAGGCCCTCAAGTCTGACCCGGCGCTGCGGGATAAACTGCTGGATTCCAAGCTGGTCGTGCAGTTCATCTATGACGAGCCCGATGCCCGGATCACCATTGATGCCAGCGGCGACGAAGTCCAGATTTTCCTGGGGGACAGCTACCAGGGGACCCCCGAGGTCATCATGTCCATGAAGGCGGACTTCGCCCACCTGTTCTGGCAAGGCAAGATCAACCTGATCACCGCCCTCACCCGCCGTCAGGTCAAATCCAAGGGCAACGTGCCCAAGGCCGTCAAGCTGCTACCCATTCTCAAACCGGCTTACGAGCTCTATCCCCGATATCTGGAACAGCGGGGCCTGGAGCGCCTGATCGCCTAGCCATCATGACGCGCCCATCTCGTCACGAGGTGGGCGTCCTGCCCTCCCACCTCTTTTTTTCTCTGCAAGAGCACGATTTCCACCTATACTTTCGCCTCCGGTCGCAGGTCTCGAAATTTCCCCGGCCCGACTATGATCCACGCGTCATTAGAGGAAGTAACTGTTTATGTCTTGGTGGAAATCCCGTCGCCTGCAGTACCTGGCGGGCACCTTTTTGATCCTGCTGGCATTATTCGCCGGCCTGCGACTGGTGTTCTTTGGCTTTTTTTCCGAGGTGGGTGACACCCTGGAGTTCGATCAAAATATCGTCTGGCAAACCCTGCTGATCGGTTTTCGCTTCGATATCCGGCTTGCGCTACTCATCACTTTGCCACTGGTTCTGCTGGCCTATCTGCCACGCTTCAACCTGGCAACCTCCCCATTACTCCGCAAGCTGGGTGGTCTCTACCTGATCCTGGCGCTGCTGGCGGTGACCCTGGTCTATGTCATCGACTTCGGCCATTACAACTATCTGGGTGTCCGCATTAACGCCACGGTCTATCGTTTCCTGCAGGATGCCGCGATTTCCCAGCAAATGCTGTGGGAAAGCTACCCGGTGGTGTGGATCACGCTGGGCTGGCTGGCCGGCTGCGCGGTTGTGTTGGGTCTGCTGTTTGCCCTGCTGCCCCATACTCTGCTGCGCCAACCCCGCGAAATCGCGCTGGGCAGCCGGGTCGTGGGCAGCATTGCCATCATCCTGCTGGTGGTGTTTGGCCTGCTGGGACGGGTCAGCAATATCAACTTTGAAAACCCGGTTCCCCTGCGCTGGAGCCAGGCCTTTTTCTCCGGCAACCAGGCCGTGGGCGCCCTGGGCCTGAATCCGGTGCTGTTTCTCTACGACACCACGGGGCTCGTTAGCGAGGACTACAACCTGGAGCTGGTGAAACAGCATTATCCGTTAATGGTGGACTACCTGGGCGTGCAAAATCCCAACCCGGAACAGCCCCACTATGACCGCTTCATCGGCGAGCAGCCCCACCGCCTGCAGTTTGAGCGCACCCCCAACGTGGTGTTTATCATGCTGGAGTCCCTGGGTGCCAGCCGGGTCAGTGCCTGGGGCAACCCCCTGCCCACCACCCCCAACCTGGACCGTCTGGCTCGGGAAGGCTGGATGTTCAAGAACTTCTATGTGCCGGTGGTCGCCACCGCCAAGACCATCTGGGCCAGCATTACCGGCATTCCGGATGTGTCCAAGGAGGAATCCGCCACCCGTAACCCGCTGATTTCAAGGCAGCGTCTGATCCTGAACCAGTTTACCGAGCACGAGAAGTTCTACTTCATCGGCGGTAGCGCCAGTTGGGCAAACATGCGCGCGCTGATTAACCGCAGCATCGACGGCGTCCACCTCTATGAAGAAGGGTCCTGGAAGTCACCGGTCATTGATGTGTGGGGCATTTCCGATTTGGACCTGTTCAAGGAAACCGATGCCATCCTGCGCCAGCAACCCCAGGACAAACCTTTCTTTGCCTATATCCAAACCGCGGGCAACCATCGCCCCTTTACTATTCCCAAGCATAATGATGACTTCCAGACCATCGAGCTGCCGGAAGAAGAGGTCAAAGCGGCCGGGTTTCGCAGCCTGGCCCAGCTCAACGCCGTGCGACTGCTGGATTACAACATCGGCCGTTTTATGGAAATGGCCAAAGAAGGCGGCTATCTGGACAACACCATCTTTGTGCTGTTTGGCGATCATAACAACCGCATCACCAGCCTGCCCCACATGCCCGGCCACGATCGGCTGAAGCTGGAAAGCAACCATGTACCCGGCATCATCTACGCGCCCGGTTATCTGGAACCTCGCCTGTACGACACCGCCACCAGCCTGGTGGATCTGATGCCGACCGTTGCCGGGATGCTGGGGATCTCTTATCAGAACACCACCCTCGGACGAGACCTCCAGCTGCCCGCGCCGGAAGGTGAGGAAGCCGAGTTTTTCGTGCTGGTGGAAGGTGCCTTTCCGGTGATTGGCATGGTGACCAAGGACCATATGCTGCGCATCAACCACGACGGCAGCCAGGCCAGCCTCCATGAGCTCTATGGGAAAGACCCGCTCAAGAATATAGCCGCCGAGCATCCGGAACTGTTCGAAAAGCTCAGCCAGCTGGCACTGGCCAATTACGAAACCGCCCATTACCAGTTCTATCAGAACCGGGCGCCGGAGCCCTAGCCCCAGCGGTCAGGCCACAAAAAAAGCGGCCGGTGATTCACCGGCCGCTTTTTTATTCCCCGTTTATTCCATTTAACCGATCAGGCCTCACCCACCGCCAACGCGGGTTTACGCACACCCCCAACGCGAGCCCAAGCTACCCGGCCCAGCCAGCGCAACGTCATGCTCAAGCTATACAGGAACAGCGCCGGATCGATCAGGTAATCCCAGTAATTGCGCGTATCCTTGAGGTCCAGCATAAAAGCCAATCCGGCCAGGATCAGTGCCACACTCGCCACACAGTTACCCAGGAAACAAAAGGCCAACGCCGCGGCACCACTGATTACCAGCAGCAAACCCGGCTCAAACCCGAAACGGTACGGGTCCAGACTGCTCAAGCCCAAGGTAGCCGGATACAACACCAGCCCCAGCGCCGCAAAAAAGAACAGCGGCACCATCCGCTGCATCAACTCCGGGGCGGGCTGGCCCAAGGTCTGACGCAGGCAGCCCCAGACCAGCAGCACCAGGCTGGGAATGGCCAGATCACCGCCGATGACACCGCCTAGATAGCCGGCCAGCTCCAGGCCGTTATAGGGCACGAAACCCAGTACCAGCAGCCCGGCAAACACCATCAACCGCCAGCCCGTCGTCAAACGCCCCAGGGGCAGCACGACATAGAAAAAGGCGGCAAAAACCAACGCCACGAACATCAGGGAAGAACTCATCGATACTGCTCCAGCCAATTTTTATTGAATTCCACGTGCTTGATCATGCTCTTGTTCCAGGTATAGATCAGGTGGAAATTGTCGGCATCATCCCGAATGATGTAGGGATAGTCGTAGATGAAGTTGCACTCCTGAGCCTCGCAGGTGCGCTTATCCAGCCGGGCCAGAAAATCCTGCACCAGGTGCTGATGGGAGTCGTCATCGCTCGCCAGGAAGTGATTGTGAATCAGGCTCTTATATTGGTCTTTTGGGATCCACTGTCCCGACGGGTCCGGGGACTCTTCCAGCACTTTGATCAGTTTCCACTGGCTCAAATCCCGGTTGGCCAAATAAAGGCTGAGCCGATAGCGATCACTTTCCAGGTCATTCAGCACCACCAGGATCTCATCATCGCTATAACGCACAGCCGTTAAGCCGGAGTTGGGATTCGGCACGGACGTGGCCCGAGGCAGAGACCATTCTTCGCCGGTTTCCTCGGTCTGACTCACCAGCACCCGGCGCAGGCCATCCCCGGAATAGCGCAGCACACTCACCGCTTCCGTCTCGCTCAACACCACCGTAGAGGGCTGCAGGGTGTCCCGGCCATAGTCCATCCGGGCCTTGTCGATCACATGGCCTTCCTGGTCAATCCGCAGGTATTCGGGAAACTTTCCCATAAACTCGTGATAGACCGGCAGCCCGATCGTGCCGTCCTGGTGAAACACCGGCTGGCCACGTACCAGGGTGGAGATATTGAAGAAAGGCGAGGTACGCAATTGCTCGGGCTTGGACCAGGTGCGGCCATCGTCGACCGAAACCATGTAGTTGATGGCACTGCCGGCCCAGCCGCCAACCGACACCGAGACATAAAACAGCCAGACCCGCCCGTCAGGGGCGGTGCCAATCACCGGGTTACCCAGCTTGCGCACCATTCGGCTCAGCGACTGTTCGGTGTAGGCGCGATCCACCAACACCCGGTTGGGTCCCCACTCCTTCAACTCCGGATCAAAGCGGGCGCTATAGATATTGACGTCACGGGCTCCTTCACGGGAGCCCCCGAACCAGACCGCCATAAACTCCCCACTGGGCAAATGAGTCATGGAGGCGGCGTGGACATATTGGTCCAGAGTGACGGAAACGAAATCGCTTTCGAAATAAGGCTCAACTGACGGGACCTGACTCAGATCCGGTTGGTCGACAATGAACTTGGCTTGGCCGTATTCCGGCCTCAACCAATAGGCACAGGCAAAAACCACAATGGCCGCGACAGCCACCAGGGGCCGGCGCGAGAGCAAGGGAACCAGTTTATTTTTCACGGGATATCCAAAAAATACTACAAACCAGCACCGACTTCAGGCGCATTAACGGCCCTTCAAATCTGTCTCCCCTCGCGTCAACCAAGCGCTCAAGACCACAGGCTGAGGTCCATACATACAGCGTTCAAAGCATAGCAGCCGCCTGGTAATCGTGCATAATGGAATTGCTCATCAACCTACTGATTTTTCAAGTCTGATCAATCCTTAACGGGATCGCATGGGAGTCCGTTATGCACAAAGTCCTGGTCAGCGCCTGCCTGCTGGGCAGTCCGGTCCGTTACGACGGGGCGGATCTTAAAAGTACAGACGCCATCCTGTCCCGGTGGCTGCGTGAAGAGCGGGTGGTTTCGTTCTGCCCGGAAGTGGCCGGCGGGCTGCCGACCCCGCGACCGCCGGCCGAGATCGTCGGAGGCGACGGCCAGGCGGTGCTGGCCGAACACGCCCGGGTACGGGATTGTGAGGGTCAGGACGTGTCGGCCGCCTTCCTGTCCGGGGCCCAACAGGCCCTAGCCCTTTGCCAGGCACAGAATATTAAAATCGCGATTCTGACCGACCGGAGCCCTTCCTGTGGTAGCAGCCTGATCTATGACGGCAGTTTTACCGGCACCCGCCGGCCCGGTCAGGGGGTGACCACCGCCCTGTTGGAGCAACATGGGATCCGTGTCTTCAGCCAGCATCAGATCTCCCAGGCAGCGGCCTACCTGGCCAGTCTTGAACCCGCTTAAGCGGGGCGGGCAACGGCAGTTTGTTGAATTTCCTTATTGTTTCCACATTTTCAACCTATGCTGGGTGGAACGGAACTCTGGGTTAGAGACACACCATGATTCGACTTTCCATTCGTACCAAGCTGGCCATTCTGCTGGGCGGCCTGTCGCTGCTGCTGACCCTGATGATCATGCTCGGCGTGCAGGCCAGCTTTGACCGGGGCTTCCACCACTACCTGAATGAAGCCCACAGCGCCCGCATGATGCGGATCGCCACCCATTTATCCGAGTTGGCCGAGGACCCGGCCCAATGGCAGCGCCTGCAGCAGGAAAGGCGTTTTCTGTTTGAAACCGTCTACACCCTGATCGAGCAGGAGTACGCGGAGCAGGCGCCCAGCCGCCAGTTGCCGGAAGAAACCCAGCGCCCCCGAGACCGCCACCTGCCCCGGCGTGCCTTTGCCCTGAACCGGCTGATGCCGTTCTGGCTGCTCTCCCCGGAGGGTCGGATTCTGGCGGGCAGCCCGGAATTACCCGACGAACTGCTCAGCGCTCCCATTGACGTCCGGGGCCAACGCTATGGCCTGCTGGCTTGGCGGCCCATCCAGGCCCGGGACTTTGAAGCCGAGGCCCTGTTCGCCCAGCAACAGCAACGGCTGTTCATGGCGGTGGCGGCCTTGGCCCTGCTGCTGAGCCTCGGCCTCGCCTGGCCGTTGTCCCGTTACCTGGTGCGTCCGATCCAGCGACTGTCGCTCGCCATGCAGTCTTTGATGGCCCGCCGCTACGACACCCAGGTGCCGGTGACCAGCCAGGACGAGTTGGGGGATCTGGCGGAAGACTTCAACCGGATGGCCCGCACCCTAGGCGCCTACGATAACACCCAGCGACAGTGGCTGGCCGATATCGCCCATGAGTTACGCACCCCCCTGGCGGTTTTGCGAGGCCAGTTGGAAGCCATGGAAGATGGCGTCATGGCACTGGACGACAAGGCACTGGCTTCGCTGCAGGATGAGATTCGCCAGCTCAATGGCCTGGTGGACGACCTCCACCAGTTGGCCGTCACTGATCTGGGCGCCCTGCGCTACCAGTTTGAACGACTCGACCTGAACCAGTTGCTGACCGACCTGGCCGAACGACTCCAAAGCCCGTTGCAACAGGCCCGGCTCAGCCTGAGCCTGGAGCTGCCGACCCAGCCGGTCTGGGTTTCCGGTGATCGCCAGCGGCTGGAGCAAATGCTGCAGAATCTGGCCCAAAACAGTATCCGCTATACGGATCCCGGCGGCTGTGTGCGGGTGCGGCTGAGCACCGCTGGCCAACTCACCTGGGAGGACTCGGCTCCCGGTGTGGACGCGCAGGATCTGCCCCACCTGTTCGAGCGCTTCTACCGGGTCGACAAAAGCCGGCAGCGGGCTCTGGGTGGCAGTGGCCTGGGGCTGGCCATTGTCGCCAACATCGTCACCGCCCATCAGGGCAAGGCCCTCGCCCGCCCCTCGGAGCTGGGCGGCTTGTGTATCGAAGTTCAGCTACCCGGGAGTATCTCCGCATGACCCCTTTGATCCTGATTGTCGAAGATGAAGCCAAACTGGCGGAACTGCTGACCCTGTATCTGCAACGGGAGGGCTTTGCCAGCCACCATCTTCCTGATGGCGCCCAGGTACTACCCTGGCTGGAGCGGCACGAGCCACAGCTGATCCTGTTGGACCTGAACCTACCCAACGTGGATGGCCTGACCCTCTGCAAGGAAATCCGCCAGCAAAGCCAGGTACCGATCCTGATGACCACGGCCCGAGTGGATGAGATTGACCGCCTCCTCGGCCTGGAGCTGGGTGCCGACGACTATATCTGCAAACCTTACAGCCCTCGGGAAGTGGTCGCCCGCGTCAAAGCGGTACTGCGACGTTTGGCTCCGGCGCCCGCCACGGCCCAGCCGCAACCTTTGGAGCTGGATGAGGAACGCCTGATTGCCAAGCTCCAAGGTCAGCCGCTGGCATTGACGCTGATCGAGTTCCAGTTGCTGAAACTGATGGCCGCCCAGCCCGGGCGGGTCTTTTCCCGGGAACAGCTGATGGACCTGATCTATCCCGACCATCGGGTGGTGAGTGATCGCACCATCGACAGCCATGTCAAAAAGCTGCGTCAAAAGCTCAAGGCTGCCGCCCCCAACCAGGAGTTTATCCAATCCGTTTATGGGGCCGGCTACAAATTCGAGGCCTGACCAGGAGCTGCCACTTCCTCATTTCTTCCACATTTACTGCAATTTTGGCCGTTAATCTGAACCCATCGAAAGCAAACACCAGAGGATAAGCCGATGAAAAAGTTGATTAGCGTTGCCCTTCTGACCAGCGTTCTGGGTGTTTCCGCAGCCTACGCCGAGGAAGCCAAGCCGACCCGCGGCTTCGACCGCCTCGCCAAGGAGCTGGAACTGCAAGACTCACAACGGGAGCCGGTCCAACAGATTCTGGAACGCCAGCATGAAGAATTGAAAAAGCTGCGGACTGAAACCTTCAAGAACCTGAAGGAGAAAGAAGCCAAGATCCACGCCGAGACCCGCAAGCAGCTGGGCAAGGTGCTGCAAAAAGATCAGCAGGAAAAGCTCAAGCAACTGGATGAAAAGCGCGCCGAGCGCTTCAAGGAAAGACAGGAGCGGTTCAAGGAGAAAAAAGAGCGCAAGGAGCAGCACAAAGACCACCGCAAGGGCCGCGATCACGGCAAAGGCGAGCGGGAACGCCACGGCAAACACCAGTAAGCCTCACCCCATCCCCTCTTTTAGAGGGGATTTTTTTGCCCGCTCAAACCTGACGGAGTCTTAATGGGGGCGGCGCTTCAACGCCCGCATTTCCTCATGGCACTGTTTAAGCCGGGGATGAAACTCCCGCAAAGCCGCAACGACCTCCACGTTTTCAGCATCGCTGATCGCCGCCCGCAGCTCTTCCAGGGTTTTGTCTTCCAGGCTTTCCAGGTGGTCAATATAGGTCTGATCCGAATCCGCCTTCATCGAGGCGAGCATGCTGGTGTAGAGCTCTCGCATCCGGCCGCTGACGGTATGCCCATGCTCCGCCTCCCCTTCCTGCATGACAATGTAGGGCTGCAACCGGTTGATCAGTTTCTCCCGCGTCGTGGCCATGCGTTCAAAAGTCCGCTTCAGGTTGGTGTCCTGCACCTTGGCTTCCGCATCCCGGTAAAAATCAATGCCGTCATTCAGGACCCGGACCAGATCCCGCATCCGATGAACTTCCTGGGTTGTCATGGGTCTCCTCCTCTACAGGTTTCATGCTAAAGCCAGCAGGCTTTATGCCAGGGCGGAAAGGAGGCTTGAGAGGCGTAACTGCCAGGATTTCGGCACTTTTTACAGGCCAATGTGTAACTTGTACCAAACGGGATCAAGCAGGGAGCCAGCGGCCGGGCGATCAGGTGCGGGTATCCAGGACCTCGGCCAGCGCCAGTCGTCCTTCCACCAGTTGCTCCTTATGACGCTTGGACAGTTTCTTCACTGCCCACTCCGCGCGTAGCGCTTGGGCACGACTCCCCACGGGTTGGGCATGCACCAGTTGCAGCGGCCCACGCCCCCGCAGGCATTTGGCGCCCTTGGGAGCGCCCGCCGTATGCTCGGCCAGGCGCCGCTCCACATCGGTGGTGATGCCGGTATAGAGATGGCCATTGGCGAGCCGCAGCAGATACAGATGCCACTGCGAACCCGGCTCACTGCTTGAGGGCAAATCAGACATAGGAATTGGCGAAGCCCTTAAAAGCCTGCTGACATCCCCACAGGCGCCCGATCATGAGCGCTCGGTTTCATGGGGCCGGTCGATGGCTCCCACATCCAGCACGGGCGAGGCGTCGATATCCTCTGCGTCCATCATCTGCGCCACCCGCTGCAGCGCCGCCAGGATCATCGACTGCTCCCAATCCGCCAGGGCCTCGAACCGCTGGGTAAACTCCGACTGCAAGGTCAACGGCGCCCGCTCCAGGAGGGTTTGGCCGGCTTCGGTCAAATGGGCGTGAACCTTGCGCTTGTCCGCTTCATTGCGCTCCCGATACACCAGGCCACGGCTTTCCAGGCGGTCCAGAATAGTGGTTACCGTGGCCTGACTGAGGCTGACCCGGCGGGCAATGGTACTGATCTTTACCGCCCCGAGATCACGAATATTTTGCATGATCAGCAACTGAGGCGCTGTCAGCCCGACGGTCTTGCTAAGCTGGCGCGAATGCAGATCAGTGGCGCGAATCACACGCCGCAACGCAACCAGCACTTCTTCAAACTTGCGCATCTGTACACATTCCCAAACAAAACGAGGCCTTGAAAGCCGTCCTAAGATTACACCCTTTCCCGATTGATCTCATCTTCCCGGGTCAATCCGTAGCGGCGGCGAGAGGGCATAAGCCGTAATCAGGCGGGCGACGCTTTCCAGACTGTTCAGGTGGGTCCGTTCATAACCGTGGGTGGCATCGGTGCCAAAAGCAATCAGTGCATCACGCACGTCATGGCCCGCCATCAAGGCGGCATTGGCATCACTGTAATAGTAGCGGAACACATCCATCCGGCAGGCGATATGGTGTTGCCGGCAGAGTTGGCGCAGGTGGCGGGTGAGGTGGCGGTCAAAGGGACCACTGGTATCCTGGGCGCACAGGGTCACGCCTTTTTCGCGGGCATTCTGGCCGGGGGCCACCGGGCCAATATCCACCCCGACAATTTCCTCCACCGCCAGCGGCAAGGCACTGGAGGCGCCGGTTCCCACTTCTTCGGTAATGGTAAACAGCACATGGAAATCCAGCCGGGGCTGCAGCGCCTGGCTGCGCAGCGCCTTGATGGCCGCCAGCAGCGCCGCCGCGCCCGCCTTGTTGTCCAGGTGACGGGATAACAGATACCCATTGGTGCTGAACTCCGGATCGGGGTCGAACGCCACGATATCTCCCGGCTGAATGCCAAGCTGGCGGGTCTGCTCCGCGGTGGCGGTATCTTCATTCAAGCGCACTTCTATCGAATCCCAGCTGACCTGCAGGGTATCGATCTGTTCATTGAAGGCATGCCCCGACGCCATCCGGGGCAGCACCTGGCCCCGATAGCCCGAATGCTTGCCAAAGACCGTCACCTTGCCTCCTTCGGCAAAGCGACTGGACCAGGTTCCCACCGGCGCGATCTGCAGCCGGCCATTGTCTTTAATGGCCTTCACCATGGCACCAATGGTATCCAGATGGTTGGCCACCGCCCGCCCGTACCGACTATCCCGTCCGGCCAGCTTCGCCATCACCGTGCCCCGCCGGGTGATGGCGACCTCCACCCCCAGGCGCTCCAACTCTCCCGCCACATAGTGCACCACTTCATCGGTAAACCCCGAGGGGCTGGGAATCGCCAGCAGCGCCCGCAGCTGCTCCAGCAGATAGACACTGTCGATCTTCGGCAAGGCAACCATGGGCTATCCCCGGATCAAGTCGTCTGGATTGGGTAACTGGTTGTCCTGGGACGGAATCTGCCCCGCTTCCAGCTGGTGGGAGAAGCCATCCAGCGGCGCCATGACCTGTTGGTCCCGACTGAACACGGGCCCGCTCTGCAGATAGCTCGCCAGCAACCAGGCCAGGTTGCACAAGCTATCCAGATGCACCCGCTCCACACTGTGGGAGGCATGGCCGCCACAGGTGATGACCGCGGTCCGCACGTCGTGGCCCGCGACAATGGCCGAGGATGAGTCGCTGTGGTGGGCTTCCAGAATGGCGGTCTGGGCGGGAATCTGATGCTGCTGGCAAAGCCTCAGCAAATGATGGGTCAGGTGATAGTCAAACGGCCCGCTGGCATCCTGCAGCGCCAGGGTCACACCCCGTACCGCCGTGTCGGTGAAATGGTGGATGGAGGCGAAATCCACCGTCACCAGTTCACTCACCTCCGGAAACAAGGCGCCACCACTGCCGGTTCCCACCGTTTCCGTAATGGTGAACAGCGGATGACAACTCAGTGGCAGCTCCACCTTGCGGTCGCAAATCCACTTGATCGCCGCCAACAGGGCCGCGGTGCCGGCCTTGTTGTCCAGGTGACGGGCAATCAGAAAACCGTTGTCCAGAAACTCCGGCTGGGTATCCAGCGCCACATAATCCCCCACTTCCACGCCCAGCGCCCGCACCTGCTGCTGGGAAAACGCCGCGGCCTCCAGACGGAGAAACACCGTATCCCAACTGGACAGGGGCTCCTGCACTCCGGTGTCGCCACTGCAGCCCCAGTGCACATCCGGCAAAATAGTGCCCCGCTGCGGGCCGGTTTCCGCAAACAGGGTCACCCGGGCGCCTTCCGCGAAGCGACTCGACCAGCGCCCGATCGGGGCCAACAGGATACGGCCATCAGGCTTGATGCGACGCACCATGGCGCCAATGGTGTCCAGGTGACTGACCACGGCCCGGTCCGGGCTGTTTTCCCGGCCATTCAGCGTGGCCCGGATGGTGCCGCGCCGGGTCAACTCATAAGGCACCCCCAGCTCCGACAGGCAACGGCCCACAAAGTGCACCACCTTATCGGTAAAGCCACAGGGGCTGGGAATCGCCAATAACTGGCGCAAGGTCTCCCGCAGATAATCCTGATCAATCTCGATCGCCGCTTTCACCGAAACCTCCCGTCAGGCGCCACTGGTTTCGGGTTTCCGCTGGTGCTCCTGCCTCGCCTCTCCCATCGCATTGAGGGTATAGGGGAACAGCAGATCGATAAACTTGCGGGCGGTGGGCTGAGGCTCATGATTGGCAAGCCCCGGTCGCTCATTGGCTTCAATAATGACGTATTGGTCATCACGGGGGCTGGCGACCATAAAGTCCAGCCCCACCACCGGGATTCCCAGGGTCGTCGCTGCCGTAATCGCCGCTTCACGCAGCGCCGGGTGCAGCTCGTCGGTCACATCATGGATGGTGCCCCCTTTGTGCAGGTTGGCCGCTTTCTTCACCGGCAGAACCTGACCGGCCGGCAGCACATCGTCCAGGCCAAAGCCCGCCGCTGCCACGCAATTGAGGGTTTCATCATCGATCAGGATCTTGCTTTCCCCCCCGGTGGCTGCGGAGCGGCGGCGGCTTTGCTTTTCGATCAGCTCGCGAATACTGTGCCGGCCATCCCCCACCACCTCCGCTGGCCTGCGGATCGCGGCTGCCACCACTTCATAGCCAATGACCACCACCCGCAGATCCTGGCCGGCATGGAAGGACTCCATCAGCACCTTGCCGCCACAGCTCTGGGCCTTGTTGATGGCCTGGCGCATTTCCTCCGGGGTGCGGATGCCCACCGTCACGCCCTCCCCCTGCTCGCCATTGTCGGGCTTGACCACGATGGTGCCATGGCGCTGCAAAAACTCTTCATCAGCCGCCGTCCGGGTCACCAGACGGTAGCTGGGCGTGCAAAGTCCGGCCTGCTGCAAAATGCGGTGGGTGACATGCTTGTGCTGACAGCGGCTCATGGCAATCGCCGAGGTCAGCTCGGTCAACGACTCCCGACAGACCACCTTGCGAATGCCGGAGCTGAGCTCAAAATAGCCTTCTTCGGCATCCAGCACCTCCACCATGATGCCTCGGGCGAGCGCCTCATCCACCAGGATCCGGGCATAGGGATTGAGTGCTTCCACCGGCTGGGGGCCCATGAACAGCCGCGCATTGAACACATTCTTGTTCTTCACGGCAAAGGTCTGGATCTTCTGGAAGCCCAGCTTCTCGTACAGCCGCTTGGCGTTGCGGTTGTCGTGCATCACGGATAAATCCATCGAGTGCAGGCCACGGGTCTGAAAGTGCTCCGCCAGCCGCCGGACCAGGGCCTCGCCAATACCGGGATAGCGGGCCTGCGGATCCACCGCCAGACACCAGAGACTGGAGCCGGCGTCCGGATCATGAAACGCCTCCTGGTGGTTGATGCCCATCACGGTGCCGATCACCTGTCCACTGGCGCAGTCCTCCGCCACCAGAAACACATGGGTGCGGGCGGTACGTTCCTGGTAGATCAGGTCAATATCGGTGGGCACCATGCCCCGCTTGATGTAGAGCCGGTTCATCGCGTGCGCATCACTTAAACTTTGGATGCGACGGACGATAAAGCCCTTCGGCGACACTGACGCCGCCCGATAGGTGTTGAGCCAGAGTCGGTAGGTATCGGACGGGTCCAGAAACAGGTTTTGCGGCGCGTAAGACAACACAATATGGGGGTCGCTCACATACAGGGCGATATCACGCCGGCCGTTGACCTCATCCAGCAGCGCCTCGGCAATCGCCCGGGGCGAGCGAAAGGTCTGGGCCATGATCAGGCGCCCCCAGCCACAGTCCACGACGGCATTCTCGATAAGCCTGGTTTCGCCACTTCGCTCCAACCTGGACTTCAAATGGTCATAACTGGGCGGCAAATGCTTTTGCAGACGCTGCTCGAGTAATCCGGGACGATCAGGCATGGGTTTCCAGTCCTTGCAGGTAGGTCCTCTCCACAGGCCCCGAGCGCCGATCTTTCGCCCGGGACCACCAGTTGCCACCCCCTACAGCCGATGGGCTTGCTACAGCTGATGGGCTTGTAGCCAGAGTTCCAGCAGTCCCAGCTGCCAGAGTTTGGAGCCATTCAAGGGGGTCAGGTGGTGCTCCGGCGCAGTGAGCAGCCGGTCCACATAACGGGGGTTGAATAAGCCCCGCTGGCGGGCAGTCTCCGAGGTCAGCGCTTGCTGCACCCAAGCCAGGAACTCCCCCCGCAGGTACTTGAGAGCCGGCACCGGAAAGTAGCCCTTGGGTCGGTCGATCACTTCCGCGGGAATCACCTCCCGGGCGATTTCCTTGAGGAGGTACTTGCCGCCGCCATCCACCTTGTACTTTGCCGGAACCTGCTCCACCAGTTGCACCAGTTCGTGATCCAAAAACGGCACCCGCGCTTCCAGGCCCCAGGCCATGGTCATGTTGTCCACCCGCTTCACCGGATCATCCACCAGCATGACATGGGAATCGATGGCCAGGGCCTTGTCGACGGCGGGGATGGCTCCCAGCTTGGCAAAATAGTCCCGCACAAAGTCACCGGCATAATCCGACCGGACAAATCGCTCCGTCACCGTTTCCCGAAACTCCTCGGGGGTGCGATCAAAGAAACGTTTGCGGTAATCGGTGAGCGGATCGGTCGAGCCCAGCAATGGGGGATACCAGTGATAGCCGCCGAACACCTCATCGGCTCCCTGCCCGCTTTGCACCACTTTGCAGGTTTTGGAAACCTCCCGCGACAGCAAATAAAAGGCCACGCAATCATGGCTGACCATCGGCTCGGCCATGGCCTGGATCGCCTGGGGGACCGCCTCTCGCAACTCGTCGGAACCAATGGAAATCCGGTGATGCTCGGTGCCGAAGTGACGGGCGATCAAATCGGAGTAAATAAACTCATCCCCTTTCTCCTCACCCACCGATTCAAACCCCACCGAGTAGGTTTTCAGCCGGTCGGCACCCTGCTGCTTCATCAGCCCCACCAGCAAACTGGAATCAACCCCGCCCGACAGCAGCACGCCTACATCCACCGCCGCCACCATCCGCCGTTTCACGGCGGCCTCCAGGGAGGTCCGTACCCGGGCCTTCCAGTCATCGAAGCTGTAGCGCTGTTGTTCCTCGGTCCGGGAAAAGCTGGGGGCCCAGTAACTCTCCACCTGCATCTGGCCATCCGGTTGCAGACGGGCATAGCTGCCCTGGGGCAGCTTACGGATGCCCTGCACGATGGTATGGGGGGCGGGCACCACGGCATGCCAGTTGAGGTAATAGTTGAGGGCCTGGGGGTCGATGGAGGTGTCGAAGTCCCGCTCTACCAGCAGGGCGGGCAAACTGGACGCAAAACGCAGGCGCTGTGCATTGAGGGTGTAATACAGGGGTTTGATGCCAAAGCGGTCGCGGGCCATAAATACCTGACCGGAGTCCCGCTCCCAGATGACCAGGGCAAACATCCCCTTCAGGCGGGGCAACAACTCCGCTCCCCAGGCGTGATAGCCTTTCAGCACCACCTCGGTATCGCCGTCGGAACGGAACGGGTAGCCCTCGGCTTCCAACTCATCCCGCAGCTCCCGGTAATTGTAGATCGCGCCATTGAACACGATCGACAGCCCCAGCTCCTCGTTCTCCATCGGCTGATGGGACAACTCCGACAGATCCATGATCTTCAGCCGCCGGTGCCCCAGCCCGACCCGGCCATGCAGGGCCAGTCCTTCTGAATCCGGGCCCCGCTTCCGCAGGACCTGATTCATGCCCCGGAGTCTATCCGCCGCCACTGGCTGTCCATCGAAACGGATCTCTCCACAGATGCCGCACATAACCCGTCCTTTGCTTAGTCTTCAAAGCAATTATTCTAGGGTTGGCGGTTGCTAGACCCAACGGGCCACCACGATGGAGCGCCCGTTGTTTTCTGTCGACAAATCATCAGTTCTGAAAGGCCTCCCTTGTGGCTGGCGTGGTTGGTAGCTAGCATCTACATTCACCAGAATAGGAAGGAATCTTTCACCGCCAAGCCAGGGAGAATGCGAATGGCGCGAGCTTCTTCACGATGGTCGGGCAAACAGAAGAGGCACCGTGAACATTCTCTAAGCAGGAAAGTTGCCGGCTACACGGTGCTGGTAACCGTCCTGGTTGCGGTCCTCGTTACCGCCATCCAGTCTTATCTGCACTATCAGCAGGACATCCAGGACTTACAAACCAAGCGGGTCAACGTGATTACCTCCAGTTTCCTGGAAACGATCCGGATCAATGCCTGGGAGTATGATCTGGATGAGCTACGACTCCAGCTTCAGGGACTATTGCAGGTGCCGGATATCGTCTATGCCGAGGTGAGCTTCACCGCAGGCGAGAGCCTGTTCCTCGGCGACCCGCCTGGTGACAGCTCACTCAGCTTCCATTTTCCCCTCAAGTGGACGGATGAAGGCGAAAGCTTCACCTTCGGCGAACTCCGGGTCGCTTCCAGTTTGGCGATCACCCGCGCCAACCTGATGGATGAACTACAGCAGTCCATCATCTCCACGGTTTCCATTGTGGCGGCCCTTGCCATCTGTATTCTGCTGGTGGTGCAACGCCTGATTGCCAGCCCCCTGAATGCCATCGCGGACTACGCCCGCCGCCTCACCCTGGACCGCCTACACGTGCCCCTGCAACTGAACCGTAAAACCAGCGCCAACAAGGACGAGCTGGACTATGTGGTCGCGGCCTTTAATAAGATGCGCCTGACCCTGATTGAAGACCTGGAGCAGATGTCTCAGCTCAGCGCGGAAGTGCAGCGCAAACGCCAGGAGCTTCAAAGCATCATCGACAACTCGCCAGCCGCAATTACCCTGACAGGTCTGGATGGCAGGCTCATCCTGGTGAGTAAAGCTTACGCACGCATCTTCAATACCTCAGCCGAAGCCCTGATTGGTCGACGGGAAGAGGAGCTTTACCAAGGCAGCCCCCCCATCGAGGAGACAGACCGCTGGGTACACCAGAGCAAACAGCCCGTCGAATTTGAAGAGCGGGTGCCCCTGCCAGATGGCATCCATACTTACCTGACCATCAAGTTTCCGCTGTTTGACCAGCACCATCAGCTGTGGGCCATTGGTGCAATTTCCACCGACATCACCACCCGTAAGAAGTCCGAACAGGACCTGGCCGAAAGCCAGGCCCGGCTGCTGGCCTTGGTGGAATCCCTGGATGATGCCGTGCTGGAGGTGGACCGCAACGGGATTTGCGTTCAGTCCTGGAATAACAAATGGCCGCTGGATATCAACCCGGTCGGCCGAAACCTGACGGAGATCAGCAGCCAGCACACCAGCGCGGAACTACTCAGCCTGGTCAGGCAGGTGCTCGCCAGCGGCGAGTCCAGAACCCTGGAGTTTATCTACTCCAGTCCGGAGCGGCGCTGGTTGTCGGCCCGCATTTCAGCCATCGAGACCCCGGGCCAGCCTTCCCAAACCGTCTGTATCCTGTGCCGGGATATCACCGAGCAGAAAATCGCGGAAGAGCGGCTGCAGCGAATGGCCCATTATGATGTGCTGACGGGCCTGCCAAACCGCTCCTTTCTCCATGAACATCTGCAGATGCTAATCGCCAACGCGAGTCGCCATGGCAGCCAGCTGGCGGTGCTCTTTATCGACCTGGACCGCCTGAAGATGGTCAACGACTCCCTCGGTCATGGCGTCGGCGACCTCTTGATCAAGGCGGCTGCCGAGCGTATCCGCGACTGCCTGCGGGATGCCGATACCGTGGTGCGTCAGGGGGGAGATGAATTTATCGTGGCCCTGCCCGATATCCCCCGCGACGAGCTCGCCGTTCATGTGGCGGAGAAAATCCTGCACTCACTCACCCACCCGTTTAAACTGGGCAATCATGAGGTGGTGGTTACGGCCAGCATTGGCATCAGCTATTTTCCCAAGGATGGACGCAATGCGGATATCCTGATCAAGAATGCCGATGCCGCCATGTACGCCGCCAAGGCCAGCGGGCGGAATAATTATCAGATCTATGCCCAGGACATGAGTAACAAGGATGTCAGCCGCCGCCTGTCCCTCCAGCATGGCTTGCGCCGCGCCCTGGACCGCGATGAGCTGTGCCTCCACTACCAGCCCCAGGTGGATGTTAAAACCGGCGCCATTATCGGCGCTGAAGCCCTGATCCGCTGGCGACACCCCCGGCTGGGCCTGGTTTCACCCGGCATCTTTATTCCCTTGGCGGAAGACACCGGGTTAATCCATCCCATTGGCAGCTGGGCACTTCAAGAAGCCTGCCAGCAGTATCAACAGTGGCAAAAGGAGGGGCTGCCGCCGTTTCTGCTGGCGATTAACCTGTCGTCCTTGCAGTTCCGCCAGAAAAATATCATCCGGCTCATCACCGACACCCTCAGTGAGCTCGACATGCCGCCAGAAAACCTGGAGCTGGAACTGACCGAAAGCACGGTGATGGCCTACACCGAAGACTCCATCAATACCCTGCAGACGCTCAAGGCGATGGGGCTGAAACTGGCGATCGACGACTTTGGCACCGGCTACTCCAGCCTCAGTTACCTGAAGCGTTTTCCGGTGGATAAGCTCAAGATCGACCAGTCTTTTATTCGTGATATTGATCATGACCCGGAAGATGCCGCCATTGCCGCGGCAGTGATCGCCCTGGCCAAGACCCTGGGCATGGAAGTCATCGCCGAGGGAGTCCAGAGTCGGGCAGCCTTCCAGTTCCTGAAAGATCATCAGTGCGACCAGATCCAGGGCTATTTATTCAGCCACCCACTGCCGGCCAAAGAATTTGCCACATTACTGGCCAGTGAAAAACGGCTGGAGCTGGAACTGGCCTAGATACTCTCTCAACGAGCTTACGACTCCTGGCCAGCTTATGGCTCCTGGCCCGGGCCGGTTAATCCAGAATCACCAGATGGTTGGGCAGCTCGTTGCGCTCATGGGTGGCGGGCACTTTCTCCCGCAACAGTACCCCGCAAGCCTCGATGCACTCGATAAAGCCTTGCAGGGTCTGCTTTTGGCGCACCCGTTCGGTAAACCGGCGGACAATGTCTTCCCATTGGCCATCATCACAATGTTTGGCAATACCCCGGTCAACGATGATCTCCACATAGCGCTCGGCTTCCGCAACAAAAATCAGCATGCCGGTTTCGCCCTGGGTATGGTGCAGGTTCTGCTCCAAAAACTGGGCTTTTGCCAGGTTGGAGGCCCGCCAGTAACGCACTGAACGGGGCACCAGCCGTGAGGTGATGGCCGGAACCCGAAACAGCAGCCCCAACCCCACAAAAGTGCCCCACTGCACCAACAGGATCTCAGAAGTGTTCCACCAGCCCGCCAGATAGTTGAGCAGCCCCGGAACCAGCAGCGCGATCAACGCCGCCCAGAGGACCGAGATATACAAATAATCATCAGCCCGGGGGGCCAGCACAGTCACCAGCTCGGCGTCCGTCTCCCGCTCGACCCGGGCAATTGCATCCGCCACCTGTTGTTTTTCAGTTTCCCTCAACAGCGCCACTTACCATCCTCCTGAAGCTCCGCCGCCGCCAAAACCACCGCCGCCGCCACCAAATCCGCCCCCGCCGCCGAAGCCGCCACGGCCAAAGCCACCCAGTCCACCCACGTAGATGCCACGCCGATAACGCCCAACGCGCCGGCCGCGCCCCCCACTGACGAACATCAGGATGACGAAAAACAGAAAGGTCACCAGAAACGGCACCGCAACCCGCTCAGACTCATCCCGCTGGTTCGCCGCCGTGGTCAAACTACCGGGTTCGGCCTGCAACACGGTCAGGATCGCGCCAACGCCGGCGATAATGCCCTGCTCCATCTGGCCCTGCTGAAACATCGGCGCCATCACCCGGTTGATAATCAGGGATGAAGCCGCATCCGTCAGCTCCCCTTCCAGGCCATAGCCCACCTCAATGCGCATCTTCCGCTCTTGCGGGGCAACAATCAGCAACACGCCATTGTCTTTACCTTGCTGGCCAATCCCCCAGTGCCGTCCGAGCTGGTAGCCGTAGTCGGCGATCTCATAGCCCTGCAGGCTGGGGAGCGTCACCACCACGACCTGATTGGTGGTCGCCTGCTCATGCTCCGCCAGCACCCGTGTCAGATTGGCTTCGGTCTGGGGGCTTAGGAGATTGGCCAGATCCACCACCCGCCCGGTCAGGGGCGGGAATTCAGGAGCGGCCTGGGCCCAGCCCGCCCCGAGGATCAGCAGTACCAAGATGAAGCGTTTGACTCTCATCCACAGCCTCCTTCGTCAGTCGGATCGCACTCGCTGGCTCATCCAGCGCCCTCGACCTAAAACTGGACTCTGGGCGCCTGCTCGGCCTCGGGTGTGGTGGCGATGAAGCTCTCCCGCACCGGCAGATCGCTGTAAAGAATGCTGTGCCAGAGACGGCCGGGGAAGGTACGAATTTCGGTGTTGTAGCGCTCAATGGCGCTGATATAGTCACGCCGGGCCACTGCGATGCGGTTTTCCGTGCCCTCCAGCTGTGACTGCAGGGCCAGAAAGTTCTGGTTGGATTTGAGATCGGGATAGCGCTCAACCACCACCATCAGGCGACTCAAGGCGCCCGATAACTGCTCCTGGGCCTCGATAAACTGCTGGCGGCGCTCGGGGTTGTCGATCAGGTTTTCATTCACCTGAAAGGAGGTGGCCTTGGCTCGGGCCTCGACCACGTCGGTCAGGGTTTCCCGCTCCTGAACCGCATAGCCCTTGACCGTCTCCACCAGGTTGGGGATCAGGTCGGCACGACGCTGGTACTGGTTCTGAACCTGTCCCCAGGCCGATTTGACCTGCTCATCATAGGTCGGAATATTGTTGATGCCGCAGCCCGCCAACAGCAGGATCATCATCAACACACCAAAACGCACGCCTTGTCCCATGTTCAATACCTCGAATCGAAGATCGTCCCTAATAATTCGAGGTATTGTCGTGTAATTTCAAGGCCACTAAAAGATCAGGCTAAGCGTAGCAGTGCTGCACCATGTCCACGGGGCGGTACACCAACACATTCTCCCGCCCGGCCGCCTTCAGATGGCTGGCATGCAACTGGCTCATCACCCCTTTGTCGCAATAAAGCAGATAGCGCTTGGCCGGGTCCAGATCCTCCAGGGCGCTATTCAGTTCATAGAACGGGATCTTGAGCACTTCATTGTTGGTCAGGTGCAGGGGCTGACGCTCTTCCTCATCGGGGTGGCGGATATCGATGATCACGTCCCGGGTCGAAGGGATCTGCACCGCCTCCACATCATCAATGGACACCACCGTGTTCATGATCTCGTCAATATTGATCCGTACCCGGTTGGCAACGGCCCGCTCCAGCACGCTGAAATCAAACTTGCCCTCTTCGTGCTCCACCCGGTCTTTGCGGGCGCGGGTCTTGGGATTGCGGGAAATCACGCCGCAGTATTCGGGCATGTTCTTGGCAAATTCCTCGGTGCCGATCTGGCGCGCGATCCGAATGATCTCGTGCTTGTCGGTGGTGATCAGCGGCCGCAGTACCAGCATGTCCGTCACCGAGTCGATCACATTCAGGTTCGCCAGCGTCTGGCTCGAAACCTGGGCGATGGCCTCCCCGGTCACCAGGGCACTGGCCTCCAATTCCTCGGCCACCTGCTCGGCGGCACGCAGCATCATCCGCTTCAGGATCACCCCCATATGGGAGTTGTCCACCGACCGGATGATCTCCGCCACCACTTCCTCAAAGGGCACCGTGATGAATTGGACCCGATGGGACAGGCCGTAACGCTCCCACAGGTAACAGGCCACCTGCTTGACGCCCACCTCATGGGCGGTGCCGCCCAGATTGAAAAAGCAGAAATGGGTGCGCAGGCCCCGGCGCATGGTCAGGAAACTGGCCACGCCGGAGTCAAAGCCTCCGGAAATCAGCGACAGCACCGTATCCTGGCTTCCCAGGGGATAGCCCCCCAGCCCCTCATAGCGCTGACTGATCAGATAGAGCTTCTGGTGACGGATCTCCAGACGGATCGTCACCTCCGGGTTGTGCAGGTCAACCCCTTTGGCCTCGGTCTGTTGATTGAGACCGCCCCCGATATACCGCTCGGCCTCGGTCGACTTAAACGGATGAATGCCGGCCCGCTTCACCCGCACCACAAAGGTTTTTCCCGCCAGGCTGGCCCCGTAGGCCTCTTTGGTCAGTTGGAAAATGTGGTCCAAATCCTTGAATTCATGCTCCTGAACCTCCAGGATATTGGAAATACCCGGGATGCGCTGCAGCGCTTCGGCCAGCTGCCGGATCAGAGCGGGGTCCGTTGTCTGAGGAGTAACCTCGATCTTATCCCACTCGCCAACCACTACGACCCCTGCATCGATATGCCTCAGCACACGCCGGATATTCTGCCGCAGCTGCTTGGTCAGTTGCTTGCGCACCGGCTTGCTCTTGATGGTGATTTCAGGAAATAGTTTGACGATAAACTTCATGGACCCAGACCTGTAATGAAAGAGCTATATTTTAACGGTTTGGGACAAAGTTCGCATGTCCGTACCCGGCATTCTTTCATCGCCGGGTATAACAGTGACCGGTTTCCGGCTTAGCTTTTCCGTAACCGTCGGATTCCACAAATAATAAAGAACGGGTTCTGCAGCCAATTCTTCGTAAACCACGGCCCAGTTCCCCCACTAGACCAACGAGTATTATTGTACTTATGACGCATCGACGTATTAGCGCCCGGATTTCCCCGGAAGGCACCCTTGACCTGGTTTCTCAATATGAAGTGAGCCTGCTGGCGGATAAAAGCCAGAGCGGTCTCCATGAATTGTTCCGCCGCTGCGCCCTGGCGGTCCTCAACTCCGGTTCACCGTCCGACGACAGCGCCGAAGTCCTCAAGGCGTATGCGGATTTCGACATCGAAGTGATCCAGCAACCCCGCGGCATCAAGCTGGGCGTCCACAACGCCCCTGGCCAGGCGTTTGTGGACGGGCAGATGATCAAGGGGATCAAGTCTCACCTGTTCGCCGTATTGCGGGACATCGTGTACTGCCACACCCTGCTGACTCAACTGGATGAGAACCGCTCGGACAACATCACCAACTTTATTTTCCATGCCCTGCGTAATGCCCGGGTGCTGATCCCACGGGAAGAACCGGATCTGGTGGTCTGTTGGGGTGGACACTCCATCACCCGTGAAGAGTACGACTACACCAAGGAAGTCGGCCATCAACTGGGGCTGCGGGATCTGGACATCTGTACCGGCTGCGGGCCCGGCGCCATGAAGGGCCCGATGAAAGGGGCCACCATTGCCCATGCCAAGCAACGGATCAAGGACGGACGCTATATCGGCATTACCGAGCCGGGCATTATCGCCGCCGAAGCTCCCAACCCGATTGTGAACGAACTGGTCATCATGCCGGATATCGAGAAGCGCCTGGAGGCCTTTGTCCGACTGGGCCACGGCATTATCGTGTTCCCCGGAGGGGTCGGCACCGCCGAGGAAATTCTGTACCTGCTGGGTATTTTGCTGCATCCCGAAAACCGGGATCTGCCGTTCCCGGTGATCTTCACCGGGGCCAAGGCCCAGGCCGGCTACTTCCAGATGATCGACGAGTTCATTGCCCTGTCCCTGGGCGAGGAAGCCCGCAAGCGTTACCAGATCATTATTGATGACCCGGCAGAGGTGGCCCGCCAGATGAAGCGGGGCATTCAGGAAGTCACCCAGTTCCGTCGGGATCACAGCGATGCCTTCTACTTCAACTGGCTGCTGAAAATCGAGAACGACTTCCAGATCCCCTTTAAGCCAACCCACGAGAACATGCTGGCGCTCCAGCTTCACAAAGACCAGCCCGTGCATAAGCTGGCGGCGGATCTGCGACGAGCCTTCTCCGGCATTGTGGCGGGCAACGTGAAAGCGGATGGGATTGAGCTGGTGGACTCCCTCGGGCCGTTCGAAATCCGCGGCGACAAGGAGATTTTAGAGCCGTTGGAAGGCTTGCTGAACGCGTTTGTCCAACAAAACCGGATGAAGTTGCCGGGCTCTCATTACCGCCCCAGCTACCGGATCGTGCCCTGATCTGAAATGAAAAAGGCAGGCCTGGCGCCTGCCTTTTTCATGCCTTTCCGAGGTTCGACTGGTCAGTCGATAACCGCTTAGGGCGTTTGCTTGGAGTAATAAGCCGCCAGGTTCGCGATATCCTCGTCACTCAACGCCATCGCCTGCCCCTGCATCACAATAGCCTGACCACCGGTACGCTCCTTGTTTTTGTAGGCCTTCATGGAAGACACCAGATAAGCCTCATTTTGTCCGGCCAGGTTCGGATAGATGGGAATCGGGGCTTTACCGGTGGCACCGTGGCAAGCTGCACACACTGTCGTGGCTTTTTGTTTGCCCGCTTCCGGATCCGCGGCGTTGGCGGCAAATGGCAGAGTGGCGGCAACAACCGCAGTCAGCGTCAAAGCAGACTTTTTGATTCCATTGAGCATGACGACCTCTCATTTCACAGGATTGTGCATCACATTATAAGATGCATTCTTAATATTGAATATAGTTAATCTTGAATTTAGCGAAGTCTACAACAATCCATTTGATACACATCAAGAGCGGCAGGTTTTCACCACTTTTGTGAGACAGTGTATAGTTCGTTAGACAGTGTATAGTAGGACAGCAATTTCCGGATAGGCCATTACCCAATCGAACGATGGCCTACTTCGGATCCAATAAGCCACAGTCTATCCTATTTTGAGTCAAATCCTAGGCAGTCCCCATGAAAACCGATCAGTCCCTGGACACCCCACCGCCTTCTCTTGAGGCGAAGACCGGCATTTTACTGGTCAACCTTGGCACACCCGACGCACCGGAGCGCCAAGCGATCCGCAGCTACCTCAAGCAATTCCTCAGCGACCGCCGGGTGGTGGAAGCACCGCGCCTGATCTGGTGGCTGGTTCTGAATCTGATTATTCTGCCGTTCCGCCCCAAGGGGCTGGTTTCCAAATACCAGCAAATCTGGCTCAAAGGCGGCTCCCCGATCAAGGTCATTACCGAGCAGCAAAACCATGGCCTGGCCCAACGCCTGCAGGCACACTTTGGCGATCAGGTCCGGGTTGAACACGCCATGACCTATGGCAACCCTTCCATCGCCTCGGCCCTGGACCGATTCCAGGCGGAAGGGGTTGAGCGAATTCTGGTTCTGCCCTTGTATCCCCAGTACTCCGCCACCACCACCGCGGCGGTTTGGGATGCCCTCAACAAGGCTACCGCCACGCTGCGCAACATCCCGGAAATCCGTTTTATCAAACGCTATCACCTGCACCCCCTGTATCTCCAGGCGCTGGCCAACAGTATCCGCAGCCATTGGAAACAGCGTGGGCGCCAGGGCTTTCTGCTGTTTTCCTACCACGGCATTCCCAAGGAATACGCCCTGTTGGGCGACCCCTATCCCCGCGAGTGCGAAGAAACCTCCCAGGCCGTGGCGGATCTGCTGGGCCTGCGCCCCGATCAATGGAAGCTCAGCTATCAGTCACGGATTGGCCGGGCCGAGTGGCTCACGCCCTATACCGATGAAACGGTGAAGGCTCTGGGCAAGCAAGGCATCCAGGGGCTCGACGCGATCTGCCCGGGATTTGCGGCGGACTGCCTGGAAACCCTGGAAGAAATTCAGGAAGAAAACAAAGAATACTTCGAGCACGCCGGCGGCCAGGACTTCCAGTACATCCCGGCCCTTAACGCCAGTGAAGAGCACATTGACCTGCTGGAAAACCTGGCCCTGCAAAACCTGCAAGGCTGGGTGGAACGGCGTTAACGATACTTCAAGCGCCGGTATTCCCGGGGTGGTAGCCCGATTACCTTGCTGAACAGGCGGGAAAAGTAATAAGGGTCCTCATACCCCAGCTCCTGGGCGATGGCATTGATGCTGCGCCCGGACAAATCCAGCAGATAGCAGGCGTGTTCCATCTTCATCCGGATAAAGTGGCCGATGGGTGTTTCTCCGGTGAGCTGCTTATAGCGCCGGGCAAAGTAATACTTGGACAGTTTCACCTGGGCCGCCAACGCATCCAGGTCGAGCTGGCCATGGATGTTGCGCTGCATGTATGCGTGAATGGCATCCAGATCCAGATAGTAGCCACTGCCCTCCTGGATCTTGGGAATCTGGATGGCAATGAAAGTCAGCAACTGGGTGAGATGATTCGCCAAGTGGATAAAGGCCTTCACGCTGTAGCCGGTCTTGCGCACCGCCAGCATCGCCTCAAAGTCAGACACCAGCTTGGGCAGCACCCCCAGCGGAATCAGCGGCGTCTCAAAGCTGTAACCCAGGTTGTCCAGATAAGCCTGACTTAACTCCCCCTCGAAATGCACCCAGAAGATGGTCCAGGGATCATCATCCAGGGTCCGATAGGCATGCACCGTATCCTTGGGGAGCACCACCAGATCCCCGGGCCGGACCCGGTGATCCCGCCCTTCCAGCATCAGCTCCGTTTGCCCCTGCACGCAATAGATCAGCAAATTATCGTCGTGCTCATCGCGGCTCATGCGATGCCCCGCCGCATTCGGATAGTAGCCAAAACTCAACGGGTACAAGCCCCGACAAATCTCGCTTTCCCGGTAGATCTGCAAGATGAATTCCGGCACATGAAAACGAACCGCCCCGGGTGACAACGGCCAATCGGACGTTTTTGCCATGCTATCTACCTGAAAGTTCAAACGTTCGGCATTTGAGCAAATACTCAAGACAGAGCAATATAGTCCATCTATTGGCTCATTTCGTCAATCCACTTCCGTCCCCCTGCCTCACTAGAATGGGTCCCACGCATTCGGCCACTCCTTCGGGAACTGGATCGAAACGCCTTTTACGCTGTTAACCAGGCCCCGGAGTGTCACATCCGTTAGGGCCGCCACAATAAAAACAAAAATGCGGAACCGCCGGATTCAACAAGAACAATAAGCGGACGCGATCGGGCAGAAGGAACCACGCCTTCACCTGCAGTAACGATCCTCCCGAGGACCGTCGCTGCCTGAGCAGCCTGGTTAACAGACGGTTTTGTCCCGGCGGAGCCCCACCACGCCGATGGCTGCGCCAGCAGCAGGAGGACAAGCCATGCACCCACAAGCACCCCTGTTCATCAATGGCGACTTTGTTGAAAGTCAGTCCGGCCGCCTTCCCAACCTGAACCCAGCGACCCAACGCATCCTGGCCGAAATTCCCTGCGCCACCGATGACGAGATCAAGCAGCGGGTTATCAATCATTTGGGGTCCCACCGTCACCTGCCACTGGGCCAGGTGGGCATCAACGTGCCGATTCCGGTACTCTTACCTATCTCCTCCCTCACCGGCAGGCGCAATTCCTTCTACGGCGACCAGCACGCCCACGGAAAGCAGGCCGTGCGGCTCTACACAGAAACCCAAACGGTGACGGCGAGATGGTTAAACAATGAGGCGGTTTCGGGGCCGAATATGACGATTCAGCTGAAGTAACAGCCCTATCATTGTTCAACACAATGCAGAAGAGCAGCAGGCACTCCACTAGCCCCCTTTCGTAAAGGGGGCGGCCGCAGGCCGGGGATTTCTCGAGGACGAGACGACGGATCGAACCAAAGCAGTGCCTGATGAAATCCCCCCTACCCCCCTTTACGAAAGGGGGGGGGTTAACTGGGCTGCCGGCTCAGTCCTTCGCAGGCATTGAATATTCAAACCAACTGAAACCTTGTAAAAAAAAGATTTCTAACATGAACCTCGACCTAACCGAACAACAACTAGCCTTCCGGGACTCGGCCAAGGCC
>CAZEWG010000001.1:222603-224543 GCA_964514485.1 uncultured Pseudomonadales bacterium
CATGAACCTCGACCTAACCGAACAACAACTAGCCTTCCGGGACTCGGCCAAGGCCTTCGCCGACAAGGAACTCAAACCCTTCGCCGCCCAGTGGGACGAAGACGCCTTCTTCCCCGTGGACACCATCAAGAAAGCCGCCGGGATGGGCTTTCTCGCCCTCTATGTCCCCGAGCAATGGGGCGGCATGGGCCTGTCCCGCCTGGACAGTGTGATGATTCTGGAAGAGCTGGCCCGGGGTTGTACGGCAACCACCGCCTACATGACCATCCACAATATGGCCACCTGGATGATCGCCAGCTTTGGCTCCGATCCGTTGCGGGAGCATTGGTGCCCGAAACTGGTCTCCGGAGAGCTGCTGGCTTCCTACTGCCTGACCGAACCCAATGCAGGCTCTGACGCCGCCTCCCTGCGTACCACGGCTCAACGGGACGGCGACAGCTATGTGCTGAACGGCTCCAAGATGTTTATTTCCGGAGCCGGCAGCACCGATGTCCTGGTGGTGATGGCCCGTACCGGCGGCCCCGGTCCCAAGGGTATTTCCGCCTTTGTGGTGCCCGCCGACACGCCCGGTATCAGCTATGGTCGCAAAGAGCGCAAGATGGGCTGGACCAGCCAGCCGACCCGGGCCATTACCTTTGACAATGTCCGCATTCCAGCAGCCTACCTGCTGGGGCAGGAAGGCGAAGGCTTCAAATTTGCCATGAAGGGACTCGACGGCGGGCGCATCAATATCGCCACCTGCTCACTGGGCACGGCCCAGGCGGCGCTGGACACCGCCCAGCACTACCTGCTGGAGCGGGAGCAGTTCGGCAAAAAGCTCGCCGAGTTCCAGGCCCTGCAGTTCAAGCTGGCCGATATGACCACAGAGCTGGTGGCCGCCCGCCAGATGGTGTACCTGGCGGCCTGGAAGCTGGATCAGCAAGACCCGGAGGCCACCGTCTACAGCGCCATGGCCAAGCGCTTCGCCACGGATGTGGGGTTCAACGTCTGCAATGAAGCCCTGCAGATCCACGGTGGCTACGGCTATATCAAGGAGTACCCCCTGGAGCGTCATGTGCGCGACAGCCGCGTGCACCAGATCCTGGAAGGCACCAACGAAATCATGCGCGTGATCATCGCGCGCCGCCTGTTACTGGAAGGAGCGACGGAGGTGATTCGCTAATGCAAACCACAACAGACAAACTGGCCCTGGAACTCATCGACCACACGGCCCTGATCACCATCAGCAATCCACCGGCCAACACCTGGGACGCAGAGAGCCTGACCGCTCTGAAAAACCTGGTGGAGCAGCTCAATGCCAACCCGGATATTTATGCGCTGGTGATTACCGGCCAAGGGGAGAAGTTCTTCTCCGCCGGTGCGGACCTGAAACTTTTTGCCGACGGCGACAAAGCCAACGCCCGCAAAATGGCCCGCCTGTTCGGGCAGGCCTTCGAAACCCTGAGCCAATTCCGGGGTGTGTCCATTGCCGCCATCAACGGCTATGCCATGGGGGGCGGGCTGGAATGTGCCCTGGCCTGCGATATCCGTATTGCCGAAGCCCAGGCCCAGATGGCCCTGCCGGAAGCCACAGTGGGGCTGCTGCCCTGTGCCGGCGGCACCCAAAACCTGCCCTGGCTGGTGGGTGAAGGCTGGGCCAAGCGGATGATTCTCTGCGGCGAGCGAGTGGATGCGGCCACTGCCCTGCGCATCGGCTTGGTGGAGGAAGTGGTGGAGCAAGGCCAGGCCCGGGAAGCGGCTTTACAATTGGCGGCCAAAGTGGCCAAACAAAGCCCCAGCTCGGTCACCGCTTGTAAGACCCTGATCCAGGCTGCCCGCACCAACCCCCTGGCCCAAGCCCTGCCGGTGGAGCGGGAACTGTTTGTGGACCTGTTTGACACCGAGGACCAGCGGGAAGGGGTGAATGCGTTTCTGGAGAAACGCCCGCCTGAATGGAAGAA
>CAZEWG010000001.1:224643-237688 GCA_964514485.1 uncultured Pseudomonadales bacterium
CCCCTCTGCCTGCGCGGCCCGCCCAGAAGGGAGAGGGGAGAAACCGTGCAGCTCGACGAAGACCAACAGCTGGTCTGGCAACTCATAGCAACAGGAACAACATGAATACCGACTCACCCGTATTATTTCGCGAACACTCCACCAGCTCCGGCCAGGCGATTGGCATTGCCACGCTCAATGCCCCCAAATCACTCAATGCCCTGAGCCTGGAGATGATCGACCTGCTGAGCCAGCAGCTGGCCGCCTGGGAAACCGACTCCCGCATCGTCGCCGTCTGGCTGGAGGGCGCCGGGGAAAAGGCCTTCTGTGCCGGGGGCGATATCGTCAAGCTTTACCAGTCCATGGTGGACCATCCCCAAGGGCCCAACCCCTATGCCCAGGCCTTTTTCAGCCGGGAATACCGCCTCGACTACAGCATCCACCGCTACAGCAAGCCCATCCTGTGCTGGGGGCACGGCATCGTGATGGGCGGCGGGTTGGGGCTGATGGCCGGTGCCAGCCACCGGATCGTCACCGAAGCCTCCCGGATCGCCATGCCGGAAATCAGCATTGGTCTGTTTCCGGACGTGGGCGGCTCTTGGTTTCTGAACCGGATGCCGGAAGGCTGCGGCCTTTATCTCGGCCTGACCGGCAGCTCCATCAATGCCACCGACGCCCTTTTTGTGGGGCTGGGTGACTATTTCGTACCATTTGCCCAAAAAGACGAACTCTTGAGCCGGCTCAGTGCCGCCAACTGGACCACCGACAGCAACAGGAACCAGGACCTGGCCACAGAAGTGCTGCGCACCCTCACGGAACAGCACCGGGACAAACTACCCGAGGCCCAGGTGGAACCTCACCTGCCCCTGATCCAACGGGTCACGGCAGCCTCAACGCTCAGTGAAACCGTTGCCGCCATCCTCGCCGCCGATACTTCAGATGCCTGGATTAGCAAAGGCGTGAACAATTTGCGCCGGGGTTGTCCGGTCACGGCACATCTGGTGTGGGAGCAATTGCAAAGAGGCAAGAATTGGAGCCTGGGACAGGTATTCCGGCAGGAGCTGGTCATGGCGGTGCAATGCGCCCACCATCCCGATTTTCGGGAAGGAGTTCGGGCCCTGCTGATCGATAAAGACAACCAACCACGCTGGACATTCTCTAGCGTGGAGGAAGTGCCGGCAGAGTATGTACAGGAGTTCTTTACCAGCCCCTGGGCGTTGCACGAGCATCCACTGCTGGATTTGTAGGGGCTTGCAGGATGAAAAGCGCCCCTTGGGATGACTTTGAGCGGCTGTGCCGCTCCCACTTTCCCGCCAGGGGAACTTCAGCGGGCAGTCGTTCAACTGAACCTGCCCTCATCCTGTCACTCGGGTCCGCCCGTTAAAAACTGGCCCCCGACTGCAACAATAGCATCTCCAGGTCTTCCTGGCGCCGCTCCCGTGCCAGGGTCAAGGCCGTTTCTCCGGACTCAGCCTGATAGTTCACATCCGCACCCGCCTGAATCAGTACCTGCGCCATTAGCAGTGAGCCCTGCGCCACCACATGCATCAACAGCGACCGGCCCTGGATCACCGTATTCACATCGGCTCCCGCGGCAATCAAGGCCTTGGCGGTCGGCAGGTTGCCATTACGCACGGCATGGGCGATGGGCGTCAGGTCAGCGGCGTCCCTTTGATCCAGCTTGGCACCGGCGGCGACCAAAACCCGAACGCTCTGCACATCGCCAGCGGCGGCCGCCTGATGCAGCGCGGAACTGCCGCTTTCCACCCGCCCGAGGTTGGGATCAGCGCCTTCCTTCAACAGGAGCAGCACCATATCCCGCTGCCCCGCCTGGGCCGCCTCGGTCAGCGCCGTGCCCTGGGGGGCCACCGCATTCACCAACTCGCCCTGTTTAATCAGCCGACGAACAGTTTTCACATCTCCCTCGGCGGCAGCCTGCATTAAGGGAGTCGGAGCCGCTACCTGGGCCACTTCAGTGGCGGCGGGTTGACTGACACAGCCTTGCAAAGCAACGCCGCTCAGGGCCAAGACGAAAAACAAGGAACGCGTCTGATTCATGCGATTAAGTCCATGGGGTGCAGAATTGGCGTCTTTGTATCCAATTTGCATCGCGGGGTAAAGGAACCCCGTCATACTCTGAGGATAAGCCGCCACTTCTCTTCACCGGATCCTCTGGCAGAACCGGAACCCCATGCCCAAGCCAGCCGGGCCTGTTACAATAGCGGCCTCGTTTCAACCAGCAACCTAGGATCGCCATGTCTACACATCGTCCTGCATCGCCGGAAAAACCCCGCATCCTGATCCGCTACTGCCCGCTGTGCGGCTGGCTGCTCCGTAGCAGCTGGATGGCTCAGGAGTTGCTGACCACCTTTCAGGACGAGTTGGGCGAGGTGAGCCTGCAACCGGCCGGTTCCGGCCTGTTCGAGATTTGGGTGGACGACACGCTGATCTGGTGTCGCAAGCGCGATGGCGGCTTTCCCGACATTAAAATACTCAAACAACGGGTCCGGGATCAGGTCTGTCCGGACCGTTCGCTGGGCCATTCCGACCGAACCAGTTAAGCCCTAATACATCCCGGCATGCAGTTAACCCCAGAACAGCGCGAGATCATTGAAGCGGAGGCGGCCCATTGCGTCATCACCGCCGTGGCCGGTAGTGGCAAGACCACCACCCTCGCCTGGCGGATCTGCCATCTGCTGGAGCAGGGCGTGGACCCACGCCGCATCCTGATCCTGATGTTCAACCGGGCCGCCCGGGAAGACTTCGAGCGCAAGCTGCAAGCCGTGTGTCAAAACCGCTTTCCCCGGCTGCCGGAAATCCGCACCTTCCACGCCATGGGCTATCGCCTGTACCAGCGCTTTATCCGGGAAGACTACCTGCCGGCCTTCAACAGCAATATCCTCAGTGAGCAGGAGGTCCAGTTCCAGCTCTGGCAGCTGATTCGCCAGCTGGCACCGACCGAACAGCAAGACGACCTCCAGCGGGACAAAAAAGACCACATCGAGATTGCCACCGGCTTTATCGACCTGGTGAAAAGCTCTTTGCGGGACCCGGAGGAGCTGTTTGAGGAATTGGGTTACAGCGGGCGACACAGCTATCTGATCGACCTGTTCGATGCCTTCGAGGACTGGCGCAAGCACGAGCGGCGCATTACCTACGCGGACATGCTCTACGAACCGGTGCTGGCCATTCGCCAGCACCCGGAACTGCAGACGCTGGTGGAGAACAAGATGGATATCATCCTGGTGGACGAATACCAGGACACCAACGAGGTCCAGCACCTGCTGCTCACCTATATCGCCGGTACCCGCGCCAAGGTCACGGTAGTAGGGGACCCGGACCAGACCATCTACGAGTTCCGCGGTGCCCGCCCGGAATACCTGCTGCACCGTTTTCGCCACCAGTTCCGGGAGCCCGTGGAGCAGACCCTGACCTATACCTTCCGTTACGGACATCGGGTCGCCCTGCTCGCCAACCACCTGATCACCCATAACCGGGACCGCAACGACGTGTTGTGCCGGGCCCATCCGGGCAACCCCGCGACCCGCACCTATCTGGTGGAAGCACCCGAGGAGCCGGCCCAGATCCTGGAAATTCTCGCCCAGCAACAGGCCCAGGGTACGCCTCTGCAGGACATCGCCATTCTGGTCCGGGTCTGGAGTCAGGCGGTGAACATCGAACTGGCCCTGCTGGCTAACGACATTCCCTATCAGATCGACCAAAACAAAGGCGCCCTGTTTACCCGGGAGCTGGTCACCATGATGGATCTGCTGGCCTTTGCCGATGACCGTTTTGCGGACCTGCCCCAAACCGAGCGCACCCTGGCATTTCAGCGGATCTTGCGGTTTCCCCATGTGGGCCTGAAAGAACCCCGTCTCCATGATATTGCCGCCCGGCTCGGTGCGCTGGATGAAGGCTGGATCGATTGGCTAATGGAAGAGCTGCCGGAAGGCCTGCCGCCCTTGGCCAAGCGCAAGCTGCGCCAAACCGCCCGCAGCCTGGACCGGATTCGCGGCCTGCGCAAACGGGCCGGCGAGGCCCTGGCCTACTATATCGAGGACACCGAACTGCTGCGCAACCTGCGCGATCTGGCGCTGACCCATGATATCGCCGAAGATCGCATCGACCGGGTCCAAGGAGTGCTGCACTACCTCTCCAGCCTCAAGCAGGATTGCGGCGGTGCCCTGGACCACCTGCTGGCCCTGCGTCAACGGGCCGGCCAGCCCAGCCAACGCCAGGGCCTGATCCTCACCACCATTCACCGCAGCAAAGGCCTGGAGTGGCCGGTGGTGCTGATTCCCGGCCTCAACGACCGTTATCTGCCCCATATCCCCAAGGAGCCGGAAGACCTGGAAGGCCACCTGCAAAGCGAGCGCCGCCTGCTCTATGTGGCGATGACCCGCGCCCAACGGGCCCTGTACCTGCTCGTTCCGCCTGCGCCGGCTCGCAAGGGAGATACGGAGCCCAGCACCTTTGTGCAAGAGCTGAACTTTGAGCAGTGCGAGCAGTTGGGACACTGGTTTGAGAAAGAGACTCAAGCCCTGCCGGAAGAGCTTGGGGCCAAGCTCAGTGGAATCGCCAAGCGGTATCTGGCGCTGACCAAAGAGGCAGGTTAACCATTCTCAAGCAGACTCTCTGGATGCACAAAAAGCCATCTGCTCCGTTGCCATCCTTTGCATTTTTTGGCTTAATCCCCCACGCCCTCGGGCAACAGACCCTGGCCTGGCACTGACAAGAGCAGCCATTCCAGCGTCTATCCATCTCAAGGAAGACCTTTTAGTTTTTAGGGAAGAAAATGAAATTTTTAGCCGTTTTTAAGTATGGATTCACCCTGATTGGCCTTGGCCTGGCCGCCATTGCCTTCAGCATGTACAGCAACACCCATTCTTTTCTTGACCATGCCGTCACCACCGAGGGGACGGTCACCCAGCTCGTCCGCTCCTACAGCTCCCAGAATAGCGGCTCTTCCAGTTACTTCCCCGTCATCCGGTTTTTTACCCCCGATGGAAACCTGGTGGAATTTCAGTCGTCCACGGGCAGCAATCCTCCCGCCTATTCCACAGGCGAACTGGTGGAGGTGCTGTATCGTCCCGAAGCGCCGGAACGGGCCCGAATCAACAGCTTCTCATCCCTTTGGGGCGCCACACTCGTTGTCGGCGGGATTGGCCTGGCGTTTTTTTTGACGGGTTTTAGCATCATCCTGGCTGGCTCTCTGGGTAAACGTAAGGCTAACTACCTGCTGCAGCACGGCACGCCGATAAATTCCCAGTTCCAAGGGGTGGAGCAGAACACAGCCATCTCAATGAATGGCCGCCATCCCTACCGGGTGCTGGCCCAATGGCAAAATCCGGCTACCTCGGAAGTTCATGTATTCCGGAGCAGGAACCTGTGGTTTGATCCCACCAGCTATCTTCAAGATAACGCCATTACCGTTTATCTGGACAAAGACAATCCCAAGAAGTATTACATGGACTTGTCTTTCCTGCCGAAGCTTGCGAACTAAGACTACCCCGGGGCGGCCTGGCGCCGCCTAAGATGTACCCGTCAGAGCCAACCAAGGAGTGCCCCATGGAGTTGAGTCGCCGTCTCCTGAAAGAAGCCACGGACCAGGGGCTTCTCACGGAGCCCCAAGCAGAAAGGCTCTGGCAGTTCCTGGCAGAACGGGCCCAGGACAAGCCCCGCTTCAGTTTCACCCATATCCTCTACTACTTCGGCGGCCTGATCGCCATTGGCGCCATGACGCTGTTTATGACCCTGGGCTGGGAGCAGTTCGGCGGCTGGGGCCTGTTCACCATCGCCCTGCTCTATGCCCTGGTCGGCCTGGGGCTCACCGAGCATTTCCTGCGCAAGCGCCTAGCGATTCCCGCCGGCATCGTGGCTACCTTTGTGGTGGCGCTCACTCCATTGGCGGTTTATGGCCTGCAGCAGGCCTTGGGGTTATGGGCCGAGGGGCGGGATTACCGGGACTACCACGCCTATATCGACTGGCGCTGGCTGCTGATGGAATTGGCCACCCTGGCCGTCGGCGCCATCCTGCTGTGGCGTTATCGCCTGCCCTTCCTGGTAATGCCGGTGGCCGTCACCCTCTGGTATATGAGCATGGACCTGGCGCCCTTTCTGTTTGGCTGGGAGGACTACAGCTGGGAGTTGCGCAAATTTGTCTCCCTCTGGTTTGGCCTGCTCATCGTCCTGTTAGCCTTTTGGGTGGATCTGCGCACCCGCCAGGACAAAGACTTTGCCTTTTGGCTTTATCTGTTCGGGGTCGTGGCCTTCTGGTGCGGCCTGACCCTGATGAAGTCCGACAATGAGCTGAGCAAGTTCCTGTACTTCTGCATCAACCTGCTGATGATCGGCGTCGGTGCGGTGCTGTCGCGCCGGGTGTTTGTCGTGTTCGGAGGGCTGGGCAGCGCCGGTTACCTGGGTTATCTGGCCTATGATGTCTTTAAAGACAGCCTGCTGTTTCCATTCCTGCTCACCGCCATCGGTCTCGCCATTATCTACCTGGGCATTCTCTGGCAGCGTCACGAGACCTCCATCAGCCTCAAGCTGCGGGCCCGATTGCCCGCGCCCCTGAGAGACGTGATCGAACGCGGGCACTAAGCCCGCCCCGGAAGAGTTGTAGACGGCGCTAACCGCGCTTCATCCCCAACTCTTCACCCTCCCAGCCCCTCGATATAGCGGATCATCCGCGCCCGCATTTCCTCATCCGGCAGGCGTCCATAGGCGGCGCCCATATTGTCGATCATATGGCGCGCACGGCTGGTGGCGGGTGTCACGGCGGTGACCGTGGGATTGGAGATCACGAATTTGAGGAAAAACTGCGCCCAGGAGTGGGCATCGAACTCCGCCGCCCAATCCGGCAGCGGCTTGCCTTTCACCAGCTCCCAGAGCCGGGTGCGGCCAAACGGCGCATACACCAACACCGCCATGCCCAAGTCCCTCGCCAGGGGCAGAATCCGTTCTTCCATGGTGCGGTTGTCGATGGCATAGTCGATCCCGATAAAATCCAGGGGGCGGCGATTCATCAGCTGGTTCAGTTCGTCATACTGATAGGGAAAGGTGGTAGTCACCCCGATATAGCGCACCCGCTTCTGCTCCTTCAGCTCCTGAAGCAGCTGGAACTGGGTGGGGACATCCCCCAGGTTGTGCACCTGAATCAGATCAATCACCTCTTTACCCGAACGCTTGAACGACATTTCCAATTGCGCCCGGGCCTGGATCGGGTCCGCCGTGCCACCGCGTCCCGCCACGTTGACCTTGGTGGCCCAGAACAGCTGATCCACCACCCCCAGCTCCTGGGCCACCTGACCGGCCACCTCTTCCGACGCCCCATAGCTGGGAGCGGTGTCGAACACCTTGCCGCCCTTGGCCAAAAGCGCCTGCAACACCTCGCGCACCGCGGCCGTATCCTGATCAGAAGCGACACTGGCAAAGGTTGCCGAACTGCCCAGGCCCACCACCGGCAACAGTTCTCCCGAAGACGGGATGGGTCGGGTAATCAGCTCCAGCGGTTTGTCCTCCGCCCACAATAGACGGGGATGGATCGCCAGGGAAACACCGGCGGCCAGGGCCAGCTTCAGATAATCGCGACGGGAAATCATTGGGAAGTCCTCGTGGTCATCGTTTCTTTTCCTTGAACTTGGGATGGGGCCTGCTCGGTGAGCGCCAGACGCTGCTGCACCCGACCCAGCCAAAAGCCCAGTGCCGCCCAGACCAACGCCAGGGGAACCACCACACTGGCAATGGCCGCCAGCCCCATTCCCAGCCGTCCCAGCAGCCCTTCCAGTTGGGCCCCCACCACATCGCCACCCCGATACACAAAGGTATCGATAAAGGCTTTCGCTTTATACTTGTCCTCTCGCCCGACCACCGTAAACAGGGTTTCCCGCGCGGGCCGCATCAGGGCGCGCTGCACCGCGCGAAATGCCGACTCCAGGGCAATCAGTACCGCCAGCGAGCCCACCAGGGCCAGCCCGACAAACCCCAGGGCCGCGGTTAACGGCAGCAGAACCAACGTGATGGACACCCCCAGCCGCTTCATCAGGTGCCCGGCAACCACCGCCTGCAGCAGCAGGGTCACCGCCTGAGTGATCAGGTCGATGCGGGCAAAGATGGCGGTACGCTGATCCAGACCTTCATCAATCGCGGCAACCATCTGCAACCGGGTGAAATAAATCATCGTCGCCATAATGGCCACAATAACCACATAACTGGCGATCCCCAGCAGATAGGGGGAGCGGATGACCGCCCCGATCCCCTTCCAGGCCTTGCCACCAATCGGCTCCTGGTCAGTTTGACCCACCAAACCCCCGGAAGTCTGATCAGTGCCGGTTCGGGTCACGGCCCAGCAGGCCACCAGCGCCAGCAGTAAAAATCCGGCGGAAACCAACAACAGGGCCGGGGTGCCCAAGGGCTTGGCCAGCAGGGACGACAACCAGGGCCCAAAAATCGCGCCACAGGTTCCCCCCACGGCAATCAGGCCAAACAGGCGTTTGCCCTGGTCATAGCTGAACCGGTCCGCCATCAATGCCCAAAACACCATGGTGACAAACAGGTTGAACACGCTGTACCAGACATAAAACACCTGCCCGGTCGTCACCCCAATCACCTCGGGCGCCAGAATCATAATGAGGTAAAAAACCACCAGACTGGTCCCGAAAAACAGGTAGGTGGCGGTGATGAAATACAGGCGCCGCAAGCGGCTGACCAACAGTCCAAACAGGGGGTTCACCAACAGAGTGATCACGGCGGTGCCAACAAACAGCCAACGCACACTCTCGATCCCGCTTTGCAGCCCCAGGGCCTCCCGGGCCGGACGCAGGATCATCAGCGCGGTCAGCACACAGAAAAAGAAAATGACCGCCCACGCCACAGGCACGATCTCGTCCCGGTTCACGTTGAACAGCTGCGGAAAGATTTTTTTCATAAAAAGGCATGCCCTGGCCAATACCCGTCAAGCTTACAGAAAATTTGCCCGCTGACCGCCGCGCTCCCGCACACTTCCTCCGCCAACGGGGGCCAAATACGGCCCAAAAACGAGTTTTTTTACCCTTTGCAACGCCGCTTACGAAAATGAACTACTTTTACCTCAAATATGGACTAGACTTTTAAGCCTTCAGATCCCTTTCCGCCTGATTTAATTGGCGGATAAGTTAATCAGCACGCTGCCCGACTCCGGGCACGCCAGCAGCCATTAGTAGCCGAGTGTAATCAGATGAACGCCCCTGTCATGAAGATCGCCATTGACGATGGCTCAAGCAACGTCAAAGTAAGCTGGATTGAAAATGGAGTTCTCAAAACCATCGTTTCTCCCAACTCCTTTCGCAAGGACTGGAAAAGCGCTGCCCTGCTTAACGGCCAGAAGGTCTACAACTACAGCATCGGCACCACCAAATACACCTATGACGCCACCTCTGACAAGGCACTGTCCACCACCCATATTGAATTCCAGTACGGCGACCTGAACCTGTTGGCCGTCCACCATGCCCTGCTGCAGACCGGCCTGACACCCTGCCCGGTGAAAGTCATCGCCACCCTGCCCATTACGGAATACTACCGCCCCGATGACTGCCAGAAAGACGAAGTCAAAATCGAGGCCAAACGCCAGAACCTGATGCGGGAGATCAGCCTGAACAAAGGCGAGCTGTTCCAGATCGTCGAGGTCGAAGTCATGCCCGAGGGACTGCCGGCCGCGCTGTCCCACCTGCTCAGCTCCAACTGCAACGAGTTCACCAAGTCCCTGGTGATCGACTGTGGCGGCACCACCTTGGACATGGGCATCATTGTCGGTGAGTTCGACGAGGTTTCCGCCATTTACGGCAACAAGGAAATTGGGGTTTCCATGGTGACGGACGCCGCCCGCAAGGCTTTAGCGGCCGCCGACAGCGACTCCAGCTATCTGGTGGCCAACGAGCTGATCAAGCGCCGTCACGATATGGACTTTGTCCAGAGCGTGATCAACGACGAAAGCCGTATCCCGGAAATTCTGGAGAAGATCGAAACGAAAATCCGCGAACTGGGCGAGCAGGTCGCTTATGAAGCGAAGAAGTTTGCCAAGAATCCCAACCGTGTTTATCTGGTGGGCGGCGGTGCCGTGCTGATCGCGGATGCCATTCGAGAAGCCTACGCTGTTCTGGGTGACCGGGTCGTGTTGATCGACAATGCACAAACCGCACTTTGCCGTGAAATGTGTCTCTACCACTCCAGCGAGTCCGTGACTGAAGAAGACAAACCGGTCATGCTTGAGGTTGGAGAGCATGAGTGACCCACAGGCCAAAAAGCTGAATCTGGCGCTGTATCTCAACCCGGTCGTGTCGGAAGCCGACCGGGTGGCGATGAACGCCTTGCAGCAATGGTATGAACAGACCAAGCAAAGCTATGGTGAACAGCGGGGGCCGGAACTGGATGGCCTGATCCGTTCGTTCCACCATGACATCTATTTAGCGGGCCTCCACCTGTATCTGATCAACCCCCGCCTGTGCAATCACGTGGCGCAGGCTTTGGAGCAGACCAACCTGACACTGGACGCCCTGATCCAGCAGTTAAGCGCCTGTGGCCTCTGGTCTGCTCCAGAGCAATCTGACCACGCGAGCTTCTCTGCCGCCCAGCTGGAGCAGTTAAAAGGGCTCCTGGCCGCCACCGGCCACTCAGCCAGCAGCGAGAACCACGGCGAAAGCACCGAGGCAGCCTCAGCAACAGGGTTTGCCAGCCTCACCCAACAGCTGTCGGAGCAACAGGAACAGCTGGCGGCCATGCATGAGGAGTTACAAAAGCTGCGCAGCCTGGCACAAGAACAGGCCCAGCAGCTACGTCAGATGAGATCCGCCGCACCCGCCGCGCCAGCACCGGAGCCGGCACGCTCCCAGAATGCGGCGGAACTGGATGTCACCGAGATGGGCGCCCAGATCGCCCAAATGCAGAAAGTCCGCAAAAAAGGCGTTTTCTAATCTCCGTGGACTGTACGGCAAACGCTTTGCCCACAGTCCACGCACTCCCAAGCCCTCTATCCAGCGGGCCTATCCAGCAGTCTGCATAGCTTTCCAGCTCAGCATTATTCCCGCCCCTTGGGCTCCTTGGCGCTCCCAGGAACCCTTAGACATCCGGGTAGTCCAAAATAGAGTGACTCCGTTACGAAGCAACCACTTCTAACGGACACCAGGATTTCTGATAAGCACAAGGAGATCTCTCACGAGAATATAACCGCCAAAAAATAGCAGAGAGCTATCGAGGCGATGAACAACAATGATTTTAACTATCAGACTTAGACCTCTAGTATGGAGTCATCACAGAGCAAGCAAGGTTGCAAGGCCACCACAAGAGCCCGGGATCTCCCAGCAACCTGTCTATGTAACGAGCGAATACGAACGAGGTGAAGTATGAAAGTTTCTACATTGCAAAAAGTAATAGCCATTGCTGTGTTTGGCGGCCTGTCCATGACTGCTGTCGCGGGCGATAACAGCCGTGCTGATCGAATGGGCGAGCGCCCCATCGAAGAATTCAGCCAGGGCAGTGCTCTGGTGCTGGACTCGGCCTCTTCCGAAAGTAGCCCGACCACGCTGGCGGCCAGTCCCCGCTCTGGAACCCTGGACAACCTGGCGGACCTGAAAGTACAGGAAAACATCAGTAATTACAGTCTGCGCCTTGAGGTCGACCCGGATCTGGACGCACTGGCCGCCCCGGCGGCCGGCTCCGATGAAGCCTATGCCGCCGACGCGACCAACACTACCCTGATCGAGCTGCCCTATTCCACGGTGGATTACGGGAATATGACCGCCAGCGAGAAACGTCAACGCTTCTTCGGCCAGGACAATTAATGCCGGGCCCCCAAAGAGTCGGCGTGCATCTTACGCCGACTCTTCCTTAACCGGGCTTTAGCCCCCATTCGCCCTATCTAAATAGCCCCGCCTGCCTGTCCGACTTTGCCCTGGTTCGGTTGCTGACCCTGCTGTGCTATTTCGACCTTCTTCATGCTGATTCGCGGCACTCCAGCTCGCTTTCTGGTCCATTGACCCTCTGCGCCAGCCGGCCACCCCAACCACGCCCCCATTCATAGCTCCAGAGCAGTTCAGGATATCGACCGTGAGTCCCCAGCCAGGCCTGTCGAGGTTCGGCCATTAGGGAAGTTTCATCTCCCCGACACCAGGATGGCAACGGCCGTCATAGGCTCTTGGCTTGGGCCACATCTCCATTGATCAACCCTATTTCAGCAGATGCAACAAATAGATTTTATCAATAATAGTCATAACCTTTAATTTATTCATTATCACATAGCAAAAACCTATTATTGCAACTCCTAAAGCACAACACAGGAAATCACCATGACATACAACTCAAGTCGCGGCGTCACAGGCCCCACAAAGGCCCTCGTACTCGCCCTGATGACAGCTAACATTGCTGTTGCCGCTCCCCTTACCCGGGACAATGGCGCACCTGTTGGTAACAACCAGAACTCCCAGACCGCCGGCCCCAATGGCCCTGTGCTGCTGCAGGATGCGCAGCTGATCCAGAAGCTGCAGCGATTCGACCGTGAGCGGGTGCCGGAGCGGGTGGTTCACGCCCGGGGTACTGGCGCCCACGGGGAATTCACGGCCACTGCCGATATCTCCGATATCACCATGGCCAAGGTGTTCGAAAAGGGTTCCACCACTCCGGTTTTCGTGCGTTTCTCCACGGTGACCAACAACAGCCACTCGCCGGAAACCCTGCGTGACCCCCGTGGTTTCGCCACCAAGTTCTACACCGAGGAAGGCAACTGGGACCTGGTGGGCAACAACTTCCCGACCTTCTTTATCCGGGATGCCATCAAGTTCCCGGACATGGTGCACGCGTTCAAAACCGACCCGCGCACCAACCTGGATGACGACACCCGCCGGATGGACTTCCTGTCCTACCACCCGGAGTCCATCCACACCCTGACCCGGCTGTACTCCAACTACGGTACGCCCGCCAGCTACCGCTACATGGATGGCAGCTCGGTGCACGCCTACAAGTTCGTCAATGACGAGGGCGAGTACCGCTATGTGAAGTTCAACTGGAAGAGCCAGCAGGGCATCAAAAACCTGGATCC
>CAZEWG010000002.1:0-49782 GCA_964514485.1 uncultured Pseudomonadales bacterium
GCGGCCCGCCCTCAAGGGAGAAGGGGCAAAAGCAGTCCATGCCGGCGAGCACAATGTAATTCCCTCTCCCCACCCCGGAACTCGCCAGACTCACCATCGACGTCCCGACCCAGACACCTCTATAATGAAGCCCATTTTATGAAGGGAGAGGCCCGTGTTCGATCCAGTTATTTTCGCTGCCCGCGCCCAGCAAATTATCGAGGCGGGGCGCTTTCTCTATGGTCAGGGCTGGTCGCCCGCCACCAGCAGTAACTATTCCGCCCGGATTGATGCCGAGCATCTGGCGATCACCGTATCCGGCCGTCACAAGGGGCAGTTAACGCCGGCCGATGTGATGGTGGTGGATCTTTCCGGTAAGGCGGTGGGTAGTGACAAGAAGTCCTCCGCTGAAACACTGCTGCACACTGTGGTGTATGAGTTATTTGAACAGGTCGGCGCGGTGCTGCATACCCATTCCGTGAATGCGACGGTGTTCAGTCGTTTGATGGCGGATACCAATCTGGTGCGCTTTCAGGACTACGAGTTGCAGAAGGCCTTTCCGGGCGTACATACCCATGAGGGCGAGCTGCTGATCCCCGTGTTTGAAAATACCCAGGATATTCCCACGCTGGCCCGTGAAACCCAGGAGTATCTGCGAGCCCATCCGAATACCCCCGGTTACCTGATCCGCGGGCACGGACTTTATACCTGGGGAGAGACTATGGCAGACTGCCTGCGGCACGTGGAAGCCATGGAGTTTTTGATCACTTGTGAACTGGAAATGATGAGGCTGAGCCGATGAGCACGCTGACCGTTTTTCATGAAAATGAGCCTGGTGTTGTCCTGTCTGAAACCCGTGATGGGGATGAAATCACCCGGGTGTTGAATTCCGTTGGAGTGCGTTTCGAGCGCTGGCCGACCCGCGAGTTGCCGGTTGATGCCACGGCGGAGCAGATTCTGGAAACCTACGCCGAGGAAGTGGAACGTCTGAAGGCGGAGAACGGCTTTCAAACCGCGGATGTAATCAGCCTGAATCCGCAACATCCCCAAAAAGACGAACTGCGTAAGAAGTTTCTGGATGAGCATCGTCACAGTGAAGACGAAGTCCGTTTCTTCGTGCGCGGACAGGGGCTGTTCTATCTGCATATTGAAGACAAAATTTATGCTGTGCTGTGCCAGAAGCATGACCTGATCAGTGTGCCCCACGGCACCAAACACTGGTTTGACATGGGGCCCGAGCCGGACTTCACCTGCATCCGCCTGTTTACCAACCCGGAAGGCTGGGTGGCGAACTTTACCGGTGACGCAATCGCAGCTCAAACACCCCGTTACGAGACCCTGGTAGAGGCGGTGGCATGATCCGGGCGATTGTGACCGATATCGAGGGCACAACCAGCAGCATCTCTTTTGTTCATGAGGTTTTGTTCCCCTATGCGGCCCAGCACATGGGGGATTTTGTCCGGAACCAGCGCCATCAGCCGGAAGTGGCAGCCCAGCTTGCCGAGGTGGCACGTCTGGGCGAGCTGGATGCCGAGGATGTGGAAGCGCAGATCGCCCTGTTGTCCCAATGGATGGCGGAGGATCGCAAGATCACCCCGCTGAAGGCGCTGCAGGGCATGATCTGGAAATACGGCTATGAGCAGGGCCACTTCAAGGGGCACGTCTACCCGGATGCGGTGGATCGTCTGCGGCAATGGCATGCGGAGGGTTTACGCCTGTACGTGTACTCCTCCGGGTCAGTGCAGGCCCAAAAGCTGATCTTCGGCTACACCGAGTTCGGTGACTTGACTCCTTTGTTCAGTGGATATTTCGACACTAACATTGGTGGCAAGAGGGAAGTCGAGTCCTATCGGAATATTCTGGCCGAACTGGGCCTTGCCGGTCAGGAAGTGCTGTTTCTGTCAGACATCCAGGAAGAGCTGAATGCGGCCCAAGAGGCAGGACTACAGGTCTGCTGGCTGGTTCGCGACGGAGCCATCCCTGAAGGTGCGCCTTATCCGGCAGTTTCCGACTTCACCTCGATCCAACTAAGCTGAGACTGCAACAGCTGGGTTGAACCGGAGTCTTTGGAACCTGTTTCCGCCCAGCAACGCCTGGGTCGGAAGCAGGTTCTGTGTCGGAGTGCGGGTGGAGAATGGGATCTAAACTCGAAGATCGTGCCTTTCTCGCCTTTCTCATTATTGTCAGTATCCTCTTTTTCTTGGTGTTGAGGCCTTTTTTCGGGGCCATCTTCTGGGCCGCCTTGCTGGCCTTGCTGTTCTTTCCCCTGCAACGACGGTTGCTGAGGCGCTTCCCCAGGCGCGTCAATCTGGTCTCTCTCATCACCATGATCCTGGTTCTATTGATCGTGGTCATTCCGTTGCTCCTGCTGATCGCCGGGCTCGCCCAGGAAGGGGCCAAGCTGTATCAAAAGCTGGAGAGCGGCGAGATCCAGATACAGGGCGTTTTCGATCGGTTTTGGACGTCGGTGCCGGCCATGGAGCGGCTTTTGGCGCGGCTGGGAATGGACTGGACTCAGGTGCGGGAGCAGCTTTCTCAAGGGGCGTTGGTGGGCAGTCAGTTTTTAGCCACCCAGGCGTTCAATATTGGACAGGGCACGATCCGTTTCAGTCTGAGCCTGGTGCTGATGATCTATCTGCTGTTCTTTTTCCTGCGGGACGGGGAGCGGCTGGTGGAATGGATTATTCGAGCCGTGCCGTTGGGGGATCGCCGGGAGCGGCTGCTGTTTGCCCGGTTTGCCGACATGGCCCATGCCACCATCAAGGGAAACCTGATTGTGGCCATTGTTCAAGGGGGCTTGGGAGGCTTGCTGTTCTGGGGCTTGGGGCTGGAAGGCGCGCTGCTTTGGGGGGTGGTGATGACGGTCTTGTCCCTGCTGCCGGTAGTCGGCTCATTTATGGTGTGGGGGCCGGTTGGGATTTATTTCCTGTTGAGTGGTGATGTGGTGAAGGGGAGCATCATGTTGGCCTTTGGGGCTCTGGTCATCAGCGTGGTCGATAATATCCTGCGGCCGATTCTGGTGGCGCGGGATACCCAGATGCCGGATTATCTGGTGTTGCTCTCCACCCTGGGGGGAATTGCCCTGTATGGCATCAACGGTTTTGTGATCGGGCCAGCGGTGGCCACGCTCTTTCTGGCCTTCTGGCAGATCTTTATGCGGGAGTTCAACCACGGCGCGCCGCCGGGTACCTCTCTTTAAACCAGTTGCAGCCGTGGCAACTGCCGTTTCTTATGCTCTCACGCACCCGTTATTTGACCCAGGTTTCAAATCCTTTCGTTGGATGTAGCCAATTCCATTTGGTTTTGGTAGTCTTTGCCGGCAACTTAAAGGGGACAGGATGACCCCAATCGTGGCAGTGCCGCAGCAGCCCGATTCAAACAGGATGTTGAAGATCATGGAATTGATTCTGGAAGTCATCAATCCGCAGAGTGCGGATCCGTCTGTTAAGACCTCCCATCGTTTTCGCGAAGCCGGCGGGCTGATTGGCCGCGGCGATCAATGTGTTTGGCGCTTGCCGGACTCCTCCCGACACCTCTCCAGCCAACATGCGCTCATCGCCGTTGAAAACGGAGCCTTCTATCTTGAAGATTGCAGCACCAATGGTGTGTTCGTTAATGGCTCCGACCAACCCCTTGGCAAAGGGCGGCGTCATCCGGTTACTGATGGCGATGAATATCAGATGGGGCCTTTTCGGATACTGGCCCGGCTTTGGAGCGAACAATCACCAACAATCCCGCTGCCGGAATCCATAGCCCAGTTTTTTGATGAGCTGGAAACCAGCATGCCGACTTTTGGGCATGACGAGCTGGCTGATCAGCTTTCCACCCGCTCCGTTGAGCCGGAAGAGTCCCCTTATTTGCCGGCCGAGGCCCAGGAGCAGGAAGATCTGTCCTGGGCACTGGATTCAGTAGAGGTTCCTAATCTCTTGCCGTTGTCACCCATCAATGGCGCTTCCCATGGGGCAAATCCAGAACTGACGTTGGAAGTGGTCGCGGAACCCCCGCCGTTCAAGCAACGGGTATCTTCGAATCCGGCCCCGGAGGTTGCGGTGGGCGAGCCCCAGCTCTCAAGGTCAGCGAATGCCACTGGGGCAAGTACCCTGGGGGGTAGGGGAGCAATGGGGGGAGAGGCAGAGGCACTGGCCGCTTTTGCCGCAAGCTCTGGGCTCGATTTCAGCAAGCTCTCCCAGCACGAGCTGGTGGCGGTGATGGAGGGCTGCGGTGCCTTGATGCGAGACAGCGTAAAGGGGCTGATGGATCTGCTGGCCCGTCGTAGCGAACAGAAAAGCCGTTTTCATCTGGGGCTGACACTGATTCAGCGCCGGGAAAACAATCCGCTGAAGTACAGTGTGAATGAAGTGCAGGCGATCAAGCAGCTGGTGATGGACCCTCAACCGGAGTGCCTTGCGACACCGCAAGCCATCAAACAGGCCGTGGTGGATCTCACACAGCATTTTCACGCTCTGGAATCCTCCTACCAAGAACTCATTCGAGAGATTGTACATTTTGTGGTCGGCGACGAATTGGCTTCGGACTCTGCCGCTCGTCGGAGTTGGGCGGACCGTCGTGCGCAAAAGCGTTCCTTGCAGAAACGGCTGGCGACCTTACAGGACGATGAGATCTTGCGGCGGGAGTTTCTCGAACACCGTTTTGCCAAGCTCTATCAGGGTGCGGTCGCGGGACGTCCCCGGGCCAATCACACCAACGTGGCGGGGGAGAAAGCATGAGCAAGGCCAAGGCAGGCTGGGTGTTGCTATTGATGCTGGCATTGTCGGGCTGTGCCAGCTGGTTCAAGTCGGATATTACCAAACTTGATTTGCGGCTGACGGCTGCAGCGGATCTGAACCCCGATCTGTCTGGTCGTCCTTCACCCTTGGTGGTGCGGCTCTATGAACTGAAAAGTCCGGCGATTTTCCAAAATGCGGACTTCTTCAGCCTTTATGAGTACGACCGGGAATCCCTGGGAATGGACTTGGTCAAGACCGAGGAAATTCTGATGACGCCGGGGCAGCACACCGAAGTTCGTGCAGCCCTGTCGGAGCAAACCAATTATCTGGCCGTGATGGCGGCCTATCGGGATATTGAGCGCAGCAACTGGCGTTACGTGATGCCGGTTTCATTCCGGGAAAAAAACGCCAAGACTCTGATCTTTCAAGCCCAGGGGATTGTAGAGAAAGACTAAGAGCCTGTAGATGTATTACGAATCAGGAAGGCGTTGGTGGGGGTTGTAGGGGCGTCCGCCCAGGGCAGACGCGCGGTCTGCTCCTACTGAACCTGAGGTTCTCAGCGCCTATTGCCCAAGAGAAATGGACGTCTCTTAACTGGTAGTTGGTAAAGCCATGGAAAAGGTGATTTGGAGCGAAGGGTTGTTTCTTCGCCCGCAGCATTTGCAGCAGCAGGATCGTTATTTCGATTATCAGATCCGTCGGCGGATCCAGTTGCTCGAACCCTACGGCTGGGGTTTTCAGGTACTGGAGCTGGATGAAAACCTGTTGCAGTTAGGGAAGGTGGCGCTCACCCGGGCGGAAGGGATTTTGCCGGATGGCACTCTGTTTCGTTTGCCGGTTGATGTTGCCAAGCCCCTGGTGTGTGCCCAGGAAGTGGCCGAGGACTCCATTTTGTGTCTGGCGGTTCCGGCGGTTATCCAGGGGAGCCAGGAAAGCCATGACGACAGCGATGAACGCCACAGTGCCCGTTATGCCACTGCAATCCGGGAGGTTGCGGACAGCCATGGCTTGCGAGGCCAGGCTGTGGCGGTGACCACCGCCGTGCTGAGAGCACGTTTGGCAGCCCTGGATACCTTAACGGAAAAAGATGTCGCGCTTCCGTTGTGCAGGATACTGGAACGGAAGCCGGACGGTGCGCTGATCTTGGACCGCGACTTCTGTCCACCGCGACTGGCCCTGGATCATGATAGCCGCCTGCTCACCCTGGGACGGGAAGTCCTGAGTCTGATTCAGACCCGGGCCAGGGGGCTGGTGGAGCGACTGACCGGGGCTGGCGGCAATATCTCCAGCGTGGCGGATCTGTTGTTGCTGCAGGCTCTAAATCGTTATGTGGCGATGCTGGATCTGCAGTTGGGGCAACCCCAGCTGCATCCTTATAGCCTGTTCCGGACTTTCACCGAGTTAGCCGGCGAGTTGGCTGCCCTGTGTCGCGACACGCGCCTTGCGGAAAAGGTCATTCCTTACGATCACACCAATCCCGCCAATGGATTTTTGGCTTTGTACGCCGATCTTCGCAGTATGCTGACCCGGGTGTTCGAACAGGCGGCCACCCGGTTGCCGGTTCATCCCCGCAAGTTCGGTCTGACGGTTATTCCCTTGCCAGACATGAATGACCTGCGTACCAATGACTTGATCCTGGCCCTCAAGGCCGACGTGCCCGCAGAGCAACTGGCGCGACTGGTACCCACCCGCGTCAAGGTGGGCAGTATCGGCAAAATCCGCGATATCGTGAATCTGCAGTTGCCCGGCTGCAAACTTTCCCATCTGCCCACCGCTCCCCGTCAGCTGCCATACCATGCGGGCTATTGTTATTTCCGTTTGGAGCCCCAGCGTGAGATCTGGAATGACGTGGAGCAGTCAGGGGGCTTTGCGGTACATGTTTCCGGCGAGGTGGCCGGGCTGGTCATCGATGCCTGGTCTTTAAAGCGTTAGGGGCATCATGGTGGAAGACACAGAGGCGGGCAAGGAGGCTGTATGCAGGGAATAGCACCGATTTATGGACGGAATGATGAAACCGTTCTGTTGATTGATTCGGAGCAGACGTTGTTGGACTCAGGGGCGGGAACGGAGAGCACGGTTCTGTTGCCGGCCCATCGTCCGACGGAACCCGAGGTGGGTGACCAAACCATGCTGCAGCAGGGCCTCCCCCTGTTGGCGGCGGTGCGGAGCGGGAACAACCCGTTGATGACCGCCGCCCGGGATGTACTGATCTTTGGTATGGATCTGATGTTGTTGGGGCAGGAAACCTCCATGGCGGAACTGCGTCAGCAGGCCGTGCGCCAGATCAAGACCTTTGAAGCCCGTAGCCAGGCGCTCGGGGTTGAACGCAATATTGGGCTGGCCGCCCGTTACGTGATCTGTACCTATCTGGATGAAGTGGTGGTCACCAGCCCCTGGGGTGGTGACAATGAGTGGACCCAGGAAAGCCTGTTGAGCCAGTTCCACCGGGAAACTTATGGGGGCCAGGGCTTTTTCACCATTTTGCAGCGGGCTTGTGAGGAGCCCCATAAAAACCTGCACTTGCTGGAACTGTTGTTTGTGATTTTAAGCCTGGGATTTGAAGGCAAGTACCGGGTCGATCCGGACGGACAGCGCAAACTCGAAAGCTTGCGGGATATGGTCATGGCAATGCTTTACCGGGCCCGGGGAACCCAGCGGCCAGGCTTGCAGGTGGGCGAGTTGGACACCGCCCGAACCAAGCGGTCGGGAAGGCGGATTCCCTGGCGAGCCCTGGGCTTGGCAGCGGTTGCCTGTCTATGCGTGTTGCAGCTTTCCCTGTTCCTGCTGTTGGACCAAACCAGCACACAGGTTGTGGAACAGGTACGCGAATTGGAAGGAGTTTCCCTGATCAAGACCCACTAGCCCGACGGCCAGTTGCCTTGATGAAGGGAATAAATCATTGATGAACGGGAAGTCATAAACAAGGACGTTTATGCGTTACTTTATGCCATTGCGCCACGGTCGGGGTGTTGTCTCCCTGGTTATCACCCTGATAGTGGTTTTGTTGATTCTGTTTGTATTGCCCTTGCTGTCCTACCAGGACCGTCCATTACTACAGCCCTGGTCACTGCGCTTGCTGCTGACCCTGGTGCTGTGCTTGGGGTGGGGCGTTTACTACCTGTTGCGGTATGGCTTGCCCGCCGCCGCCAGCGAAGAACAGTTGGCTCGTTGGCAGGAGCGGCGTGAGCGGAGCCAGCGTCAACGCCAGCAACGCCGCGCCCTGGATCGCTGGCTCAGAAAGCTGCGGGGGCGCTCCGGGCTGCTCTCGGGGCACGCCAAACACCGTCAGTCTTGGTATTTGGCCCTGTCCGTTGATCCACTGGGAGTGGAGTCTGTGATCTCCCAGCTTTGGCCGGTCACGGAGGGCCCCAAGGCGCCAGACGGTCTGAAGTCCTATACCGGCCAGGAACTGAGAGTGATCCACACCGCGCTCGGGTCAGGGCTGGAAGCTGAAGAAGGTCTTGATAGCTGGCGCCTGCTGATGGGGAGAGTCTGCCACCTGCGAGGTGGGGTACCGTTTCAGGGTGTGGTCCTGTTATTGCGCACCGAGCATGTGAACGACGCTTCCCTGATGCAGACCATTGGTCATCGGCTTCGAGTGCTGGCTACTCAAGCCCGTGGTCGATTGCCCCTCTACCTGGTGGTGCAAGATGGGGAAAGCCTGGCGGGTTTTCAGGAGTTCTCCGCTGCCCTGGGCACGGCGGAACAGCAGCAGCTCTTTGGTGTGACTCTGTCGCCGGAGCCTGCCGGTGCCCGTGGCAATTACCTCAACGACAGCCTGCATCAATTGCAGCAGCGCCTGGAAGTCATGTTGACCCAGGCCCTCTATCAGGAACGCCAACTGGCTCGTCGTAAGCAGCTGCTCCGCTTTCCCGGTGAGTGGGAAGCCTTCTGTCATCGCCTCAGTGATCAGCTGAATCATTTGCTGTCAGGCACCTCTAGTGTTTTGTTGCGGGGTATTCATTTTGTGGGGCGCTCCCGGACTGAATATCCGGTGACCCCGGATGGCCTTGCCAATTCCAAGCCGACCTGGCTGTTCATAAAGAACTGGTGGCAAGCGCTGGTGGCGCGAGACCAAGGGCTGGCCACGCCAGGCTCCAGGTTGATGAGGCAGGTCTGGCTGAAAAATGGCCTGATGCTGGGCGGTGCGGCGACTGTGGTCATGGCGGCACTCACGCTCCAGGTTCAGACCTACCGGCACAGTGAATCGGTCTTGTCTCATCTTCTGCACCTGAGCGCCCGCCAGGCCGATACTTTTGAGTCGGCCTCTCAAAGTGGTCCCGCGGTGGCTCTGCGCCAGATTCAGACCTGGATGGATGCGCTTGCGCAATTGCGCCACCGTCAAGGTTGGCTGACCTGGCCCGGGCTGGCGGTGGCCGATGATGTGTCAGCCAGTGTCACCGGCTATCGCCAGCAATTGCTCCGTGAAAACTTAATGGAGCAGCTCCGCAACGAGCTGGAAGACGCTTTACGTCAGCCTGAACAGGGCGCGGACAATCGGCTGGTCACGTTGCGGGCTTATTTGATGCTGGCAGAGCCGCAACGGCGTGATGAGGCCTTGATCGGTCAGTGGTTCAGTGAGCGGATGCGGGAACGTTGGCAGGGGGGCGATCGTTTCGCGCCCGACTGGATCAAGGCTCGGATCGCCGAGGCACTGGCCCTGCACCCGCAACCGGTGGCAGTCGATCGGGGGCTGGTGGCCGAGGTTCGAGAGCAGCTGAATCAGATGCCCCATGAGCAGCAGATTTACTTGCGGATCAAACAGGTGGCCCGCTATCAGGGACTGAATGATTTCCGCTTTGTAACAGAGCTGGGGCAGGAGATTGCCGAGGTTTTTGAAGGGGGCAACTTTGCCATTCCCGGGCTTTATAGTCTGGAAGGTTATCTGCAGGTTTTTGTGCCGGAGCTGGAACGTCTGCTTGAGGAGTATGAGCAGGAGCATTGGGTGCTGGGGAGCCGCTCCAGCCAGCCTGCCGGGCAGGAACTAAAGCGGGTCCGCGCTGCGGTGGAGCAGGCTTATGCCGATGACTACGTGCGCTACTGGCAGACCGCCTTGAATGAATTGCGCCTGACCCAGGTGAAGAACCTGGATCAGATGCTTGCCCTGCTCACCGAACTGAGTGCGCCGGCTTCTCCCATCCGCAAGGTGTTGCAGACCAGCTCGGTTCAAACCAACTACTCCCTCTCGGCGCTGCGCCAGGAGCTGGCGGATAAGGTCGCGATGGCAGGCTCCTTGGGGGGAAGTGCCGCAAGGTTTGCCAACCGTGTGCAGAAGCTGGACAAGTTCCTGGAGGGACAAGACAGCGCAGCCAGCCCCCTTTATCTAGCGCAGATTCGTGAGCGTTTCTCGGATTTGCAGCGGCTGGTGTCCTCCACTGAAGGACAGCGCCCGGCCATTGATTCGGTGCTGGCACGACTGACGGATGTACAGAAGTATCTTCTGCCGCTGGCGGCCGGCCACCAGCCCGAGGGGATTTATCAGGCGGTTGTGAAACGGTTTGAACAGGGAGGGAGCGATGTGCTCGGGCAATTGCGCCTGTCGGCACGTCAGTACCCGGAGCCGCTGCGCTCCTGGATGCTGGACTTGACCGATCAGGTGTGGTCCATGTTGCTGCAGGATGTGCAGCAGCAAATCCAGGTTGCCTACGCGGCGGATGTCAGGGCCTTTTATGAGCGCCACTTGGATCGGCGCTACCCCCTGTATAAAAACGTGGATCAGGAAGTGAGCCCAGCCCGTTTCGCTGAATTTTTCAGGCCCCAGGGGGTGGAGCAAAGTTTCTTTGATGCCTACGTGCGCCCCTTTATTCAGATGGGACGGCAGGAGTGGTCGCCCCGCACCCTGGATGGACGGAGCCTGGCCTTTAGCCGGGAAATGCTGGCGCAGTTCCAGCGGGCGCAGCGGGTGCGGCAAGGGTTGTTTGGGACAAAGTCCGAGCTGCAGGTGAAGATGGTGCTCCGTCCGGTTTATCTGGATGCCAATGTCAGCCGGTTTGAACTGCGCTTGGATGACCGGCGGCTCAATTACCGCCACGGTCCTCAGCGGCCGATCTCCCTGGAGTGGCCGGTGGACAGTACCGCGCCGGGACTGTCCATGTCCTTTGAAGACTATAACGGTCTGTTGACCAAACGGACGTTCCAGGGAGCCTGGTCTTTGTTGCGGCTGCTGGATCAGTTCAAGCTGGAGTCCGAGCTGGAGGGCGGGCCTTATCAGTTGAGTTACGAGCTGGAAGGGCGTCGGGTGGTCTATAGCCTGCAAGGGGGGAGTGACCTGCAGACGCTGGTGCGGGGGGAGCTGCAGCGATACCGGCTGAGCAGTTCCCTGGGAGGCTGAGCAGTGGACTCCGCTCTTCACAGCCTGACGTGGCGCTCAGCAGGGATTTCTCATCCGGGACACCAGCGACCGCGCAATGAGGATGCCTGGCTCGCCCTGCCGGAGCTGGGGCTTTGGCTGGTGGCGGATGGTTTGGGTGGCCATGACGATGGCCACTATGCCAGCCAGGCGATTGTAGATGCCATGGCTGCCGAGGAGGCAGAAGGGTTCATGCCGTTTAAACCGGACGGCCGGGCTCCGGTACTGGCCACTTACGTTGATCGGGTCAAGGAAATCCTGTTTGGCGTAAACCGCCAGCTCCATGCCCAGGCGACGGCGCGGGGGCCTGACTGCTGCATGGCGAGCACGGTGACGGCACTTTTGGCGGTGGCGGATCGCTGCGCTTGTATTTGGGCAGGGGACAGCCGCCTGTATGTGTTGCGCCAGCAACAACTCTTTCAGGTCACCCGGGACCATAATCTGGAGCAGCAAGGGTTGGAAGAAGGGCGCAGCCCCCAATTGACCGGCGGTCAGGGACAGGTGCTGACCCAAGCCATTGGCCTGGGGCCCGCCCTGCAATTGGAGGTGCGAACCTTTCAGCTGATGCCGGGGGATATTTTGTTGTTGTGTAGTGACGGGATCTACCGGGAGCTGAGCCCCGAAGAAATAGCACGGTGGATGGCCTTGGCAGAGCCCGCAAAGGTTGTGCAAGCCCTTTCCGATCAAGTGTTGAGGGGGGCGGCCCCCGATAACCTCACCGCGGTGGTGGTTCGCATCGCTAGTTAGGGATTTGCTGGTTTAAAAGGTTAGGACAAGGATGTCGGTTAAACAGGAATTGCAGCCGCTGAATCCCAGTCGGGTCTTATTGGCTTCTTTGCAGGCTGAAAGCGACGAGGAGCATGAAGGCTATGACGCCAGTTCGCCGGAACAGTTGGTAGGACGTATTCTCAATCAGCGTTACGTGCTGGATGAGCTGGTGGGTTGGGGCGCTACGGCTTGGGTGTTCAAGGCCCGGGACTTGCGCAAGGTGGAGGTCTGTTCAGCCCATCCCTATGTGGCTATCAAGGTGTTGCGCCTGGACCTGCGGGGCCTGCCGGAAGCCCGGGTGGGGCTGGAGCGGGAGGCTGCGCGCTCCCAGCAATTGAACCATTCCGGCATTGTCTCGGTCTTCGATTTTGATCGTGACGGTGGGCTTTTCTATCTGGTGATGGAGTGGATCAGCGGCCCGACCCTGGAAGCCCATCTCCGCAGCCTGTCCTCTGGGGAACGCCGCTCCCGACGCATCTACCGCTTAATTGAAGGCTTACTGCAAGCGCTTCGCTATGCCCATGGAAAAGGGGTGGTGCATGCGGATTTCAAACCCGCCAATGTGATCATTGATGAAGCGGGGCAGCCTCGTATCCTGGATTTTGGGGTGGCCCGGATGAGTTATACCCTGGCCCAGAGCCAAGGGTGGCAAACCGGTTTTAACGGCTATACGCCAACCTACGCGACGGTCTCCCGCCTGAAAGGCGGAGCGGTTTCCGTGGCGGATGATACCTATGCCATCGCCTGCGTGATCTATGAACTGTTAACCGGCCAGCACCCTTATGGCCGACGTACCGCACTGGAAGCCTGTGAGGCCAAACTGAAACCACGCCGTCCCAAGGGACTGGAGAGCAAATCCTGGCGGGCGCTGGCCAAGGCCCTGGATACCGCAGGGCCCGGTATCAGTCTGGCTGAGCTGTGCGAGGCTTTTGCCGAGCCTGGCTCCGGCGCTCCAATCCCGGCCTTGGCGACGACTATTGTATTCACGGCGCTGCTGTCAGCGGGGCTGTTTAACTGGCAAGCCGTCGACGGTTGGCTCGTTTCAAGTTGGTATCAATGGTCAGGAGATCGGGAGTTTTTCCTGGGCAAGCTCTCCGGCGTGTCGATGGCCGAGCAGGCGGCTCTTTGGGAGCGGGCTGGCCCTTCCATCAAAGCCCGGTTGGATGACCTGGTGGAGCACTACCAGCAGACCGGGGAGCTGCATGCGCTGGTCCAGGCCCGCAGTCGTGCGGGGGATTGGTTGCAGGTGGGTGTTCAGGATGCGGACCTGGCCGCTATCTTTCGTTGGTTGGAGCAGGAGACCACACGGGTTGCTTATCCTGAATATCGGGTGCTGAACCGAGTGCTGCCGCGCCAATGGCGGACCAAGGGGAGCGGACAGTCGGCCCTGGAAACGGCCCACGCCCGCTTGCGCCTGTTGGACCCGTTACAACCCGCGCTGGATCAGGGCCATTGGCGGTTGCAGTTGCATCACGAACTGGAACGGGCGCTGGGGCAGGGGCGCTGGAGCGAAAGCCTGGCACTGGCCGAGCAAGGGTTAACTCTGTTGGAGAACGACAGTTATCTGCTGGAAGTCCACTCCCGGTTATTGATGGCGGATAAGGCCTCGCTGGAGGGGGCCTTCTGGCCGCAACCTCCTCGGATTGACGCCAGTCCCGCAGCATCTGAAATGCTGGCTGAACTGATCCGTAATGGTTTTTTAGAAGAGGCCCGACAGGAATACCGATTCTGGATTGGGCTGGAAGGCATCAATCCGGTGACCTTTCTGGCCCAAATCCAAGCGCACTACCAGAACCGGGTTTTGGCCGCCCCCGCAGCTCTTGCTGCTGAATCGCAACGCTGGGGCCAGCAGTTTTTTGCTGAGCTGGCCGCCGACAGTGTCGTGGCTCACCAAGGGTTTAAAGAGCTACAGGCTGCGTCTCTGGAGCTGGTGGACGCCCTGGAGCGAAACGCCTCTTACCGCATCGCCCAGCAAAACGTGGCGCTGCAATTAAACCGGCTGGCGGGAGATGCTTATACCCTGCGCCAGGGGCAGGCTTATCTGCGCCAGCTCTTTCAGCGCCAACTGGCCTGGCACCAGGGACAAGCCCGGAGTCTGGAGCGTTATCAATCGGTGGCCCAGGCCTTGTTACCCGAAGAGGAGTGGTTGTGGCAGGAGGCCCCGTCGGATTTGGATTGTCGGGATGTGGCCATTTCCGGCCAGCGGCTGGTCAATCTGTGTCGGGATCATATCTTGCCGGGGCTGGTGGGGCCGGAGCTGGTATTGGTGTCGGATCTGTCCCGTCGGCGGGCGTTCTATATGAGTCGGCATGAGGTCACGGTGGGCGACTTTAACCTCTATTGCCGGTTAAGCCAGGAGTGTAAACCCCGTGGCGAGCCGGAAGCCCTGCCGCTCACCCAGGTTAGTGTTCGTGAGGCCCGTAACTACAGCCGTTGGTTGAGTCGACTCACCGGTCAGCGATACCGTTTGCCGCTCCTGGATGAATGGACCCTGGCGGCGGAGCAGGGGGAGGCTCCCGGTGGATGCCAGGTGGACTCGCCGTTGATGGCGGCCCAGCAAGGGGTGCCAGACCGTCTGGGGCTGATGCATCTGGCTGGCAATGTTCGCGAATTCGTGACCCGCGGTGGCCAGCTTCAGGTGAAAGGCGGCAGTGCGTGGGACGAGCGGGAGCGCTGCTCGATCACCCAGGGCCGCGTCCATCATGGCCAGGCTGACCGTCAGACCGGATTTCGTTTGGTACGAGAAGTAAACGCAGGAAGCTCGTGAAGGAGCCGCTTTGGGCCGCTTGCTTCATTGGGACAAAAGGATTTGTCCGACTTCTCCAGGGCCGTTGCGTCTCCAGGGTTTGGGGGCAAGGCGGCATTGGGTGGGTTGGTCAAGGGAGCCGCGCCAGCGGCATTGATATCAATACTTAAAAGGAATGGAATTAGTATGCCAACACCAGCTTATATGACGATTCGTGGTGAGAAGCAGGGATTCATCACGGAAGGCAACTTCACTGAGCCTTCGGTTGGGAATATCTTTCAGGAAGGTCATGAGAATGAAATCCTGGTGGAAGCCTTTAAGCACAATATCGTGCTGCCCCGTGATCCGCAAAGCGGCCAGCCCACCGGGCAACGGGTGCACCAGCCCATCGTGATTACCAAGGTGTTCGATAAGTGCTCGCCGTTGCTTTACCAGGCGCTGACCAGTGGCGAGCGCCTGCCGGAGTGCGAGATCAAGTGGTACCGCACCTCCGCCACCGGCACCCAGGAGCATTATTTCACGATGAAGCTGGAAGATGCCATTATCGTTGACATCAAAGCCTATATGCCGAACTGTCAGGACCCCTCCCAGGCGCACTTCACCCACCTGGAAGATGTGTCCTTCACCTATCGCAAGATCAGCTGGACCCATGAAGTTTCCAGCACGTCGTCCTTCGACGACTGGCGAGTACTGAAAGCTTAATCAGCACGCCTTGGCCATCCTCCCGCTGGGGAGGATGGCTTTCTTCTTTTAGACCCGCCGGTCGACAGGCTGCACAACGGCTCAGGCAATGCGACGGGCAGAGCCTTAGAAACAAGCCTGCACTTCATTGATGGCTCTGGCATACACCGTGCCGTAAAAACTCCGGTCCTCATGGTTCATGTCAATCACCCAGTCCCGCCACTGGCTGGTACGGAACTGCTCGGCGATCTGGCGCTCGGGGAAGGCACTGGCGACGCTGAGTTTATCGGAAAGATCCCAAAGCCCCGGGCGGGCATACTGACGGTCCATGATCTGATCGACGATACTGCGCCGGTTGAGGTGGTCGTGGTACACCAGCGCCACCTGGTCCGGGCCCTCAATCAGGGTAAAGCTGTGGCTGCCGCAGTGACGGGGAAACTGATAGTGACACAGGCTGATCGCCGGAATTTCCGCAGCGGCGGTGTTCAGGCTCAAGGTGCGGGGCGCGCAGTGGATCTTTGCCGTTTGCAGAATCCGGCTGATATGGCCGGCGTGCCCATAGCGCAGGGCGGTCAGCTCATTTTCATCATAGCCATCGGCGCTGTATCGCTGTGGCGTGGGGGCGGGCCGGGGGGACGGACTGGCTGGCGAGGCCGCCTGTCGCGGGTTGACCGGGTCGATCTGGCCCAGGGGGCGGTAATGGTTATCGTCAAATTTGCTGTTGTGGGCACAGGCGACCAACAACAGGCTGAGGCTGGAAACTGCCAAAACATTCAGGCAACGGTGCATGGGCGACTCCTTCGCCGGTACGACTATCTATCCATGATGATGCCTTGGCCGGGCCTACAGGCGTCGGGGCAACAAAGCAACCAAGACGCTGGATTTTAACACAAGTTATCAGCTTCTGAAGCCCTGTCAGTTCTCACCGATTGATCGACTGGCTCGACAATGAGCGGATTAACCCTCGTCGCGACTGGTGGGGGTGACCCGCATGACTTCCGCAATGGTGGTCAGGCCTGAGGCGACCTTTTGCGCGCCACTTAAACGCAGGGTTTTCATCCCTTCCTTGATGGCCTGCAGCCGTAACTGGTCGATGTCACAGTGGTTATCGATCCGTTTCCGCAAGCTGCTCGATAGGGGCATGATCTCGTAGACGCCGGCCCGCCCACGGTAGCCGGTATTGCGACATTCCAGGCAACCCACCGGTTCACAGGCCTTGGTTGGCTCGGCGGCTTTCCAGGGGGCGGTGAGTTCCTGCCACTCCTGGGGATCGACCTGGGTCGGCTTTTTACAATGAGGGCAAAGCGTACGCAGCAGGCGCTGGGCCATCACTCCCAGGACCGTGGCGCGAATCAGGTAAGCCGGCACGCCCAGTTCCAGTAATCGGGTAATGGCACTGGGTGCGTCGTTTGTGTGGAGGGTGGACAGCACCAAGTGCCCGGTCAGCGCGGCCTGGGTGGCCATCTCCGCGGTTTCCAGGTCACGAATCTCGCCGATCATGATGATGTCCGGGTCCTGACGCAGCAACGCGCGAACGCCGGCGGCAAAGGTAACGTCGATATTGGTTTGCACCTGCATCTGGTTGAAGCTGGGTTCCACCATTTCAATCGGATCTTCAATGGTGCATACATTGACCTCGGGCGTCGCCAGGGCCTTGAGGGTGGAGTAAAGCGTCGTGGTTTTGCCGGAGCCGGTGGGGCCGGTGACCAGGATAATGCCGTTGGGCTGGCTGGTCATGGCCTTCCAGCGTTTGCTGTCTTCCTGGCCAAAGCCCAGCTCGTGAAAGGACTTCAGCAGTACATCGGGGTCGAAAATCCGCATAACCATCTTTTCGCCGAAGGCGGTGGGCAGGGTCGACAGCCGCAGCTCCACTTCCAGGCCATCCGGATTTTTGGTTTTGATACGGCCATCCTGGGGCTTGCGCTTTTCGGCGACGTTCAGCCGCCCCAGGATTTTTAAACGGCTGACCACCGCGGTAGACACCTGGGCCGGCAATTCATAAACACTGTGGAGGACGCCGTCGATCCGAAATCGCACCACGCCGACCTCACGGCGTGGCTCGATGTGAATGTCACTGGCCCGTTGGTCAAAAGCGTATTGCAGCAGCCAGTCCACAATGTTGACGATATGTTGATCGTTGGCGTCCGGGTTGGTGACGTTGCCCAGTTCCAGCAACTGCTCGAAGTTGTTGGTGCCCGTACTGGACTGGCCAGTAATTGCCTTGTTGACCGAGTTGGCCAACTGATAGAACTCCACCGTGTAGCGGCGCAGGTCGGCCGGGTTGGTGAGCACCCGGCGGATGTCCTTGCGCAGCACATGGCGGAGGTTCTCGGCCCAGTCGCTGAAAAACGGCTCGGCACTGGCGATCACTACCTCATCGCGGCTGACTTCCACCGCGAGAATGCGATGGCGCTGGGCGTAGGCAAAGGACATGACCGCGGCGATGGCCCGTGGGTCCATCTTGAGCGGATCGATATGAAACACCGGCTGCCCGGCATGATCCGCCAGCCATTGGGTGAGGTAGTCCAGATCCAGGGTGCGACCGTTTTGTGGGTGGCGCAGGTTGGCTTCGGCCACCAGCTCCAGCGGGTGCAGGTGCAGTTGATCGCGCCCCCGGGGCGTGCTGCTCAGCTGGTCCGCATCCGCCTGGGTGAGCAGGCCATCCCGTACCAGTTGCGGGAGAATATCCACCAGGGTGAGGAAGCGGTCTTTGGGGGCTGAAAACACAGTCGTCATGAAAGGGCTGCACTTGGGGTCAATGGATTCCCCTGGGTTTGGGGACAATGGATGTCCCTTAGTATAGATGGGCTTGGCAACCGGGGAAAATCCGGGGCGGGTGTCGCGGTCCGCGGCGACACCCGGGAGCGGCGTCAGGAGGTACGGGAGGACGGCGGTGGGTTCAAGGGAACGCCCGCTTTCTTGCTCCAATGGACATGCATCATCGCGGTCAGAAACACCACAATGATGAGCACGCCAAGCAGGGTATACAGCCAGTACCAGTCGGTCTGGGTTACATAAAGAACCGCCTGGGTGAAATAGAGCAGCAACACGAAGCACAGCCAGATATAGGGGCGCAGCGTGCCTTTTAACATGCCCGGCAGCAGGATCAGCAGGGGCAATAGCTTGATACCCAGCACCAGCGCCAGGGAGGTGCCTTCCGGCGGTGGGAACTGAAACGTGGTGACGATCAGAATGGCCAGAATCAGGGCATAGCCGATCAGGCTCAGGCTGCGGCTTAGTTTGATCTTGGAGGCGAGGGTCGTGTCGGACATGGACGTTCCTGTAACAAGGTATTCCTGAAATTAGGACTGAATCAGCTCAAGGACCGCTTCGGGTGGGCGTCCCAGTGCGGCGCGGTCACCTTTGACCACAATCGGGCGCTGGATGAGCTTGGGATGCTCGACCATCGCCTGGATCAGTTGTTGCTCGGGCAGGGCGGGATCTTTCAGGTTCAGCGCCTGGTAGGCTTCTTCGCCACTGCGCAGCAACTCCCGGGCCGACAGCCCCAGCTGGCCCAGCAGGGTTTCCAGTTCTGCCGCGGTGGGGGGAGTTTCCAGATAAAGAACCACCTCGGGCTCAATGCCATGATCCTGCAATAGCTTCAGGGTTTCACGGGATTTGGAGCAGCGTGGATTATGATAGATGCGAAATGTTTGGCTCACGATGATCTCCTGCTTCGAAATCGATGGCGGCTATTCTACCAGTTGCGGGGGGAGCTCACACCTTGGCCGTGGGGCCTGAGAGCAGGGCGGGGTGAATGGAGTGGTTGCCCCTGTCTGCTTCTCCTATAATGGTGCCCCATTAAACTCTGTTCCCGTCCGTTGTCAGGTTTTTGCTTATTCATGTCCAATCCCAGTTTTGTCCATTTGCGTATCCACTCCGAATACTCTCTGGTAGACGGTCTGGTTAAGGTTAAGCCCTTGATCAAGCAGGTCGCGCAGTATGGCATGCCGGCCGTGGCCCTGACCGACCAGTCCAATATGTGCGGCTTGGTCAAGTTCTACAAAACGGCTATGGGGGAAGGGATCAAGCCGATTGTGGGCTGTGATGTCTGGGTCGAGAACCCGGATGAAGCAGAAAGTCCCTACCGGCTGACTTTTTATGCCAGCAATGACATCGGCTACAAGAATCTGAAGGAACTGGTGTCCCGAGGCTTCACCGAAGGCCAGCATCTGGGCAAGGCGATCCTCAAGCCGGAGTGGATCGAGCAGGCCGCCGAGGGGCTGATCGTGTTGTCGGGCGCCAAGTATGGTGAGGTGGGAAGACTACTGCTGGCCGGCCGTCAGGATCAGGCACGGGACTGTCTCAAGCACTGGATGTCCGTGTTTCCGGATCGCTTTTATCTGGAGCTGCAACGGACCAATCGGATCAACGACGAAGAGTGTGTGCACCTGAGTGTGGCCCTGGCCCAGGAGCTGGATTGCCCGGTGGTGGCGACCAACGATGTGCACTTTCTGGTGCGGGAAGATTATGACGCCCACGAAGCGCGGGTCTGTATTCACGAAGGTCGAACCCTGGATGATCCGCGCCGCGAACACCGGTTTAGCGAAGAACAGTATCTGAAAAGCCCCGAGGAAATGGCCGAGCTGTTCAGTGACATTCCCGAAGCCCTTGAAAATACCCTGGAGATCGCCAAACGTTGCTCCCTGGAGCTGCAGCTGGGCACCTACTTCCTGCCGGCGTTCCCCACCCCGGATGGCATGAGTGAGGACGATTTTTTCCGGCATGCCTCCTGGCAAGGCCTGGAAGATCGCCTGGACAAGATCCTCGACCGCAACGCGCCGGATTATGCCGAGCGCCGCAAAGCCTACGAGGACCGGCTCAACTTCGAGCTCGACATCATCATCCAGATGGGCTTTCCGGGCTACTTCCTGATCGTAATGGACTTTATCCAGTGGGCGAAGAACAACGGTTGTCCGGTGGGCCCCGGGCGGGGTTCCGGGGCTGGCTCCCTGGTGGCCTATGCGCTGAAGATTACCGATCTGGACCCGCTCGCCTACGACCTGCTGTTCGAGCGCTTCCTCAACCCCGAACGGGTGTCGATGCCGGACTTTGACGTCGACTTCTGCATGGACAACCGGGACCGGGTGATCGACTACGTGAAGGACAAGTACGGCCATCAGGCCGTGTCCCAGATCATCACCTTCGGTACCATGGCGGCCAAGGCGGTAGTGCGCGACGTGGCCCGGGTGCAAGGCAAGCCCTATGGCCTGGCTGACAAGCTGTCGAAACTGATCCCCTTTGAAGTGGGAATGACCCTGCAGAAGGCCTATGAGCAGGAAGAAGCCCTGCGGGACTTCCTGACCAAAGGCGGCGATGCGGAAGCCGCCCAGGAAATCTGGGACATGGCCCTGAAGCTGGAAGGGGTGATCCGAAACGTGGGCAAGCACGCCGGCGGTGTGGTTATCGCCCCGGGACAGCTGACCGATTATGCGCCTCTTTATTGTGACGAGACTGGCCAGGGGCTGGTGACCCAGTTCGATAAGGACGACGTGGAGCAGGCCGGCCTGGTGAAGTTCGACTTCCTGGGGCTGCGAACCCTGACCATCGTGCAGTGGGCGGTGGACATGATTAACCGCAAGCGCGCGGAAACTAGCGAAGACCCGCTCGATATCATGTTCATTCCCCTGGAGGACAAACCCACCTTCGATCTGCTCAAGCGCGCGGAGACCACGGCGGTGTTTCAGCTGGAATCCCGCGGCATGAAGGATCTGATCCGCCGCCTGCAGCCAGACTGTTTTGAGGACATCGTGGCCCTGGTGGCCCTGTTCCGGCCGGGTCCCTTGCAGTCGGGCATGGTGGATGACTTTATCAACCGGAAGCATGGCCGGGCCGAGCTGGCCTATCCCCATCCGGATTACCAGCTGGACAGCCTCAAGCCGGTCCTGGCGCCGACCTACGGGATTATTCTGTATCAGGAACAGGTGATGCAGATCGCCCAGGTGATGGCGGGCTATACCCTGGGCGGCGCCGATATGCTGCGTCGTGCCATGGGTAAAAAGAAACCGGAAGAGATGGCCAAGCAGCGCAGCATCTTCCTGGAGGGCTGTGAAAAGAACGGCATTGACCGGGATCTGGCCGGTAACATCTTTGACCTGGTAGAGAAATTCGCGGGCTACGGTTTTAACAAGTCCCACTCCGCCGCCTATGCTCTGGTGTCTTACCAGACCGCCTGGCTGAAGGCCCATTATCCGGCGGCGTTCATGGCGGCCGTACTCACCGCCGATATGCAGAACACCGACAAGGTGGTGACCCTGGTGGAAGAGTGCCGGCGCATGAAATTGCAGCTGGTGTTGCCAGACATCAACGTCAGTGAGTATACCTTTACCGTCGATGAGCAGGACCGCATTGTGTATGGTCTCGGCGCCATCAAGGGGTTGGGGGAAGGTCCGGCCCAGGCGATTATCGAGGCGCGCCAAGCTGGTGGCCCGTTCCAGAACCTGTTTGACTTCTGTGCCCGGGTGGACCTGAAAAAGGTCAACAAACGTGCCCTGGAAGCCCTGATCCGGGCCGGTGCCCTGGACAAGATTGGCCCCAGCCGGGCGCGGATGATGGCCAGCATCAACGAAGCCGTGCAGCGGGCCGACCAGCAGTCCAAGAATGAAAGTGCCGGCATGATCGACCTGTTTGGCAGCATGCTGCCGGACGAGGAAGAGGACGTCTATGCCGCCACCGCCGGCATGGCCGAGTGGAGCGACAAGGAACGGCTGCGTCAGGAAAAGGAAACCCTGGGGCTGTACCTGACCGGACACCCCTTTGACGAATATGAAGAAGAGGTGCGGCGTTTTGCGAAAAATGCGATTGCCGACCTCAAGCCTAACCGCAATAACCAGGTCGTGGCGGGGCTGGTGGTCAATATCCGGACCATGAGAAACAAAAGAGGCAGCAACATCGCCTTCGTGACCCTGGATGACCGGACCGCGCGGCTGGAAGTCACACTGTTTTCCGAGGCTTATCAGCAGAACCGGGATAAGCTGCAGCCGGATACGATTCTGGTGGTGGAAGGCGAGGTGGGCATGGATGAGTTTTCGGGCTCCTTGAAAATGCGCGCCAAGTCCGTGGAGGATATCACCACCGCGCGGATGCGCTATGTGCGGGGCGTGGTGCTGAGCATGGCCCATGAAGACTTCTCCGCCGACTTCATGTCACAACTGAGCGAAACCTTGCGGCCATTTCGCTGCGGGGCCCCGGCACAGCCGGCTGCAGACCCGGAACAGACCGTAGCGGGGTGCCCGGTGCTGGTGGAATATACCGGTGCCGGTGCCGAATCCAAATTGCGCCTGGGGGATCAGTGGCGGGTCCAGCCCAGTGATGATCTGCTGCAGCGGTTACAGGGCATGTTGGGGAAGGAAAGAGTAAGAATGTCGTACAGTTGATGGCATTTTTCTAAAGTTTCACGGAACATCGATAATTAATCAGCTAATGTATTCGCTGAAAAACCACGGCTTGTGATAAATTCGCTGGCTGCTTTAGTGACTCCGAGTGTTATGAATCAGTACTATCTCGACTTCGAACAACCCATCGCCGAACTCGAAGAAAAAATCGAGGAATTGCGGCTGGTCGGAAATGACAGCGAAATCAATATCAACGACGAGATCAATCGGTTAAAGAGCAAGAGCGTTAGCCTGACCGAAAGCATCTTCGCCGGCCTCAATGCCTGGGATATTGCCCGCCTGGCCCGCCACCCGCGTCGTCCTTATACCCTCGACTACATCAATCTGATCTTCGAGGATTTCGACGAGCTGCATGGCGACCGTCTGTTTGGTGACGATCTGGCCATTGTCGGCGGTGTCGCACGACTGGCCGATGAGCCGGTGATGGTCATTGGCCACCAGAAAGGCCGGGACATCAAGGAAAAGGTCCGGCGCAATTTTGGGATGCCGCGGCCGGAAGGCTATCGCAAGGCGTGTCGCCTGATGGAAATGGCGGAACGCTTCAAAATGCCGATTCTCACCTTTATCGACACGCCCGGTGCCTATCCGGGCATTGATGCGGAAGAACGGGGGCAGAGTGAGGCGATCGCCCGCAACCTGGCGGTCATGTCCCGATTACAGACCCCGATTATCTCCACGGTGATCGGCGAGGGTGGTTCCGGCGGCGCGTTGGCCATTGGTGTAAGCGACCGGCTGTATATGCTGGAATATTCCACCTATGCGGTGATTTCACCGGAAGGTTGCGCCTCGATCCTCTGGAAAAGCGCCGAATACGCCTCCGAGGCTGCCGAGGCCATGGGAATTACCGCCTCCCGCCTGAAAGAGCTGGGCTTTGTCGATAAAGTGATCAAGGAACCCCTGGGGGCGGCCCATCGTGACCCGGAGCTGATGGCCGCGAACATCAAGGTGGCCCTGCTGGAAGGCCTCAAGGAATTGGGCCGAATTCCCCTGGATAAACTGGTAGACGCCCGCTATTCGCGGCTGGTCGCCTATGACCAGAAGGCCTGATCCTTTTTCCGACCTGCCTGCTGAAACCGCCGCGCGCTTGCGGCGGGATCTCCAACAACTCCCCGCCGCGCCGGGCTATCTCATTGCCTTAAGCGGCGGTCTGGACTCCATGGTTTTGCTGGAGGCCCTGAGCCGCTATCGCCAGATCCGACCTGAGCTGCGGCTGCGGGCCCTGCATATCCATCATGGTCTGAGCCCCAACGCCGATACCTGGGCCGAGCACTGCTTGGCGGAATGTCGCCGGCGCGAGATCCCCTGCCAGATGGTGCGGGTCCAGGTGGCCCAACATTCCGGTGAAGGAGTGGAAGCCGCCGCCCGCGAGGCCCGCTATCAGGCCTTTGAAGCTGACTTGGCCGCCGACGAGGTGCTGCTGCAAGCCCACCATCAGGATGACCAGGCGGAAACCTTATTGCTCAATCTGGTCCGGGGCAGTGGCGTGCGGGGCCTGGCGGCGATGCCCCGGGCCCGCCTGGTTGGGAAGGGCTCTCTTTACCGGCCGTTGCTGGACTGGAGCCGTACGGAGCTGGAGGCGCTGGCGCGGTTTTGGCAACTGCGTTGGGTTGAGGATGAGAGCAATCAGCAAGATATCTATGATCGCAACTATTTGCGGCTTGAGATCGTCCCCCGCCTGAAAAGCCGCTGGCCAACCCTGACCCGACGCCTGGCGCAAACCAGTGCCTGGTGTCGTGAAGCGGATCAGCTCGCAGGTGAGCTGGCGCAATTGGACAGCCAGACGGCCATGACCTCGGACGGTGAGCTGGAGATCCCGGCTCTGCGGAGCCTGTCGCCTCTGAGACAGCGAAATCTGGTGCGGTTCTGGATTGAGGCGCAGGGTTTTGCGCCGCCCGGAGAGCGGCTCTTTGCGCGTATCTTCAGCGAGGTCATTGAGGCCCGGGTGGATGCCTGTCCGGAGTTGCGCTGGCCCGGCGTCTGTCTGCGTCGCTACCGGGATCGACTTGTTTTGGTGAAAGAAGTGCCAAAGCCAGATCCACAGCAGGTCCTGGACTGGAACCTGCAAGACCTTTTGAGGTGGCCCGGGGCAGAGCTTAGGGCCCTGGCCCATGACTCGTCTGCTGCCGAGCAACGTTGGTTGCGCCTGCCGAAACCCCATGAGCGGGTCACGGTTCGCTTTCGCCAGGGGGGGGAGTCTTGTCGAATGCCCCATAACGGCCTGCGCCGGCCCTTGAAGAAACTGCTCCAGGAATGGGGGGTGCCAACCTGGTTGCGTAGCCGGCTGCCGTTGATTTACTTCAACGATGAACTGGCGGCAGTGCCCGGCTATCTGGTGGCTCAGGGGTTTGTGGCCGAACCCGGGGCCGCGGCTCTGGAGCTGGTCTGGTCCCACGACTGAGTTTGTTAGAGATTTTTAACCCTTGATTGTCCGTTGGCTGGATAACTCCAAGCTGTCGGCAAGGAGCGCAGCATGAAACCTGAAACCGCCAGCGTGCACGCCGGTACTCATCTGGACCCGAACACCCGTGGTGTGAACACGCCCATCTATACCTCCTCGGCCTATGACTACCGGGAGCGGAGTGAGCCGGTTTATCCGCGACTGTTCAATACTCCCAATCAGCAGGCGGTGGTCGCCAAGCTGGCGGCCTTGGAGAACGCGGAAGACGGTGTGCTGTTCAGCTCCGGGATGGCGGCCATTTCCACCCTGTTTCTTACCCTGCTCAAAGCCGGGGATCATGTGGTGTTACAGGATCAGATCTACGGCGGCACCTACGCGTTTGTGGTAAATCTGCTGGAGCGGGCGGGGATCGGCTACAGCTTCGCCGCACCGGATATTGCCTCCCTGCAGGCTGCGGTCACGGCCCAAACCCGCATGATTTATGTGGAATCGCCCGCCAACCCCTTGCTACAGGCGGTGGATCTTCAGGGCTTGGCGGCGCTGGGGCGGGAGTTGGGGGTGGCGACGGTCATCGACAGCACCTTTGCCTCGCCAGTGAATCAGAACCCGTTGCAGTTCGGGCTGGATGTGGTGATTCATAGCGGCACCAAATATCTGGGGGGCCACAGTGATCTGTGCTGCGGGGTGGCGTTGGGAAATCAGGCGCTGATGGAGCAGGTGCGCCAGACCGCCACCTATCTTGGCGGCAGCCTGGATGCCCAGTCTTGCTACCTGTTGGAGCGCAGCCTGAAAACACTGCATGTGCGGGTGCAGCGGCAGAATGATAATGCGTTGTTTCTGGCCCGGGCCCTGGAGCGTCACCCACAGGTGGGACGAGTCTACTATCCGGGGTTGGAAAGCCATCCGAGCCATGCCATTGCCAAGGCGCAGATGCGCGGCTTCGGCGGCATGCTGAGCTTTGAGCTGGGAGTCGAGGCGACCACGCCGGAGCTTTTTCTGCAAAAACTGCAATTGATTCAGCCGGCCCTGAGCCTGGGTGGAGTGGAGACCACGGTTTGCGTGCCGGCGCTGACCTCTCACAAGAATGTTCCGGCTGAGGAACGTCAACGCCAGGGGATCACGGCCCGCACCATTCGGCTGTCGGTGGGAATTGAAAACGCTGAGGATTTGCTGGCGGATATTGAGGCGGCCCTCTAGATCCCGCCTGGGGCCTAAGGTCGGGATAAAGCGGGGTAAGGCAAAACCGAAATGATCCGGGAATGACGGGGTGGTTGCATTGAGTCACCCCGGCCTTTCTGGTATTCTGGCGCCCCATCTTGAGATGACAATCTCCCCTCCTTAATCAACAGACGTTCAACGGGATCTGCATGACGCGCTACATCTTCGTCACTGGTGGTGTTGTATCTTCACTTGGGAAAGGGATAGCCTCCGCGTCCCTGGCAGCTATTCTCGAAGCCCGCGGCCTCAAGGTCACCATGCTTAAGCTGGATCCCTACATTAACGTAGACCCGGGCACCATGAGCCCGTTCCAGCACGGTGAGGTTTTTGTCACCGAAGACGGCGCGGAAACCGACCTGGATCTGGGGCACTACGAGCGCTTTATTCGTACCACCATGAGCAAGCGCAACAACTTCACCACCGGCCGTGTTTATGAGACGGTTCTGCGTCGTGAACGTCGTGGCGACTATCTGGGTGGTACGGTTCAGGTGATCCCTCACATTACCGACGAAATCAAGCGTCGGGTGGTGGAAGGCGCCGGTGATGCCGATGTGGCGTTGGTGGAAATTGGCGGTACCGTGGGTGACATTGAGTCCCTGCCGTTTCTGGAAGCGATTCGCCAGCTGAAGGTGGAAGTGGGTGCCAAGCGCGCACTGTTCATGCACCTGACCCTGGTGCCCTATATCGCCACGGCCGGTGAGACCAAAACCAAGCCGACCCAGCATTCCGTGAAGGAAATGCGTTCTATTGGTCTGCAGCCAGACATTCTGGTGTGCCGCTCCGATCATGAGATCGATCTCTCTTCCCGTCGCAAGATTGCACTGTTCACCAACGTGGAAGAACGGGCGGTGATTGCCCTGCAAGACGCTGACTCAATTTACCGGATCCCCATGATGCTCCATGAGCAAGGGCTGGATGACATCGTGGTCGAACGCTTCGGCCTGGAATGTGGCCCGGCTGATCTGAGTGAGTGGGAAGCGGTGGTCGAGGCCGAGCAAAGTCCTGAACAGACCGTGGAAATTGCCATGGTGGGCAAATACATGGAACTGCTGGATGCCTACAAGTCGCTGATTGAAGCGATCAAGCATGCAGGTATCCGGACCCGGACCAAGGTCAACGTTCGTTATATCGACTCCGAGCGGATCGAGCGCGAAGGCACCGGCATCCTGGAAGGGGTGAAGGGTATTCTGGTACCCGGTGGCTTTGGCGAGCGGGGCGTGGAAGGCAAGATCGAGACCGTGCGTTACGCCCGTGAGAACAAGATTCCCTACCTGGGCATTTGCTTGGGTATGCAGGTTGCCGTGATTGAATTCGCCCGTCATGTGGCAGGTCTGGAAGGCGCCCATAGCACCGAGTTCCGTAAAGACGCCGCCCATCCAGTGGTGGGTCTGATCACGGAGTGGAAGAACACTTCCGGCGAGGTGGAAACCCGCAGCGAGAAATCCGACCTGGGTGGCACCATGCGTCTGGGGGCGCAGTCTTGTGTGCTGGAGAAGGATTCCACCGTATACCAATGCTATGGCAAGGAGCGAATTGTTGAGCGTCACCGTCACCGGTATGAAGTCAACAACAACTACCTGCCGCAACTGGAAAGTGCTGGCCTGAGAATTACCGGTCGCTCCGGTGACGAAGCGCTGGTGGAAGTGGTGGAGGTTCCTGATCACCCCTGGTTTGTGGCGTGCCAGTTCCACCCGGAATTCACCTCGACACCCCGGGATGGCCACGGCCTGTTCGAGGGCTTTGTCAGGGCCGCTCTCAAGCATGCCAATGAGGGCTGAGCCAGCCCGCGCAGGCAACGAGTTTATCGCAATAAATCGCACCGGCCGCTAGGGGCCGGTTGTGCTTTTTCTGAAGGGGCTACGATGCAAAAGACCATCCAGGTAGGCCAGATTCAAATGGCGAATGACCGTCCATTCGTTCTGTTTGGCGGTATGAACGTGCTGGAATCCCGGGACATCGCCATGCAGGTGGCGGAAACCTATGTGGATATCACCACTCGTCTGGGGATTCCCTATGTCTTTAAGGCCTCGTTCGATAAGGCCAATCGTTCCTCCATCACGTCTTTTCGGGGGCCGGGCCTGGAAGAAGGGCTGAAAATCCTCGAAGAGATCAAGCGCACCTTCAACGTACCCTTGTTAACGGATGTCCATGAGCCCTGGCAGGCACAGCCCGTGGCCGAGGTGGTGGATATTCTGCAGTTACCGGCGTTTCTGTCACGGCAAACCGATCTGGTGGTTGCCATGGCCAAGACCGGGGCGGCAATCAATATCAAAAAGGCCCAGTTCCTGGCTCCCCAGGAAATGCGCCATATTCTGAAAAAATGTGAAGAAGCCGGCAATGAGCGCCTGATTCTGTGTGAGCGTGGCTCCAGTTTTGGTTACAACAACCTGGTGGTGGACATGCTGGGCTTTGGGGTGATGAAGCAATTCGAATACCCCGTGTTTTTCGACGTGACCCACTCGCTTCAGATGCCGGGCGGCTTGCCCAATGCAGCCGGCGGTCGCCGTGAGCAGGTGGCGGACTTGGCCCGTGCCGGCATGGCCGTTGGCTTGGCGGGCCTCTTCCTGGAAGCCCACCCGGACCCGGATCAGGCGAAATGTGACGGCCCCTGTGCCCTGAGACTCAGCCAGTTGGAACCCTTCCTGCGTCAGGTGAAGGCTCTGGATGATCTGGTGAAGGGCTTTGAGATCCTGGATACCAAGTAAGCCGCAGGGCTCTTGAAAGATTGAATCATATTTAGACGGATAATGGAGATCGATACGAATGGCAAAAATCGCAGCGATTAAGGCCCGTGAAGTGTTGGATTCCCGTGGTAACCCCACGGTCGAAGCCGATGTCATCCTCGACAATGGCATGATGGGGTCCGCCTGCGCGCCCTCCGGAGCTTCCACAGGCTCCCGCGAGGCACTGGAGCTTCGCGACAAGGATCCCAAGCGCTATTTGGGCAAAGGTGTGCTGAAAGCCGTGGATGCGGTGAACAGCAAAATTGCACCGGCGCTGTTGGGCCTGGACCCGGTCGACCAGCGTGAGCTGGACCGGATCATGATTGAGCTGGACGGAACCGAGAACAAGTCCAACCTGGGCGCCAATGCCATTCTGGCGGTATCCCTGGCGGCGGCCAAGGCGGCAGCGCAAGCCAAGGGCGTGCCCCTGTATGCCCATATTGCCGATCTCAATGGCACTTCCGGCCAGTACTCCATGCCGGTGCCGATGATGAATATCATCAACGGCGGCGAGCACGCCGACAACAACGTGGACATTCAGGAGTTCATGGTTCAGCCCGTTGGCGCCAAGTCCTTTGCTGAAGCCCTGCGTTGCGGTGCGGAAATCTTCCACGCCCTGAAAAAAGTACTGCAGGATCGTGGCCTGAGCACGGCGGTTGGGGATGAGGGCGGTTTTGCGCCTAACCTGCCGTCCAACGAAGGTGCTCTGGAGGCGATTAAGGAAGCGGTTGAGCAGGCCGGCTATGAGCTGGGCAAGGACGTGACCCTGGCCCTGGACTGCGCTTCCACCGAGTTCTACCGGGATGGCAAGTATGATCTGGCCGGTGAGGGCAAGGCGTTCGATGCGGAAGGTTTTGCTGATTATTTGGCCGATTTATGCCAACGGTATCCCATTGTTTCAATCGAAGACGGCATGTCCGAGAACGATTGGGCGGGATGGGCTACACTTACCCGCAAGCTGGGTGATCGGGTGCAATTGGTCGGCGACGACTTGTTTGTGACCAACACCAAGATTCTGAAAGAAGGGATCGAGAAGCAGATCGGCAACTCGATTCTGATCAAGTTCAACCAGATTGGCAGCCTGTCCGAAACCCTGGACGCCATTAAAATGGCCAAGGACGCCGGCTATACCGCGGTGATTTCCCACCGTTCCGGTGAAACCGAAGATGCGACCATCGCTGACCTGGCAGTGGGCACCGCCGCTGGACAGATCAAGACAGGCTCCCTGTGCCGTTCTGACCGGGTTGCCAAGTACAACCAGTTGCTGCGGATCGAAGAGCAACTGCAGGGTAAAGCCCCTTACAAGGGACTGGTCGAAATCAAAGGCCAGGGTGGACAATAAGGCCGTACAAAAGGCAGGGCGTCGGGCCGGAAGGTTTCGGCGCCCCGCGCAAAGGTGGATGAATCCGTGTAATGAAGTGGCTCTGGGCGTTCATGATCTTTCTTATCCTGGCCCTGCAAGTGCGCTTGTGGGCTGGTGAGGGAAGTTTTGCCCAAGTCCTGGTGTTACGGGATCAGATCGCGCAACAGCAAGGCCATAATGCCCAGTTGCGCGAGCGCAATCTTCAGTTGGAAGCCGAGGTTCTGGATCTCAAGACGGCTCAGGGAGCCATCGAAGAACGGGCCCGGAGCCAGCTGGGAATGATCCACCAGCGCGAAACCTTCTATATGACGGTTGAATAGCCGCTCAATCCCCTCCAAAATGCGGGCATAAGTTTCGACTCCGTATCGAAATCACCCCGACAGCTTTGATCAGATTATCTCTATGACGACATCCGAGGCTCCGGCGTTAGAGCCTGCCGTTTGGGCCGTGGTGCCCGCCGCCGGGATCGGTTCCCGGATGGGGAGCACGATTCCCAAGCAATATTTGCCCTTGCTGGGACAGCCGGTGATTGAGCATACCTTGACGCTCTTGTTGTCCCATCCATTGATCAACACCATTTTTTTGCCGCTTGATGCGGGCGATGTTTACTGGCCGAAACTGGCCTTGGCCAAGGATCGCCGGATTCAGACCGTGGCGGGTGGTCAGGAACGCTGCCATTCCGTACTCAATGCCCTTCAGATGATTGCTCCGCAGGCCGCTGCCCGGGACTGGGTGCTGGTGCATGACGTGGCGCGCCCCTGTTTGTGTCTTGAAGATCTGGATCGTTTGTTCCGGGAGTTGGAGCACGACGAGGTGGGTGGGCTGCTGGGCGTGCCGGTGGCGGACACCCTGAAACGGACCGATGCGCAGGGCGTGGTGCAGGAGACTGTAGACCGGAGTCAGGTCTGGCGTGCCTATACGCCGCAAATGTTTCGCTTCGGGGTGTTGTATCAGGCGTTGCAGGACGCCTTGGCGGGGCAGGCGCTGGTCACCGACGAAGCCTCCGCGGTCGAGCGGGCCGGCTACCGCCCACGGATGGTGCAGGGCCGGGCCGACAATATCAAGATTACCATCCCGTCCGACTTGGCGATGGCAGAACTCTATCTGCGCCAGCGTACGGTTTAGTCCAATTTCGGGAGACTCAGTTGATGACGTTGCCGTTTCGTATCGGTCAGGGGTTTGATGTCCACGCCTTTCAGCCAGGCGATGGCGTGATCATTGGCGGTGTACATATTCCATTCAGCCACTCCCTGGCCGCCCACTCTGACGGGGATGTGCTGTTGCATGCGGTTGCCGATGCGATTTTGGGGGCGGCGGCGTTAGGGGATATCGGCCATCACTTTCCCGATACCGATCCCACCTTCAAAGGCGCAGACAGTCGGGTATTGCTGCGACATGTGGTGTCGCTGATCCATCAAAAGGGCTACCGGCTGGTGAACCTGGATGCCACTATCATTGCCCAGGCTCCTAAAATGGCTCCCCATATTGCCCAGATGCGTCAAAACCTGGCGCAAGACCTACAAGTCGAGCTGGAACAGGTCAACGTCAAGGCCAGCACGACGGAGAAACTGGGCTTTACCGGGCGGGGTGAGGGGATTGCTTGCCAAACCGTCTGTCTGCTCGCCAAAGTGGGAGCCGAACAATGAGTCTGAGCCTGGAAACCGTGCGGGCCTGGCCGCAAACGGATTGCCGTGCCCGGTTTCGGGAGCAGGTGGAAGACTTTCAGGTCAACGAGGTGTTGGGCTTCGAGCCGGATGGCAGTGGTGAGCACGTCTTTCTGGAGCTTGAGAAAACCAATCTCAACACCGAGGACGTCGCCCGGCGGATTGCCCGTCTGGCGGGTGTGCGTCAGATGGATGTGGGCTATAGCGGCATGAAAGACAAGCGTGCCGTCGCCACCCAGTGGTTCAGTATCTATCTGGCCAATCAGCCTGAGCCGGACTGGCGCGAGCTGGAGGCGGAAGATCTGCGCCTGCTGCGGGTCAGCCGGCATCGGCAAAAGCTGCGTCGCGGTCAACATCTGGGTAATCGCTTTGAGATCCGCCTGCGCGAGCTGGAGGGCGATTTCGAACGGCTGGAGCCGGTTTTGGTGGCGCTGCGGGAGCAGGGCTTTCCCAATTATTTTGGCGAGCAGCGCTTCGGGATTCGGGGCGCCAACCTGGATCGGGCTGAAAACCTGTTTCGTGGAGAGTTGCGCCAGCGGGATCGCCACAAGCGTAGTATCTATTTGTCCGCGGCCCGCTCCTGGTTGTTCAATCAGGTCTTGAGCCGGCGGGTGGAGCGGGGCGTCTGGTGCCAGTTAATCGAGGGGGATCAGCCCGAAGAGACTCCCCATCGTGACTGGGAGATTCTCACTGCAGTCCCGACCGGTCCCCTGTATGGTGATGGGCCGGTGACAACCGAGGCCCAGGCTGGTCTGGTGGAGCAGGAGGTGGCTGAGGCCCATCCGCTCTTTATTGAAGGCCTCAAATCCCAGCGGTTGCGTCCTGAACGGCGTGCTCTGGTGGCATTCCCCATCGGGCTGACCTGGACCCGCGATGGTCATGATCTCGTGTTACGATTCGCCCTGGGGCGCGGCAGCTTTGCCACCGCCATGTTGGGGGAGTGCGTTGAGTTGGTCAGTACCTGGTATGAGTCCGAGCGGGGTGGCCCCGCTACACCGGCGCAACCCGCGCCATGAATTAACGGAGACGGAGAGACATGAGACTGCTGTTATCCAATGATGATGGGGTCAATGCGCCGGGCCTGGAAGCCATGGCAAAGGAACTGGAGAAGATTGCGGAGATCCGGGTGGTGGCGCCGGATCGTGATCACAGTGGTGCCAGTAACTCTCTGACCTTAACACGCCCCCTGCATCCGGTACGGCTTCCCAACGGTTTTGTGGCATTGGACGGCACTCCCACCGACTGTGTGCACCTGGGGCTGAACCTGCTGTACCCGGACGAGATTGAGCGGGTGATTTCAGGCATCAACACCCATGCCAACCTGGGGGATGATGTGCTTTATTCCGGCACGGTGGCCGCGGCGACAGAGGGACGCTTTTTAGAGCAGCCGGCGATTGCGGTTTCTCTGGTGAATTACGGCCAGCACCATTACGATACCGCCGCCCGGGTGGTACGGGAAATTTTGCAGAAGACCCTGCCGCTCAATGTGTCGCCCCGTACGATCCTGAATATTAATGTGCCGGACCTGCCCTACAGCGAGCTGCGGGGCATCCGCGTGACCCGGTTGGGGCATCGGGCCAAAGGCGGCCGCCCGCAGAAGATTCTGGATCCGAGGGGCAAGGTTCGCTATTGGATTGCCGCCGCCGGCGAGGGTGAGGATGCCGGGCCGGGTACGGATTTTTATGCCATCCGCCATAATTATGTGTCCGTGACCCCGTTACAGGTGGATATGACCCGCTATGAGGCCTTTTCGGAGCTCGGTGCCTGGCTGGAAACCGAGTGATTTGGGGCAGGCTTTTGGAAAATAAGTGAAATTGTCTCGCTTGGCGAGGATTGCCGGTGAGCAGGACAGCAAACATCAGCTATGCTGTAGCCAACCACGGACAGAGCAAAGGCAGGGAGTGCAGGCGTAGTAAATGAGGCGTGATCTTGAAACGAAACATCGACATTGAAGGTATCGGTATGACCTCCAAACGCACCCGAATGCGTCTGGTGGAGCGTTTGCGCACGGAAGGGATTCGAGATCCCCGGGTACTGGAGCAGATTCTGGACACCCCCCGCCATATCTTCATTGATGAAGCCCTCGCGCATCGCGCTTATGAAGATACGTCTTTGCCGATAGGCTTCAACCAAACCATCTCCCAGCCATACATCGTGGCCCGCATGACGGAGCTGTTGCTGCGGGACAAGCCGTTGAACAAGGTGCTGGAGGTGGGAACCGGCTGTGGTTATCAAACCGCGGTACTGGCTCCCCTGGTTGGCACTCTGTATAGTGTTGAGCGTATCAAGCCGCTTCAGGATAAAGCCAAGGAACGGATCCGCACCCTGGGCATACGTAACGTCTACTTCCGCCATGCCGACGGCACCATGGGGCTACCCGAGGTGGGGCCATTTGATGGCATTATCGTGGCCGCCGCGCCTGCGGAAGTGCCTTCCGAACTGTTATCCCAATTGGCCGACGGGGGCTGCATGGTGATTCCCGTGGGACAGGGAGACCATCAGGAGCTGCGTCTTATCCGACGTCAGGGCGCTGACTTTCTCTCCGAAAGTGTCGAAACCGTGCGTTTTGTGCCGATGCTGGGTGGCGTGATCCGCTAATTCGCAATTCTTTTCAATTCATCATGGGATGCCGTATGCAGAAGGATACTCCACGCTCGCATTTATTGTTGTACCTGAAAGGGATGGCGATGGGAGCTGCTGATGTGGTACCTGGAGTTTCCGGTGGCACCATTGCTTTTATTGCGGGCATCTACGAGCGCCTGCTTGGTGCATTGCGCTCGTTTGGGCCCCAGCTTTGGCCCCTGTTCCGCCAGTCTGGCCTACCTGGTGTATGGCGCCATATTGATGGGAGCTTTCTGGTGGTGCTGTTTGGCGGCATCTTAACCAGTATTCTGACCCTGGCCAGTGTGATCAGTCATTTGCTGGAGACTTATCCGGAGATCGTCTGGGCCTTTTTCTTCGGTCTGATTCTGGGGTCGGTGTGGTTTATCGGCATTCAGATCAAGCAGCGAACCGCGGGGGCTTGGGTCGCTTTTATTCTGGGGGCCCTGATCGCCTATGTGATCACCGAGCTGTCTCCACGAGAGATGGATGTCACTATCTACACACTATTTTTTAGCGGCATGATTGCTATTTCCGCCATGATTCTACCGGGCATCTCCGGCAGCTTTATTTTGCTGATCATGGGCATGTATGCGCCGATCCTGATGGCGGTGAAGTCACTGCACATCTCGACCTTGTTGGTTTTCTGTTGTGGCTGTCTGGTGGGCTTGCTCTCTATCTCCCACTTGCTAAGCTGGATGTTAAGGCGTTTCCATGATGCGACCATGGCGCTGCTGACCGGCTTTATGCTGGGAGCGCTCAATAAAGTCTGGCCCTGGAAGCAAACCCTGGAGTACCGCTTGAATAGCGCGGGTGAGGAAGTCCCGTTCCTGCAGACCAATGTGTTGCCTTCCGTCTATGAAGCGGTGACCGGGCAGCCTTCTCATCTTACCGGGGCCATTCTCTGTGCAGCCATTGGCCTTGTTTTGATTGTTGTTCTGGAAAAAGTGCGTACCAGATGATTTCTCCGCTTTGGCGAGGTGTTACTTTTGGGTGCAGGGAGTGTTTCTGCCGGTAACAGTTGTGTCGTAGAGACGACGGCGAAGTTGGACCAATTAGGGCCAAAAAACCTGCCAAAATAGAAGAAGTTATTGCGTTACGTCTAAATTATAAGTTTTTTTTGTTATAAGAAGTGGTTTTTATATTTGAATAAGCAATAAAAACCGCTGGTGAAGGCCTATGCTGGGGACCCTGAAGCGGCTCTATTGTAACGGTTTGTATACGAGTGGTGGCATGGATATTGCCGCTGTCTTCGTACTCCTGTTGTTGGTCTTCGGGCTGGCAGGGTGCAATAGTGCCGCGATATATCAGGACAGTTCGTTCAACCCTCCGGTGACCTTTGGTTCCCATACCGTAAAAGAGGGCGAAACGCTTTACTCGATCGCTTGGCGATATGGCCGGGATTACAAGCAACTCGCTGCTATCAATAAGATTTCTCAGCCTTTTCGGATCTATCCTGGACAACGCATTAACCTGGAAGTTCCCCCCGGCTTTCGTTATGAATCGGCACCGGCGGTGGCAAAAGCCCCTTCCGCTCCGCCCAAGACGACTTCAACCCGTCCGTCCACTCCGGTTAAGAAATCCCCGCCGCCCGTTGCCCAGGCCCCTAAAGCCCCTCCGAAGCAGCAAAACACGACAGCCAGTTACAAAAAAACACAAAGTAACAGTGGCAGCAAAACGGCACAATCGTCTAACAAAGTGCAGTGGTTCTGGCCAGGAACTGGCCCGATAATTGAAACCTACTCTACGACCGGCCGAATCAATAAAGGCATCAATCTCGGTGGCTCAATTGGCGATCCGGTTTACTCTGCGGCCAATGGCGAGGTGGTGTATGCGGGCAGTGGCCTGCTTGGGTATGGGTTGTTGATCATTATCAACCATAACGAGCAGTACCTGAGCGCCTATGCTCATAACCACCGAATCCTGGTCAAGGAGGGGGAGCAGGTCAAAGCAGGACAAAAAATTGCTGAGATCGGCTCCAGCGGAACCAACCGGCCGCAGTTGCATTTTGAGATTCGGAAAGATGGAAAGCCGGTGAATCCGTTGAATTACCTGCCCAAACGATAATAAAGAAAAGGGCAGGGACAAGAAAAATGGTGTACTCCTCCCGGAACTCCGGGGAATCTAGAAGAGTAGGGCTAGTTTATGTCAGCAGAAAGAGAAGCATTTTGTGACGACTTGGAGTTTGAGCAAGACGAGATCCTTTCCGAAGATAGTAACTTTGCGGATGTAGAGGACGACGACATCAGCAATGTCACAAGGATGGATTCTTCACGTAGTGGCCGCTTCGTATTGGGCGAGGGGCAAAGCTACCGTCAGCTGGATGCGACTCAAATCTATTTGAATGAAATTGGTTTTTCTCCCCTCCTGACCCCCGAAGAGGAAGTTTATTACGCCCGTCTCGCTCGTAAAGGCGACGAGGCCGGCCGCAAGCGCATGATTGAGAGCAACCTGCGCTTGGTGGTCAAGATTGCACGCCGCTATATCAACCGGGGGCTGACCCTGCTGGATCTGATCGAGGAAGGAAACCTGGGCTTGATCCGCGCGGTGGAAAAATTTGACCCGGAGCGGGGCTTCCGCTTTTCCACCTACGCCACCTGGTGGATTCGCCAGACCATTGAGCGGGCGATCATGAACCAGACCCGGACGATCCGCCTGCCGATCCACGTGGTCAAGGAGCTGAACGTATACTTGCGGGCGGCCCGTGAGCTGACCCAAAAGCTGGACCATGAACCCAGCCCGGAAGAAATCGCCGAATTGCTCGACAAGCCGGTTAAAGACGTGAAGCGCATGCTGAGCCTGAACGAGCGCGTCACCTCTATTGATGTCCCCATTGGCGGTGGTTCTGAAAAGAGCTTGCTCGACACCGTCGCGGATGAGGCGGTCAACGATCCCTGTGAAATCCTGCAGGACAGCGATCTCAAGGGCAGTATCGACAACTGGTTGAACCAGTTGACCGATAAGCAGCAGGAAGTCATTGCCCGCCGCTTTGGCTTGCGGGGCTACCAAATGAGCACGCTGGAAGAAGTGGGCCAGGAAATTGGTCTGACCCGTGAGCGTGTGCGTCAGATCCAGGTAGAAGCGCTGAAACGGATGCGTGAGATTCTGGAGAAGCACGGACTCTGTGGAGAAACCCTGTTCGGCTGATGCTGCACGAGAGTTAACGGAACGGGCTGCCCTAGGGTGGCCCGTTTTGCGTTTTAGCGAGGCATCACATCCGTTCCGGGCGGGATTTCATCCTGAGTAAAACTGTGAGCTAGTTTGGAACGGCGGTTGAGAACTATGGTGTGTTATAACGGGACAGGTTCTTGTATTATCGTCCGCTCAGCTCTTCCAATAATAACTTTGCGATTAGGGATGCAGAGAATGAAACTGCTCATTTCAGTACTGACACTAACATTTGCATTATTTTCGACAGCTCAGGCAAGGGAAATCGCTGATGTCGAAATTCCGGAGAACTTGAGTGCCGACTCCACCCAGCTGGTCTTGAATGGCGCGGGTGTGCGTACCAAGTGGTTTATGGATATCTACGTCAGCGCGCTTTATCTGGCGCAGCCTTCCACTGATGCCACGGCGATCATGTCTGCCGACGAGCCCATGGCGGTTAAGCTGCACATGGTTTCCGGCCTGATCACCAGTGAAAAAATGAAGGACGCGGTGATGGAAGGCTTCCAAAACGCGACCGGTGGCAACCTGGCGCCGATTCAAAGCCACATCGACCAGTTTATCGCGGTGTTTGATGAAGAGATCAAACAAAACGATGTATTCGACCTGATTTACATTCCTGGTAAAGGTCTGGATATCTACAAAAACGGTAAGTTTGCCGAAACCGTTGATGGTGGCGTGGCGTTCAAAGAAGCAGTATTTGGTATCTGGCTGTCCAACAAGCCTGCCCAGGCTAATCTGAAGAAAGCCATGCTGGGCGGTTAAGCCCCGGCTTCTCCTAGCAATTTCCCGTTTCTACAAATAGAGCTGCTTCTGCGCCCTCTCCCGGTGGGAGAGGGCGGGAAGGAAGAAATGGGATTCCCTCCTTTAGCTTTCCACAAGCACGTTTAACCTTTAGATTTCAGTCTTGTTCTTGTATTCGCAGAGGTCGTAAATGAGGCAGGAGCCGCAGCGGGGTTTGCGGGCAATGCAGGTGTAACGGCCGTGCAGGATCAGCCAGTGGTGGGCATCCATCAAAAACTCTTTGGGAACCAGACGTAGCAGCCGTTGCTCCACTTCCAGCACGTTTTTACCGGGGGCAATGCCGGTGCGGTTGGAGACTCGGAAAATATGGGTGTCCACAGCCATGGCCGGCTGACGAAACGCGGTGTTCAGCACCACGTTCGCGGTTTTGCGTCCCACGCCTGGTAAGGATTCCAGCGCTTCGCGAGTATCCGGCACCTGGGAGTCGTACTGCTCGACCAGAATACGGCACGTCTTGATGACGTTTTCCGCCTTGGTGTTGAAGAAATTGATGGTGTTGATATAGGACTTGAGCTGCTCAACGCCCAGCGCCAGGATGGCTTCCGGGGTGTTGGCAACCGGAAATAGCTTGGCGGTGGCCTTGTTGACGCCCACGTCCGTGGCCTGGGCCGACAGCATCACGGCAATCAGCAGCTCAAAAGGAGAGCTGTAATTGAGCTCCGTGGTTGGATTCGGGTTCTCGTTTCTCAGACGACGGAAGATTTCCTGGCGTTTTTCTTTGTTCATTAGCTAATGGGTCCCGTGACTCGAACACGCCGGCTGCCTCGGGGCGCCGTTTCCGACTGGCGGCTGGCCTGAATCCGTTTGATCCGGGCGTCAATGATGTTTTTCAGGGCGATGAGTAATCCTAAGCCAACGAAGGCGCCCGGGGGCAGCATGGCAAACAGGAAGTCCGGATAGTCTGTGAAGACCTGGATTTCCCAACTCTTGGCCATGGGGCCGAATATCAGGTCCATGTTGGCGAATAGGGTGCCCTGGCCGATCAGTTCCCGCATGCCGCCCAGCAGAACCAGAATAAGAGCAAAGCCCAGGCTCATCATGATGCCGTCCAGGGCGGAGTGAAACAGACCATTCTTGCTGGCAAAGGCATCGGCCCGTCCCAGCACCACGCAGTTGGTCACAATCAGGGGAATGAAGATGCCCAGGACTTGGTAGAGCTCATAGGTGAAGGCCTGCATCAGCAACTCGATACAGGTCACCAACGAGGCAATCACCATCACAAAAGCGGGAATGCGGATGGTATCCGGCACATAATGACGAACCAGGGACACCGCCAGGTTGGAGCCGGTCAGCACCAGCGCCGTGGCGATACCGAGTCCCAGGGCATTGGCGACCGTGGCACTAACCGCAAGCAGGGGGCACAGACCCAGCAGCTGTACCAGGCCGGGGTTGTTCTTCCAGAGCCCCTCATAGACGATCTCTCGAACACTTTTAGTGGCCATGAGCCGCGCTCTCCTGTTCCAGTGATGAGTTGGAAAACAGCATGTCCCGGTTTTCCGAGAAAAAGACCAGGGCATTCTTCACCGACTCCACCACCGCACGAGGGGTGATGGTGGCGCCGGCGAACTGATCAAACTCGCCGCCGTCTTTTTCTACTTTCCAGCCTTCCGGGGCCGGGTTTTCCAGGGATTTCTGATCGAACCCATAAATCCAGTTACTTTTACGGGCTTCGATTTTGTCGCCCAGCCCCGGAGTTTCCTTGTGGGAGACCACCCGAACACCGGTGATCACGCCTTGATGGTCAATGCCCACCAGCGACCAGATTTCACCGCTGTACCCTTCAGAGCTGACGGTGGTGAGGATGATACCAATGGGTTGATTGTCCCGCTTGGCGATAAAGGCTTCCGTCGGCGTTCGGGTACCCAGGAGCTTGCTGGGAGGAATCTGAATGCTATCAGCCAGCAGGTCGTTGTCATGACTGGAAGCCGGAAAAATCTCCAGCAGCGCCGCGGAGCGTGCCCGTTTCTCAGCTTCCGCGATCTTGTCTGCCGTGGAAACCTGAGTGACGGCAATCAGCCCGGCGGTCACTGTGGCGAACAATCCCAGCCCGATAGCATTATGGCGAATGGTCTGAAACAGACTGCTCATTTGCTGCCTCCTCCAATACCGCGTTTCGGTTTGGTATGGCCATAGGCGCGCGGCTGGGTGTAATAGTCGATAAAGGGCGCGGCGAAGTTCATTAACAGCACGGAGAAGGCGATGGCATCCGGATAGCCGCCGTAGCTGCGGATGACGTAGGTCAGCACCCCTATGCCGGCACCAAAGACCAGGCGGCCGGTATTGCTGGTGGCCGAGGTCACCGGATCGGTGGCAATAAAGAACGCGCCCAGCATGGTGGCGCCACCCAGCAGATGCAGGGTCAGCGGGGTGCTGGAGTCTGGATCCCAGCCAAACACCAGGGCACAGGCGGCCAGGGCGCCCAGGACTCCGACCGGAGTATGCCAAGTAATGATCTTGCGATAGAGCAGGAACAGGCCACCCGCCAGATAGGCCAGGCTGACCCACTCCCAGCCGAGGGCGACAAAGTCGCCAAAGATCGGATTGGCCTGGATCTCCGTGGCAATAGCCGCGCCCACCTCATGCTTATACACATCCAGTGGGGTGGCCATGGTATAGGCATCGATGCCGCCGGCGATCTCACCGGTAAAGATATAGCGTAGGGTGTCGAAAAAGCCGGGTGGGCCATTTTCCAACAGTGCGGCGGGGGCTGCCCAGCGGGTGGTCATATAAACCGGGAAGGAAACCAGCAGTAACGCATAACCGACCATGGCCGGGTTAAAGGGGTTGAAGCCCATGCCCCCATAAAGGTGCTTGGCAATAATAATGGCGGTGCCGACCCCCACCAGGGTGATCCACCAGGGAGCATACGGCGGCAGCGCCAACCCCAGCAATACACCGGTAACCAGGGCGCTGTAGTCCCGCAGGTAGAACAAGACCGGGCGACGGCGCAGCAGCAGGATGATGGCCTCGCAGACAACCGCTACAGTACAGGCCCAGACCACATTGATCAGGCTACCCCAGCCGAAAAACCAGGTCAGCGCACCCAGGCCCGGCAAGGTTGCGAGGGCCACCGTTTTCATCAGATTGCCGGTACGGTTGGGTCCGTGCAGGTGGGGAGAGGTAATGCGAAGAAATGCCATACGTTTTACCTATGTACCGCTCGAGGTGGCCGCTATGCGTTGACGCGCCTCTTCCAGGGCCTGGCGGGCAGCATCGACACGAACCTTGTTTTTTTCCACGGCACGAGTGAGTTTTTCGACGTTTTCAGGGGCGGCATCCGCCAAGGCCTGTTCCATTTTGTGCAGCTTGTCTTCCGCCTTGGCGAGCTGGGTTTCAAGCTCCTCGAGGCTGACGGAGGGAGCTTCTGGTGCTGAAACCTGTTGCTGGGCTTCGGCCAGGGCCTGACGGGCAGCCTCCACACGGATCTTGTTTTTCTCTACGGCGCGTGTGAGCTTTTCAACATTTTCCGGGGCGGCATCCGCCAAGGCCTGCTCCATTTTGTGCAACTTGTCTTCCGCCTTGGCGAGCTGGACTTTAAGCTCCTCCTCGCTGGGTGCCGGGGCTTCGTTGCTTGAAGTTTGCTGTCGAGCATCAGCCAGGGCCTGACGGGCGGCATCCACCCGAACCTGGTTTTTCTCCACGGCCCGGGTCAGTTTTTCCACGTTATCCGGATTGTTCTGGCGGGCATCATCCAGGGCCTGCTGCATCTTGGCCAGCTTGGCTTCGGCCTTCTGTAGCTGCTGCTCCAGCTCTTCCAGGGAGGCGGCCTGGGGCGCTGTCGCCGCTGATGTTTGCTGGGCACTGGCCAGTGCCTGTTCCGCTTCGGCCAATTTGGCTTGCGCGGCCTGGAGCGAGCTTTCCAATTTCTCGGCCCGCTCCGGATCCTCGGCGCGGGCGGCCTCAACAGCTTGCTGGATGGTCTCGACTTTATTGCGGGCCCGATTAACGGCCCGCTCTAGTTGGCCGATATCCTCGGCGCCGGCCGTAGCTGGCGGCGGTGTCGCTGCCGCGCCCCGGGCTTGTTCCAGGGCCTCTTGGGCCTGGCGTACCCGCTCTTCGTTTTTACGAACCGCATTCTCCAGCTTTTCGGCCTGCTCGGAATTGCCTGCCCGGGCTTCTGCCAGCATGTCCCGCATTTTTTCAAGCTTGGCTTGGGCTTTTTTCAGGTTGTCTTCCAGGGTGGCCAGATCCACAGCGGGAGTGGCCGCGGCCTGCTTCTTGGCGTTGGCCCGCTCCAGGGCGGCCTGAATCACGGCGGCCTTGTCCGGCGCGGCGCTGACCGCACTTTGCTTGGCGGCCTGCGCCTGGGCGGCGGCTTCGGCGCGCGCCTTGCGCTTGGCTTCCTTCTCGGCCAACTCCCGCTCCTGGCGCGCCTGGCGTTGTTCGAAGCGCTCCCGAGCCCGGTTGGCCTTCTCCTGTTCTTCCCGCTCCCGACGAACCTCGGCCTTGGCATGGCGGTAGTACTGCACCAACGGAATGTTGCTGGGGCAGACATAAGAGCAGGCGCCACACTCGATGCAGTCCATCAGGTTAAACTGCTCGGCCTTTTCCAGCTCGCCGGAGCGGGAAAACCAGTAAAGCTGCTGTGGCAGCAGCTCGGCCGGGCAGGCTTCGGCACACAGGCCGCAGCGGATACAGGCCAGAGCGGGCGCCGGGGGCGGTAGTTCCTGGGGAGTCACTGCCATGATGCAGTTGCTGGTTTTGACAATGGGCAGTTCCAGGCTGGGCAAGGTAAAGCCCATCATGGGCCCGCCCATGATCAGACGATTGCTACGACTGGCCTGGAAGCCGCACTGATCCAGCAAGAATTCAACGGGGGTACCCAGGAGCACCTCCAGGTTGCAGGGTTGAGAGACCGCTGCTCCGGTGATGGTGGTAATCCGGGAAATCAGGGGTTCGCCATGATAGACCGAGCGATAGACCGCGACGGCGGTGCCCACGTTCTGGCATACCACGCCAATATCGGCAGGCAGGCCGCCACTGGGAACTTCCTGGCCGGTGAGAATCTTGATCAGCTGCTTCTCGCCACCGGATGGGTACTTGGTGGGAATCACCACCACTTCAATCGGGGTGCCCGTACAGGCCGCCTGGAGGGCCTGAATGGCTTCCGGCTTGTTATCCTCAATGCCAATCAGGCACTCCTTGGGGTTGAGCAGGCGGGCAATAATCTGCAGCCCCCGCACCACTTCCTCGGCCCGTTCCCGCATGAGCATGTCGTCGGCCGTAATATAGGGCTCGCACTCGGCTGCGTTGAGAATCAGGGTTTCAATGGGCTTGCTTTGGGCGCTGGCCAGCTTGATGGAGGTCGGAAAGCCGGCGCCGCCGAGCCCGACGATGCCGTGGGCCTGAATATGGGCCAATAGCTCTTCTGGAGTATTTTGTTCCGGATTCGCCAAGGGCTGGCGGTCAATCCACTGATCCTGGCCATCGGTTTCAATCACGATACAGGTATCGGTCAACCCGGATGGGTGGGGCACCGGATAGTCGCCGATATCAACAATCGTACCGGAGCTGGGCGCATGAATCGGAGCGCAGAGCCGGTCTGCCGCCTCTGCAATCAGTTGCCCCTTGAGAACCTGATCGCCCACCGCAACCAGGGGCTTGGCGCCCGTGCCGATATGCTGTTGCAAGGGCAGCACCAGCCGCTTGGGAATACCCGCGAAGCGGATCGGCTGGGTGGTGGATTGGGCCTTGTTTTCCGGGGGATGGATGCCGCCGTGGAAATCCCAGATCTTTCTCATACTGTGGCCTCCTCACGGTCGGTGGCAATAATGGCCGGGTTCCGGTGGCTAGAAGGCTGGGGCAGCTCCCAGGCCCAGGTCTGGATGGACTCGGGAATCGGGTGAATTTCAATGCAGTCCACCGGGCAGGGCTCGATACAGAGGTCGCAGCCAGTGCATTCGTCGGCAATCACTGTGTGCATCTGCTTGGCAGCCCCCAGGATGGCGTCGACCGGACAGGCTTGAATGCACTTGGTGCAACCGATGCATTCTTCTTCACGAATAAAGGCGACGTGCTTAACGGGTGGCGCCTCTTCGGCATCCAGCGGCAACGGTTCTACACCCAGCAGGTCGGCGAGGGTTTGGATGGTGGAGTCACCGCCAGGAATGCATTTGTTGATCGGTTCGCCATTCGCCACTGCCTCGGCGTAGGGGCGACAGCCCGGAAAGCCGCACTGACCGCACTGGGTCTGGGGGAGGATGGCGTCGATCTGTTCCACAATGGGGTTGCCTTCTACCCGGAAGCGAATGGACGCAAAGCCCAGAATGGCGCCAAAAATCAGCGACAGGGCTGCAAGGCAGAGAACAGCGGTCAGAATAATGCTCATAACAGTTACCGCAATCGCTTAAAACTTGACCAGGCCGGTAAAGCCAAGAAAGGCAAGAGACATCAGCCCTGCCGTGACCATGCCAATGGCGGAGCCTTTGAAGGGTTCAGGGACATCCGCAGCGGCGATGCGTTCCCGCATGGCGGCGAACAGGATAAGCACCAGGGCAAAACCAGCGGCGGCGCCAAAGCCATAGAGTACGGATTCCATAAAATCGTTCTGCCGATTGACGTTCAGCAGGGCGACCCCGAGGACCGCACAGTTCACTGTAATCAGCGGCAGGAAAATCCCCAGTACCCGGTAGAGCAAAGGGCTGGTTTTACGGACCACCATTTCCGTGAACTGCACCACCACGGCGATGACCAGAATAAAGGAAATGGTGCGTAGATAGGTCAGCCCAAGCGGTTCCAGCAGGTAGGTGTTGGTCAGGTAGGCGCACACCGAGGACAGGGTCAGTACGAATGCTGTTGCCAGCCCCATGCCGATGGCCGATTCCAGTTTGTTGGAAACTCCCATAAAGGGACACAGCCCAAGAAACTGAACCAGAACGAAGTTGTTCACCAGGATGGTGCTGATCAGGATCAATACGTATTCGGTCATCGACTGCCTCGCCGCACGCAGTGTTCAAAAACTAACCGGGTGCCCCCGAGAGGGGCGCTATTATCGGGAGATGTGCATATTTCATTCAAGCCAAAGGGCTTAAGTCTTTATATCTATTTGTTCTATCCTTAGAGCGGTGGCCGATGATTTGGCCGGACTTGCCTGAAGATTTCACCGAATCAGCGGGACTGGCTGCTGGTCCCGCTGTGGGTTCCTTCAGGGTGCGGCCACCGTGGCCGCCCATGGGTTAGCGGATACGCATGCCAGGTTGGGCGCCCTCCTGGGGCTCCAGAATCCAGATTTCCTTGCCGCCGGGGCCCGCTGCCAGCACCATGCCTTCGGAAACACCGAATTTCATCTTGCGGGGCTTCAGGTTGGCCACCATCACGGTCAGCTTGCCGATCAGCTGTTCGGGCTGGTAGGCGGACTTGATGCCGGCAAACACATTGCGGGTTTCGCCGCCCAAATCCAGGGTCAGGCGCAACAGTTTGTCGGCGCCTTCCACGTGTTCGGCATTGGCGATGCGAACAACCCGCAGGTCTACCTTGGCGAAGTCGTCAAACTCGATTTCATCCGCAATCGGATCCTTGCTCAACTCAGTGGGGGCTTGCGGGGCCGCGGTCACTTCCTTGCTGGCTTCCACCATGGCTTCCACCTGTTTCATATCCACTCGGGTGAGCAGGGGCGTGAACTCATTGACCTCATGGTCGAGCAGCAGCTGGGTGCGCTCGTGCCAGCCCAGGCGCACGTTCAGGTAGAGCTCTGCCTTCTGGGCCATGGCCGGAACCACGGGAGCCAGATAGGTGATCAGCTGGCGGAACAGGTTAAGCCCCACGGAGCAGATATCCAGCACTTCCTGCTCGCGGCCTTCTTCCTTGGCCAGCTTCCAGGGAGCCTTGTCGGCGATATATTGGTTGGCGGTGTCGGCCAGGGCCATGATATCCCGGATGGCTTTGCCGAATTCCCGTTGCTCGTAGTAGCGGGCGAGGGTGTCGCCGGCATCAATGAAGCGTTGTACCAGCTCAGGCTCAGCACAGGTTTGGGAGAGGCGGCCGCCGGCTTTTTTCACAAAGCCCGCGCAGCGGCTGGCAATGTTGACCAGTTTGCCGACCAGGTCTGCGTTGACCCGGTTGGCGAAGTCTTCCAGGTTCAAGTCCAGGTCGTCTACATCGGCGGACAACTTGGCGGCAAAGTAGTAGCGCAGATATTCCGGGTCCAGGTGCTCCAAATAGGTGCGGGCCTTGATGAAGGTGCCCCGGGACTTGGACATTTTCTTGCCGTTGACCGTTACAAAACCATGGGCATAGACGGCAGTGGGAGTGCGGAAGCCGGAGCACTTGAGCAGGGCCGGCCAGAACAGGGCGTGGAAGTTGACGATGTCCTTGCCGATAAAGTGATAGAGCTCGGCTTCGGAGTTGGCGTTCCAGTACTCGTCAAAGTTGAGGTCGGCGCGGCGGCTGCACAGGTTTTTGAAGCTGGCCATGTAACCAATCGGTGCATCCAGCCAGACATAAAAATACTTGCCAGGAGCGTCGGGAATTTCAAACCCGAAATAGGGCGCGTCACGGCTGATATCCCACTCCTGCAGGCCGGCGTCCAGCCATTCGGCCAGTTTGTTGGCGATCTGGGGTTGCAGGGTGCCGCTGCGGGTCCACTCCTTCAGGAACTCGGTGAACTCCGGCAGCTTGAAGAAATAGTGGGTGGATTGGGCTTCCACGGGCGTCGCGCCGGAAATGGCCGAGCGGGGATTGATCAGCTCGGTAGGTGAATAAGTGGCGCCACAGGCTTCGCAGTTGTCACCATACTGGTCGTCCGCCTTGCAGCGGGGGCAGGTGCCTTTGATGAAGCGGTCGGCCAGGAACAGTTTTTTCTCCGGGTCGAAGGCCTGGGTGATTTCCCGGGTGGCAATATGGCCCCGATCACGACACGCCTTATAGATGTACTCGGACAGCACCCGGTTTTCTTCGGAATGGGTGGAGTAATAGTTGTCGAACTGGACCAGGAAGTCGGCAAAGTCCCGCTGGTGGTCAGTGTTGACCTGTTCGATCAGCTCCTCCGGGGTGATGCCCATTTGCTCGGCCTTGAGCATGATGGCGGTGCCATGGGCGTCATCGGCGCAGACATAGGTACATTGCTCGCCACGCATTTTCTGAAAGCGCACCCAGATGTCAGTCTGGATATATTCCAGCATGTGGCCCAGGTGAATGGGGCCGTTGGCATAGGGAAGGGCACTGGTAACGAGAATTTTGCGTGGCTGTAATGACATAGATTCTGTCCGTTGCTTGTACTGCAGGGTTGCGATTGGCGGCGATTGACAAGGGCCGGCGAAAATAGTGGGCGTATGATAGCGCCTGGTCGGCTTTTTTTCATCTGGCATTGGTCAAGGGAGCGGGGTATTGTGCGCTGTCACTGCTGGAGATTGTGGCAGAAAGGCTGTCACTGAGCCTTTGTCAGCCGTTTCAAATAGATTACCAGACCGGTATACTATTCCGTCTGTAATCCTCCCATGCCTCAATGTTGCTCAACCTTTCTGGAGTTCAGTATGAGTCAACCCGAACGCCGTCAGATAGAACAAGCTATTCAGACCTACATCGACCCTTATTTACACAAGAGTCTGCTGGAGTTGAAGGCGGTCAGGAATATCCGTATTGAGGGTTCCCGGGTGGAGGTGGAGATCCGTTTAGGTTACCCCGCGGACAGCCTGAAAGGAGCAATCCGCCAGATTCTGACTCATGCCATTGAGGATCTTGATGGGGTCGAGCAGGTAGAGATCAAGGTTGATTGGGAAGTGGTACCCCACCGGGCTCAGAAGAATATGAAGAGCATGGAAGGGGTGAAGAACATTATCGCCGTGGCCTCGGGCAAGGGCGGGGTGGGCAAGTCCACGACCACCGCCAACCTGGCGCTGGCACTGGCCCAGGAAGGTGCACGGGTCGGGATTCTGGATGCGGATATCTATGGCCCGAGCATGGGCTTGATGATGGGGATTCCGGAGGGGCAGCGCCCAGGGGTGAAGGACGAAAAGTTTTTCATCCCCATCGAAGCCCATGGCATTCAGGTGATGTCCATGGCGTTTTTGGTCAATGACAAGACCCCCATGGTCTGGCGTGGTCCCATGGTCAGCGGTGCAATGCAGCAGTTGCTCACCCAAAGTCTGTGGAATGATCTGGACTTCCTGCTGATCGATATGCCCCCGGGCACCGGGGATATTCAGTTGACCCTGGCGCAAAAAGTGCCGGTCACCGGCGCCGTGATTGTGACCACGCCCCAGGATATTGCCCTGCTGGACTGTAAAAAAGGCATTGAGATGTTCCGCCGCGTCGACATTCCGGTGTTGGGTGTGGTGGAGAACATGAGCTATCACCACTGCAGCAACTGTGGCCATCACGAGCCCCTGTTCGGTGAGGGTGGCGGGGCCCGCATTGCCGATGAGTATGGCGTGGAACTGCTTGGCGCCTTGCCGCTGCATGTGACGATCCGCGAGCAAATGGATGCCGGCAAGCCGACGGCGGTGGCCGAGCCCGATTCGGAAGTGGCAATGATCTATCGCAATATCGCCCGCAAGGTGGGGGCGCTGCTGTCATTGCAGGCGAAGAATTATGCCAATCCCATGCCGGAAATCATTGTGAAAAGTGACGCATAGCCCTTGGCAGGCGGTGCGAAAACGAACAGAACCGGGTATGATGGGCGCCCTGTAATAAGTCTTAAATTTTCCTGTGGTTGAGGGCTGGAAACCAGATGTCCATTAAGTCCGATAAGTGGATTCGGCGCATGGCTGAAGAATACGGCATGATTGAGCCGTTCGAGCCAGGTCAGGTCAAGCAGAATGAAAAAGGCAGGGTGATCTCCTACGGCACCTCCAGCTACGGCTACGACGTGCGCTGCAGCAATGAGTTCAAGATCTTCACCAATGTGCGCTCGGCGACGGTGGATCCGAAGAACTTCGACGAGAACAGCTTTGTCGATATCCAGAGCGATGTGTGCATTATTCCGCCGAACTCCTTCGCCCTGGCGCGCACCGTGGAGTATTTCCGGATTCCACGCAGTGTGCTGACCATTTGCCTGGGCAAGTCCACCTATGCGCGTTGCGGCATTATCGTCAACGTGACGCCGCTGGAGCCGGAGTGGGAGGGCCATGTGACCCTGGAGTTCTCCAATACCACCACCTTGCCGGCCAAGATCTACGCCAATGAAGGTGTGGCCCAGATGCTGTTCTTTGAGTCTGACGAAATCTGTGAGGTCAGCTACAAGGATCGCGGTGGCAAATACCAGGG
>CAZEWG010000002.1:49882-136332 GCA_964514485.1 uncultured Pseudomonadales bacterium
AACGGGTCGCGAACGACCAAGGTTCCCATGTCACAACATTTTCGACGTATCGAACAACTGCGCGGCTGGCGGCAGACAGTGTTTCTGCTGGCGCTGGCCGAGCGGTCCTACCCCAACTTTGCCTTGTTCGGCCAGCTGAGCGGGCAGGTCAATCATGAGCTGCTGCGTCGCACCCTGGATGCCCTGTGGGATGCGGTCGCCGACCGGGAGTCCTCCCTGAACTATCGGAAAATCGCCGAGATGGTGGAGGCGCAACAGCCAGATCCTGCCCAGTTTGAAGGCTATGGCGTCTATCCGGCGGCGGATGCCTGTAGTTTGGCCCTGGATGTGCTGTTTTCCCGTCTGGAGCCGGATCGCCGGCTGGCGGTGGCCTCGGCCCGCACCTCTCTCAATACGGTCACTGACTTTGTGGAGATGACGGATGCCGAAGGGGTGGAGGAAGATGAGCTGGCCCATCATCTGGATCGCCATCCGCTGGTGAAGCGGGAGTTAAGGTTTCAGCGGGAGCTGGTCGAGGCGTTGCAAAAAGCTCCCTTTCCCTCCGCTGAGCTGCTCGCCTCCTTGCGGGAGCTGGCTTGGGATGAAGGTGTCAGTAATATAGGGATTGTACTCGACGACGAGTCCGAGGCCGAATAACGGGGTCTTGGGCGGGCAGGCCAATATGCAGCTTTCCGAATTTGGGGAAAAGTTCAGTCAGCAGGCAGGTATCATTTCCTTGATGGATGACCTGGGCAACGCGCTGGCCAGTGGAAACGACCTCATCATGATGGGTGGGGGGAATCCGGGGGAGATCCCCCAAGTGCAGGAGCGTTTCCGCCGGCGGCTGCAGGAGATTCTTGATAATGACGGGGATTTCCGGCGGCTGATTGGTATCTACGACCCGCCCCAGGGGGAAGTTGAGTTTATCCGTAAGCTGGTGCAAATGCTGCGCCGGGAGTTTGGCTGGCAGCTCACTGAGCGCAATATCGCGCTGACCAATGGCAGCCAGTCGGCCTTTTTCATGCTGTTTAACATGTTTGCCGGTCGCTACGGCGACGGCTCCATCAAAAAAATCCTGCTGCCCATGGCGCCGGAATATATCGGTTATGCCGATGCCGGGTTGAATCATGACTTTTTCCGGGCGTATCGGCCCAGTCTCGAGTTTTTAGGCGATCATCTTTTTAAATACCGGGTCAACTTCGGCGAGTTGAGCGTCGGCGAGGATGTGGGCGCGATCTGTGTGTCGCGGCCGACCAATCCTACCGGGAACGTGCTCACCGATGATGAGGTGGCGCAACTTTGCCAGTTGGCACGGCAGCACCGGATTCCGCTGATTCTGGACGGCGCTTATGGCGCGCCGTTCCCCGGGCTGATTTTTACCGAGGTCCAGCCCCTGTGGAACGAGGACATGATTCTCTGTCTCAGTCTTTCCAAGCTGGGCTTGCCGGCGGTGCGGACCGGAGTGGTGATTGCCCGGGAGGAGGTCATTCGGGCCCTGTCCGGTATCAATGCCATTATGAATCTGGCCACCGGCAGCCTGGGGGCCATGCTGGCTTCCGAGCTGGTGGGCAGTGGGGAGATCCTGTCTTTAAGTCGGGATGTGATCCGTCCCTTCTATCAGGGCAAGGCCGAGCGGGCCTTCGAAGCCTTGAATCGTGAGTTGCGGGGCTATCCGTTCTTCCTGCATAAGCCCGAGGGGGCGATGTTTCTCTGGTTGTGGATGAAAGACCTGCCCATTACCAGTCTGGAGCTTTATGAGCGTCTCAAGGCGCGGGGTGTGCTGGTGGTCTCCGGCCATTATTTCTTTCCAGGGCTGGATGAAGACTGGCGTCATCAGCAGGAGTGTATCCGCATCACCTATTCGCAGGATGAAGAGAAAGTCATGCAGGGTATTCGGATTATCTGCGAGGAAGTGAAAAAGGCTTATGATCAAGCCCAGGTGGGTGACCACGCCTAAGTGGGTGATCGCGCCTGAGTGGGGGCGGGTCCGGATTTAAACCGGGGCGCACTTAAAAAGACGGGCAGCGATTAGGGCTGCCCGTTTTCGTTTCTGATCTGAATGCCGCTATAGGGGAGCGGGGCATTGTCCAGCAAAGCTTGATCCCCCTCCATTTTCAAACGACCGCTGATAAACCAACGGATCGCCTCGGGAAAAATGAAGTGCTCTTGCTTCTGCACGCGAGCCTGCAGGGTGTCAGCCGTGTCGTCGGGTTGAATGGGAAGCACGGCCTGGATCACATTGGGGCCGCCATCCAGTTCTTCCGTTACAAAGTGCACGGTCACCCCGTGCTCGGCCTCGCCCGCCTCCAAGGCGCGGGCATGGGTGTTGAGGCCGCGGAACTTGGGTAGCAGGGAAGGATGGATGTTGAGCATGCGCCCCCGGTAGTGACGCACGAACCCGGTGGTCAAAATCCGCATAAAGCCGGCCAGAACCACCAGATCCGGCTGGTACCGGTCGATCTCCTGCTGCAGCGCGGTATCGAAGGACTCCCGGCTGTCATACAGGCGATGATCGATGACTTGGGTGGCGATTCCCGCCTGCCGGGCCCGCTCCAGGCCATAGGCGCTGGCCCGGTTGCTGATGACGCAACGGATTTCCGCCTCCAGCGTACCTTCCGCAATGGCGTCAATAATGGCCTGCAGATTGGTGCCGGAGCCGGAAATCAGAATGACCAGGCCTTGCCTGTTCGATCTCATGGGCGGGACTCAGGCGATCTCGACAAACGGCTCGGCTTGTTCGGTGGCCTCGACACGGCCCAGCGTCCAAACCGTCTCGCCCTGGCTGGCCAGGAATTCCCGGGCCGCTTCCGCCTGGGCTGCCGGTACGCAGAGAACCATGCCAATGCCACAGTTGAAGGTGCGGTACATTTCCTGCTCTTCAATATTGCCTTGCTCCTGCAGCCAGCGGAAAACCGCAGGCAACTGCCAGCTGGAGCGGTCGATGACGGCCTTGGTGTTTTCCGGCAGGACGCGGGGGATATTTTCCAGCAGTCCGCCGCCGGTGATATGGGCCAGGGCATGGATTGGCAATTGCTGGCGCAGTGCCAGCAGCGGTTTGACGTAAATGCGGGTAGGGGCCATCAGGGCGTCCGCCAGGGTGCCTTGCTCCAGGGGCTGGTTCAGGTCCGCCTGGCTCACCTCAATCACCTTGCGGATCAGTGAATAGCCATTGGAGTGGGGGCCGGAGGAGGCCAAAGCCAGCAGGACATCGCCCGCCTGAACCTTGCTGCCGTCAATGATGTCGGACTTTTCCACCACGCCGACGCAGAAGCCGGCCAGGTCGTAGTCATCACCCTGATACATGCCGGGCATTTCCGCGGTTTCGCCGCCCACCAGGGCGCAGCCGGCTTGCAGGCAGCCTTCGCTAATGCCGTGAACCACGGTGGCCGCGACATCCACATTCAGTTTGCCGGTGGCGTAATAGTCCAGGAAGAACAGCGGTTCGGCGCCCTGGACCACCAGGTCGTTGACGCACATGCCCACCAGATCAATGCCGATGGACTCGTGGCGCCCCAGATCCATGGCCAGGCGCAGTTTGGTGCCAACACCGTCGGTGCCGGATACCAGAATGGGTTCACGGTAGCCCGGCGGGATGGCGCAGAGGGCGCCAAAGCCCCCCAGTCCGCCCATGACCTCGGGGCGACGGGTCCGGGCAGCTGCGCCTTTAATACGTTGAACCAGCGCGTTACCCGCATCAATGTCGACGCCGGCATCTTTATAACTCAGGGAAGGACGTGGGGATTGCTCGCTCATGAAATCGCCTACTAGAAAGATTGCGAAAACTATGGGGGCGGTATTTTATCAGTAGTCGGCCTCGGCAGCCACTTTGATTGCGTTTTCCACCCAGGGTTGCCTGGATGGGAGCTGGGCACGGCAAATCCGGCGAAGGATAGGTTAAGATTCAGGAATGGTGTATTCTTCACCCCTTTCTATCGAGCAAATATAGAACTCATGGGTCGGTTACATTCTTTCTATGTCCAGCTCCTGCTGCTGGCTTTATTCTGCGTTTATGGAACCAGCGTTCGCGCGGCTGTGGTCCAGAATCTTTATGAAGTTCGGGTCGCGGTAGCCGACCAGGCAGAAGCGGATCAGGCCTTCGCCACGGCCTTCAAGCAGGTCATCTTAAAAGTCGCGGGGCTTGAATCAGCCCTTGAGCACCCCGTCCTTCAAGAGGCGGCTGAAAAGGCCCGCCAATATGCCGCCCAGTATGGTTTTGTCGGGCAGGAGCCCAATCTCTGGCTGGAAGTCTCCTTTGTGCCGGGGGCGATTGACCGCTTGTTGACCCAGGCGGAACAGCCGGCCTGGGGGGATAACCGTCCTGCCGTGGTGGTATGGCTGGCGGTTGAGCAAAATAACCGGCGGGAATTATTGGGCGCCGATGGCGGCTCCACCTCCCTGGTGGGGCAGCTGGAGCAGCGCGCAACGGAACGGGGCTTGCCCCTGGTGATTCCCCTGATGGACCTGCAGGATACCAGCCGGGTTTCGTCGGCGGATGTGTGGGGGCTGTTCCTGGATACGGTTCGCGAAGCCTCCCATCGTTACGCCCATGATGCGGTGTTGGTGGGGCGGGTCTATCGCAGCGGCGAAGGGCTTTGGAGTGGCCGCTGGCAGTTGAGTGTCAAGGGCGAAGTGGTCTCTGATTCCGCGTCGGCGGGCTCTGCTGCTGAAGTGCTGCGGGTGATTGTGGACCGGGTGACGGAACATCTCGCCCAGCGCTATACCCAGGCTGGAGAGCTGCTGGCTGGGGATGTGCTGATTGAGGTGGCTGATGTGGCCAGCCTCAAGGATTATGCCACGCTGAGCCAGTATCTGGGGTCGCTGCGGCCGGTGGGACGTGCCCAGCCGGTGCTGGTTGAGGGCAATCGGATTCGTTATCGCCTGAGCCTGGTGGGTGGCTTGGAGCAGCTTCAGGAGTATTTGGCCCTGGAGCGTCGGCTACGACCTGATCTGAATGAGCACGCTGGCGATGAGGCGGAGAACATCTTGCGTTATCGGTGGCGGCCATAGGCAGTCAATCAAATCTTTCGACCTGCTGAACAAGACCAAGGAGACAGCGGGGTAGACATGAAATGCTTCACGGGCGGGGGAATCCGTTTTTGTTGGTAAACTGGCGCCAGATTCCAAATATCATCACAGTCATACGCCTTTTGCTGGTGGTGCCGGTGGGCTTTTGCCTGTATTCCGAACGCTATGGGGAAGCCTTGGTGCTGTTTTTTATCGCCGGCTTGTCGGATGGGATTGACGGGTTTCTGGCCCGCCGCTTTAACTGGCACAGCCGGTTTGGCGCCATTGCCGACCCCTTGGCCGACAAGTTGCTGTTAGTGACGGCTTTTCTATTGCTGGCACTGACCGGCCAGGTCCCCCTTTGGTTGGTCGTGATGGTGTTTGCCCGGGATATCATTATCGTAACGGGGGGGCTGTTCTATCACTATCTGGTAGGGCCTTATGAAATGAGCCCGACCTGGCTCGGCAAACTGACCACTTTTCTGCAGATTACATATGTCTTGATGGTGATGCTGAGCCTGGCCGGTGTGACCATGCCGGTATTGGCGCTGGCTTGGGGCCCCTGGCTGGTTGCCTTGGTCATCTTGGCGAGTGGAGTACATTATGTGGGCCTTTGGAGCTATAAGTTTTTTTCCAACCGTTCACGCCGGAGGCTGGATTCCTGATGGCCACTGACCTTAACGGCATGCCCCAGCAGTTAGCGTTGCGCTTTCCGCTACGCCAGGATGCCACCTTCGGTAATTTTGTTGAAGATGCCACCGCCACCGTGGTGGCCCAGTTGCGTCTGTTTTTGGAGCAGCCCTCGGAGAATTTTCTTTACCTGTGGGGGCCCGGTGGGGCGGGTTTAAGTCATCTGCTTCAGGCGGCTTGCCATGCCGTTGAGGAAGCCGGGGACTCGGCCATCTATATGCCCTTGGGCGCGTTGGGCGAAAGTATTGTGGATGCCCTGGAGGGGTTGGAGCAGTACGGCCTGATCTGTTTGGATGAGCTGGAGCAGGTGGCGGGCAACCCGGATGCGGAACAGGCCATCTTTCATTGCTTCAACCGGGCCCGGGACAGCCGGGCCAAATTGATTATTGCCGGTCATCAGCCCGTCCGCGGCCTGGGATTGCAACTGCCGGACCTGGAGTCCCGTCTGCAGTGGGGCATGACGCTGCACGTTACCGCGCCGGGAGACAATGTGAAAACCCAGGTGCTGCGTCAGCGGGCCGCCGAGCGGGGGTTTGAACTGCCCGAGGATGTGGCGTCTTTTATTATGAAGCGGAGTGAGCGTAGCCTGGGGCAGCTGCTGGATATTCTGGAACGTCTGGACCGGGCCTCTCTTTCGGCACAGCGCAAGCTGACCGTGCCCTTTGTAAAACAGACGCTTGGCTGGTAAGCAGGCTGGCCAGGCAAGGATTAGCTTGCTAAAGTCGGCCCCACTTTGAATCTATCTCACCAGGCGTCCGTGGTTGGGTGTCTGGTGAAATAGATTTCTATTTGGTGCCATGGGAGGGGCGAGTCCCCAAACCCCATTTGACAGGAAGGGAAGAACTAGGACATGCGGCGCGTCATTTTCAATCAGAAAGGTGGAGTTGGAAAATCCAGTATTACCTGTAATCTGGCGGCGATCAGCGCCTCGGAAGGCTTGCGGACACTGGTGGTGGATCTGGACCCGCAGTGTAACTCCAGTCAATATCTGCTGGGGCACTCCGCGGTCAACCTGAAGGACACGGTGGCGGATTTTTTTGAACAGAGCATTGCCTTCAACCTGTTCAATAAAAAGCCGGAAGATTACGTGCACGCCACTCAGTTTCCCGGACTGTTTGTGATGCCCGCCAGTCCCGAGCTGGATTATCTGGAGCGTAAGCTGGAATCCCGTCATAAAATCTACAAGTTGCGGGATGCCCTGGAAAAACTGTCGGAAATCTTCGACCGTATCTATATCGATACCGCGCCGGCTTTGAACTTCTACACCCGCTCCGCGCTGATTGCCGCCCATCGGGTGCTGATCCCCTTTGACTGTGATGACTTCTCCCGGCGGGCGCTGTACTCGATTCTGGGAGAAATTGAAGATCTCAAGTCTGACCATAACCAGGACTTGATGGTGGAAGGGGTGATCGCCAACCAGTTCCAGCCCCGCGCCAGCCTGCCGGTGAAAATTGTGGAAGAACTGGAGCAGGAGGGCTTGCCTGTGCTGCCGGTTCGACTGGGTTCTTCCGTCAAGATGAAAGAGTCCCATCAGCTGCACCAGCCGCTGATCTACTGTGCCCCTAACCATAATCTGACTCAGCAGTTCGTGGCATTGCACCAGCTGCTGAATCAGGAATCGGCGGTCGCGAAAACCTCGACCGCCTGACGTTCCAGGACCAAAAATGGAAAAACGAGCCCAAATTATCGACCTGCTCCGGGAGTTGGAGCAGGCGCTGCGCCAGATGGATCTTTGGGAATCTCGTCAGTTCGCCCCTGAGGAGCTGGTCAGTTCCATGCCGTTCGCGGTGGATATTCTGACTTTTCCCCAGTGGTTGCAGTTTATTTTTATCGTACGGATGAATGAGCTGCTGGAGCAGAACCTGGCGCTACCCGCGGTGAGTGGGATGGAGCCCATGGCGGAGGAGTACTTCAAGCAGGCCTGCCTGGATGGTGTGGCGGTCATCTCTGTGCTGGCCCGCCTGGACCGTTTGCTATCGGAAGCTCGCTAGCGCGCTGTAACGGGCCCCTTCCGGGGTTGAGTGGCTGGCATACAGGATCAGCCGATCAACCGGATAAACCAGTTCCAGGGGACGTGGGGCGATGGCGGGCGGTACTTGTTCCCGACGTAATCGGGCCAGGGTGATGTGGGGGCGCAGGGAGCGCTGTTCGGTGGGAAACCCGTGCTCTCCCAGCAAGGTTTGCAGGCCGCCATGCATTTCCAGAACTGAGGGGGAAGCCTTCACCTGGGCGACCAGGTAGCGGCTCCGGGCCTGGGCGGGAAATCCAATCAGCGAATCAATTTCAACGGCGAGCTTGCTGGCTAGCCAGCATTGCCGAGCTAACAGGCCGGTCAGTTGTTGAATACGCGAGTGGGGGAGCTGCCCCAAAAAGGCCAGGGTCAGGTGATAGTTGTCGGGGTGAATCCAACGAAAGGCCCCGGCTTCGGGTTGTCGCTTCCAGGCCGCGGCGGCCTCGCTCAGGGTTTCTCGAGCCGGGGCGGTCAGCGCCAGCCCGAGAAAGCAGCGGATGCTGCCTTGCTTCTTTGAATGTCGAGGAGCGTGTTCCGGGTGGGAATCGCTCACGGTTTCGTCCTTAGTCTTCCAGTCGCATGGACAGATCAATGGCCTGGCAGTCTTTGGTGAGGGCCCCGATGGAAATGTAGTCCACACCGGTTTCGGCCACTGTCACCAGAGTGGCTTTATTGATACCGCCCGAGGCCTCCAGCTTGGCGCGACCATTGGTAAAAATGACCGCCTCCCGGGTCTGCTCCAGACTGAAGTCATCCAACATGATGATATCGGCACCGGCCTCCAGGGCCTGGGCCAGCTCGTCCATGGTTTCCACTTCCACTTCCACCGGCTTGCCCGGCGCCTGACGCTGGGCCGCTGCCACGGCGTTGGCAATGGAGCCACAGGCCTGGATATGGTTTTCCTTGATCAGGAAGGCATCGAACAGGCCAATGCGATGATTATGGCAGCCGCCGCAGGTCACCGCGTACTTTTGGGCAACACGCAGGCCGGGCAACGTCTTGCGGGTGTCGAGAATGCGGCATTGGGTATGAGCCACCAGCTCGGCATACTCCCGGCATCGGGTGGCCGTGCCTGACAGGGTTTGCAGGAAATTAAGAGCGCTTCTCTCGCCCGTCAATAAGGCGCGGGCCGGCCCGCTGATTTCAAACAATACCTGGTTGGGCTGGACCCGGTCGCCATCTTGTACGTGCCAGTTCAGCTGTACCCGCGAATCCAGTTGGCGAAACACTTCATCAACCCAGGGGCGACCACTGATAACCGCTGCTTCTCGGGTGATAACGCGGCCTTTTGCCATCACATCGGCAGGAATCAGTTGGGCGGTGATATCGCCACTGCCCACGTCTTCGGCTAGGGCGTTACGGACATTCTGCTCAATGGTTGGCAGTAGGTCTTGGATATCCATGATCAACAACTCTTGATTGAAGAGACCTGGAGTGTGTGGTGCGTAAAGCTCAGGTCCTGATTTATTGGGAAAGCGTCAGTACACCATCCCGTTGGGTAAAATCCAGTTGGCGCAGCGCACTCATGCCTAGCAAGATGGCGCTGTCGGCGCTCATGGCCGGGTTAATGCTGGCCGGTACATTATAAAGGATGATCGCGCCGATGCTAACGCTGTCGAGCAGGGTGCGTTCCACTTCGATCATGCCATTGGCGGTCATGGCGTAATCCCGGCCCAGGGCTCTGAGCCGCAGATCCCGGGCGATGTCGCCGGGAATGACAATGTCGGTGGCGCCGGTGTCCAGCAAAAAGGTCTGCGGCCGGTCGTTGATCTCCCCGCGGACCAGATAGTGGCCCTGGCGGTTACGCTGCAGGACCACTTCGATGCGGCCTTCCTGGGTTTTTTGGGACAATGGTGCCTGATTAGGGTTATATTGGGTTGTCTCCCACTTGCCAAATAATTGAGTCAGCACCAGCATGCCCAGAATCCAGGCGGCAATCAGCATGAAGCGGCCGGTTTTTCGGGTACTGCCTGGCGGAGGGGAAGCTTGTGGGTTCATTGAGTCATTCTAAGTTGTGAACCTGATCGCGCACTAACAAAACGTGACATAAAACGTAACTTTGACGCTCTATACTGGAATCAGAGACTAAAAATTGTCACATCTTGCCGCCATTCGACAGATGGCGGTTACTTGATCAGCCGCGCTGGGTTCGTTAGGTATCAGGTATCGGAGTATAGGTTTATGAGCGGGAAATCTAAAGTTGTGCATCTGACGCAGGTGCGCAGTCATGAGAACGGCCTCAAACAGCCGCGCCTGCCATTACCCTTGATCAAGCTGCGTGATGAGCTGGCGGAGCAGATTCGCCAGCTGTTGCGTCCAGTCTTTGAGAACGCCGATGATGCGTTATTTGAACTGGCTGAGCGGGCTGAATCCAATCAGGGGCAGAGCAGATTTTTTGATGCCATGCGGGAGCTGCGGCTGAAGCGCCAGCGGCTGGAGCTGGCCTTTATGCAAGGTTACAGCGACGCCTTCAAGAATTTGGCCAGCGCATCCGAGCGCCGTCCCCAGACCGCGGAAGTCAGCCTGGAGTCCTTGAGTCTGGTTCAGAACGATGAGCTGGAAGAACAGGTTGCCGTGGAGAGCATGGTCAGCAAGGCCAAGAATCGTTTCTCCATGGAACTTGAGCACCTGACGCTTCGCATGGAAAGCCTGCTGGGTAACCAGCGTTTGGCCGACGATCAGAACCCCCTGAGCCCCCAGGTGTTGGTGGAGGCCTTTGCCGCCGCCTGCAGTGAACTGGAGGTGGAGATCGAAGCCAAGCTGGTGGTGCTGAAGCTGTTCGACAAGTTCGTGATGACTAATCTCCAGGCGGTTTATGAGCAGGCCAATAATTCACTGATTAACCTGGGTGTGCTGCCGGATCTGAAATCCGTGCGGCCCACCCGCAAGGCCTATTCCAACCCTTCGTCCCCGCGGCCGGCAACAGAGTCGGTCACCCTGGATGGTCAGACCGGGCAACCGGTAGCAGATGCCGGTAGTGCGGAAATGTTCGGCTTGCTGCGCGAGCTGATGGCGGGGCATCGTAATCAAGGAGCCCCGCTCACGGGTGGAGCCATGGAGTCGATGACGGGATACGCCGGGGCGGGGGAGTCCGGCGCTCATCTGCCGGTTTTAAGCCAGATGGATTTGATGTCGTTACTGTCCACCGCCCAGCAACGATTCGAGACGCCCGGTACGGGCCTGGCGACCACGGCGGGCAATGGCCTGTTGGATGTTGGGGCGTTGTTGCAGACGTTGATGCAGGGTGAGCTGCAGCCCGCGCGCTTGAACCAGATGGATGAGGACGTCATCAATCTGGTGTCGATGCTGTTTGAATTTATTCTCAACGACAATCAGCTGCCCGCGACCATGAAGGCGCTGATTGCCCGCTTGCAAATTCCCATGTTGAAAGTGGCGATTCTGGACAAGTCCTTTTTTGGGAAAGAGGGACATCCAGCACGACGCTTACTGAACGAGATCGCCACGGCGGCCATTGGCTGGAACGAAAAGTCAGAAAACGAGCCGGATCCGCTACGGGATAAGGTCGAGGCCATTGTTCACCAGCTACTTAACGACTTCGACGATAATCTCCAGGTATTCGACGAGCTTCTCGGCGACTTCCAGGGCTTTGTGCAGACCGAGCAACGTCGCCGGCAGCTGGTGGAGCAGCGGGTTCGGGATGCCGAAGAAGGTCGGGCCCGGGCAGAGCTGGCCCGTCGTGAGGTCCGGCAGGCGCTGGATGACCTGATCGGCGAACGCCGTCTGCCCGAGGTCACCGTCAAACTGCTGGAGGCCTGGAGCAACGTTCTGGTGCTGCTGCATCTCAAACATGGGGTTGAGAGCGAGGAGTGGAGTCAGAGCCTTACTCTGGCACAAGACCTGATCTGGAGCGTGCAGCCCGAGGAAGAGCCCGAGGCCCGCCGCAAGTTGCTGCAGCTGATCCCGGTCTTGGTGAAGGGAATCCGTGAGGGACTGGCGACCACCTCCTTTAATCCGTTTGAAATGGATAAGTTGCTGAAGGAGCTGGAAGCCTGCCACCTGGTAGTGTTGCGACGCCTGACTGCCAGAAAAGCGCCGGCAGAGCCTGCTGAGCAGGCTCCGCAAGCGTTGGCGCAACCCCAACCGGCTGAACCTGCGGCGCCAGTGGTGGAGCCGCCTGCTGTTGAAGATCCGGTGGTTGAACCCGCCGCTCAAACAGTGGACGTGGCCGAGCCCACTCGTGGGGAAACCGCGCCCCAGCCCTTGCCGCGGCAGGCGGTTGAAGCTCCTGCTGAGGTGGCCGAACCGGCGGTTGTTGCGATCACTCCTGAAATAAAGCCAATCACGCCGGAAGCCGAGCCGGTAGCGCTGGGTGAGAATGACCAGGCGTACCTCCAGCAGGTGGATAACCTGAGAGTGGGGAGCTGGGTGGAGTTTCACGAGGATGTGGACAAAAAATTCCGGGCCAAGCTGGCTGCCATTATCCGGGCGACGGGGAAGTACATCTTCGTGAACCGCACCGGGGTCAAAGTGGCGGAAAAGACCCGGGAAGGGTTGGCGCTTGAGCTGCGCGAAGGCCAGATCAGCCTGCTGGATGACGGTCTGCTGTTTGACCGTGCCCTGGAGGCGGTCATTGGCAATCTGAGAAATAGCCAACGCAGCTGACCTCGGTGGGTTTAACAGGGGGGCTCCGGGTAGCGGGGAGATCGGCTGCCCGGTGAGCCTGGGCTGAGGTGGATTGGATGCTTCACTTGTCATTCAGGATCGAAATCAGTGATTGAGGGAAACAAACGGACAGTTATCAAGCTCATCCAATTGGTCTGGAACCAGGGCAATCATGCGCTGGTTCGGCCGCTGCTCGATGTTGGCTTCGTCTACCAGGGCTCATTGAGCCCGGCTCCGATGAATGCCCAGGAGTTTCTCGATCATGCCCGCGCGGTGCGGGAGTCGGTGGCGGACTTTCATGTCGCCATTGAGGAAGTGGTCGCCGAGAACGACAGCGTGGTGACATTTTCCAGCTTGACCGGGCAACTCCTGCAGCCCGTGTTTGGCTTGCAGCCTTCTGACCGGGTGGTTTCCCTGCCGGTGGTGTCTATTTATCATCTGCGACATGGCCGGGTCCGGGATTTAACCACCCTGTATGATGTCCAGGCGATCAAGCGCCAGCTTGGACTGCTCTAATTCCCATCTTTTCCAGTCTATCCATTTCTTCGTTTCGCCTTGGCAAGCTGGTCGCTTGTCCGTTGCCGGCCTGGGGGCTGATTGGCGCTTTCAGAATGGAGACGCCACGCCGGGACAGCTCGTTCAGAGCAGGCTATTCTAAAGCTGGCTGTTTTTGCTGGTAAACTCGCGGTGTTGGTAACAACCAGCGGGGCCGGTATGATAAAACCCGGCCGGATGACCCAAAAGGTGCGCCATAACCGATGATTCTGATAAACCAAATTGACCAGGGCTGGCTGGCGGGCGCCTTGCGCAGACCCTCGCCCAATTACAATGCCCGGCCCGATCCGAACGATCTGAGCCTGTTGGTCATTCACAATATCAGCCTGCCCCCGGGCCGCTTCGGCGGGTTGCAGGTGGAACAGTTATTCTGCAACTGTCTGGATTGGAACGAGCATCCGTTTTTTGCAACGATCCAGGGGCTGGAAGTCTCGTCCCATCTGTTTATTCGCCGGGATGGTGAAGTCGTCCAGTTCGTGCCATTTCATGAGCGGGCCTGGCATGCGGGGCGCTCGGAGTTTGAAGGACGCAGTGGTTGTAATGACTTTTCCATCGGCATTGAGCTGGAGGGCACGGACGATACTCCCTATGAACAGGTTCAATATGACCAGCTGGTGCAGGTGACCTGCACCCTGATGCGGGCCTACCCGGCTATTACCCTGGACCGGATTGTCGGTCACAGTGACATTGCACCGGGTCGCAAGACTGATCCCGGCCCTTATTTTGATTGGGATTATTACCGCGCGGCGGTTGAACGCAGCCTGGCGCCCATCTCGATTTGAAGAGAGCTTTCTGATGCAGTTTGTATTACTTCTCGTCACCTATGTGATTCAGCGACGGTTCTATCTGGGCCTGGGGCGGCAACTGGACGATTGGGCGCTGCGCCTGCAGCATTGGTTGAAGCATAGCTTGCCTGCCTCGCTCTCTGACGGCTGGTGGCTCTTAGGGGCGGCCGTGGTGGGGCCGGTGCTGGGATTGGGTCTGGTCAGCCTGCTGATTCAGGATTGGCTGTTTGGCCTGGCTTACCTGTTTTTGCAGCTCTTTATTCTGTTTTTGACCTTGGGCAGTCCGTTGCAAAAAGAGCAGTTCAACGCCTATCTGGAAGCCTGGCGTGCCCAGAACTATGAAGCGGCCTATCGCTATGCGCGGGAGATGGGCTATGTGCCGGATGAACCGCTACGGGATAAGGCCCAACTGCACTGGTTGGTGTGGCAGGCATTTCTGGAGCAGACCTTCACCCGCTACTTTAGTGTCTTTTTCTGGTTTCTGGCGCTGGGAGCGGTGGGGGCTTTGGCCACCCGGCTGATTAGTCAGGCCGCCCAGGCTGGTCAAACCAAGCCGCTACGAGCGGTTGCCGCCCGGGTGGATCATTGGGTGCAGTGGATTCCCAGCCGATTGCTGGCGCTGACGTTTGCCCTGGTCGGCAACTTTGTAGACGCCGTGCGCGCCAGTCTGAATGAGATGATTGACCCCGCGGGCCAAGCCCCCCGAGTGCTACAACAGGCCGCCGCCGGAGCCTTGGGCCTGCGGGATTTGCCCGCGAAGGGTAAGCCGGTATTCCAGGACCCACAGGCCCAGAGCCTTTTGAGCTTGCGGGATCTGCTCAACCGCAGTGTGCTGGTGTGGTTTATGGTGATGGCGGCGTTGGTGCTGTTTGGAAGCTGGTAATGGCTTTCAGACCCGCTGAAAGCCAGAGCGACTCCTAGAACTCCCCATAGGGTCTGAGATTGGGGCGGAGCTGACGCAGGAAGTTCTCCAGGCTGTCGCAGAGGACTTCATCCTTGCGCCGTCGCCCCGGCTGTTCGCGCTGAACCACACCCCGGTCGTTGTCGATACTGATCACCTTCTCATCTTGCTGGATGCCGATAAAAAAGCTCAGTGGGCTGCGCTGCTTGAGGCGCACAAACGCATGTCCCAGCTGGTTTTGCTTTAACAGTTCCAGATCCTCCGGGTTCCAGACCTGGATCAGTCCGATTTCTCCCCACGGACTGTCGACTCGGATACCATCGGCCCAGAGGCTGCCGTAAAAGGTGCGGATATCCGGATGCACCGCAATCTCCAGGCCTTTTTCCACTTCGGGCAGGGGCTGTTCGTCCTCCCGCTCCGCCGGTAGCCAGTAGGTGCGTTCCTGGTGCCGGTCCACCTGTTGGATACAGGGGGAGTCCCAGTCTTCCTGCCAGGGGCTGAAAGGCAGTGAACCATGTTGTGCTTGAAACTGTTGCACGTAATCTTGGTAGAGGTTGCGAAGTGCCAACTGCACGCCTTTATTCACAATGAATCCTTTGCTGATACCTGTTGGTTTGAAGAGGGAGGCTCAATGGCCCGGCCATAACCAGGCCGCACCCCGCACGCCACTGGAGTCGCCGTGTTTGGCTGGTACCAGACGGGTGTTGACCTGGTCTGAAAAAATGTACTGTCCCCAGCGCTTGGGAACCTCGGTATAGAGAAGTTCGAGGTTGGACATGCCGCCGCCCAGAACGATCACTTCCGGGTCGACGATATTGATCACCGTGGCGAGAGCCCGTGCGAGACGGCCCAGGTAATCCTCCAGGCAAAGAGAGGCGTGGCGATCATCCAAGGCTGCCCGCTGGACAATATCCGCCGGGCTCAGGCTGATTCCGGTACGCTCTTGGTAGGTTCGGGAAAAACCGGGGCCGGACAGCCAGGTCTCGATGCAACCCTGTTTGCCACAGTAACAGGCAGAGGACTGTTCGTCGGGGTGTTTGGGCCAGGGCAGGGGGTTGTGTCCCCATTCTCCGGCAATGGCGTTGGGGCCGGAAACCAGCCCGCCATGAATCACCAAGCCGCCACCGACCCCGGTTCCAAGGATGACGCCAAACAGGCTGGCGGCCCCTTGACCGGCACCATCGGAATATTCCGACCAGGCAAAGCAGTCCGCATCGTTGGCGATCCGCACCGGGCGGTCCAGGGCTCGTTCCAGATCACCTTTCAGATCCTGCCCGATCAGGCACACGCTGTTGGCATTCTTCACCCGGCCATGATCCGGTGAGAGCGTGCCGGGAATTCCCAGGCCGACAGTCCCTGGGCTGCCCAATTGAGCTTCAGTGTGGCGGATCAACTCCAGGATCGCCTGCAGCATGAGCTGGTAGTCATGACTGGGGCTGGCGATGCGTTGGCGAAGCAGGGGAGTCCCTTGATCATCCAGAGCGATGATCTCGATTTTGGTGCCGCCGACATCAATACCTAGTCTTACGTTCATCGATTCCCCATCGGATGCAAACAGACATCATACCCCATTGATTGCGTGGAAAAAGTCGGCTCCCTGGTTGAGTGTCACATTTATGCTATTGTGACACACGTCGCCATCTCCTAACTTCGACTACAATGAGTATGGGCAGGTGTTCACTTTTTCTGCCGAATTATTATAAGAACAGCGAGGAGCAAGTTGTGAAAAGTATCCTGTTGCCGGCAATCGCACTGATGAATCGGCTGAAGCTGGTTTACAAGTTTTCATTGATTAGTGTTCTGTTTTTGTTGCCGATTATCGCGCTGGGCTACAGTCTGGTGAGCCAGATGATTGAGGATATTTATCAGATCGAGCGCGAGGCGGAAGGGCTTCAGGCGCTTGAAACCGCGACCAGTCTGTTGAAGGAGTCGGGCAAGTATCGGGATTTCCGGGCGGTGGCCAGAATCCGCGGGATTCCTGAGCTGGAAGACGCTTCTTTGCGTCAGCGGGCACAGGTAGGCGTCTTGTTGGAAGAGCTGGCCGCCTTGCCCCTGTCCTTTGATGTCAATGGGGATCTGCAGGGGCAGATTACGGTGTTGCAGGAAGACTGGCGCAAGCTCATCGTGGAGGACATCAACCAGCTGAGGGTCCACGCACAATTCACCTATTACGATGAGTATGTGCGTAAGGTGCACGCGCTGGTGACCAGTATTGCCCAGATTTCCGGCCTGACTCAGGACAACTCCAGTGATGTCCAGCTGCTGCAGGAGCTGTCCAGTAAAAACCTGATGGCGGCGGTGGATGCGATTAGCCATGCCCGCAGCGTAGGGATCTTCGCCCTGTTTGAAACCCGCCTGGACGCGGAGACCAGTGACGCCATCAATGCGATCTATGATCAGCTGACGGCCATTGAAACCGCCTGGGCTCCGGTTCTGGATGTGGTCGCCGGCCGTGGCGGGCAAATGGGAGGCGGCCTGGGTAAAAGTCTGGAGCAAGTCCGCCCGGTGGTACTGGATGCCCGTGACTTTCTCGATGAAAACGTCATTGTTCCCATCGTGATGGACATGCCCTGGCAGGAATATGAGCAGGCCATGACCCAGCACCTGGAACGCCTTTACAGTTTCAATGGCGAGTTGCTGTCCACCATTGAGCAATTGCTGCAGTCGCGCCTGGAAGAGCAATATGCCGGCATGTATACCATTTTTGTGGTGCAGGGGATTTTGCTGTTAATCATCGTGTATCTCTACATGGGCTTTTTTGTCTCGGTGCGGACCACCATTGGCGGCTTTGCCGGGGCGGCCCGGCAGATGGCCGAGGGAGACCTGACGGTACGCCTGCCCCAGGATAGCAAGGATGAGCTGGGGGAGCTGAGCGTGGCCTTCAACCATATGGCCGACAAGATTCAGCAACTGCTTCATTCGGTCCGGGGTACGGTGGGTGAGGTGGCCTTGCAGGCCGATCGGGTGAACGATACTGCTTTATCCAGCAGTCAGGCGTCCCAGAACCAGCTCCAGGAGACCCGCCAGATCACGGAGTCCATGCACCAGATGGTGACGGCGGTTCAGGAGATTGCCGGCAGCTCCCAAGCCGCCACCGATGCGGCCAACCAAGCGGATCTTGAAGCCCGTAACGGCAAGGCCATGGTGGACGAGACCCTGCTCACCATTCATCGCCTGGCCGATCAGATTGAAAACTCGGCTTCCACCATCGCCAAGGTGGATCAGGATAGCCAGGCCATTAGCCAGGTGGTGGTGGAAATCCGGGCGATTGCCGAGCAGACCAACCTGTTGGCCTTGAACGCGGCCATTGAAGCCGCCCGGGCGGGTGAACAGGGCCGTGGGTTTGCGGTGGTGGCCGATGAGGTGAGAACCCTCTCCCAGCGTACCCAGAAGTCCACGGAAGACATCGAGAAGATGATCGAGCGTCTGCAAGAGGGTGTGCAGGAAGCGGTGCACTCCATGAAGAGCTCCCACCAGGTCACCAATGACAGTGTGACACAGTCACAAAAGGTGGCCGACGCCCTGAATCATATCGTCGAGGCGGTCTCCACCATTGTGGATATGAGCCACCAGATCGCCCAGACGGCGGAGGAGCAAAGCGCCGTGGCACGAACCATCGATGCCAACGTGTCGCAGATCTCCACCTTGGGCCAGAAGACTGCTGGCGACGCTCAGGATACCCTGGGGGCGAGCAAGGAGCTGGCGGCTCTGACGGACTCCCTGCGCCAGCTGGTCAATGCCTTCAAGGTCTGATCAGCGTCAAGTGGGGCATGAAACAAAGGCGGGCTGGTCCCGCCTTTTTTTGTGGGTCGGGGTTAGCTCTTGGAGGTCGGCTCGGAACGTTCCCAGAGGATCTCCTGGCCACCATCGCGACGGGCCAGAACGCGGGCGCAGACGAACAGCAGATCGGACAGGCGATTCAGGTAAATATTGCCCTGGGGGTTGATCTGCTCATTTTGCGCCACGCCCACCATCACCCGTTCGGCCCGCCGACAAATGCTGCGGGCCAGATGGCAGTAGGCGGCGGCCTTGCTTCCGCCGGGCAGGATAAAGTTCTTCAGGGGCGGCAGCTCGGTATTGAGTTCATCGAGCCAGGATTCCAGACGCAACACATGGCTTTCGGAAATGATCTGGTAGCCGGGAATGGACAGTTCACCGCCCAGGTCGAACAGGTCGTTCTGGATCCATTTCAATGGAGAGGTCAGCGCATCTTCTGGTTTGAGTTCGGCCAGTAGGACGCCGACCGCGCTGTTGAGTTCATCAACGGTACCAATCGCTTCAATCCGCAGAGAATTCTTGGGAACTCGGGAGCCATCGCCCAGGCCTGTGCTGCCCTGGTCACCGGTGCGGGTATAGATCTTGGAGAGGCGGTTGCCCATGGGATTTCCTTAATGCGTCGTGGATAGTTAATCGGCTTGGCGCCAGCTTAGGGAATGGGGGCGGGGCTGGCAAGTCATGTGCCTGCTGGGGCTTTTAGGTCTGTGGCGGATGCAGGGCCTGTACCCGTTGCACCAGCTCCTGGTTGATGGGAGCGGCCAGCCCCTGTGCCTCGCTGAAACGAACCAGATAACCATTGATCGCATCGATTTCCGTGCGCCGTCCGGCGCGGATATCCTGCAGCATGGAGGAAATATTGGCTGCGGTGCCGGCAATCACGGCCATGACCTGCTCTTGAAGGGCAGAGGCGGTGGTGGGAAAGCCAGCCCGAGTCATGGCTAGTGCCACCTCTTCGCAAACCCTGGGCAGACGCTCGTTAAAGAAAGGGTGTTGCGGCAGTTCACCGTTGGGGCAGTTTAGCACCGCGGTAAAGGGGTTGATCGCGCAGTTGATCGCCAGCTTGAGCCAAAGCCTGTGTCGGATCTCGGGCGTGGCTTGGGTGTTCAGCCCGGCTTCACAGAAGCGGTTCGCCGTCGCTTGGGCCTGGATTAGCGTGGCCTGCTCATTGAAAGGACCGATCCAGGATTGGCCGCGCCCGGCGTGGATGATTTCATCAGGGCCGCGGCGATTGGCGCCTTCCGTGGTGGTTACTGCATAAAGAGGGTATTGAGCGAATTGGCTTGCCACCGCTTCCTGGCTACCCAGACCATTTTGCATCAAATAGATGGCCGTATCCGGCGCCAGGCGATGGGCAATGGCGTTGAGGGCGGACAGGGTGTCATAGGATTTGGTGGCCACCAGCAGATGCCGGATCGGTGGGCCGGAGGCTGCAATGGCTTCAACCGGAAATTCATGGCTCTGGCTGCCGTGCTCGTCCTGCAATTGCAGGGTTCGCATCGGGGCGGTGAGGGTTCGGGTCAGTAAATGAACCGGCGCCAAGCGGCTCAGGCGAATTGCCCACAGCCCGCCCAAGGCGCCTGCGCCCAGCACATGCCAGTGTTCATGAAGTGATTGCCGTGCCATGAGTGCGTACCGCAAGCCCCCGAGGGATGCCCGGGGGCTTGAGTGGTTTGGTTTTCCTGAAGCGTTAGAGCGCTTTGATCTTCTCCAACTGCTCCTGCAGCTTGTCGCGGGCGGAGTTCATGTCGGCCAGCTTGGCACGTTCCTTCTCGACCACATCGGCAGGAGCCTTGGCGACAAAGCTCTCGTTGCCCAGCTTGCCTTGCAGACGACCGATTTCCTTGTCGGCTTTGTCGATCTCCTTGCTCAGTCGGGCAATTTCCGCGTCCTTGTCGATCAGGCCTGCCATGGGCACCAGGATTTCCATACCGGCGGCCAGCTGGGTCGCGGCAGGCGGCGCTTCATCGCCGGCTTCCAGCCACTGGATGGATTCCAGTTTGGCCAGGGTCTTCAGGAACCGGCTGTTCTCCTCCAGGCGCCGTTTGTCTTCGGCGTTGCCATTACGGAACAGCACCGGAATCGGCTTGGCCGGGGAGATGTCCATCTCGCCACGGATGTTACGGACACCGATGATCACCCCCTGCAGCCATTCAATATCGGCCAGGGCCTGCTGATCCACGCTGCTGGCATCGGCCTCGGGATAAGGCTGCAGCATAATGGTATCGCCCTGCTTGCCAGCCAGAGGCGCCACGCGCTGCCAGATTTCTTCCGTGATAAACGGCATAAACGGGTGAGCCAGGCGCAGGGCGGCTTCCAGCACCCGGACCAGGGTCCGACGGGTGCCACGCTGACGCTCGGCGGGGGCGGACTCGTCCCACAACACCGGCTTGGACAGCTCCAGATACCAGTCGCAGTACTCGTTCCAGATGAACTCGTAGATGGCTTGGGCGGCCAGGTCAAAGCGGAACTGTTCCAGCTGGCGGGTCACTTCCTGCTCCGCATGCTGCAGGCGGGAAATGATCCAGCGGTCGGCCAGGGTCAGCTCCACCGGTTCATTGTTAACGCCACAATCCTTGCCTTCGGTATTCATCAGCACATAGCGGGCGGCGTTCCAGATCTTGTTACAGAAGTTGCGGAAGCCTTCCACCCGGCCCATGTCGAATTTGATGTCCCGGCCGGTGGAGGCCAGGGAGCAGAAGGTGAAACGCAGGGCATCGGTGCCGTAGGAGGCGATGCCGTCCGGGAACTCCTTGCGGGTGCGCTTCTCGATCTCGTCCGCCATCTGGGGCTGCATCAGACCGGTGGTACGTTTCTGCACCAGGGTTTCCAGATCAATCCCGTCAATGATATCCAGCGGGTCCAGGACGTTGCCCTTGGATTTGGACATCTTCTGGCCTTCGCTGTCGCGGACCAGGCCATGCACGTAGACGTGCTTGAAGGGCACCTGGGGCGTGCCGTCTTCATCTTTGACGAAGTGCATGGTCATCATGATCATCCGGGCAACCCAGAAGAAGATGATGTCAAAGCCGGTGACCAGTACATCGGTGGGATGGAAGGTCTTGAGTTCCGGGGTCTGTTCCGGCCAACCCAGGGTGGAGAAGGTCCACAAACCCGAGCTGAACCAGGTGTCCAGCACGTCTTCGTCCTGGCGCAGGGCAACCTCTGCCTCCAGGTTATATTTGCCGCGGACTTCCGCCTCATCCCGGCCCACGTAGACATTGCCGTTATTGTCGTACCAAGCGGGAATCCGGTGGCCCCACCAGAGCTGGCGGGAAATACACCAGTCCTGAATGTCCCGCATCCAGGCGAAATACATGTTTTCGTACTGCTTGGGTACGAACTGGATCCGGCCATCCTCGACTGCTTCAATGGCGGGTTTGGCCAGCACGGAGGCTTTCACATACCACTGATCGGTCAGCCAGGGTTCGATGACCACGCCGGAACGGTCGCCCCGGGGTACTTTCAGCTTATGGGGCTCGATCTTCTCCAGCAGGCCCAGCTGTTCGAATTCGGCCACGATCTTTTTACGGGCCTCAAAACGGTCCAGGCCCGCATAGGCTTCGGGGGCTTTCTCGCCATGTTGGGATTCGTAGCCTTCGAAGGTCAGCACCGTGAACTCGCCAAGAATATGGGCGTCCCGGTCCAGCACGTTGATCAGGGGCAGGTTGTGGCGCTTGCCCACTTCATAGTCGTTGAAGTCGTGGGCGGGGGTGATCTTCACGCAACCCGTACCGAATTCCCGGTCCACGTACTCGTCGGCAATGATGGGAATCAGCCGGTCGACAATCGGCAGGCGAATATTTTTGCCGATCAAGTGCTTGTAGCGCTCATCTTCCGGATGCACCGCCACGGCGGTGTCCCCCAGCATGGTTTCCGGACGGGTGGTGGCCACGATCAGGTGAGTGGAGCCGTCTTCCAGGGGATAACGCAGGTGCCAGAGAAAGCCTTTTTCTTCTTCAGACAGTACTTCCAGATCGGAAATGGCGGTATGGAGTTTCGGGTCCCAGTTGACCAGGCGCTTGCCGCGATAGATCAGACCGTCATCGTATAGGCGGACAAAGGCTTCCTGAACGGCCTTGGACAGCCCTTCGTCCATGGTGAAGCGCTCCCGGGACCAGTCCACGGAGGAGCCCAGGCGGCGGATCTGACGGGTAATGGTGCCGCCGGACTGTTCTTTCCATTCCCAGATTTTTTCCAGGAATTTGTCCCGGCCCAGGTCATGGCGGGTCACATTTTGGGCCGCCAACTGGCGCTCCACCACCATTTGGGTGGCAATGCCGGCGTGATCGGTACCCGGCTGCCACAGGGTGTTTCGCCCTTGCATCCGGCGATAGCGAATCAGCGCGTCCATGATGGCATTGTTGAAGCCGTGCCCCATGTGCAGGCTGCCGGTGACGTTGGGCGGCGGAATCATGATGCAGTAGGAGTCGCCCTTACCGCTTGGCTTGAAATAACCCCGTTCTTCCCAAAGCTGATACCAATGGCGTTCGAGTTCGTTGGGCTGGTAGGTCTTTTCCATCATTCGGTCGCTTGTTTATCGGTCAATGGCTTAAAGAAAGCTAGGCATTATACACGCCTGGCAAAATGACGGGTATAGAGGCGGCGTTGGCGGTAGGGCCCGAGTCGGGTGACCCGGGCGGAACCAGGGTGTCAGAGGCGCTTGGATGGTGGGGTGAGATGTTGCTCCAGGGCCTCGCGGATACGCTGCTCGATCAGGGGGCGGATATCGTTGATTAATTGCTCTGCAATTTGGTCCGCCAGTCGGTCCAGCAGCTTGGGTTCGGTCTTGTCCTGTCGGTCTGGGGAAGTCGTTGCCCGAGGGGGCGGGGTGGCCTCCTTGGGGAAAGAAAACTGAACGAACTGCTTTTGGAACTCCGCCCGCTCCCGGGCCAACTGCTCCAGGTGCTCGTAGGGAAGAAAGGGGTTGTTCCGGGGCAGGGCTTTAGCGCTGGCAGCCGGGGATAACGTAGGAATCGCGGAGAGCTCGGCTTTGGAGCTTTCCTCTACAACCACCAGATCATCCAGGGTGGGAATCTCGGTTTCGTGCGAGTTGTCGCTTGCCATAAAGTCGTCTTCCTTGTTCCGGCCTGTTTGTAAAGAAATGTTGCGCTATTTTAAATTGTGACTGGCAACATTGTAACCATTTTTACGATACAGGCGGAAATGGTCCCGTGACGCCGACAGAATATCGGGACGCTGGGTGACGACTTCGGCAATGCGGGGAAAGGAACTGAAAAACTCGGGCACCGACTGGGCCAGGTTGATCAGAATGGGCGGCTCTGGCATGGCGGGTGCGTCCAGGCGGGCCTGAAGCGTGCCCGTGCCCAGGGTGACGGGGGCCGCGGCAGCTTCTGGTGCCTGTTGCAGGCTATGGGGAATAAAACTGTCCGGGCGAAAAGACCACAGCCACTGATCCAGTTCCTGGGCCTCTTCTTCCGTTTGCAAATGGATATGGACACGGTGACCCTGGCGCCAGGCTTTTTCCACCAGCCGGCAGACCATCAGGTGCCGGCTGTGATCATCCTCTCGTTGCAGAATGTAGAAATCCGCCTGGCCCATTGGCATTAGCCCTGCTGCTGGATTTGGTTGAGCAGGTACTGGGTCAGCATGGGAACCGGGCGGCCATTGGCGCCTTTTTCCTTGCCGCTCACCCAGGCGGTGCCCGCGATATCCAGGTGGGCCCACTTGTATTTCTTGGTAAAACGGGCCAGGAAGCAGGCGGCGGTGATGGTGCCTGCCGGACGGCCACCGATATTGGGAATATCCGCGAAGTTGCTTTCCAGCGAGGTCTGATAATCATCCCACAGCGGCAGTTGCCAGGCGCGGTCATGGGCTTCAATCCCTGCCTGCAGCAGCTTTTGGGCGAGCTCCTCGTCGTTGGCCAGCAGGCCCGTGGCATGGTGGCCCAGGGCGATGACGCAGGCACCGGTCAGGGTGGCGATGTCCACCACGCTGGCCGGGTTGAAACGCTCGGCGTAGGTGAGGGCGTCACAAAGTACCAGGCGGCCTTCGGCGTCGGTGTTCAGGATTTCCACGGTCTGGCCGGACATGGTGGTGACAATGTCGCCGGGCTTGGTGGCCTTGCCGCTGGGCATGTTTTCCGCGCTGGAAATAATACCCACCACGTTGATGGGCGCGTTCAGCTCCGCCAGGGCGGTCAGGGTTCCGATCACGCTGGCGGCGCCGCACATGTCGTACTTCATTTCGTCCATTTCAGCGCCGGGCTTCAAGCTGATACCGCCGGTATCGAAGGTGATCCCCTTGCCGACGATGACATGGGGGGCCTGGGCGGAGTCGCCGCCCTTGTATTCCATCACAACCAGCTTGGCGGGCTCGTCGCTGCCGGCGCTGACCGCCAGCAGGGCGCCCATGCCCAGCTCTTTCATGTCTTTTTCATCCAGCACCTGGGTGGTGATTTTGTCATAGGTGCTGGCGAGCGCCAGGCCTTGCTCAGCCAGATAGCTGGGGGTGCAGATGTTGCCGGGCAGGTTGCCCAGGTTCCGGGTGACCTCAACGCCTTTGGCAATGGCGCAGCCCTGTTTGACGGCTTGTTCAGCCTGGTCCAGTTCTGCCTGGGTGACCGCCAGTTGAAGTTCTGAGAGGTTGAGTGGCTTGGCTTTTTCGCTTTTGGTGGTGTCGTAGCGGTAAAGGCCGGCGGCCGTTGTTTCCACGTGAAAGCGCGTCTTCCAGGCGGTGTCCCGATTGGGCACGTCGGCCTGGGGCAGGCAGGAGACCGCCTGCTTGATGGGGCTGTTCTTCAGGGCATTGGTCGCGGCCTGGATGACTTTGCGGTAGTTGTTCTCGTTGAGCTTGGCCGAGTCGCCAAGGCCGACCACCAGAGCGCGGGCCGGGCTTGCACTGCCGCAGTCGTACAGCCAGGAGGTAGAGGCCAGTTTTCCGTCCAGGTCGCCCTGCTGGATCAGTTTGCTCAGGAGTCCGTTAGTGCTGGCATCCAGCGCTTTTGCCGCTTCGGTGAGCGCGCCCTTTTCATAGAGACCGACGATGACACAATCGGCATTAAGCTGAAGGGGATCCTGGCTGATCGCGGAATATTTCATAACCTCTCCAAGTGCTGTGGGTTGATGGGGTAGTGGCAGAGCCGGAACCGGGCTGCGCCCTGATGATATCAAATGGGCTAGACGGCGCTGTACAAACCGGGTTTGGCTGCTTTGCCGTGAGTACTTGCTACGAGTTTACGTGAACGGGTGATAAATTCCAGTGATGCCCTTTGCCTCGATACTGGATTCTTACCTACAATACCCGTCCTTATAAGATATCGAAGCGGCTACTCAATCCATACCTGTATTCGGCGGGAATTAGCTTGTTCATCATTTTCCGTTATCTCACTCGTCAGTTGCTGATCAGCATGACCGCGGTTGCCGGCATCCTGCTACTGATTTTCATGAGTGGGCGTTTTATTAAATACCTGGCGGAAGCCGCGGCCGGTGAACTGGCCCCGGATGTGCTGTTTGCCATTATCGGCTATCGCCTGCCCAGTTTTCTGGAGCTGATTCTGCCGCTGGCGCTGTTTATCGGCATTCTGCTGGCTTACGGTCGAATGTACCTGGAAAGCGAGATGACGGTGCTCAAGGCCTGCGGGATGAGTGATGGCCAGTTGATCAAGCTGACCATGGGCTCCGCGTTGGTGGTCATGGTCATTGTGGCGGTCATGAGTCTTTATCTCAGCCCCTGGGGGATTCAGCAGGTCGAGCGGATTTTTGATGAGCAGTCCAAAATGACCGAGTTTGAGCTGCTGGCGCCCGGACGCTTTCAGCCCCTGAAAAGCGGTGAGCGGGTGACCTACACCGAGGGGCTGAGCAGCGATAAACGGGAAATGCAGAACGTGTTCATTGCCGAGAAAGGCCGTGCGGGGGGCAGCCCTTCCGTGGTCTTTGCCAAAACCGGCACCCAGCTGGTCAACCCCCAGACCGGTGAGCGCTTTATCGTACTCCATGATGGGGCCCGTTATCAGGGGCATCCGGGAAGCCTGGATTTCAGGGTGCTGGAGTTTGAAGAGTATGGGGTCAAGATCTCGGAGCCCACGGCAGAGCGGCGTCGGGTCAAGGACGAGGCAATTCCCACGTTGGAGTTGATGAAGTCTGAAAACCCCAAATATCTCGCCTTGCTGCAGTGGCGCGTGTCGATCCCCCTCATCGTGCCGATCGTGGCCTTGTTGGCCATTCCCCTGAGCCGGGTTAATCCGCGGCAGGGGCGATTTTTCCACTTGCTGCCGGCCATGATGATCTACATCGGCTACCTGGGGTTGCTGATCGCCTCCCGCAATATGCTGGAAAAAGGCACCATTCCGTTCTGGCTGGGGCTTTGGTGGGTGCACATCCTGTTTTTCGGCATTGCCATGACGCTGCAATACGGCGGGGGATTCCTATACAGCCGGCGGATGCGCCGCAGGAGCGCGGTACCACATGCGTAAACTGGATCATTATGTTGTTTCGACGGTGTTCGGCGCCTTGGTGATGGTGCTGATGGTGGTGCTGTCACTGGATTTGGTGTTCGCGTTTATCAACGAATTGGATGAACAGGAAAACCAATACCAAACGTTCCAAGCCCTGTCTTATATCCTTTGGACCTTGCCACGCAGAATCTATGACTATCTGCCGTTAGCTGCCTTTATGGGCAGTCTGGTGGGATTGGGGGCGCTTGCCAATAATTCCGAGCTGGTGGTGATGCGGGCGGCGGGTATTTCCACCGGGCGCATTGTCTGGGCAGCCATGAAGCCGGCGCTGGTGGTCGTGGTGATTAGCCTGGCGCTGGGCGAGTATGTGGTTCCCCATACCGAACGGGTGGCCCAGACCGCCAAGTCGTTAGCCAAGGGCACGGGCGAGGCGTTAAGTTCCAAGGAAGGCTTCTGGCACCGGGAAGGCAATACCTTCATGCACTTCAACGCGGTTGAACCCCGGGGTGTGTTGCATGGGGTGACCCTGATGGAGTTCGATAACAATCGTTGGCTTACCCGGACGACTTTTGCCCAGCGGGCGGTTTATGAAGAGGATCGCTGGCGGCTGGAGCAGGTGGTGCAAAGCGATTTGACCCCGGAAAGAATCAGCCGACGGGATATTCCGGCGATGGAGTGGAGCAACCGGCTATCACCGGAGGTTCTCGGGGTGCTGGTCGTCAAACCCGAAAACCTCTCGATCCAGGGGCTGTATACCTATTCCCGTTATTTGTTGAGCCAGGATCTGAACGCCAATAACTACCTGATGGCCTTTTGGAAGAAAGTGCTGACGCCGGTGGCGACGGCGGTGTTGGTGCTGGTCGCGATTTCCTTTGTGTTCGGGCCGCTGCGCTCGGTCACCATGGGGTTTCGGGTATTTGCCGGGATCATTGTGGGCCTGCTGTTCAAGTATGCCCAGGACTTGCTCGGGCCTTCCAGTCTGGTGTTCGGGTTTAACCCCATCTTCGCGACCCTGGTACCCATCCTGGTCTGCTTTGTCATTGGGATTGTGTTGTTACGCCGGGCGAGTTGATCCTGTCTCAGGTTGCCCCGGCAATCTGAACAGGACTTTCCCGAATCCCGTCCGGTGAGGCAGTACTCCACGTCGACGACAGCCTCTTGCGCCCATCACGAGCATTTCACTGTTCAGAGATCACCGATTACTTGTCGTCTATGTAATTGACAGGGCTTTGCAATCAACAGAAGATGCAGCCTATAAGGCTGATAGGCTGCGTCAATCAGTGACTGTTGCTGATTAAAACCAATCAGCGACCCGCGTTTAAACGGCTGACGGTTTCCCGACAGGGGAGCCGGGATCATCAAGGACTTGGACAGGAGTGGGATATGCGCGTCATCTCATCGGCGATTCTGGCGGTAGGTATGATTGTGGGCGGCTGGCTGGTTACAGAGGGCCTGAAGGACATCCGTACCGGTGACCGCTACGTGACCGTAAAAGGCATGGCCGAGCGGGATGTGGAGGCTGACCTGGCGATCTGGCCGTTGCGCTATGTGGCGGCCAGCGATCACTTGGAGCAGGCACAGGCTGATATCCAGCGCAGTCGTGACGCGGTGGAGCGTTTTCTGGGCAAGTATGGCATGACTCCGGAGCAGATTGAGCTGCAGCGCCTGGATGTGACCGATACCACCACCAACCCCTATCAAAGCCAGCCCAGCCCCAACCGGTTTATTATCAGCCACACGCTGTTGTTGCGGAGCGAATCGCCAGAAAAGGTTCGCGCGGCCTCGCAAGCGATTAGTGAGCTGATCGATGCGGGAGTGGTCTTGTCCAGCGATTATGGCCCCAGCGGCCCCACCTACTTATTCAAGGGCCTGAATGAGATCAAGCCGGAGTTGATCGCGGAGGCAACGGCTGCAGCCCGGGCCTCGGCTGAACAGTTTGCCAAGGATGCCAATGCCACCCTGGGTGGGTTGCGCCGCGCCAATCAAGGGGTGATCCAGATTCTGCCCCGGGATCAGGGCGCAGGCCTGGGCGAGGAAAGCCAGGCCTCCAAAACCGTCCGGGTGGTGAGCACCCTGGAATACTATCTACACTGATTCCAGGTTTCACTGATTAAACGGGTTCGCGGCCCCGCGTCACTCCTGCTGCCCCGGTGTCAGCCTCAAGATCCGGCCATCGTTGTCATCGGTCAGGAGATAGAGGCTGCCGTCGGGAGCCTGCTCCACATCCCGAATGCGGGCGTCCATGGAAATTCGTTCCACTTCCGTGGCCTTGCGGCCATCAATTTCTACTCGCACCAGAGCCTGGGAGCTCAGGCCGCTAATCAGCAAACTCCCCTGCCAGCCGGAAAACAGCTCTCCGGTGTAGAAAATCATGCCTGACGGCGAAATAACCGGGGTCCATTGCAGGAGCGCATCGATGAACTCCGGTTGGGTGGCAGGATCGGGGATCCTGCGCCCGTCGTAGTGGTTGCCCCAGCTGACCTTGGGCCAGCCGTAATTGCTGCCCGCCTCAATGAGGTTGAGCTCGTCGCCACCGCGAGGTCCCATTTCCGTTTCCCACAGCTCGCCGGTTTGTGGGTGAATTGCCAAACCCTGCACATTACGGTGTCCATAGGACCAGATTTCCGGCTTGGCGTTGTCCTGCTTGATGAAGGGGTTGCTGGGGGGAATTCGGCCGTCGGGCTGGATGCGGATAATGGTGCCGAGGTGATCGGACAGGTTCTGGGCGGGATCCAGCTTGTTGCGATCACCCATGGAGAAAAACAGATGGCCGCCCCGGGAAAACACAATGCGCCCGCCAAAGTGAAGGCTGCCGTCGACCTTGGGTTCCTGTCGGAAAATGACCTGGAAATCCTGGAGCTGATCGTTCTGCAGGCGTCCCCGGCCCAGCACGGTGGAGGCTTTGCTGCCATCGGGCTCGGCATAGGAGAGATAGAGGTAGCCGTTGGTGGCGAAGTCCGGATCCAGCGCCACGTCGAGAAGCCCGCCTTGACCGGCGGCGAATACCTGGGGCGTTCCTGGAATAGGGGCTGACAGCTTGTGGTCGGTCCCCAGGATCCTTAACCGGCCTTCACGCTCGGTGACCAGAAGTCGGCCATCGGGGAGAAGCGCCATGCCCCAGGGGTGGCTCAGGCCTTCAGCCAGGGTTTCGACGGTATAGGTTCCGGTATCGGAAGAGACGGAGTCCCGGGATTGTGCCCCCACAGGGGTGGCCATCAGGCAGAGCAGGCTAAAGAGGCCAGTGGTCAGGGCGGCGATGGGGTTCATGGGCTGCTCCTTGATATTAACAGGCGGCTTATCCGTTCGTCACCCGCGCTGAGCTGTTGCGAGGTCTCCATTAAGGATAGGGATGCTCAGCTTCCGGTCCCAGCTTCGAGCAAGCAGAAAAAGGGGCTGGCGCCCCTTTTTCATCGATGATATTGCTGCGGATTCAGGCGCTGCCCGTGGCGCTGGCTACTTCGGCAGGCTGCTGTCGGGCGAGTTTTTTCAGGGCGAGCCGGATCGGGATTCCCGCCGCGGCTTTGAGCAGTAGGCCGGTAAAGGGAATCGGCAGCTTGGGCTCAAGCTCGATGGTGTAATGGACAATGGTTTTGCCTTGCACCTGGGCAAATGCAATGCGGCCTTTGTGGTTTTTGACCGGGGTGCCCTTGGTGACCCTGTATTCCATCAGCTCGTTGTTTTTGAAGGCCGTGACGGTTTCTTCAAAGGCCGGGACCGGAAAGGCCTCGATACGTCGGACGGCGCCCAGCCCGTTTTTATTCTTGCCGGTCGCGTCCACAATCCGGGTCACCTTGGCATTGATCAGCTTGCCAAAGTTCTCGTGGTCGGTGAGTTGCTGAAAAACCCAGCTGATGGGGGCGTCATAGGACTGGAAGAGTTCAATATATTGCTTGGCCATGTGATCATCCTGATTCTTTGTTAGAGGCGTTGGTGCGCCTTGAGTTGTCGCAGTTTGGGGTTCGAAAGTCAACCGCCAGCACCTGGAGCCGAGAGCGTCAGCTCCAGGTGGGGTGGTTGAAGTGGGCGTTAGGCGTAGAACAACAAGGGGACGAAGCCGACAATCACCAGGGTGGTGAGCAGCACCACCAGGGGTACCCACATATGTTCGAACCGCTTGAGCAGGGACGCATTGGGGCCCTGGTCCTGCAGGGCCAAGTCCCATTCCCGCGTGCCGACCACCAGTCGGGTTAACAGCTGGTTGAGGGCCACCGGAGGGCTGAGGTAGCCCAGTTCAAACGCCACCAGTGCGACCATCCAGAAGTGGATGGGGGCAATGCCAGACTGAATGGCGTAGCTGGCGAAGGTTGCCGTCACCAGAATCACGGCCCCGAATGGGTCCATGAACATGCCGATTACCACCAGCAGCAGGATACTGATCAGCATCGCCACCCAGACCGAGCCCAGGGATTGTGGGAAGATCTGCTCGACGAGGTGTGATTTCTCGATCACGCCACCCAGACAAATGGACGCCATGATCAACAGCAACAGGGCACCAATATGGATACTGGAGTCGGAGGCGGACTCGGACACCACGCCGGCGAAGGCCCTGATTCGGTGCTTCTTGGTTTGAAACAGGCGTTCATAGAACAGGATGCCGGTCAGCACAATGGGCAGGATGACGGGGGCGTTGTGCTCGTTGATTTGCAGGCCCAGGATCAGCTTGAAGCTGATGAGTACCGCGGCCACCGTTACCAGATAGGGCACCAGGGGCTTGAGGGCGGCCAGGGTTTCCCGTAGCGCTGTGTGGGGCGTGGTGGTGCCGACCAGACGGGCCGCTTTGCTCTTGCCCAGCACCAGGCCGCTGAAAATGGCTGCGGAAAGCAGGTAAATATAGAGCCCCCAGCCATAGAGCTGGTCGGTGGTGACCTCTTTATTGAGCGCGGCAATAATCACGATCAGCAGGCAGGGATTCAGCACCACCCCTAAACTGCCGGACATGGCGGTGGTGGAGAGGGACAGGGAACGATGGGCTCCGGCCCGGCGCATTTCATCATAGATCACACCCCCTACGGCCAGGATGAAAATACCCGAAGCGCCGGTAAAGGCGGTGGGCCAGGCGGTGGCGAAGATGATAATGGTTGCCAGGGCGGCCGGGGCCAGCTGCCAGGGCCGGAGCAGGTCAAAGCAGAGGGCTGGCAGGCGGGTGTGCTTCAGGGTCATGCCTACGAACACGTAGAGGCCGACGTTGATGAAAATATTGGCCAGGTTGGTGAGCTGGTTGATGAAAATCGCCACGCCCGCGGCATGGTTTTCAGCCAGGATCAGATAGGCGAACCCGATCAGGGTCATGATGGCGTACAGCGGGGCGGCCAGTAAATCCTTGGTGCCCGCCTGTCGCAGGGCCGTCAAATCCTGTCGGATAATCCGGTACAGGGTGACCAGGATGAGCAGGGTAAAACCGGTCAGCCAGAAGAGCTGGATGGTAATCAGCGGGTCGTTGGGGTTAACCGACTTCAGAATCTGCCAGTAGCTGTAGAAGGAATAGGCAATGGCGCTATTGGCAAGCAGTTGCAGGACATTGGAAATCAGGCGCCGTGATTCGGATTCCGCCGGCAGCAGGGAAATGTGCTCGTTTTTCCAGCAGACCATCACCGCGCAGCCCAGCAGCATCAGTTGCAGAAGATACTTTTTGGCATCCAGGTTACTTAACAGAAAGTTGGCCAGTCCTTTCTCGAGCTCCTTATAGGTGATCAGGCTGGGGGTCAGCTGGGCGGCGATCTGCTGATAACGCTGGTGGGCCTGTTGGCACTGGGCGAGGTTGTTGAGCACCGACTGGCGCACATCCCGCTCGTCCACTTCGTATTCGTCAAACAGAAAGGAATCTTCCGCCGCCAGCTCCATCTGGCGCTGCACTTCCCGATCCACATCAATGGTGGTGGAGCAGGTGGGTTCGGTGATGTTGGGGTTCAGGACGTAATAATCCTTCCACAGGGCCTCGCCCCAATACAGCAAGCGAGAGTGAAACGAATCCCCCAGCCCGATCAGCACCGCCGCGCACAGCAGCAAAAAGACCATGGCGCCGGCAAGGCGAAGCCGTTGCCGGGCGGGTTGCGAGGTGACTTCCTGAACGGGCAGGACATCCAGATTACGATCCACGATGACTTACTCCCGGTCGTCGGCTGAGCACTCGGAGGCCGCGCGGTTGGACATGCAACGGATCTGTCGCATGATGGTCAGCATGGTGGGGTCGTAGGTGTCGTTTTCCCGTAGTTCAATGCGGTTTTGACGGAACATTTCCTGGTAACCGGCAATATCTTCCAGGGGAAGATCAATCCAGTACTTGGGATCGATGCTGTCCTCGTGTTGCTTGATCAGCTTGAAGGCGTTGTCGAACAGTTTTTCGGCGTTGGTGCGGGAAAGTCGTTTGAACTCGTCGTTAAAGTCATTGCTGCGGGCGACCAGTTGCAAGGTCAGCTGAGCGAGGGGATAACGCACAATGCCCCCTTTGTCGCCCAGTCCCTTGTAGAGCTCATAGGCGTTATAGGCCAGGGCAGGCGCATAGCAGATGTCGACGGAACCGTTGTTGAACTTGCCGCCGAAATCGGTGATGTCCGAGGGCACCACCGTGGCTCCCACATGGTTCACCATATGAATCGCGTCTTTCTGATAATCCAGGGTGGCAATGCGCTTACCGGCGAGTTCACCCACGGTGTCGATCGACCGGTCATTGACGAACAAATAGCCCGCCCCCATGGGAATCAAACCCAGCACGGCGAATTTTCCGTCATCCAGATAGGCTTGGGCCTTGGGACGATTCAGGGCACGAATCAGGGTGCGCAGCTCTTCCGGGCCGGGAATGGCGCCTACGGCACTGACGGAGCCGCCAAACTTGGAGAAGGGGCGCAGGCGGATGTCGGTCGCGGCAACGATATCGCATTTGCCGGAAATAAAGTCGGCCACCGCCACACTTTCATCGGTATAGGGTGACAGGGACAGGTTAATTCCCGTCACGGACATATCGATGACATAGTCTTTCAGCAAGTTGAAGGCATCTCCATTGGCACCCAGGGGGTCGAAAACGCACAGTCGTTTGGTTTCGGCTGCCAGGGCAAGATTGGTCGTCACTATCAGCAAGATGGAGAACAGGATTTTCTTCATTGTTCTTTGCCTCCGTATGGCATTCGTTTTTATTAGTGCTGGCGTTAGGAGCTCGGGGTTTGGTGTTCAGCAGGGTAGCGCGTGAGGCCCGGGCCAGGCTGGTAGCCTGGCCGTGGACCTCCGGGGCCCGTCTTAAAACAGGGCGTCCAGATCTTCTGCGTCATCCTCGACTTGAGGGGTGGCGGTTTTGCCCAGGCGACCAAATGGGGTGCGCTCGCCATGTTTGATGGTCCATTGACGGTCAGAAACCGCCTGAACATGGGAAATGGCGATGGCATCAACCAGGGCGTATTCCGGTTTTGCCTGGAAGTTTGACTCGACCCGGGCCAGCGAGCGATTCAGCTCCGCTTCGTTGCCGGTGGTTTCGGCCATGATGGCCTGCAGGGCGATGGGAATACGCACGCCAAAGGCCAGGGATTTTTCGCTGCTGGTGTTCAAAAGCTCCCAGGTATCGAGATCCTTGTTGGGTTTGAGATCGGGCAGCAAAGTCCAGATGGCGGCACGAATGGAGGAAGGGGAACCGCCCCAGGCGTCATCGTCCAGACAATAGGAGGCGCGTACCGCCGCGGGTGCAATATTCCGCGGCACGCCAGCCGTCAGCTCCGCTCCTGAATCCGCCAAAATGGCCTGCAGGCCGGTTAACAGACCCAGCAGAAAGACCAGCTGGTCCTGGGGCTGTTTCAATTTGGGACATTTGGCCTCGCTATCCGTGTAGTCGTAGTTGTAGGCGGCCATGGCGCTTTCGAAGGTTTTCTTGCGCCGCTCGGCGGTCAGTTTCAGCCAGCGTTTTTGTTCGGTCCGGGCGTCTTTGGCCTCGTTGACCTGGCCGCTTTGCAGTGCGCGGATGGATCTCAGCTCGGCCGCCAGGGCGGATTGCTCGCTACAGTTGGCCGAGAGCAGATACAGCAAGGACAGGGTTTCCAGACCGGTATCGGTCAGCGAGTTAAAGGTGCCGAACAGGGGTGACATGTTGGAGCCAAAACGGCAGGTGACATCCACATCGGTGAGCTCGAGAATGTGGGGCGTGGCCACGCTGTCGCTGAAGTCTTCCATGACTTTGGCACCGACCGTATAGATCGGGTGGGAGCCACAGGCGGTCAACAGGGATGCCAGTGAGAGGGTGAGCAGGGACTTGGGCAGTTTTATCATTGTTATGCTCCATATCGTCGAAATCGGGACTCAAGCGTAGCCGGGCCCCGGCGCATGTGCTGCCCTGGCGGGGTGACGACCAGGCAAGCACTGTTGCATGCCATACTACATGGGCTTGAAATTACTTGGACTTGAAAGTACCTGGGCTTGAACGCTATCTGAAATAGTTGGCGTAAGCTTACCTAACCCGAGGCGAAGTCAAATTGGCCCGGGCGGCAGGTGTCTTGTGCATTTCGGACAATAAAACAGCGTGTCGGGCAATAAAACAGCGGGTCGGGCAATAAAGCAGCGTGTCGGACAAGAGAGCGGTGCGTTGGACAAGAGAGCAGCGCGGCAGGATCCGCGCTGGCAAAGATGCGCCGGAAGGATTGTTCCCGGCGCCAGGAGGAGGATCACTGGGGCTTGGCGCGCTCGTACTGCTTTGGCCAGTCGATGTCGGCACCCAGGGTGTGAGCGGCATGCAGGGGCCAGTGGGGATCACGCAGGGACTCCCGGCCGAGCAGGACCACATCGGCCTGTCCGGTGACCAGGACTTGTTCGGCCTGGGGAGCGCTGGTGATCAGTCCCACCGCCCCGGTTGGGATACCGGCTTCTCTGCGGATGGCTTCCGCAAAGGGAACCTGGAACCCGGGGCGGACTGGAATCTTGACGTCGGGGACCAGGGCACCGGTGGAGACATCAATCAGATCGATACCGATGTCTTTGAGCTGTTTACAAAACTCGATGGACTGCTCCAGATCCCAACCCCCTTTTACCCAGTCGGTGGCGGAGATGCGCACCAGCACCGGCAGATGCTCCGGCCAGGCTTCCCGGACGGCCTGGGCCACCCGTAAGGGGAGCCGCATCCGGTTCTCCAGGCTGCCGCCGTAGTCGTCTGTGCGCTGGTTCGACAGGGGCGACAGGAACTCGTGGAGCAGATAGCCGTGAGCGGCATGGATCTCCACCACCTCAAAACCCGCAACCTGGCTGCGATGGGTGGCGGCCACGAAGTTTTCCACCAGCTGATCAATCTCTTCCAGGCTCATTTCCTGGGGCACCGGGGACTCCAGGTCGAATGGAATGGCCGAAGGAGCCAGCAGAGGACGCCAGCCGCCATCGGGCTCATCAATGGCATAACCGCCCGCCCAGGGAGCGGCGGTGGAGGCCTTGCGTCCGGCATGGGCCAACTGGATGGCCGGGACGGCGCCCTGGTCTTTCAGAAAGCGGGTGATCTGCTGGTAGGCCTGGGCCTGTTCATAATTCCAGATGCCGGCATCGGCCGGGCTGATCCGTCCCTCGGGGCTGATGGCAGTGGCCTCTTGGATAATACATCCGGCACCACCGACTGCGCGACTGCCCAAATGCACCAGATGCCAATCGTTGGGCATGCCATCCTCGCAGGAGTATTGGCACATGGGAGCAATGAAAATGCGGTTTTTGAACTCCAGTTCACGCAGCTTCAGCTTGGAAAACAAAAGGGGCTTCACGTTCGTTTACCTCAGGTGAATAGACTGTGCGAAGAGCCCGCTTCAGTAGGAGCCTGTGCAAATGCAGGCGCTATTGGAGTGGACTCTAAAGATTATGAAGGCCGATGGTTTGTCCTAAACACAGGTTTTGAGCTCGACCATCACCAGGGGGAATTGCCGAGTTCGCGTACCAGGCCGAAGGACGCTGTATTGATGATGGCGTGGGCGAAAATTGCCGGCCATAGAGTTTGCCAACGGAGCGTGAGGCAGGACAGGACGATGCCCATTAGGGTTGTTTGCAGTGTACCGACCCAGCCCTGGTAAAGGTGCCCCAGTCCGAACAGGAGAGAGGATAACAGTACCGGCCCCCAGGTGCCAGCGAACAGGTTGCGGGCCCGCTGGAGTAACAGGCCCCGTGCCAGGACTTCTTCGTAAAACCCGACAAACAGCATCATCAGCCCAATGGCCGGCAGGGACAGGTCCGGCGCGAGCAGGCCGGCAATATCGGTGAGATTCTGTTCGTGGCCCTGGATCTGGTCAGGTTGGATCCAGAACACCAGGGACACAAAGACGGCGTTGGCCAGAAAGACCAGGAGTAGGGCAGCCAGCGTGCGTCCCAAGTCCTGAAAGCGGATCGGGCGCAGGCCAAGATGACGCCAGTGGTGTCCACGCCAGTGCAAAATGAGCTGGAGTCCAATGAGGAACACCAGCCCCTGAGCCAACAGGATGGCCAGCATGGGGAACTCAAGGCGCTCTGCCAGAAAGCCGCCCAGCCAGGCGGCGGATAACCCGCCCAGACCCACCAGCAGCAGGGCCAGCACAATGTCGGTGATGGCTTGCCGGGCAGTGAGTATGCTGGGAGTCGTGGAGTCAGGTGTGGACATGGGAGCCTCTCATGAAACAATCCCGTATTAATAGCATGAAGCGGGCTCGAATCACTAACGCGGCGGGGCAGCTGAGGTCAATGCGTCCAGGAAGGCGGCGGCCCGGGAGGAGCTGTCAGGCAGGGCTTTGGGGAGCGAGAAAACCTAGTGAGAGAGAAAGTCTGGCGAGAGAGAAATTCTGACGAAAGAGGCTTGGGCTTCCATGCCCAGGGGAGTTTCTTTAAGGGTTAGAGGGTGGCTTCAACAATATTCGACAGGGCACTTTCATTGCCCCGGTCGTCGATTGCCACAATGCTGAAGTAGTACGTGTTGCTCTGCAGCTTATCGAAGCGCTGCTCCGAAACATAAGGGTCATTGATCTGCAGGCTCTGGGTCAGCTGGTCCGCACGGGTGCCATACAGAATGCGGTAGCCGCTTAACTCCGAGGGGTGCAGGGGGCTGCCGTCGACCCGCTCGGCAGGAATCTCCCAGTTCAGAGTGATATGGCGGGAGGTGACGGTCAGCGTTGCTGCTTTGGATACCAGGGATTGGGTTTCATTGCTGACAACGCAGTCATAGCGACCCGCGTCTTCAGCCAGAACCCTGCTCAGCGTCAGGGTGCTGGAAGTCGCCCCGGGAATCACCTGGCCATCCTTGCGCCATTGATAGCGTAGCGAGCCGCCACTGGCGTTGACGTTGAAGGTGACGGAATCCTGCTCCTTCACGGTTTGTGAGCCCGGATGATAGCTGATCACCAGCCGGGCCGGAACGGTGCCAGCTGCTTCTTCGGTCAGCTCTTGGACGAGCTGGCTGGAGGCATAGGCGAAGCTTTTCAGCTGGTTGTGCAGGCCGCTGTTGGGCTGCACCCGTGCTGCGATTCCCTCGGCCAGGCTGGCGGTGCTTTGCAGGACGGTGCTCAGGCTGATTTCAGTGGGGACGGGGCTGACTTCCGGGAACCTGCCCCAGGAGGCAAACCGCTGGGAGGCGGCGTCCAGTACCTGGGTAATATCGGTCCAGCTGTGCCCCTGCGCCAAGGAGAGGAAAGAGGCGGACAGGATCGAGTAATCGAGCTGATCGTCATCCAGGGCTTTGTTCCCGGTCAACCGGGTGATATCCAGTGGCTTGAGATCCAGCGCGGTGTTGGACAGGCCCAGGGTGGTGGCAATGAGGGTACGGCCCTGGGTGATATTGGCTGGTGTCAGACCATCGTTCTTTTGGGCGGCCCATTGATAGGCCAGGTGCGTAAGCGGCGTAATGTGTGCCGTCGCCTTCGAGGGGTTGGTGCTAAGAACCGCCGCATACATCTCAAAGTTTGCCGGCACTTTGATTGGGGCGCCGAATTTGGCTTTACCACCTTGCGCGTCCTGACAACCTTCGGTCAGGTCGCAGGTCATGGTGGTGTGCTCGTCAGCGGTCAGCTGGATCACCCAGGCTTGGGAGTCCGTTGGACTAAACTGTATCCGGAAGCTGCCATCGTTCTTGGTGCGGACCGCGGCCGCCAAGGGGGAGGCAGTTAATTGATAATGGCTGGCATGCTCCTCGACGCCATACACCTTGATTAAACCGTTGGCGATGGCGCCTTTCATGGCGACACCTTCCAGGGTGAGGGTGCGGGCAGGCGCCTTGGGGGATGAGGTCGCGGTCCGGTTACTGGTGGCGCTGCTGTCACTGCTGCCACCGCTGCCTCCGCCCCCGCCACAGGCGGCGAGCACCAGGCTGAATAAAATTGCCATCAGGCTGCGCAGGACGGCTGAAAAAGACGGTTGTACTGAAAAAAGCTGCATCGAAAATCACCGGCTTCAGGGTTCCTGGAATAACCGATGCGGCGCCCTGTTTTGACAAAGAACTGCAGTCAGGATGGAGAAACGCAACATCGGTTAATTTCACATTAGTTGACAATTCCCCGTATGCGAGTCGGTGTAACACTTTTCCAACAAATTGATATGTCTCGACATCCCGGTTACGAACAGTAATTTTTGTTGCCAAGGAGCGAATGTCGGGCATGAGGAGGCGATTTGGACGTCCGCTTGGGTGGGGGTGGTGAGCGTGGGGTACAGCTGACCGATGGGCGTTTTCTGGGGTATCTGGAGGCGGGAGACCCGCAGGGTTATCCGTTGTTATTTTGCCATGGGATGCCCGGCTCCAGGCTGCAGGGGCAGTTTTTCGACCAAGCGGCCCGGCAGTGGGGTTTTCGTATCATTGCTCCAGACCGGGCCGGCATTGGGTTGTCGGATGGGCGGGGGCAGCGCTGTCTGTTGGCGGACGCCCGGGATTTGATCGAGCTGGCCGAGCGACTAAAACTGGACCGGTTCGGTGTCTTCGGTTGGTCCAGTGGTGGGCCGGTGGCACTGGCCACTGCTTATCTGGCACCACGGCAAATCAGTTTTGTCGCATCCATCGCCGGCTATACCCACTTGGTGGAATACCCTCAGGGGCGTCGGGAGCTGCTCAAAAAAGGCTGGCCTTTGCCGTATCTGGATCGGGGCAGCCGGCGTCTTTTTCGTTGGCTGATCAAATTGCTGCTGATCTGGGCCCGCTGGCTGCCACGGATGTATTACCGGCAACTGCTGCGAGCCACGGGCGATGACCGCAAGCTGTTGCAGCAGGGGGATCTGGCCCGGCTCTTTTTCAGGGATCAGCTGGAGGTCATCCACTCCCACTCCCGGGCGGTGGCGGATGACTTGTCGGCACAGCATGCCGACTGGGGGTTCCGGTTAGGGGAGATTCGGGTGCCGGTGTGGATTCTGCAGGGAGAGCGTGACCGCTTTGTGCCGGTGTCCATGGCCCGGCATTTGGCCGGGACCATTCCTGAAGCCGAGCTGTATCTGTTCCCGCAATATGGTCATCTGTTTCCGCTGGATCAGGGCTTTCAGCGGGTTTTTCTACGCCGGGCCAGGGACTGGATCTTCCGGGAGCCGCCGGCTGCGGGATTTCCCCGGCAGCCAGGCGGCTAGCGCCTTCAAGGCCAGTCGAAACCGGCCCACTTTCAGGTTGTGGCTTGTCAGGCCGCCGGCTTTTGGGATTCCGGCGGATAAATATCCGTGCTCTCCAGGCCGAGCTGTACGTCAACCGGATGCACCACAAAGTCCACCACGGCGGCCCAGTCCCGGACATCCTGTTTGATGGTTTGTAGCTGGTGCTGTGCAGCGTGCAGCGCGTAACCCGGCAGATGAGTGATTTTGCTGGAACGAACCATTCGAACAATGTCCATAAAGTAACTCCTGTCGTGTTCGTGGATAAACTCTTCGCCCGGCCATGATAATGGCAGGGGGAATCTGGCCTTGGCGGCCGCGCCAGCGCCGGGTGACCGATGCTGGCGCGACCGGGCCTGATGTCCCGGGTTAGCCAGGGAAAAGTCTTCGACGAATCCTAATGTCGCAGGTAATCACTCCCAATGCGGGTTATCCCTGATTCTGACGGAAACATCTGGGCGGCGGCGTCCAAGCGCCAGTCCTGTACCGGAATGAAGCAGGCGCCCCGCAGGGGTTGCTGACCAAGGGTTTCCACCAAGGCCGCATGAAAGAGATATTCACGGCCGGTCTCCTGGAGCCGAAAGGCAAGACGTTGGGGGAGGTCTATTGCTTCCAGTCGTTGTCCATCGAGGCTGATCCTGTCGAGCAAAACCCGGTCGCGACCGGGTTCGGTTTGAAACTGACAGGCGCCTTCGTCCAGACATTGGATTTCCTGATCCACATATAAAATGCTGTAGCTGTTGTCACAGCGGCCATCGGGCAGGCGAATGCGGGCCGGGAAAAAATCCACCCCAGGAATTTGAAATGGCCTTAAAAGATCGACAACGGTTTGGGAGACAACCGGGGTATTGGCCAGATGGAAGTCACCCAGGTGGGGCGGCTCGGACAGCGGCCCCGTCACCTTCAACGGCAGCGGGGCCTGGAGCAGGTCGGCGGCCCATTGTTGGCCTGCGTCATCCTCGTCCAGGATCACGGCGGAAACATCCCAGCCGAGTGAGGCGTAACGCGGGTCGAACGTCAGTACGAAGTAGTCCCGGTTAACGTTGGAAACCAGCCGGCCGGTGGTGGGGATAACGTGGGGTGGGGCATTGCGCAACTGCACTTCCGTGACCAGTGACGAATAAGAGGGCGTGGAGTTGCTGGGAGCCGGGCGGCGGAAGCTTGGGAGAAAAGCTCTCCAGGTCATGGTAATCAGTCCTTTAGGTTGCTTTGGCGTTCATCCGTGTACTGCAGGGGCAGAATATAGCGACAGGCCGCGCAGGGGCTAATGTCTCCAAGTAAAGACAAATCAGCCTCGGGTTGCGCCGGCGCTTCAACCGCGGCGTTCCGGGGCTATGGAGCCGGGTCGCTGGAGTCCGGGCCGGGTTGCCGGGGGCGGTCATCCCGCCGGCGTTCCCGTTGGGGCGGGGTCTCGACGAATTCCTCGTTACGGGGGTCGAGTTCGTTCAGGATCGAGACATCGGAAATGGGCATGGCGGTGACGAACCGCTCCTGCTCCTTGGCGGAAATGGCCGGGAAGCGGAGGATTCGCCAGAGGGTGAAGAGGGTCAGCAGGGATAGAATGGAACCCATGAACAGGAACAGGCCATTGGGGCCCACCAAACTGATGGCGGAAGAACCCAGCACGGGGCCAAAAATACTGCCAAGACCGTGGCTCAGCAGCAATCCGCCACTGGCGGCGACGATTTGGTGCTGATGCAGCCGGTCGTTCACCAGGGCCACCGCAATCGGATAGATGGCTGCGGTGAAGCCGATTACGCACTCCACCATCACGAACAGCAATAGCAGGTTGGAGCCCCCATACAAGGCCGCCACGATGCTACAGCCGGCGGCGGCAATCGCCAGCAATAACAGAATGACCTGGCGCTGGAACATATCTGACAGCCGGCCGATGGGCCAGGCAAAAAACATGGCGGCGAGTACCGGTGCGGCCATGAAAATGGCGATCTCCGAGATTTCCAGGCCAATCAAGTGGGCATACACCGGCCCCATGGCGCTGAATGCACTGCTGACCAGGGCGGAGACCGGCGCGGCAATCAGCGCCAGGGGCGAGAGCTTGAACAGGGTTTTGAACGGCAAGCGCTCGACCCGTTCAATGGACGGCGCACTCATTCGGGTCAGGGCCAGGGGAATGAGCGCGATGGTCAGCAGAATCGCGGCAATGCTGAAAGGTCGTAGGGAGGCTGGGTTAGAGGTGGCGATCAGCATCTGCCCACTGGCGGCGGCCAAATAGACCACGATCTGGTAAATCCCGAACAGTTTGCCCCGGTTTTCGTTATTGGCACGGGTGCTGAACCAGCTTTCGATCACCACCATCAGACCCGCCATCGACAGCCCCGAGATGGCCCGAAACACTGCCCAGACCACCGGGTTGACGAATAAGGGGTGAAGCAGGGCAACCACCGCCATGGTGGCGGCAAAGACCGCGAAACTACGGATATGGCCGACCCGCTCGATAATAGTCTTGCTGTAGATGGAGCCGAGAATGGAGCCAATGGAAAACCCCACCAACACCCAACCGATCACGGCCGGATCGATTCTTTCCAGACTGAGCCGGAGGCCCAGCAGTGTCGACAGGAAGGTGTTACCCATCACCAGCAGCATGACACTGAAAATTAAGGCGGAAAGAGAAAAAATGGTTCTGGCCATGGCCCTGCGCAGCTTGTGATTGGCTCCTTAAGATTGAACAAAGCTAAGTGACTGTTTTCAAATTCTCGTCATGAACATTCTTTCACCCGCGCCGGGCCATCTTTTGCTTGGTGCCCGCCTTGGTTTGGCGTAAGCCGGTCAGGGGACGATTCCGGATTGGCCGGATTGACTTTCGACCCGGAGCCAGGCACATCTAGGGCGGTTTCCGGTGGAAACGTGAAAACTCATCTAGAATTAGGATGAATTGCCTAAAAGATGTTGGGCAGAATAGTGATAGGGTTCACAGAAAAAGGAGTTGGAGATGAATACCAGTTCGCGTTCTCGATTGTTGTTTACACGGCCGCTCTATCTGTCGATCGCCCTGGCGACCACGGTCGAATTTATCAACTTTATCCTGTTTGGCCTGATTTTCTCGGGTGAAGGCTCATCCCTGAAAGCCTTTGTCTGGACCGTGGGGATTGGCGGTATTGGTATGGGTTCAGTCCTCGGGGTGTTGATTGACATTGTCATTGTGGGCACCGCCCGGGGCCGTGATGCCTTCTGGGCCACGGTGATCCTGGCGGTGTTGACCTTGGGACTGGTGGCCAAACTGTTTACCTGGCACATGGGAAGCACGGTTGAGGCCTTAGGGGTTGCCCAATGGCCGGTGTTGTATCTGGCCGTGGGGGGAGTGCTTGCGCTACTGGCGGGATTAACGCTGGGCTGGCTGCTGTTCACGCCAGCGGGTAACCGGATGCTGGCTCGTTATGGTCTTTAAGCCGTTCCTGTCCTGAACGAAAACTCTTCTGAAAAAGGCGTATGGCTTGAGGCGATACGCCTTTTTTGTTGGCTGTCTCTCAAGATCCTGTCTTTGCCCCCGCGGGTTCGGCGAAAAACACATTAACTCTTGTAATATTTGCCGTGTATCTGTTCCTAATTTACAACAATGTCTGTAATTGGTAACGGTTTATGGGCTGTATTCAAGCACTGGGCGGGCACGGCTTAAAAGATATTTAACCGAAAAAACATAAGCCTATCTCAAGTTCAGCTCTGGTCGGCGGTTGTTCCTGAAAATTGGCACGTATCCTGAATTAGTCTCTGTCGAGCGCTTACGAATGCCAGTGGCAATACCCAGGAATAATCGAAGGAATGGAAAAGGAGAACAGACCATGAAACTGAATTATATCCTTCTTGCGACTTCTCTGGCCTTTACTGGTGCAGCCTATGCGCAGGATGAGGCAGAGAGCTCGGTTGATCGTGACTCCCAGGTGCTTCAGGAGCTGGATACCGAAATGGGAACTGCAGAGGGCACCGAGCAGGCGTTCCAGGCCTTGGATACCGATGGCGACGGTGTGATCAGTGCCGCCGAGGCGGAACAGGATATGCACCTTAACGCCATGTTCCGGGACGTTGATGACGATGACGACGGACAGGTGAGCTCTGAAGAGTTTAGCGAATGGAAAGGCGGCTTTGTCGATTAGGCCTGGCCTTTAACCTGAAGAACTGAGCACGGGGTTAGCTTCGGCCCGACTTACTCGATGGGTTAATCCCGATCAGAAAGCGCCACTTATGAGGTGGCGTTTTGCGTTCTATGAAATATGTTACCGACATTCCCGCACTTTCCGGATCTCTGCTCTGAGGCTGACAGGCCCATCTTGAGATACAGCTGCTCGAAGGCAGGAAGAGAGGATAAGTCCGATCTGGATCAAAAAAATGACTGGTTTATTGTTGCGGTATGTAACAAGTTCTTCCGAATTGGTTATGCTGGAGTTGTAAGGGCAGTGTTCCAAGGGCCACATGGATGAGTCCATGGGCTAATCGTGCAAAAGAGAGGAGGACTGTTATGCGTCCTGATGAGTTCTTGAAAAAGCATGGTTTCGAGGAAGAAAAAAGCCGTAACCACACGTTGCGGGAGCTGGCTTTAGAACATGCCACTCATCTGAAGCGTCCCAATGCGGGTACACCTTATGACTGGGAAGACTGGGAGCGGTACAAGCAAGAGCATCCCGATGAAGTGGGAGAAGAAGAGGAATAGCCAGCTTGGTTGTCTATTCCCGGCGTCTCTCGTTTGAGTGGTCTGCGTGGACCGGTGCCACGCAGACTTCTCCTGGGGCCAGGATGCTTTCCCTTGAGAACGGACCCTTCAGAACGGGACAAGATGTAGTGGTATTTATCTATGTCGCGCCCCAGGTTCCGCGGCTCGGAGCAGGATATAATTGTGACTGTCCTCACATCTTGCTAGCTTAGAGCCGTATTCATGAACGAACGAGAAGCTGAAATCGAGCGCCGTATCCAGTTATCGGAAACCCGAGTCTGTAAGGCGGTGTTCCCTTTTACCACCAATCACCATGACACTCTGTTTGGCGGCCAGGCGCTGGCCTGGATGGATGAAACGGCCTTTATCGCCGCCACCCGTTTCTGCCGCAAATCCCTGGTCACGGTCTCCTCGGACCGGATCGACTTTAAACATCCGATTCCGGGCGGAAGCCTGGTGGAGCTGATCGCCAAGGTCGTTAAAGTGGGTCGAACCAGCCTGAAAGTCCAGGTGGATATCTACGTCGAGAGCATGTACAACGAAGGCCGTGAGCACGCTATTGCCGGTCAGTTTAGCTTGGTGGCTATTGATGACGAGAAGCGGCCGGTGCCGGTGCTGGATGACATCGCCTAGTTGAACGAATCGGCTTCTGCCTAAAGGGCGGCGAGATTCCTGGCCGCCCTCCTGTTATTTCATTGCTCGTATTTCTATTTCCCGCCGAGTTTCTTAAGACCGAACGAGCCGCTCAGCACTGAGTCCAGCACGCGGTCGGGCAAGACCCGCTTTAGCAGCGTCAGGGTGGTGCTGCCGTTACCAATTTTCCGCACCGCCGGCGGCTGTTTCTGGTTGATCACCTGGATGACCTCCCGAACAAAGTCCGCCGTGGGAGTGGGGTTCTTCTGGGACGCCGTGGCCCGCTTTTCGATAAAGCCGCGCACCGGGTTGTACAGGGAGTCCTCCGGCAAGGTGCTGGCCAGCGTGCTGGCGGCGTTATTGCCGAATTCGGATTCGATGGCGCCGGGCTGAATGGTGATCACATCCACATTGAAGGGCGCCAGTTCCATGCGCAGGGCATCCGACAAACTGTGCAGGGCGGACTTGGTGGCGCAGTAGGCGCCGGAGAAGGGAGTGGTCAAAATGCCGGACACACTGCCAATATTGACCACCTGACCGTGGCCGCTCGCTTTCAGCAATGGGAAACACTGTTGAACCAGCGCCAGGGGCGCGAAGACGTTGGTTTCAAACTGACGGCGGACTTCCTCCAGGGGCATTTCCACCAACGGCCCCATGGCCCCGTAGCCGGCGTTGTTGACCAGCAGATCCAGCTTGCCGAATTTCTTTTCGATCACCTCAACCGCATGGCGGAGGTGGGACGGCTTGTTCACGTCCAGCTCCAGTGGCGTGATTTGCTCGCCGGCCAAATCCGTCAGGGTTTGCGGCCGCCGTGCGCCGGCAAAGACATGCCAACCCGCCCGAGCCAACTGAAGGGTCAGCTCCCGGCCAATACCTGACGAACAACCAGTGACAAGTGCGACTCTGGACTGCATTGAAATCTCCCCCTGGTTTGACTCGATCAAGCGGGCTCCGCTCTGTTAAGAGAGTCCCGCTCTCGCCAAGAGTGTCTCACCAGCGCTAAAAGCGCAAGAGGCCGGGTCGGTCACTCCGGCATCACCAAACGCAACTCCGCGACCAGGGGCAGATGGTCGGAAAACAGGTAACGGTCGAAAGCGTAGTAATTGACCAATTCGAAATGGTTGCTGAAGAACAGGTGGTCCAGCGCCTTCTTGGGAGCCCAGGATGGGAAGGTGGGAGCCGAGGCGGCTTTTTTCAGGATGGTGTCTTCCAGCAGCGCGAGTTCCGCATCTTCCTTGACGTTGAAGTCGCCCGCCAAAATGGTCGGAATATCGTCCTGGCCAATATGCTGGGCAATATGGCGGATTTGCGGCGCCCGCACCGGGCGCTCCAGGCTGAGATGGGTCATGAACAGCCGGAACTTGTAGTGCTCGACCTGGGCATGGGCTTCGCTGAGAAAACGGGGCTCACCCTGACCGGGGAGCGGATGGTTGTGGATATGAACCAGGGGCCAGCGCGAGCAGGCTCCATTGCCTTGATTGACCCGCCGCGCCAGAACCAGGGTGGGAAAGAACGCCTGGTAAGGCAAGTCCGCGCGATAGGCCAATAGTTCCAGCTGATTGGTTCCCCGGCTCCGGCGCGAGCCGCCCTCGACCTCGCTCAAGGCCGCGATATCGATATCTTCTTCCCGCAGAAAGTCACCGGCCCGTTCAATGGGAATGGAGTCGTGGGGCAGGCCGTACTTCCAGGCGGTGGTGAGATACTGCCAGTAGCCCCGGGTGGTTCCGATGCCCGACTGCAGGTTACAGATCGCTAGGCGTACTCGTGTTTCCATAAATTTAGGAGGTGCCGGATCCGGTGGCTTCGAGAAAACGGTGTAGCCAGTATTTCGGCCAATAATAATCGGTGTCTATATGACTGTAGGGTAGAGAGCGGGGCTCTTCAATCAACCAGTGGACATACTCCAGGGCATCCAGACAGACCTGGGTACGACAGTCGGCCTCAATGCGCACGTTGGCTTCCAGCACCGTGTTGGAAAGACCACGGCGGGTATAGTTGGCGGAGCCGGCGATGATAATGCAGCGGTCGGGTTTATGGAGCAGGGTGAAGCAGTTGTGGAACTCTTCGCTGCGGGTATTGGCCCAGCGGATCTCGAAATGGGTATGGCGGGCCATTTCTGGTCCGGTCAGCTGATTGGGGAAACCTGATTTAGGGTTGCCAAAACTCACCAGGTTTTGATCCAGCACCAGGGTGCCGGGCACGCCTCGCTCACTGGCTCGTATCAGGGCTTCGACCAGGTCCCGTTCCGCCAGATACTGGGTGAACAGAAACAGGTAATCCCGGGGCGTGGCGGATTCGATCAGTTCAAGGAGTGCTTCTTTGATCTGATCCCCCATCAGCGGCGTCACCAGGGCATCCCCCTCACTGTGCTCCAGGGGCAGCTCGATGGGGATCTCCATGCCAGAGAGGCGGGCCACGGCTTTCTCGGCTTCCAGAAAATGACGGGCCACGGCTGTGCTGCGGATGGTGACGCCGGTATTGGCGAAGTAGCAGCTGGCATCTTCGAAGTTGGACGAGGTGACCATGGTGAGGTGGCTGTCGCCGTCGTCGGCAATGATCAGCTTGCGGTGGTTGGCACGGGCCATGATGCCTTCCAGAATCGCCCAGGGCGTGGTTTGGCTGAACGATTCCAGGGGGTTGCGAAACCAGGGGCCGGCGTCGGTGGGAATCCAGCGCAGGCCCAGCCGCCACAGGGGGGCATACATCAGGTTGTTCTCCCGCAGCTGGTTCAGGTCTGCCACGCACACATTAACCCCGGCATCTTCCAGCCATTGGATGGGCGGGCTGACGGCGGTGCCGTACATGATGTTCAGCGGGTCGGTGATAAACCAGGCGGGGCGGTCCCGGGAGGCAAAGGCATCGACGATCTGCCGGGTGGTCGGGATCAGATCTTGGCTTCTGGAAGCATGGTGGAGGCAGAACAGGAAGACATCCATCACCACGAACTGTTCCGCATCCCTGATCATCCGGATCAGCTCCGGCGTAATCTGGCGAACGCTTTGACGTTCACCGTTCTCATACCAGGTGGAGTCATGAAAAAAACGGATATTCTCGGAAGGCACCCGATAGGTGTAGCGAACGCCGTTGATGCCTTCGGGCTGGGGGCGAAAACGGTAGTAGAGGGAAGTTCCCACCAGGGTCGCCAAGGGCACACCCCACTTGAGTAAATCTCGGTAGCGGCCGTTAGAAGCACCGTCCAGCATACTGCCTCCTTGCGGATCTGAATGAAGCCCAAAGCTAAGGGCTTATCAACTTATGGTTTCATTATAGGGATGAGACGGGGTCCGCATTAGGGTCTGCCCTGCAAGAAGAGAAGGGCAGGGCTTGGAGGCTGGAATGGCGGTCTAGCCCTCAACGATGACGCCCGAGTTACGCAAGGTTTCCAGAACCTCGGACTCCTTTTCCGGGTGCACGGGGCGAGTGGCGGCCCGGATCAGGTGGGCCTCAAAGCCTTCTTTCATGGCATCCAGTGCGGTGTGCATGACACAGACATCCTCCGCCAGCCCACCAATCCAGAGCCGCTGGATATGAAACCGGCGTAAAAAAGAAGCCAGCCCGGTGCCATCAAAAGCCGAGTAGGCATCCTGGTCAAAGCGGGTGCCTTTGCTGACGCGGATCATCCGTTCGGTGACATGCAGGGCCGGATGAAACTGGGCACCTTCCGTGTCTTGCACACAGTGGACCGGCCAGATGCCGCCATGCTGCTTAAAGCTCACATGGCCCACCGGGTGCCAGTCGCGGGTTACGAAAATCAGGATGCCGGCGTCGATGGCGGCATCAATCCAGTCATTGAGGACCGGGATGATGGCGTCTGCTCCGGCAATGGCGAGGGAGCCACCCTGGCAGAAGTCGTTCTGGACATCAACAATCAGTAAAGCGTCCTGATAGTGGAATTCGATCGAAGGGGTCATGGTGATCTCCAAAGAGGGCAGGTGAGGGAGAAAACCTCAGCCTGTTTTTTGGACAGTTGTTAGACCATTTTATTCTCCCGCCGCCCATTAGAATGAAAGCCGGGCTCTGATAAAAGGAGCCGATGGGTTTTCCGGTGGGACCAATGGGGTATGATTGGTCGGATCATTCGATGCCATCCCATTTTCACACAACGATTCAGGAGGACATGATGAAGTTAACCATCAAAGATCTCGAACACGGACAGCCGATTCCGGCCCGGAATGCCTTTGGTATCCCCGATGCCCAAAATCACATGGCTTTCGGGGAGAACCTGAGTCCGGAAATCAGCTGGTCCGGGGCGCCGGAAGGGACGAAGAGCTTTGTCATTCTGGTCAAGGACGTTGACGTACCCAGTGTTGGGGACGATGTGAACCAGGAAGGCAAAACCATTCCAGCGGATCTGCCCCGGGTCGATTTTTATCATTGGGTGCTGATTGATATTCCGGCGGACATTACCCGGATTGGCGAAGGGGAAGACTCCCGTGGCGTCACGCTGGGTGGCAAAAAGCCCGGCCGTGCCGGCATCGGCATTCGTGGCGTCAATAATTACACCCAGTTCTTTGCCGGCAATGCGGACCTGGAAGGCATCTATGGCGGCTATGACGGCCCTTGTCCGCCCTGGAACGATGAGCGCTTGCATCATTACCATTTCACCGTCTATGCCCTGGACGTGGCCAGCCTCGCGCTTGATGGCGAGTTTCAGGGGCCGGATGTGGTGCAGGCGATGGAAGGGCATATCCTGGCTGAAGCCACCATTGTGGGGACTTATACCCTGAACCCGCAGGTCAAGTCCTGATCGTTGCGTCTGCCGAGGATTCCGCCATGGAAAAACCAGTCGCGCCCGCCTGTTTGCGTAATCAGGAGCCGATTGCCCAAGCTCTGGCCGGGATCCTGACCGAACCGGCCCGGGTTCTGGAAATCGGCAGCGGTACCGGCCAGCACGCGGTCTATATTGCCCGTGCTCTGCCGCACCTGATTTGGCAGCCAACGGAGCTGGAACCCGCCCTGGCAGGCATCCGGGCCTGGCGGGCAGACGCAGGGCTGGAGAATGTGCTGGAGCCCCTGGTGCTGGATGTCAGTCAGGACCACTGGCCCCGGGAGCCTTATGACGCCGTGTTTACCGCCAATACCGTGCACTTTATCGGCTGGCGGCCGGTCCGGTGCATGTTTGAGGGGGTGGCGCGGGTACTGCGAGAAGGCGGACGCTTCTGTGTTTACGGGCCGTTCAATTACGACGGCCAGTATACCAGTGAGGGAAACCGGGAACTGGATGCCTGGCTCAAAAGCCGGGACCCGGTCAGCGGCATCAAGGACATCGCGGAGGTCACCCGGTTGGCGGCCTCCCTCGGACTGGTGTTGCAGCAGGATCTCGCCATGCCGGCCAATAACCGGCTGCTGGTGTTTGCCAAAGGCGGAAACTGATCCTGAGCGGGTCTCAGAACTCGTCGTTCAGGCTTTCCAGGGCGATATCCCGAAAGGCGCGAACCAGGGTGTCCGGGTCCTGGGCGCCGGAGATTAGGTAGGTCTGGTTCACGATAAACCCGGGCACGGCCTGGATTCCTTGCTGATAATGGCGCTGCTCCGCCCGCACTTCCTCCGCATAACGGTCGCTGGCGACCACGTCACTGGCTTCCTGGGCGTTCAGCCCCAGCTCATCGGCAACCCGCACCAGTACTTCCGGCGCGGCCGGATTATTGCCCTTGCCGAAATACTCATCAAACAGCGCCAGATAGAACTCGGTCTGCTTGTTGTGAGTGCGCGCCCAGTGAAGAATGCGGTGGGCATCAAAGGTGTTGTGGATCCGGCGTTCGGGGCCGAACTGGAAGTTCAGGCCCAGCTCCTGGCCCAGGCTGGCAATCTGCGCCTGATTTTGCAAGGCGGCGTCCCGGGTGAGGCCGTATTTGCGCGCCAGGTGCTCGAAGATTTCCTCGCCTTCCGGGGGCATCTGGGGGTTCAGTTCGAAAGGGTGCCAGTCGATCTGGAACTCAATTTCCCCTTTCAAGGTGTTCATGGCCTGTTCCAGGCGCTTATAGCCAATCGCGCACCAGGGACAGACCACGTCCGAAACGATATCCAGTGTAAATACTTTCATAACATTCCTACTGCATTGAAGGAACGGCGCCCGTAGGCGCCGTGGTATAAAGCAGTGTATAGAAACGGGTTTTTAATGGCGAGTGACGGACTTTGCGCCCGCCTGTGCCCGCACGGCGGTTTCATACCACTGCCGGATGCTTTGCAGGTGAACATCCTCCTGACGTAGGGCATGGCGGAATTGCTCGGCCATGTCGCTCATGCCCATATCTTCCGCCAGCTTGATGAGCAGCTCCCAGGCCGCATTGTCGGTCAGCTCAATGCTGAGCATGGCTTCGAGACATTGGCCGACGGTGGTGCGTGGGTCCATGATGACTTTCATCAGCCCAGACGCGGCCACCCCGGAAATATTGGCATCCGGGGTCTGGGCCGTCGGGTCGGCGCCGAGCTTGTCGAGACAGTCCTTGAGGATCTGGAAGTGTTCTGCTTCCTGGTTGCGGAACTGGCGGACCTGGTCAATGGGAATAATGTCGCCCATTTCCTTGTCGGCCAGGGCCGCTTCGCACTTGTTAATGAACGACTCGTAGATCCGTACCCCCGTGCGTTCATAGGCCAGCCGCTCGCCCAGTTTATTGATGAACATTTCCGGGTTGCTGCCGGTGACCTTTTGCATGGTGGACTTGAACGCCCCTTTGATCGTACCCGGAATGGGCACCGAGCCCACGGCATCTGACTGTTGAATGTAGTCCCGCTCGATGGAGCGGATGGACTGATTGGTTTGAGTCACCGGCGAGTTCATGGCGCCTTCGATCATCGCCTTGCTGTCGATGGGGGACATATCAATGCCGGTGCGATTACGGCCCATCTGTGTCGATTTTTCCATGTTTAATCTCCTGTGGCTTTTATGGCTCTGTCATGGCCTGTCTAGCCCTGTCATGGCCTGGCGGCGCTGTTGATGACTTCGGCGGCACCGCGCCCGAGCCTCTCAAGACCTGGAGAGGCTGCGTTAGTGGCCGTTAGGCCATGGCCGCTGGCTCTTGCCGACTCAGTTCGGTGCCCGGATACCATTGGTATCCCGCAGCGACCGCCTCGGTAGGGACTCCCTCGGAGTTCATATGGCGGCGGTAGTCCTGGGAGGCGTGCTTTTCCTGCTCTTTCGGCACGAAATCCGGCCCGTCGGCCCGCAGATCCACTTCCTGACTCAGAATCTTGCGCACGAACTCGCGGTTGCTTTGATAGGCGATCGGATCCGGCAGGGTTTCCGGCAGAATTTCCGCCGGGTCTCGGCGCTCGTACTTCTTGAACAGGTCCGTCACCAGGTTCAGGTGACCCAGCTCATAGTCCAGAAACCGCTCCCAGATGGCCTTGATCCGGGGGTTGGTTTCCGACTCCACGCAGCTGTAGTAGTTGTAGACCTCGTTGGCTTCATACAGCAGCCATTTCTCCAGCCAGGTCTCGTTGGGATCGATGATGGAGCCGTACTGGGTCACGTGCTGCTCTTCAATGGAGGCAATCTCCGCATAAAGCTGACGGGCCACCGGATCGCTAAAGGTCGGCCCGATATTCATGTAGTAATCCCGAGTCTGGTATTCCCCGGACATGATGGTCAGGGCGTTCATCTTACTGATCGGGTCAGCCGCGGTGCGGTCATAGTGGTGGCGCAGATCGTCATGGGGGGCCCGATGCTCTTCGGCGGTGGGGCGTCCGGGCATGATATCGGTATAGCTTTGCAGGATGTTGTTGGCATCCTTGCCCTCCACCCGGTCCAACAGGGCGGAGTAGCGGTACATGTGGTCGAAGTCTTCCAGCATGCCGAACCGGTAAACCTGGGCCAGATAAGGATCGGGTTCCTGCTGGGCCACGGCTGCGGTCACTTCAATGGCAACCTGCTCGTAGGCAATGGTGGTTTCCAGGGGGGAGTGGTCGCCGGATAACAGCCAGTTGATCATGGTCTGCTGGTGGTGTTCCACCCGCCGCACCTTGGCCAGGTGTTCGCGCAACTCGCCGTTGCACTGGGAAAACATATGCTGAAAGCGGTTGACCTGTTGCTCGATTCCGTTCATCAAAATGATGCGAACCCGGGTAAAGGCATCATCGTCCAGTTTGGAGATCGGGTTCTGGACCAGCTCCTTCCAGGTGAACTTCTGATTGGAGAGGGATGTCCCTCTGTTATCGAAAAGTTTAACGGCCATGGTTCCTCCTGATATTTCGGGCCTGACGGTCGTGGTCTAGACATAAGCCTTACGCAAGCACCGTGCCGACTGGGCCGCCCGCAGTCCAAACCAGACGGGAAGGGAGTTAAGGGGAGTGGAACCGGGCCGGGCAGGCGGGTGGCGGCGGAACCGGGAAGAAGGTTTTTTACAAAGGAGTGTGTAAAAGCTACAGCTTTTGCCGGATTTTGAGGCCAAAAACCCACTAAATAGCGGGGTTTTGAAGGGTTTTATTACAAGGTTTTCACTCAGGGCTGGTGTCTCGTCCTTCCCGTGCTGGTTCCAGTTACGGAGACCTGAAGTTTGGCGCTGACCATGGCATTTCCTTTGCTTGCTCTCTGGAAGGATTCAAGGTCAAACCCAATGGGTACATAGGGGTGACGATGGCACATTCAGCAAGAGCGGCGAGTGACCGGGGGCGCCATGCCCGCCGTCCTCAGGATGTTCCGGCCCGGGGCTGGCGGGATGTTCTGCTACGTGTGAAATCGGAAATGAGCAAGGACAATCTCAGTATTGTGGCAGCGGGTGTGGCGTTTTACTTTCTGCTGTCCATCTTTCCGGCGCTGGCAGCCTTTATTTCGATGTATGGTCTGCTCAATGACCCCGCGGATGCCCAACAGCAGGTGCAGGGTTTTAGTGAAATCCTGCCGGCCGAAGCCCGTGACATCCTGCTGACCCAAATGCAGCAGCTGACCGCCGGTTCCAGTTCCGCGTTGGGTTTTGGGGCCCTGTTCGGTGTGTTGCTGGCCCTGTGGAGCACGATGAAAGGCACCATGGCCTTGATCACCGCGTTGAACATTGTCTATGGCGAAACCGAGCAGCGGGGGCTGCTCAAACTCTATCTGGTGGCTTTTCTGCTGACGGTGGGAGCCGTCCTGTTTCTGGCGCTGTCTTTATCATTGATTGCCATCATTCCACCGGTGCTGGAACGATTGGGGATCGGAAGCTGGATTGAAACCGCCTTCAATGTGGCCCGCTGGCCCATTCTCGCTCTGGTGGTGATCACCATGCTGTCGGTGGTGTACCGGTTTGCCCCCAGCAGAAGCCAGCCCAAATGGCGCTGGGTGAATCCCGGCTCCTTGACCGCCGCGGCATTATGGCTGATCAGCACCGCCTTGTTTTCCTGGTATGTGTCCAGTTTCGGCAGCTATAACGAAACCTATGGCTCCCTGGGGGCGGTGGTGATCCTGCTGATGTGGTTTTACATCACCTCTTATATCTTCCTGATGGGAGGCGAACTGAATGCTGAGCTGGAGCGCCAGACCAAGGAGGACACCACCGAAACCGGCAAGCCGCTGGGCGAGCGGGGCGCCTATGCGGCCGATACCGTGGGCAAGAAGCCTTGAGCGAGGGGCGGGGACTCACTTGAAAAGGGCGGGTGGCAACTTCAGGATAAATACCGCAGTCGCCTGAAGCCAACAGCCACTCCGGGTTTAAGAAACGGCTTGATCAAACCCGGGTTGGGTCGATCAGGCTGGTGGATATCGGCGGCTTTGGAACCGTTGTCTGAAGGAGCATCAGCAAAAACCAAGGTTTCAGCCAGTTGTTCGTCCTTCCGAGTATTTCAAAATATCGCGCAGTTAAGAGCTCTCCGCAGTTGCTTGGATCTCAAGAAGTGAGTGGTCGTTGCTCAGGACGCAGCAGAAAAAATTCGCTTTGGTCTACAAGAACAAAAAGCAGGCGGACACCCTATGAACTCTCGTTTCCCGAACCACACTGCAAACGCAATGGTTTTGCCTTGTGCTAAGGCGATGGCTTTGTTCGAATGCCTTAGTGAATTGGACGGATTGGCCAGCCACGTTAATTGGCTGATTCCCAAAGCAGGGGCCGATCTGGAAGAAATGATTCACCGACGGCAGATCAGTGTCGGGTTTCTGATTCTGGAGCCTGAAACACTCCCCGCCCAGGAAGATCAACTCACCAAACTTCTTGCCCGTACTCCGGATGTCCAATGGGTGGCCGTGCTGGCGCCCGGCATGCTTGCGTACCCCAGGGCTTTTGAGCTTGTCAGCCACTATTGTTGTGATTTCCTGTATGCCCCCTGGACGGAACAAAGTTTGGAGGAGGCGCTTTCGGCGGCCTTGTTGGCGTTGGAAAACCGGAGCCTGAAACTCCATCGTCGATTTGAGGAACGGCCACTGATCGGGTTGAGCCTGACCATGCAGCGTTTGGCCTATCAGATCCAGAAAATGGCCCCGGTCGATGCCCCAGTGCTACTGAGTGGTGAAAGCGGGACCGGCAAGGAGCTGATCGCCCGGGCGATCCATTATTACTCAAAACGGGCGGAGGCCCCCTTCGTCTCCGTCGATTGCGGCTCCCTGCCGGATGAGCTGATCCAATCCAAGCTGTTTGGCCACGAAAAGGGCGCTTTTACGGGCGCCACCGAGCGCAACCCCGGGGTTTTCGAAACCGCCAACGGTGGCACGGTCTTTCTGGACAAACTGGAGAACCTGGAGTTGAGCCAACAGGTGAATCTGTTGCGCTGCCTGCAGGAATCCACCATTGAGCCGGTGGGGAGTGTCCGGCCACAAAAGGTGGATGTCCGGATCATTGCCGCCTCTGCCGAGCCTCCCAAGACGCTGGTTGAGGAGGGGTTGCTTCGGGAAGATCTCTATTATCGTCTGAACGTCCTGTCACTTCGCGCTCCCGTGCTACGGGGCCGGCCCAAGGATATCGAGCTCCTGGCCTACCATTACCTGCACCGGTTTCGAAACGCGACGGACCGGCCCCGGGACTTCTCCGGCAATGCGCTGGCGGGCCTCAAAGTCTATCACTGGCCAGGCAATGTGCGGGAACTGGTCAATCGGGTTCGGCGCGCGGTGGTGATGTGCGAACGCGATGAGATTGAGCTGGCGGATCTTGGCTTTGGCGATGGCACCTCCAATAGCAGTCAGCCAGTGATGACCCTGACCGAGGCCAGGGCCAAAGCGGAGCGGGAGGTGGTGCTGCAGAGCCTGCAGTGTACCGGTTACAACATCAGCGCGTCGGCCCGGCTGCTCAAAATTTCACGTTTATCCATGTACCGGATGATCGAAAAATACAGCCTGGTCAGAAAGGAGCTCCTGGAGCAGGCCGGGGCCTAGCGCCCGGATGGTCAGTGTCACCAGAACAAGGCAGTTATAAAAATAATCACTCGTCATTATTTTACGGAAAGGAATCTGCATGAATCTGATACGGAATGCCGTGGGGGGCTTTCTCACGGTCTGTGGGGCGGTGGCCGCTCAGGCTCAGGAGGCAAGTATCACCACCCCCGATGAAACCGTCATTGTGTTTGAGGAGCGCAGTTTGCTGGGGGGCGGTGGACGACTGACGGTCGAGCCTTCCGTAACCTATAGCCATAATAGCTCCACGCTGGTGGCGGTTGAGGGGTACACGGTGATTCCCGCCCTGGTAGTCGGCTTGATCAACGTCAGCCAGGTTCAGCGGGATACCTTCATCGGTGCGCTGACCCTGCGTTATGCCTTCAATAACCGGTTCCAGATGAGTGTGCGGGTCCCCTATGTCTATACGGAGGAGAACATTCGGGAACGTCAGGCTTTCGATGGCTCGCCGGTGGACATCATCAACAACTCTTCCGGAGATGGCCAGGGGGATGTGGAGGGCTCCTTCCAGTTTCAGTTCAATGTGCAGAATCCGCCTTATTTTACCGGCAGTTTGCGGGTGAAAAGCCACACCGGCAAGCATCCTTATCAGATCAAACGGCGCAAGCTGACGGATCAAAACGGCAAGGAACTGGGTTTTGTGTTTGCCGAACAGCCCACCGGCTCCGGGTTTTGGGCCGTCCAGCCGGCCATCAGTATGGTCTATCCCAGTGATCCGGCTGTGGTTTACTGGAGCCTCAGCTATCTGTGGAATATCAAGCGGGAGATGGGGTACGAAAATGGTGGCACGATTGACCCGGGCGATGCGGTCGGGGTCAGTTTTGGGATCGGCTTTGCCATCAATGAGCGGACCTCTTTTAGTCTGGGGTACGACCACAGCAATATTATGGATACTCATGTAGAGCACAACCCATCCAAAATTGAATCCCAGTTCAAGCGGTTTCAGGTTGGCTCACTGTTGTTTGGGGTCAACCACACCTTAAGCCCCAACGCCCATTTCAACGTGTCCCTGGGAGTGGGGGTGACGGAACAGGCGCCAGATATCCAGCTCACCGTGCGGACCCCTTTTAGTTGGGGGCTTTAAGTCTGCGGTCTGGGGTCGGTTGGGGAGCGGTGAACAAGAGGCGGACCTGGGTGTCCGCCTGGTGCATTCCTAACGTAAAGACCCGATTAATTGGGAGTTCAGCAGGTGCTGGAGTGGCCCACGGCTGGTGTTGCCAACGTTCTTGAGTTCGATATCCAACACTTTGATGGATTGGATCAGCTTGTGGTCCAGGTTGTTCTGCAGGATGTGATTCAGTGGTAAGGCGGTGTCTGTCACGACGGTGCCGTTGCCGGCCTCAACCAGATTGACCATCCCCAAGGACAGCTGGTTGAGGTGCTGGGCGGCGAGATTGCCGACTGACAGTTTGGTTTGGGACTGCAGGGTGCCATCTACCATCAGAATTTTCTCAATGCCGATGTCGATCTGAATATTACCGGGGGCGATAAAGCCACCCCGGGCATGGGCCAGCTCTTCCGGGCTGACCGCCTCAATATCCAGGTGCAGATAATAGGATTGCAGGGCCATTTCGCCGTGTTCCCACAACGAGCCCGGGGAGTGGTCGAGATTGGCTGCCAGGGTCGGTAGGCTAACCAGAGAAAAACTCAGACTGAGATACATCATGGCGCTTTTCATGGTGTGCTCCTAGAACTCTAGTTCGCGTGGCAGGAGTAAGGTGAAGTTGGCCAGCCCCTGATTGGTCAAGGCGGTGCCATAGGGGGCCTTGCGCTCCACGGCCCATTCCTCGGGCAGGTTGAAGCGGCTGCGGCCAATGTCGGCGTGGCTGCGGATCAGAAACATCAGGCCATCCCAGGAAGCCTCGAACTGAGGGCGGGGAACGGCGCGAACCCCCAGGGCCGGATCCCCGATGAGGACCGAGTCTTCGGTGGCTCCTTTGAGAATTACAAAGTGGCGATAGCCATTGGTATTGGTTAAAACGATGGCGGGCACCCGGGCATTGTGAACCAGGGTGTCCAGGGAAACCCTGAAACCATCGGCCTTGTAGCCCCGTGCTTCCAGAAAACCTTGCATATCCAGCAGGGAAAAGCCCTGTTGTCGGATACGCTGTTGGTCGCCCTTTTCGAACATGGCCTCAAACACCTGCTTCTCGGAAACCTGATCCCCATAGTGATAGGTGAGCAGGGAGGCCAGGGCCGCGGAGCCACAACTGAAATCGTACTGCTGTTTCAGCACGGTCTGAAAACGGGCTTCTTTGTAACTGGTGACGGAAACGGCAAAATCTCCGCCAATGCCGGGGATGGAAACAAAGCCGGCATGGGCGGAAAAACAAGGTACGCCAACGAGTAAAAGTCGCAACAGGATGTGGCCAGGCCGGTTCCTTCCTCTCATGACTGTCTCCGGGGCACCTTGTTGAGGATGCCTTTGTTGTTCTCGAAATCAGGGGGAAATGGTCACGTTCACCATGGTCGTATCCTGGATAATGACCTGGTTTCCGGTGTTCTGGATGACGGTGGCAATTCCCGTCAGCCCATTCATCGCCCCTGTGTGGATGTAGTTAGCGCCATTGACGCCGGCATTGAGGGTGTTGTTCTCCAGAACGGCGGCTTGCTCACCATCGTTCTGTTGAACCAGCATGTGGAGTTCATCCAAGTTGATTTGCAGATCCTGCTTACCTCTTGAATCATCCAATTCTGAACTCGAGACCGCGACTCCCGAAACCAGCCAGTCTTCCGTCAATGCTTCCGCCAAGGTGCCCGCCGAGTAAAGGACACTACAGCAGCCTGCCAGTAGCAGACCTGTTCTTATGGCTTTCATGGCGTTCAACCTCCGTTGTCCTCACACGTTCGGTCAGGTGCCGCTGTTCACCGGCAAATGCCAGTGAACAGCAACGCCCCGGGTTAGAACGCGAGGTTGGACTGGACGCTGATGCTGGCTTGGGTGGAGGCCGCCGCACCACTATTCTGGGTGGCGAGACCGACACCAGTGAAGTTCATGGAACCGCCGCTGATGCTGTTGCTGGCATCAATGGAGCCCGGCACGGCTTCCAGACCGCCGGCAGACATGGTGATTGTGTTGCCGGTTACGCTCGCGGTCAGCTCAGTCCGGTTGACGGCGGTATCAATATTGAGATCGCCGATGGTGAGCTCGGTGTTGCTGGCTGTCACGGTGTTGCCGTCATTCATGGCAACGGAGCCGTTGTCCGCGGTATTGGTGGTCGTGGTGGTGGTATTGTTGCTGTCGTTGGTGCTGTTATCCAGGTCGACATCAGCGTTGAGGTCGACCTTGGTCTTGGTGACCGTATCCGCGCTGGTTTTGGTGAGGGTGTTGGTCTTGGTGACAGTGTTGTTGCTGTCGTTGGTGCTGGCATCTACGTCGACATCAGCATCGAGGTCGAGATTGGTCTTGGTGACGGTATCGGCGCTGGTCTTGGTGACGGAGTTATTGCTGTCGTTGGTGCTGGCATCGACATCGACATTGGCATCGACGTCGGCAGTGTTGGTCGTGTTGGTATTGTTACTGTCATTGGTGCTGGCATCCAGCGCTGCATCCAAGTCCAGGGAGTTGCCGACCAGATTGCCGTCTTCCATGCTGGTGCTGCCATCGTCGGCGAAGTTGATATCGTCAAATGATGGCTGGGCATAGGTATGAGCGGAGAAGCCAAGGGTCAAAACAATCGAGGTCGCTAACAAGGTCTTTTTCATTTGTCCTTTCCTCAGTCAATTCTCTGGGTTGTTATTGCTGTTGTGCTTGCGTTTTTGTTCAGTGCCTTCGTTGGAAGGTCGAGAGTCCTATAGCGAAGGTCATGCCAGAAGAGAGTGACTTATTTTTAAGTGGCTGATACTCAATAGTTATTTTTGATTTTGGGAGGGTTTTTGAGGCGTTAGGAGTGGACCGTTTTTTGTTCCAGTTCTGGAACGGATTGTGATGCATTTCGCGCATAAGATGAGACTTTGTTTACTTTTCAAGGCGTTAGGAAACGAGACTCCCTGTAAAATTAATCTTACGCTTTGCTTCGTCTTTGACTGGTAGTTTCTGCAAGCCGCCGAGAAATTTCTACAAAAGCGTTTCTTTATATTGTTCAGGACGACGGCTGGGATCTGTTGCCGGCTTCTATCCTCCATCCCATCATTTTTTCTGAAAACCCCCAGTTGGCTTGAGTTTGTGGCCTCTTTTAAGAGGAGGCGCGGGAGCTCTGTCGCTAATGGGTGACTTATTCTCCAATTGGCACGGATGTTGATTCCAGTGTGATGTCCGTCTCAAAACGAGTCGGGTATTGCTAAACCGCGATCGCGAGTTCAACGGCGATCTGTAAAGAAAGTTGTCAGGGATAAATTTACGTCTGAACGGAGAATAGGATGATGAAACTGAACCAATTGTTGTTAGTCGGCCTTTTGGTGACCGCGGGATCCGCATTTGCACAAGATGCTGGAGGTGCGGGAGCAGCTTCCGATCCTGGTATGACGGATGGTGCGATGGGGGGCTCGATGGATAGCACCACGGAAAGCACTGGAACCTGGGGAGCTGGTTCGCAAGCTTTTACAGATCTGGATGCTAATCAGGACGGCAATCTGACTCGTGACGAGATCGAGAGCGATGTGGAGTTGTCTGGCCAGTTTGACGATCTGGATGCGGATCAGGACGGCCAGTTGAGTGCTGAAGAGTTTACTGAGTATGAGCAGCAGACACAGGAAGACGTCATTCAATATTAAGGGTTACGTCGCTAAGGTCTGACTAAGTCAGCTCAAGGTCGGACGGTGCCCGGACTCACGACGGACGTGTTGGTACGCTCCAAATGACGCAGCCTGTGGCGCGTGGTGAAAGCTGCGCTCCGTCCCTCCTTGACTGTCAGGACCCTGGACAAGGTCCAAATAGCTTTAATCGCTATGCCACTGTTGCAAAGATGCCGGCATGACTTGGTGGCCTGCGGCATCTTCACCAAGGGCGTCTGCCCTCCAATCCACGAATCGAAAGGGAGAGCATTCGATGGGATTGTCTCTAAAGCCTCTGGTCCTGACTCTGCTAACGCTGGGGATCAGCTTGTCGGCTCACGGCGAGGATAGCTTTGAAGTTACCCTGCATAAAACCTCTGAGTCTGGCCTGGGCGAAAAAGTCGGGGTGGTGACAATCGAGGAAACGGAGCATGGCACTCTGTTCCGGCCACAGCTGGAAGGTTTACAGCCCGGACTCCACGGTTTTCACGTGCATGAAAAACCTGACTGCGGCCCCGCTGAAAAGGATGGCAAACCCGGTGCGGCCTTGGCGGCTGGAGGTCATTGGGTCGGCGAGGGAGAAAACCGCCATGAAGGACCCTATGGGCAAGGGCATCAGGGAGATTTGCCCGCCCTGTATGTGGATGAGCAGGGGCGTGCGGTTCATCCGGTTCTGGCCCCGCGCGTCAAACCGGGCGATCTGAAAGGCCGCTCCCTGATGCTTCATGAGGGAGGCGACAATTATTCTGACCATCCTGAACAGCTGGGCGGTGGCGGTGGCCGCGTAGCCTGCGGAGTCATCGATCAGTAATAGCCTGACAGGGACAGGAGGGTAAACATATGGTTAAGAAGTTCGCGCTTATTTTTGGTGTGGTTTATGCCCTGGTGGGGGTGTTGGGGTTTATTCCGGCCCTGGTGTTCGAGGCGGAGCTGGAGATGGCCGCCCACATGGATCACGGCCTGCTTTTGGGGCTGTTTCCGGTGAATCTGTGGCATAACCTTTATCACATTGCGATCGGGCTCTGGGGGGTGTTTGCTGCCAATAGCTTCAACGCATCGGTGACCTTTGCCCGTGTGAACGCGGTTCTGTTTGCCGCCCTTGCGATTTTTGGCCTGTTCCCCGGCTTGAATACCCTGTTTGGGTTCTTGCCCCTGTACGGCCATGATGTTTGGCTGCACGCTGCTACGGCTGCCTTGACCGCTTATTTCGGGTTTGGCGCACCGTCCCGGCTGGAGCTGGCCTAACGGGCTTTAGCTGGTTTTTTGATTTAACGGGCACTGTTGACGTGCCGCCCAGCGGTCAATCCTTCCTTGTGATGCGCTCCGGGCTGAGCCGAAGTCGGCTTCAGCCGGGGCTGTCGTTCAGAAATTTTCATCTCGCAAACCACCGTCTTGATGTGGACATCTATAACCTAGTTTAGGTGCCCGTGCTGTTCGTCCTGGCGGGGGCCGGTTTAGGTGCCTGCGGGGCCTATTAAAAAGGGCTGGGTCAAGGTGGGAGGGGCAGCCATGGCAGATTTACCCTTGGAAACTCAGGAAGCAATCCGCAAAGCCGCCTCGGTGTTGACCGGAGAGCCGGATGACTACATCCCGTTGCAAAGGATGCTGAGAAACAAGTCCTTTGTACTGTTGGGCGAGGCAACCCACGGGACCCATGACTTCTACCAGGCGCGGGTGACGATCACCAAGCAGCTGATTACCGAACATGGCCTGAGTGCCATCGCGATCGAGGGAGACTGGCCATCGGCCTTTCGGGTTAACCGCTATGTGCGCTGGCAGGGAGGTGATCAGTCCGCGGATGAGGCGTTGTCTGACTTCCGGCGTTTCCCCATGTGGATGTGGCGAAATACCGTAGTCCAGGAATTCGTTGACTGGTTGCGCGAACATAACCGGGGTTTGCCGCCGAATCGACAGGTTGGCTTCTATGGGCTGGATATGTATAGCCTCTATGAGTCCGCGGCAGCGGTGGTGGAGTATCTGGAACAGGTGGACCCCGGGGCGGCTCGGCTGGCCCGGCAACGTTATGGCTGCCTGGAACACGCCAGCGATGAGCGACACTATGGCTATGGTGTCACGCTTGGGCGGCAGGGCTCTTGCGAGGATGAGGTCGTCAAGCAGCTTCAGGATCTCCGCAACAAGGCGTTTTCCTATATCCAGGGGCAGGGTATGACGGCGGAGGACGAACTCTTCCAGGCGGAGCAGAACGCCCGTCTGGTTCAGAGCGCGGAAGCCTATTACCGGCAAATGTTCAGCAGCCGTATCAATACCTGGAACCTACGAGACAGCCATATGAGCGAGACGCTGGACAACCTGCATCTCCACCTGTCCAGACAGCAGGGGCACTCCGCCCGGATTGCGGTCTGGGCCCACAACTCTCACCTGGGGGATGCCCGCGCCACGGATATGGGGCGACGGGGTGAGCACAATGTCGGTCAACTGGCGCGTCAGCGCTATGCCAATGACTGTGTTCTGGTGGGCCTGACCACCTACCGGGGTACGGTGTCCGCAAGTTCCGACTGGGATGGCCCGGTAGAGCGCAAGCGGGTACGCCCGGCGGTGCCCGGCAGTATTGAAGATATTCTGCATCGGACTCATCTGGAACGCTTTATTCTTCCCCTCCAGGGCGCTCTGGCCGAGCCCCTGAGAGAATCCCGCCTGCAGCGGGCAATTGGAGTGCTGTATCTGCCGGAGTCGGAGCGGGCCAGCCATTATTTTCGCTGCCGCTTGGCTGACCAGTTTGATGTGATCCTGCACTTTGATGAAACCCGCGCCTTGGAACCCCTGGATTCCACCTCGGAATGGGTCTTGGGAGAGGAGGAAACCTATCCGTTTGGGTTGTAGCCAAAAAGAATTGATGTCTGTTTTCAGAGACGATTCCTAAATGAGAGTAGCACCGGACTTTACAATAGGCGGGGCGTGGTCTGACTACGCCGGCATCATCGGTATGAACTCTGAGAAAAGGAAGCGCGGCCTTGATGAAAATTAATGAGCGTACCTATCGCATTGGTATTTCTGGTTCCTATGGCGGCTTGAACCTGGGAGATGAGGCCATTCTGGAAGCGATCGTATCTCAGCTCAGACAAAGTTTGTCGGTGGAGATAACGGTGTTTTCCCGCAACGCGGAGCACACCCTACGAAATCAGGATGTGGAGCGGGCGGTGCCGGTGCGGGAGCTGACCCGTGACGAGGCGCGGGCTGAAGTGGCCCGGCTTGACCTGCTGGTGCTGGGCGGTGGCGGAATTCTGTTCGACAAAGAGGTGGATATCTATCTGCGGGAAGTGCTGCTGGCCAATGAGCTGGGCATACCGGTGATGGTGTATGCAATCAGCGCCGGCCCCCTCAAGCATGCCAGCGCCCGGTCCCTGGTGCGGGAAGCGCTCACCCCGGCGGCTGTCATTACCGTGCGAGATCGCCAGGGCCGCCAGTTGCTGGAAGAGGTTGGGCTTCATCGTCCGATCCTGCTGACGGCGGACCCGGCCTTTCTGATTGAAGCCATGCCGATCCCGGAAGACCGGCTTCGCTGTGAAGGCCTGCCGGAAGGGCGTCGCCTGGTCGGTTTTTCCGTGCGCGAGCCAGGGCCCGCGGCGCCAGATATTGATGTGGAGCATTACCATCGCCTGCTAGCCAATGCCGCGGACTTTATTGTGGACCGCCTGCAGGCCGAGGTGGTGTTTGTGCCCATGGAGCGGGAGCGTATGGACCTGCAGCACAGTCACGCGGTGGTGTCCCAGATGCAGTGCGCCCATCATGCCACCATTTTGAAAGGGGTCTATCGCCCCGGCGAGATCCTCAGCCTGGTGAAACGGTTTGAGTTTGTGGTGGGCATGCGCCTTCACTTTCTGTTGTTTGCCGCCCGCCAGGGGGTGCCTTTTGTGGCCTTGCCCTATGCCTCCAAGGTCAGTGGCCTGATTCAGGATCTGGATATGGAAATGCCCCCCCTGGAAGATGTGAACACCGGGCGGCTGTTGGCCACCATTGACCGCTCCTGGGATATGCGTCACCGGCTACGGCAGAACATTCAGGAACGGGTCCCCATGCTTCAACAGCGAGCACGGGAAAATAACCTGCATCTGGTAGAGGTTCTGACCCGAGCCCACCAACAAGAGGACGGGCGGAGGGAAATCCATGCCGACGCTGCAGAAGCCTGAGCAGCGCCGCACCGTCGTGCTGCCTCCCCGCAAGGCCTGTCTGGCCGCGGAAACGGATGTTCTGGTGGTGGGAGGCGGGCCAGCCGGGTTGGGCGCAGCTTTGGGGGCGGCCCGTGCGGGCGCCCAGGTGATTTTGGCGGAGCGCTACGGCTTTCTGGGAGGTAATGCGACGGCGGCGCTGGTCATGCCCCTGATGTCCTTCCATACCCAGCGACACACCTTCGCCAAGGCCGGCATCACCAGCCTGCTACCCGGCGATCATGGACCTGGTGATCCGGTGATCGCCGGGGTGGTGCTGGACCTGATTGAGCGACTGGTGCGGGTGGGGGGAGCCATTGCGCCCTCCCTGGACACTGGCTACGTTGTGCCGTTTGATCCAGAACTGTTCAAGATGGTGGCGCTGGACTTGCTGGATGAGGCCGGCGTTCAACTGCTGCTTCACGCCTTCGCCAGCGATGTGGTGGGCAGCGATCAGGTGGAAGGCGTGGTTTTTGAAACCAAGTCAGGTCCCTTGGTTATCAAGGCCCGCACCATTGTCGACTGTACCGGTGATGGCGACATTGCCGCCCGGGCGGGTGCCCCCTATGAAGTGGGCCGGCCGTTGGATGGGCTGGTGCAGCCCATGACCCTGATGTTTCGGATGGGGGAGTTTGAGCGGGCCGGCTTTGAGGAATATGTCCGACAAAATCCGACCCAGTGGCGTGGGGTGCATGGTCTGTGGGACCTGATTGAAAAGGCCACCACAGCAGGAGACCTGGTGCTGGAGCGGGAGGATATTCTCCTGTTCGCCACTCCCCATGAACGAGAGCTGGCGGTGAACTCCACCCGGGTCACCCAGGTGCTGGGCACCGATGTCTGGGATCTGAGCTACGCGGAATGGCACAGTCGGCGGCAAATGCGACAGATTGTTCAGTTTCTGCGGCAGTACGTGCCGGGGTTTGAACGGTCGTATGCGATTCAAAGCGGGGTCACGATCGGCGTGAGAGAGACCCGGCGGATTATGGGCGAGCATTACCTGACGGCCGAGCAGCTGCTTAATGTGTGTCGTTTTGAGGATGTGATCGCCCGGGGCAGCTATCCGCTGGATATCCATAACCCGGAAGGGCGGGGAACGGTACTCAAGCGCCTGCCTGACGGCGAAGCCTATGATATTCCACTGCGTTGCCTGATCCCCCGCAAGGTTGACAACATGCTCCTGGCCGGCCGCTGCATCTCGGGAACCCATGAAGCCCTGTCATCCTACCGGGTGATGCCCATTGCCATGGCAACGGGACAGGCCGCGGGAGTCTGTGCGGCGATGGCGGCGCATCTGCAGCGTTCAGTGCGCGAGGTGCCTGCGGCGGCGGTGCAGCAGGAATTGATCCGCCAGGGGGCCAACTTGGGCAATCCCGGATAAGAGAGCCTGAAAACGGTGGACATCAGGAATTTGTAGCCGTTTAATTAACGGTTAAAGATGAAAGCTGTACGTGTGTTCCTGCCGTTTTATAGGTTTTTCCCGTGGAAAGTGAACATTTCAATATGGAGACTGCGTTGCTAGCCGCGCAGTCCCTGGAAGCAGTCTTTGCTCGACGTACTCACCGGCGCAAGTTCATGGGACAGGTTGTCATTGTGCCCGGTCAGCTCGGCGATGCGTTGCGGCTGCCCCACATCATTGAAAAGTTGCAAAGTAAGTCTGGCAAACGCAGACAGTCCGGACTGGAGGCATTCCAGACCCTGTGGGATACCCTGTCTGAATCCACCCGGGAGCAGGCGCTGCGGGAAATCGGCTGGTACAACCCTCAGGAGCTGGACTGGGAAGATCAGCGCTCCAACCGTCGACCGCTCTATCAAAAAGGCCATTGAATCGCTTTCCCGGCGGCGACGCTCCACTGCGACTCACTCGGTGTTAGGCCCAGCCGCTCTGGCAAGCTGTTAGAGCCTGATCGCTACTCTGCCTTGGAATCCTTCCGGGGGTTTTTGAGGGTGTCATCGGTGCGAGAGGGTGCCTGCGTGACATTTTCCTCCGGGTCGGCGCCCCCTTCGAGAATATCCTCCGGTTCGATTTCCATATCCTCTACTTCTGAATCTGGTGTTGCGGCCTTTTGCTCTTGGTTTGCTCCGGCTTGGCGTTCCTCCTGGCTGGTGGCTGCGGGTGTGGCCGGTTCGCCGGATTCGGGCTGGTCGGTACCCAGTAATGGCGCGGCACAGCCGCCCACCAACATCAGGAAAAGCACCAGCAAGAGGATGATGGCCAGCCGGAAGCGCCAACTTTTGTGATGATGGTTCGTCATAACCTTAACCTCCCACGCTTCACATCAAGAAAGACTCCTCTCCACAAATTCTATGGCTGAGGCGGTCTTTGAGATGGCGAGGCCAATGCCGTCCAAGCGTTCACTTTGGGGTGTCGACAGAAGATCGCCGCGGGCACCGGCCACTGCAAAATTTACAAATCAACCTGGGAGAATCGACTTCATCTTCAAGGGTTTGGCTGCGTGGCGAGAGCCTGATCAACAGGGGTACGGGCCGCCAGGCGGGGCAGGGTCGTTAAACCCATACAAAATGTCTTAAATGGTGTGAACTTTGCTCCAGGCTTTCAGGAGCGGTCAGGATCAGGATTCAGAAAGGAGAAGGGATGATGGATATCTATACCAAGCTCAAGGAAGATCACGACAAGATGAAGAAGATCATGGACAAGATCGCCAAGACCTCAACGGGCTCCACCGCTACCCGGAAAAAGTTGTTCATGCAGCTTAAAAACGAGCTGTTTGCCCATGCCAAGGTGGAGGAGGCGGTGTTTTACACCAGTATCCAGTCCCGTCAGAACCTGAAGGAGGATGTGCTGGAGGCCTACAATGAGCATCGCATGATTGCCATGCTGCTCGATGAGCTGGACACCATTCCCAAGGGGAATGATCAGTGGCTGGCTAAGTTTCACTTCCTGAAGGAGCTGGTGGAGCACCACGTGGAAGATGAAGAAAATGAAGTGTTTCCCAAGGCCGAAGAGATCCTCAGCGATAAAAAGGCAGAGGAGCTGGGCGAGCTGATGGTGCAGCGGGAGCAGGCCGTGATTGAGGCCTTGCATCCCATTCAGTGAGGCCCGATTTATGTGCAGGCGCCTCTTGCGGTGAAAGGCGTTTCCGGGCATTATCGGTGTACAACTGTTCACTGGATTGGCTCGCTCTCAAAATGACCGGGAACTGTCTGTCACTGAATTAGAAGGAGTTTGCCCATGGAGTCTCAAGGAACCTTTCTGCAGGGTGCCGTGAAAAGCCTGAAAACCCTGGTGGTGGGTGGCAGTCAGGTGGTGGAGGGGGTCCATAGTGCCGTGCTCAACCAGGTGGCGGCGCTGGCCCCGGTGCCGGCTCCCGTGTCCATGATTACCCGGCTGGTTTATCGCAGTATCCGGGAAATCGCCGCGCTGGCGGGCTCCAGTGCCGAGGCCATTCTGACCCTGAATCCGCAACAGGACGCTCCGGGGCGGCTGGAGCCTTGGCAATTGCACCTGGTCAGTGCGTTCAATGGGGCCTTCGGTGATCATTTTGAACGGGAGGGGCACCCCTGGACGATTTCCATGGGTTTTTATCGCAAGGGGCAGCCCTTGTCCCTCAACGCCCAGGAGCTGACAGCGGCCCTGGAAGCTCCTTCTCCCCATCTGGTGTTGTTCCTGCATGGCCTGGGCATGAATGAGCTGGGCTGGTCGCGAACACAGGAGCCGAGTTTCGGAGCCCGACTGGAGGCGGAGGCAGATTGTACGTCCCTGTGGCTACGCTATAACACCGGGCGCCATATCTATGAAAACGGCCAGGAGCTGGCCCGACTGTTGGAAGCCCTGGTGGAATCCTACCCCGTGGCCGTTCAGAGCCTGACGCTGGTCGGACATAGTATGGGGGGGCTGGTTTCCCGCAGTGCCGCCTATTATGCCAAACGCGCTCAATATCAATGGACTCGCCACCTGCGCGGGATCTGTACCCTGGGCTCACCCCATCAGGGCGCTCATCTGGAACATATCGGCAACTGGTTCAGCCACTTACTGACCACGACCCCTTATTCACTGCCCCTGTCCCAGATTGGCCGTCTGCGCAGCGTTGGCATCAAGGACTTGCGTCATGGCAGCCTGATCGAAGAGGACTGGCACGGCCGGGATCGCGACTCCGTTTTGTCCTTCGTGCCCCAGCCGGTTCCGCTGCTTCCCGAGGTGCGCTACTTACTGGTGGCCTCCACCCTGGGACAAGCCACCCGTGGGGCGGCCTCCAAAGTACTGGGAGACGGGCTGGTGAGCCCGGGCAGCGCCCTCAAGCCTCGCACCGGCACTGATCAGGAGCTGCCCGGACAGGTGACCCGAGCCGTTCTCCAAGGGGTTGGGCACATTGAGCTATTGAACCGTGCGGAAGTCTACCAGCAACTGCTGCCTTGGTATCTGTATCAAGTACGGGGTCAGGCCCAGCCGGCCTTGCCCAGCTTGGCGGAGCCGGGCTGAAGGTGAGCAGGAGTCGCTTCCTTGCGTCCCGGGTGGGACTATGGACAATGGTCTCTCACACTATCAAAGGAGATCATCATGGACGTCCAAAAGCCCAACACCCAGTTGCAGACTGAAATTGAAGCGGCGGCGTTTCGCCGGCTGGTCAAGCACCTTCAGGAGCACACCGAGGTGCAAAACATTGACCTGATGAATCTGGCCGGCTTTTGCCGAAACTGCCTGGCCAAATGGTATCGGGCCGAGGCGGAGAGCCGGGGGCTGGCGATTTCGGACCCGGAAGCCCGTCACTTGATCTATGGTATGCCGTATGAGGAATGGAAGGCGAAGTACCAGAAATAGCTTTCCCCAACGTCACCTTTGAGGTTGATTTTCCTGGTTCGATAACTCCCGAAAGCCACTGTTTAATGTAACGGTGACAGCGTCGGTGGGAGCCAGATGCCTGGATTGGACCGGGAGCCACTCTTGCTCGGCCAACGAGGGCATTTAATCGTCAGGAGGAACGAACGTGACAGCGATCGGACAAGACTCTCTCAAAACCCGCCGGGAACTCAAGGTTGGCGGTCGCTCCTATGACTACTACAGCTTTGAGGCTGCCCGTGATGGTGGTTTGACCCGCATCGACCGTTTGCCGTTCTCACTCAAGATTCTGCTGGAAAACCTGCTCCGGTTTGAGGACGGCACAACCGTGACTACCGAGGACATCCAGGCGCTCGATCAGTGGGTGGAAAGCCGCTCATCCTCACGGGAGATCCAGTACCGCCCCGCCCGGGTGCTGATGCAGGACTTCACCGGGGTGCCGGCGGTGGTCGATCTGGCCGCCATGCGGGATGCCGTGGCCAAGGCCGGGCGAGATCCCAGCAAGATCAATCCGTTGATTCCGGTGGATCTGGTCATTGACCACTCGGTGATGGTGGATCGTTTCGGTACCCCCCAGGCCCGTCAGCAGAACGAAGAGATTGAGATGCAACGTAACCGGGAACGGTACGAGTTTCTGCGTTGGGGGCAAACGGCGTTCGACAACTTCCGGGTGGTGCCGCCGGGAACGGGTATCTGTCACCAGGTGAATCTGGAGTATCTGGGGCGCGGCGTCTGGTCGTCCCAGGCCGCCGATGGCAAGACCATCGCCTATCCGGATACCTTGGTGGGTACCGACTCCCATACCACCATGATCAACGGCCTGGGGGTGCTGGGCTGGGGGGTAGGGGGGATCGAGGCGGAAGCCGCCATGTTGAACCAGCCCGTGTCCATGCTGCTGCCTGAAGTGATTGGCGTGCGCCTGAGCGGACGCCTGCAGGAAGGCGTCACCTCCACGGACCTGGTACTGACCATTACCCAGATGCTGCGCCAGCGGGGTGTGGTGGGCAAATTCGTCGAGTTCTGCGGCCCTGGACTGAGCCATCTCACCCTGGCTGATCGGGCCACCATTGGCAATATGGCGCCGGAATATGGCGCCACCTGTGGTTTTTTCCCCATTGATCAGGAAACCATCAAGTATTTGCGGCTGACCGGTCGTCCCCAGGAAACCCTGGAATTGGTGGAAGCCTACTGCAAGCAACAGGGGCTTTGGCGGACCGATGACACTCCCGAGCCGGTCTTCACCGATCTTCTGGAGCTGGATCTGGGCACCGTCCGTCCCAGTCTGGCGGGTCCCAAGCGCCCACAGGACCGGGTCTTGCTGACCGATATGAAAAGTGCCCATCAGTTGTTAATGAGCACTGCCGGCAAAGATCCCCAGCAAAGAGTCCCCGTGCCCGGCGAGAGCTTTGAGCTGGGGCATGGCGATGTGGTGATCGCGGCGATTACTTCTTGTACCAATACCTCCAACCCGAGCGTGCTGATGGCGGCGGGGTTACTGGCCCGCAAGGCGATAGAAAAGGGGCTGGCCCGGAAGCCCTGGGTAAAATCTTCCTTTGCCCCAGGCTCTAAAGTCGTGATGGACTATCTCGCCAAAGCCGGGCTTGAACCCTATCTCGAACAACTGGGATTCAACCTGGTCGGGTTTGGCTGTACCACCTGTATCGGCAACTCCGGGCCTTTGCCCGAGGCCATTGGTCAGGCCGTGAACGAGGGAGATCTGGTGGTGTCGGCGGTGTTGTCCGGTAACCGCAACTTTGAAGGACGGATCCATCCCCAGGTCAAGAGTAACTGGCTGGCCAGCCCGCCGCTGGTGGTGGCCTTTGCCCTGGCCGGCACCACCAATATTGATATGTCGTCAGAACCCATCGGCACCGGGGCTGACGGCCAGCCGGTCTTTCTCAAGGATATCTGGCCCAGCAACCAGGAAATTGCCGAGGCCATGCAGCAGGTGGACAGTGCCATGTTCCAGCGTCGTTATGCGGATGTCTTTACCGGCGATGAGCAGTGGCAAACCATTCAGACTGCAACAGGCAAGACCTATCAGTGGAATGATGCCTCCACCTATATTCAGAACCCGCCGTTCTTCGAAGGGCTGGATCAGCCCCCCGCGGCCCTGGCGGATATTCGCAAGGCGCGGATTTTGGCACTGTTGGGCGACTCGGTGACCACCGACCATATCTCTCCGGCCGGCAGCATCAAGGCACAGTCGCCGGCGGGTGCCTACCTGCTGGAGCGGGGGGTGAGCGTGGCGGACTTCAACTCCTATGGTTCCCGTCGGGGGAACCATGAAGTCATGATGCGCGGCACCTTTGCCAATATCCGCATCCGAAACCTGATGCTGCCCGGGGTGGAAGGGGGCGAAACCCTGCATATTCCATCAGGCGAGCAAATGTCCATTTATGACGCCGCGATGCGTTACCAGGCAGAGGGGACGCCCTTGGTGGTACTGGCGGGCAAGGAGTATGGGACGGGCTCCAGCCGGGACTGGGCGGCGAAAGGCACCCGGCTGCTGGGGGTCAAAGCCGTGATTGCCGAGAGCTTCGAGCGGATTCACCGCTCCAACCTAGTGGGTATGGGGGTGCTGCCGTTGCAATTCAACGAAGGTGAAAATGCCCAGAGCCTGGGACTGAAGGGAACGGAAGAGCTGGAAATCCAGGGCTTGTCCGATTCATTACGACCGGGGCAAGAGCTTAAGGTGGTGGCCACCAGTCCTGATGGCGGCCAGCAGCAGTTCACCGTGCGTTGCCGAATCGACACCGCCAATGAAATGGCCTACTTCCGTAGCGGCGGCATTCTTCATTACGTACTGCGTCATATGATGGCCTGACCCTCAAAATGCTGCCAAGAGATCTAATCGAGGCAGCATTTTTTGTATTTCTTGCCGCTCCCGCAGGGGCAACTGCCATTGCGCTCCGGGCGAAGAGTCAGCACCTCTGGCGTGCCTTTCAGATACCGCCAGCGCCCATCCTCGCGACAAAACAAGGAGCGTTCTTCCAGAGCGCTCCATTGCCCTTGCTCCAAAAATGTAGCACGAAAGTGGACCCAGCCCGTTTCGCCTTCCTCGCCGCTGCCAAAAATCTCCAGGCGCTTCCACTGGGTGGGCGTGAGCTCAAGCTGGCTGGGGCGGGTGGAGGAATGCCAGCTACTCAGTAAATATTCGCGGAGTTCCAAGGCGAAGGCCGTATAGCGGGAGCGCATCAAGGCTTCCGGGCTGGCTGCGGGGCTGCCGGTATGGAGCGGCTGACAGCAGGCGGCATAGGTCTGGCCGGAGCCACAAGGACAAGACGGGTGATCAGTCATGGACGTCTCGAAAATCGCGTGGGTAATGAGTGGATGCTGGCCTTAACCTGAGTGCCAGGGTTACTGAGCTGATTCTAGCAGACCGGGCAGAGGGGGGCACAGCTCGGTGGGCAATGGGGTAGGGCTCTCCAAAATTAGTATTTCTGTGCGAATTTCATCACTTAGTTTACAACTAAAGGTTAAGTTTCAACGGTAAGGAGAGAAACGATGGATCCGGTTGCACGCAACGAACCCGTAACAGAAAGAGTTGGCGTGGTCGCGTCCCGTCCGACACGCAGCAATCGTTTTCCGGCAATTGCCTGGAGCTCGATTATTGGCGGCTTGGTAGTCGGGCTTGCGACCCACATGCTGATGATGTTGCTGGGAGTGGCCGCCGGAATGACGGCCGTGGAATTTACCGCCAGCGGCTTGGGCGCACAGAATGTCCCAGAGTGGTCCGCGGCCTGGAACGGCCTGAGTATGCTGCTGGCCGCCTTTGTCGGTGGTTATGTCGCGGCGCGCATGTCGGGGCTGCGACGCAAGGCCGATGGTGTTTTGCACGGTTTTGTGGCCTGGGGGGCGACCACCTTGCTCTATGCCATTCTGTCGATTTCGGCCATGGGGGCCTTGTTTGGCGGGATCTTCAGCACCGTTGCCAATGTGGGGTCTTCCGCGGCCGGCGTGGCGGCCCAAACGGAAGGGCCGGTACTGCAGCAGCGCTTGCAGGCTTTGATTGGAGAAAACACCAATATTAATACCGAAGCGATCACCACCGAGAATATGAACCAGTTGCAAGCCCAGCTGGATGCCGGTGATCGGGCGGGTGCCACCAACACCTTGGTGCAAACCTTTGGTGTGGAGGCTCAACGTGCCGAAGGAGTGGTCGATGGTTTGATGGCCATCACCGCACCGCAAGCCGTGTCACCGGAGGCCCAGGCCAGTATTAATCAGGGGGTGGATGTCGCGGCCACGGCAACCTGGAGCCTCTTTATCGCTATTGCCCTATCCCTGATTGTCGCCTTGGGTGGTGGCCTGTTGGGAGCCAAGGGCGCCCGACGTGCGCCCCGAGCCATCGCGGTGTAAGCCAATAACCAACCGGCTGCCTGTTGGACAGGGCAGGCAGCCGTCGACGGAGAAATGAACCACCGGGGTTGGACCTTTACTGGCGGGATGGAGAAGGTGACTGCGGTGTTTGACTGCTCTAAAATCCCGCCATGCATTTACCCATTGACGATGTTCTTCCCAATCTGTTGCAGACGCTTCGCCAGCACTGCGTGACCGTTTTACAGGCTCCACCCGGTGCCGGTAAAACCACACGGGTGCCGCTGGCCCTGTTGGCCGAGCCCTGGCTGGACGGGCAACGCATTATCATGCTGGAACCCCGCCGACTGGCGGCCCGCGCGGCGGCCCAATTCATGGCGCAACAACTCGGCGAACCGGTGGGCCAGACCGTCGGCTATCGCACCCGCCTGGATAGTAAAGTCAGCGCCCAAACCCGTATTGAAGTGGTCACTGAAGGCATCTTAACCCGCATCCTGCAGGATGATCCCTCACTGGCCCCTTATGGCGCGGTGTTGTTCGATGAGTTTCATGAGCGCAGTTTGCAGGCCGATCTGGGGCTGGCACTGACCCTCGAGGTGCGCCAGGCCCTGCGGGAGGACCTGCGGCTTGTGGTGATGTCCGCCACACTGGATGCAGAACCCATCGCCAAATTGTTGGGCAATGCCCCGATGATTGTCAGCCCCGGTCGCAGTTACCCGGTAGAGGTGCGCTATCTGCCCGCACCCGGCCACCAGACACCCCAGCAGCATTTAGTCGCCGTGGTTCTCCAGGCGCTGGCGGAACAGAGTGGCTCGGTGCTGGTATTTTTACCAGGAGCGGCGGAAATCAGTCGTTTACAGCAAGAATTGGAAGGGCGGCTGGCATCGGACACCTTTGTTGCGCCCCTGTTCGGACAGTTGTCCCAGGATGATCAGGATGCCGCGATTCGCCCGGCCCCGGCGGGCCGCCGCAAGGTTGTGCTGGCAACCTCCATTGCTGAAACCAGTTTGACCATTGAAGGGGTGCGGGTGGTGATTGACTCCGGGCTGCATCGTGCGCCGGTGTTTGACCCGGTGACGGGCCTGACCCACCTGCACACGCAACGGATCTCTCAAGCCGCCGCCGAGCAGCGCAAGGGACGGGCCGGCCGGACCGAACCCGGGGTGTGTTATCGTCTCTGGTCGGAGGCGGAGCAAAGCCGGTTAATCCCCTTTGCCCAGCCGGAGATCGTGACGGCGGATCTGTCCGATCTGGTGATGGATCTGGCCCAATGGGGCGAGACGGACCCAACCCGTCTGAGCTGGTTGAATGCGCCACCCCCGGCCGCCTGGCAACAGGCCCGGGAGCTGTTGCAGCAATTGCAGATTCTGGGCCCCGATGGGCGCCTGACCGATCATGGTCGCCGGGTCGGGCGCCTGGGGCTTCAGCCGCGACTGGCCCATATGGTGGAGCGAGCCCGTGATTTGGGCTGGGCACGATTAGGTGCCCAACTGGCCGCCCTGCTTTCAGAGCGGGATGTCCTGACCGGCCAGCGCCATGGGGATGTTCAGGATCGGCTGGTGGCGCTGCGTGGCGAAGTAGGGCGGGGCGTTGCGGATCGCGGGCGAGTGCAGCGGGTGCGTCAAACCACGCAGCAGATCCTGCAGCGTCTCAAGCCCGAGCAAAACTTACCGGAGTCGCCAGATGCGGCAGGTGTGCTGCTGGCGATGGCTTACCCGGATCGGATCGGCAAGCGCCGGGCCGGTAACGCGCCCCGCTATTTGCTGGCGAATGGGCGAGGCGCCTGGCTGATGGACGATGACCCTTTACAGAGAGCGGACTTTATCGTTGCCGCGGAGCTGGATGACAAAGGTCGGGAAGCCCGTATCTTTCTAGGGGCGGAGATTAGTCGGGCATCTATCCTGGAGCACTTTGCTGACCGGATCGAACACCAGGAATTACTTCACTGGGACGCGACGGCACAGTTGGTGCGGGCTGCTCAGCAGACCAAACTCGGGGCCCTGGTGCTGGAAGAGCGCGCCGTGACCACCGCGGACCCGGAGGCGGTTACCGCGCTGCTGACCCAGGTGCTGGTTCAGCGCAAGCTGGAGGATTTACCGTGGGATGATGAATCCAGGCAATGGCTGGCGCGGGTGCAGTTCCTACGACGGTTTGAAGGAGACGTTTGGCCGGACACCTCCCTTGAGGCCTTGGCCGGTACCGCGGACCAGTGGCTGGCCCCATTTCTGGCTGGCATGAATCGTCTGACCCAGGTAAAGGGGTTGTCGTTATTGCAGGCACTCAATAGCCTGTTGAGCTATGACCAGCAGCGCCAGTTGGAGCTGAAGGCGCCGGCGCGACTGGAAGTTCCGACCGGGTCCCGCATCCAGTTGGATTACCGCAGTGCCGAACTACCTGTGCTTGCGGTTCGGCTCCAGGAACTCTTCGGACTCACGGAAACTCCCAAGGTCCTGGATGGACGTCAGCCGGTGACCTTGCACCTACTCTCTCCCGGCTACAAACCGGTACAGGTGACTCAGGACTTGACCAGCTTTTGGCGTAACGGATACCGGGAGGTACGCAAGGATCTGCGGGGCCGCTATCCCAAACACCACTGGCCCGAAGACCCACTGACCGCGCCGCCGACCCGGCATGCCAAGCGACGGGGGGAGTCTGGCTGACAGCTTCGGTGCTACCCTTTGGCGGCGCCAGGGCGCGGTTTTCCGCCTCGTGCTCCCTGGACGAGCCAGGGCCGGCCACCTACACTTGAATCGTTTCAATTGCGATTTTGCGCGGCGCCTCGAATCACCCCGGTTATGAAAAAAATTCTCGCTTTCCTATTGGTGTTGATGCCGGTTTTCAGCCTGGCGAGCAGCATGGCTGTCTCGTCGGAGGTTGATTACGTGCTGGTGATGAAGGCCGAGCGGAAGATGTTTTTGATGCGCTCCGGAGTGCCGGTCAAGGAGTATCCCATTTCCCTGGGGTTGAGCCCGGTCGGACATAAAGTGTTCGAGGGGGATATGCGAACTCCGGAAGGCGTGTATGTGCTGGATTGGCGGAACGCACACAGCAGCTTCTATAAGTCCATCCATATTTCCTATCCCAATCCGGATGATGTGGCCCGGGCCCTGGCAATTGGAAAATCAGCGGGCGGAATGATCATGATCCATGGTCTGCCAAGTAATAAGAAAAATCTGGATGAGAAGCTGTTGCTGGAATCCGATTGGACCGAAGGATGTATTGCGGTTTCCAATCAAGCGATGGAAGAAATCTGGAACTCCGTGGCTGACGGCACGCCAATTGTGATTTTACCCTGATCCCTCAAGCCTTTAGGTTATAACACCATTCTCTTATATAGCTAGCTAACTTCGCCTCGGGCCTTTCAAGTCACTTTGATAAGGAATTTCCGAATTTATGCGAGACATTCCCTATAGTTTGTCATCATTTTACCTTAGACTTGTTTGCGAACCCTGAGTGTCCCGCACTGTAAATGTTCGGAAGCATAACTTTGGGGGAATAAAGGATAAACCGATTTAGGGGTAATCTCATGATTCGTAATGTTTCTCTGACTTCTGTACTGCTGGCGGCTGTATTGGCAACTGGTTGTGCCAGCACCACGAAGGATCAGCAAGACGCTGCTAACCAGCGCGTTGATGAGGTGGCAAGCAAAGTTGATGAAGCACAAGCAAAAGTAAGCGCTGTAGAACAACGCGCGAACGAAGCTTATCGTCTGGCAGAAGAAGCCCTGGCCGCTGCCAAGGCTGCACAGCAGTCTGCTGATGCTGCCAACGAGCGCGCTGCTCGTATGCTGCAACAGTCCAGCCGCAAGTAATTAAGAACGCGGTTGTAAAAGCCCGGAAGCAGTCATCCGGGCTTTTTGACCAATCAGCTCCGGAATCCCGGACACCCGCGACACCGCCTCTTCCAATTTCCGCGCATCAATCAGCATCGGGCCATGTTCCTTTTCAAAGGCGGCCAGCGCCCGTACCGCATCAATCCGCAACTGACGAATCTGATCCGGGTGATCGGGTTGATCAAAGGCATGGAGCTCGATCAGCAAATCGTCGCCACTGAGTCCCAGCTTGATGGGTTCGTTGATAAAACGAACCGACGTTCCCACTGGCAGAATCTTGGCCAGCTCCAGCACATCCCGGTTATACATACGAATACAACCATGGCTGACCTGGGTGCCAATACCAAAGCTCTTATTGCTGCCGTGAATCAGGTAACTGGGCAGGTCGAGCTGTATTTTGAGCGGCCCGAGGGGGTTCTCCGGCCCCGGGGGAACAACCGCAGGTAGGAAGTTTCCTTCGGCCGCATACTTTCGGCGGATCGACTCAGGTGGATACCAGGCTGGATTGGGAATTTTGGCCCGCACCCGTGTTTGGGTCAGGGGGGTAGGGGACTCGTCGGTGCCAATGCCAATGGCATAGGTCAGCACGCTGCCCTTGTTGGTGTAATAGTAGAGACGATATTCCGCCAGATTGACCACAATCCCCTGTCGTGGCCCGGAGGGGAGTAAAAACTGGTGGGGGAGAACAACCTGGGTGCCTTCTCCGGGCAGCCAGGGGTCCACTTGGGGGTTGGCCAGCAGCATTTCTGTATAGCCCAGGCCAAACTTTTGACCGAGTTCGGCAAAAGTATCTTCATAGCGCGCTTCAATAATTTCAACTTGTCCCACCAGGTCATGGCCTTCGCGAAGCTCCAGTTCCAGGGCGGAGGCGTTCATTCCCCAAAAGAGGGCGCCACCCAGGAGGCCAAGTTTTGTTATGAGCTTTTTCATCATGGTGATAATACGGGGTTCTGCAATGGGTAACAGCCCACCACCAGAGGCTCTGGCGCACCCAACGCGCGGTTGGAGCCGGTCAGGCGGGCAAGATGAAGTTATCGACAACATACAGACGCCAGCAGGGGCTGTCCATCCGCTGATTTACCTAATGGGATCAAGCTAACGTCTGAAGGGATGTCTGGCGGGTTGAGCCGAAGTTGTGAAGTAGGTGCTTGAACAGGTTGAAACACTGTACTAATATACACTGTAAATTGATACAGTAATTGCGGTGAGCGCACTGTCTTAGGAGTTCAGAGTATGTCCGTATCCTCCCTGGCTGATGATGTGATCTGTGTAAAAATGCCGGTAAACCAGTGTCTGATGGCGTTCTATTACAAGCGTGTGGGTGGGGAGTGGGTCCGCTACAAGCGTACTCCTATCCACTAAGGTCTGTTCAAGGGTAACGGGATGCGGGCGGCGAAAAGGATCGCTTGCCTGCCCGGAAAGGCTGTCGATAAATGACGGCTTAAGCCAAAGAATGATGATTCCCCTCGCCATGGATTGGCGATTTCAAGCTGGTCATTGCCAGCTTTTTTCTCACCACGAGCGGGCGCTTCCAATACCGGCAGGCAGGGGGCGTTGGCGCGGACCCCCATGCCGTTGCGGCACTGGCAGGCCCGCTTTCCTTGGCAGGCTAAGACTGGGTTTGCTGCTTTGGCTGATCGTGCTTGCCGCTGTTTTTCTGGATGTCCTTGCGGATCGCCCAGACTACGCCGACAAAGAATGCGATCATTAGCGCTACGATAATCAGCCCAGCTATGACGACTTCATCAAGGTACATAGATCTGCTTCCTGTAGGTTAAAAGAAGATGATATTAAGTTAGCAGTTACAGGAAGGCGGTGATTGACCCTGATCAATATAAGGTTAAATTGCCAGGGGGCTCATTTATAAAGAAATCTGCCGGGGAAGGCGTGAGGTTGGGGCAAGCTGTGGTGCCAGCAGGCGCGCTTGCGCCAAGGAGCCCGGTCGATCCAGAGCGGAGTCGGGCTCCTGAAGGTGGGGCTTTAATTTTTGCGCGGCGGGAGTACCACCACTTTGCTCTCTGAGTAGCGGTCCTGCCAGGTGAGCTGTTCCTTGTCCCACAGCATCCAGAAGTATCCCAGTCCCAGACATAGCCAGGAAACGATCGCAACCATGAAACGCAGCAGGCACTGAAGCCAGGTGATGGAGGTGCCGTCCGGGTTTTGGATGCGCACCCGCCACACTTGCATGCCTAAGGTTTGCCCGAGGCGGCGCCAAAAATAGGCAAAGAAGAAGAACACGCTGAGAAACAGCACGGTCTTGTAAAAAGGGTCTCGCTCCATGCCGCCGGAATCCAGGTGGATCTTGAGTGCATCGCCCCCCATGACGGCCGCGGCCACTGCCAGATAAATAGCGGTAATCACAAACAGCAGGGCAATTACCAGCAGGCTGTCGTAAAACATAGCGGCAAACCGCCGCCACAGCGGAGCTATGGGAAGAGTGCTCGGATCTTCCGGAAAGCGACGTATCATTGGGAAACAGGCCTCCTTTTAAGGTGGCGCTACTATACCACAGCTCAAATCCCGCAACTCAATTCCCAGAGTCCAAATCAACTTGGTAGTCTCACTAACGGTTTTTCCTTATGCCGTCACGGTCCGTTGTTGACGGATTGCCCAGAATTCTTGGTTCGATACGATTTTTGCATCACGCTAATTGTGATAGAGTACCTACCTCTTTTTTCCATTCCCAACCGAAGTAACGATTGCGTACGGTAGACGTTGCCATGAAGAGCGCTGATATTCGCGAAGCATTCCTGCGATTTTTTGAAGAAAAAGGTCATACGCGGGTGGCCTCCAGTTCCCTGATTCCCGGCGACGATCCCACCCTGTTGTTTACCAATGCGGGGATGAACCAGTTCAAGGACTGCTTTCTGGGTCTGGAAAAGCGTCCTTATACCCGCGCCACAACCTCCCAGAAGTGTGTCCGGGCCGGTGGCAAGCACAATGACCTGGAAAATGTCGGTTATACCGCCCGTCACCACACGTTCTTTGAAATGTTGGGGAACTTCAGCTTCGGCGATTATTTCAAGCGTGATGCGATTCATTACGCCTGGGAGTTTCTGACCTCGCCCCAGTGGTTGGGTATCGACTCCAGCAAACTGTGGATCACCGTTTACCATACGGATGACGAGGCCTACGAGATCTGGAATAAAGAAGTGGGCGTGCCAACAGAACGGATTATCCGTATTGGCGATAACAAAGGTGGCCCCTATGCTTCAGATAACTTCTGGGCGATGGGCGATACCGGCCCCTGCGGACCTTGTACCGAAATCTTCTATGATCATGGTCCGGATGTAGCCGGCGGGCCTCCCGGTTCACCGGATGAAGATGGCGACCGCTACATTGAAATCTGGAACAACGTGTTCATGCAGTTCAACCGGACGGCTGATGGGCAACTGCATCCGTTGCCGGCCCCTTCGGTGGATACGGGCATGGGGCTGGAGCGTATTTCCGCAGTGATGCAGAAGGTGCATTCCAACTATGAGATCGACCTGTTTCAGAACCTGCTGAAGTCTGCTGCGGAAGTAATTGGTTGTAAAGATGAAGGGCAGCCTTCCCTGAAAGTGGTGGCTGACCATATCCGCTCCTGCTCGTTCTTGATTGCCGATGGGGTGATGCCTTCCAACGAAGGGCGGGGCTATGTACTGCGCCGCATCATCCGTCGTGCCAGCCGTCACGGTAACAAGCTGGGTGCCAATGGCGCGTTTTTCTGGAAGCTGGTGGATGCCTTGGTTCAGGAAATGGGGCAGGCCTATCCGGAATTGAAAGAGAAGCAGGCGCATGTGGAAAAAGTGCTGCGCCAGGAAGAAGAGCAGTTCGCCAAGACCCTGGAGCAGGGCCTGAAGATTCTGGAGCAGGATCTGGCCGGCCTCAAGGGGTCGGTAATTCCCGGAAAAACCGTCTTCACCCTGTACGACACTTATGGTTTTCCGGTTGATCTGACCAATGACATCGCCCGCGAGCGGGGTCTGACTCTGGATTATGACGGCTATGAAGCCGAAATGGAGGCTCAGCGCGAAAGGGCGCGGGCATCCAGCAAGTTTGGTATTGATTACAACAGCCTGATCAAGGTGGAAGGCAAGACCGACTTCACCGGTTACGAGCATCTGGTGGAACATTCCAATGTCACCGCGATCTTTGTGGAAGGCCGGCCCGTGGATGCGGTCACCGCCGGAACCGAGGCGACGGTAGTGCTGGATCGGACCTCCTTCTATGGGGAGTCCGGTGGTCAGGTGGGTGATGCCGGCATCATCGATTGGGACGGCGGCAGCTTTGAAGTCCGCGACACCTTGAAAGAAGGTGATAGCCATCTGCATGTTGGGCGCGTTCAAAGTGGCAGCCTGAAAGTCGGGCAGAAAGTCAGCGCCCGGGTGGATGAGGCCAAGCGTATGGCGACTGCTCTGAACCACTCGGCAACGCACCTGCTCCACGCTGCCCTGCGCAAGGTGCTGGGTCCTCATGTGACGCAAAAAGGTTCCCTGGTGGAGCCCGAGCGCCTGCGCTTCGACTTCTCCCATGGCGAAGCCGTGAGCCATGAGCAATTGAAGGAAATCGAGAACATCGTCAACGACCAGATTCGCGCCAACGTGGCGGTGGAAGTTCACGAAACCGATATGGAAACTGCCAAGGCCAAAGGTGCCATGGCCTTGTTTGGCGAGAAATACGGCGATCAGGTTCGAGTGTTGACCATGGGTCGTGATGCTTTCTCCGTCGAGCTTTGCGGGGGCACGCACGTCTCCCGCACGGGTGATATTGGTTACTTCATTATCACGGCCGAAATGGGCATTGCCGCCGGGGTGCGTCGAATTGAAGCGGTCACCGGTGGCAATGCCGCCCGCTACCTGGATGCCGGCGAGCAGTCCCTGCGTCAGATCGCCGGGCTGGTGAAGGCCGGGCGCGAGCAGGCAGTCGATAAGGTGAAGGCGCTCCTGGAGCGGAACCGCCAGTTGGAGCGGGAGCTGGAGCAGTTGAAAGCCAAGCTGGCCAGCTCGGCCGGCTCGGATCTGGCCACCAACGCTCTGGATGTGAAAGGCGTTAAAGTAGTTGCGGCACGACTGGACGGGGTGGATCGCAAATCCTTGATGGATATGGTCGACCAGTTGAAGAACAAGCTAGGCTCCGCGGTAGTCTTGCTGGCTGCTCAGGAAGAGGATAAAGTCAGCGTCGTTGCGGGGGTGACCAAGAATCTGACCGACCGTCTCAAGGCCGGTGATCTGGTGAAGTCCGTCTCGGAAATGATCGGGGGTAAAGGCGGTGGCCGCCCTGACATGGCCCAGGGAGGCGGCTCTGATATCGCCAAGTTGCCAGTGGCGCTTGAGTCAGTGCAGGGCTGGGTGGAAACCCGACTCTGATCTCAAAATGAAAATGCGCGCTCTTGCTTGAAGGGCATGTAAACTCCATCACGAAGGAGTTTAGATGAGCTTTAGGCAAGAGGCCGGCGCTCTGGAGTGTCCGTCACGGGCTTCAGGGCGTCAGTTGAGCGCGGTTCTGATGTCACGCATCAGGTTGTGATGCTGTTGCCATGCTTTCCGAGGCGCACTCGGGAGTTTAAATGCTATAGGGTCGAGTGAGTTAAACAATGGCGCTATTGGTGCAGAAGTTTGGTGGTACCTCTGTTGGCACAATCGAACGGATTGAAGCCGTTGCAGAGAAGGTTAAAGGCTTTCGTGAGCAGGGCCACGATCTGGTGATTGTGGTTTCTGCCATGAGCGGCGAAACCAATCGTTTGATTGGTCTGGCCAAGGAAGTGATGGAAGAGCCGACACCTCGGGAACTGGATGTGCTGGTTTCCACCGGTGAACAGGTCACCATCGCCCTGCTGGCCATGGCGCTTCAGAAACGGGGAGTGCCAGCCCGCTCTTATACCGGGCAGCAAGTTCGGATTCTGACCGACCGGGCCTACAACAAGGCGCGGATTCTGCAGATTGACGAGCAGCGGATCCGGAGTGATCTGGACGCGGGTCGGGTGGTCATTGTCGCCGGATTCCAGGGGGTGGACGAAGATGGCAACATCACCACGCTGGGACGGGGTGGCTCGGATACCACCGGAGTTGCGCTGGCTGCGGCCTTGAAAGCTGACGAGTGTCAGATCTACACGGATGTGGATGGTGTTTATACAACTGATCCGCGCGTGGTCGACACGGCTCGTCGCCTCGAAAGAATTACTTTCGAAGAGATGCTGGAAATGGCCAGTCTGGGCTCCAAGGTGCTTCAGATTCGCGCGGTTGAGTTTGCTGGAAAGTACAATGTTCCCTTGCGCGTGCTGCACAGTTTTAAAGAAGGCTCAGGCACGCTGATTACTGTTGAGGATGATGGCTCTATGGAACAACCGGTTGTTTCAGGTATTGCGTTCAGTCGTGACGAAGCCAAACTGACGATTCTGGGTGTGCCCGACGTACCGGGTGTGGCAACGCGGATTTTGAAGCCGATCAGTGATGCCAACATCGAAGTCGACATCATTGTGCAGAACGTTGGTGCGGACAATAAAACCGACTTCACGTTTACGGTAGGGCGGGGCGATTATAAGCGCGCCCTGGACATCCTGCAGACCCTGAAGGAAGAGCTGAACGCCCGTGAAGTGCGTGGCGACAGCAAGATTGCCAAAGTCTCCATCGTGGGTGTCGGCATGCGCTCTCACGCGGGCGTGGCCACCAAGATGTTTGACGCGCTGTCCCGGGAAGGAATTAACATCCTGATGATCTCCACCTCCGAGATCAAAATTTCGGTTGTGATTGATGAAAAATATCTGGAGTTAGCGGTCCGTGCACTGCATTCGGCCTTTGAGCTGGATGAAGATAAATCCAAGGAAGAATGACGGATAAGGCACCGAACTGCAGAATAGATGCTGAAGTCCGGTGCAGGCTTGTAGGTTCACCTGCGGGTGGCCCAAAGAGCAGGAACTCAATGTTCAATTTATCTGACAACGATTCGTGGTGGGGTCGTTGTCGATCCCTTGAATGTTGGTTTGGTTCCTCTGCGGATCTAAGGGAAGGAGATGCATTTCCGGCTCCCCTCGCCATTGATGGGTGACTGGAAAAAGAACGCGCGAGGCTTACAGCAAAGCTGTTGTGGCTCCGGGTTTCTTTTGCTTGGATGGACTCAGAAAAAAAACGAAAAGGCGAGGGATACCTGTTAGGGACGCTCGCTCGACATCTCTGGAATAAAAGTCGTATATCAAAGGAGAAGCAGAATGCTCATCTTAACACGTAGAGTGGGTGAAACCCTGATGGTTGGCGATGAAGTGACCGTGACCGTTCTTGGGGTTAAAGGAAACCAGGTTCGTATCGGTGTTAACGCGCCTAAAGAAGTTGCGGTTCACCGTGAAGAAATCTATCAGCGCATCCAGCGGGAGAAGTCCGAGAAGGGCGAACATGTGGAAGAAGGATCCGCATCTTAACTTTTCTTTAAAATTCCCCTAGTGTTTTCAGAAGATTGTGGTATTATACGCCGCGTCTTGGGGAGAGGTGGCCGAGAGGCTGAAGGCGCACCCCTGCTAAGGGTGTATAGGCGAAAGCTTATCGAGGGTTCGAATCCCTCCCTCTCCGCCACTTGTTACTGCGCGCCAGTAGCTCAGCTGGATAGAGTACCTGGCTACGAACCAGGCGGTCGGAGGTTCGAATCCTTCCTGGCGCGCCATTTTACCGACAAGCTCTCAGAGAGGGCGTCGGCAAAATGAAAGAGCAAGTGTAAGATAACAGGCCTTGCAAAAGGTCAAATGGGCGCCTGTAGCTCAGTTGGATAGAGTACCTGGCTACGAACCAGGTGGTCGGAGGT
>CAZEWG010000003.1:0-21233 GCA_964514485.1 uncultured Pseudomonadales bacterium
AAAAATGGGAGTACCCACTTGGCTGTACCTGACTTTCAATCATTGATGTTGCCATTGCTCAAGTTTTCCGCTGATGGAAAAGAGCATACGATGCAAGAAGCGCGTGATGGGCTCGCTAAGGTAATGGGCCTTTCCGAAGACGATCTACGGGAAAGGCTGCCAAGTGGTCGGCAAACCACATACGCAAATCGCGTGGCATGGGCAAAGGTCTACCTCACACAGGCAGGTGTCTTGGAGTCACCAAAGCGGGGGCGCTTTCATATTTCTGAGCGAGGCCAACAAATTCTCGCTGAAGCACCTGAAAAAATTGACATCAAGTATCTGGAGCGGTTCGAAGAGTTTCAGGAATTTCGGCAGGCGAGCAGCAAGAACAGAACCGAGAAAGTTACCAGCAATCCTGAGAGCGGGCCGTCATCCGCGACCCCTGAAGAAACATTAGAGCAAGCATATCAGCAATTGAGAGATGAAGTGGCGAATGAGTTACTTCATCTGATTAAAGGCAACACGCCGGAATTCTTCGAGAAATTGGTCGTCCATCTCATTGTTGCAATGGGATATGGCGGTTCTGTTAAAGAGGCTGGCAAAGCCACGAGAAAAACCGCAGATGAAGGTATTGATGGCGTCATAAAAGAAGATCGCCTGGGCTTGGATGCAATCTATTTGCAGGCCAAACGATGGGAGGCCGTTGTTGGCAGACCAGAGATCCAGAAGTTCGTTGGCGCTCTTCACGGACAGCGTGCCAAGAAGGGAGTTTTCATTACAACCAGCCGGTTTTCAAAAGAAGCTTTAGACTATGTGGGGCAGATTGACCCTAAAGTGGTTTTGATCGACGGTACCGATTTAGTCCAGCTAATGATTGATCATGGTGTCGGTGTGAGTTCTGCGGCGGTATACGAAGTTAAAAAAGTGGATACAGACTTCTTCATTGAAGATTGACAGTAAAACCTATAACAATCGGCGGCACAACGACTGTGTCCAGAGCCTATCTGTCTGGAACACGAAGATGCAAGCAATGGATAGTTCCCGCCTCTTCTGCCACACAAATGTCTACATTGCGGCTACACGAGCAATATAAAAAGATTTTTGATAGCGCATCAAAACGGAATAAATCACTACAACTCATTGATTTCATTGGTGCCCGGGGCCGGGGTCGAACCGGCACGAACCGTTAGGTTCGAGGGATTTTAAGTCCCTTGTGTCTACCAATTTCACCACCCGGGCTAAGGGCGGATTGAGTGAGAAGCCGTCTCTGAAGATCTCTTGGGCTCCCTGTCACTCAATATTCTAAGCCTGGATGAAGGCTTAAAAGAGGGAGCGTTATTCTAGTTTTGTAATACCTAATTATCAATAGATTTTCTCAATCTCCTATTTCCCTACATTTTCCTGATAAATCAGCAATTTCCCGCACAGTGAAACACAGCTGTCACAAAACTGCAGTACTTTCACAGCTACTGAAAAATTAATGAATAAGGACCCATACGAGTGATTAGTGCTGTCGTTCGTCGCTGTCGCTTTTTAAGTGCTCTTTCCATCCTGATCTTTTCCAGCCTGCTCAGTGGATGCTTGACCGAACAGCCGGCTAAGTACGCCGAACCGGCACTCTCCACCCCCAGGCAGGCAACACCTAGCGCCGATTCCCCGTCACTGCCCTACCCCGGTATTGCTGAGCCCATCTTGAGGATTCAAGGCTCGAATACCATTGGGGCGAGCTTGGCGCCGGCTTTAGCGAAAGCATTTTTGATCTCACTGGGCGCGCAGAGCCTGGATCAGTTTGATGGTGAGGGAAACCAGACGCAGGTTGTCGGGACGTTATCTGATAACCGCAAAATCCAGATTCTGATTGCCGCCCAAGGTTCGAGCACCGGCTTTAAGGCACTTTATAACGGCACGGCGGATATTGCCGCGGCCTCCCGCCAGATTACCGACAAAGAAGTTGCCCAACTGGTCGCTTTGGGCGATCTGACTTCGGTCGATGGGGAGCACATTCTGGGCATTGATGGCTTGGCCATTATCGTCCATCCCTCTAACCCGGTGAGCCATCTGTCGTTGACACAGTTACGTCAGGTCTTTTCCGGCGCCATCTCGGATTGGCGGGAACTTGGCGGCCTGCCAGGGACCATTAAAGTGCTGGCGCGGGACGACAATTCAGGTACTTACGATACCTTCAAGCACTTGGTGTTAACCAATGGCGACCGGCTGACCGAAGACGCGCAACGCTATGAATCCAACCAGCAACTTGCCCAAGATGTGGCTTCGAACCCCAATGCCATTGGCTTTGTCGCCCTGGCCTCTGCAGACGGCGTGAAAGTGCTGGGGATCTCGGATGGTGACGCCACTCCCTTGAAGCCCGAGCAGATTTCAGTGGCCACTGAAGACTATCCCCTGTCTCGCCGACTCTACTTCTATTCTGCAACCGACATACGCAACCCGGTGGCCAAGGACTTTATCCACTTCGCCCTCAGCCGTGATGGGCAGCAACTCGTCGAGCAAGAAGGCTTCGTTTCCCAGGTTCCTAGCGCCCATGAGGCTCAACCCAGCGCCACCGACCCGGAACATTTCACCCGCCTGACCCAGAACTCACAACGCCTGTCGGTTAACTTTCGCTTCCGGCCCAACAGTTGGGAGCTGGACAACAAGGCCCAGCGGGATGTGTTGCGACTGGCGGAGTTTATCCTGCAGTCCGATCTCGATCCGGAACAGCTGATGCTGATCGGCTTTTCTGAGCAACGCAGAGACGAACTCGGCGCCCAAATCCTCTCCGAGCATCGTGCCAAGGCGGTTCAAAAAGCCCTGGCCGAACAAGGTATCCAGATCCATGCCCTCTCCGGCTATGGGCATTACCGGGCGGTTGCCTCTCAGGAGTCGCTGCAGGCACGCATGAGAAACAACCGCGTCGAAGTCTGGTTAAGGACTCCGGCACCTTGAGGTGCCGGCCAGTTCAGTAACGCATCGGCCATCCCTTTCATCTGTAGTCGGGACTCGACATGCAACTTCGCACCCTAACCTTTTTGATCTCTGCCAGTCTTCTTGCCGTCTGCCTGGGGCTGGTTATTGCTTCACAGACCGGATTGAACCTGCTCGGCACCCCCGTGCAGCAAATTACCCGCTACGACGAGTTACTGCATTCGTTTCGAAATGACATCCAAACACCCATCCAGAATTATCTGAGCTCAGGCAACAGCGTGGAGCTCAACAAGGCCCGGGATGCCCTGCTACAGATTTCAGATAGCCTCGGTGTTGCGAGCGACGCACCGGCCCAATCTCAACTATTGGCCACACTGGATGATTTGGCGACATATATTGCCACCGAGTTCCTGGCCGCTGGGAAACTGGCGGGCAACCCGAAGGGATTGCTTTTGCAAAACGAACGGGAGTTGCGCCAGACACTATCGAGCCTGGGCGATTACATCGACCAAGCCGACCGCCAACAGACTGAGGCGATCATGCAATGGTCGGCACAGCTGCGCACCTTGCTGGAACAGCTCCACCAGCGCTCTCTGTTGCGGGAGCGCTATCTGGATTCAGGACACAACGCACTGCATGAAGATCTGCTGCGCTTGAACAACGCCATGAAAGAGGCGGCAACTGCACTGGATAACCTGCCACTGCTCGGCGTGATGACGCAACCGTCGGCTTCGGACCTGCTGTTTGGGCGCACCACCGAAGCCTCGGATATGGCGATTGATTTGCGCAATTCGATCCATTCCCTGCTCAACCGCTATGAAGGTGAGATCATGCGCACCCAAGCCAATATCACCCGCATCCAGGAAAGTGAACAGATTCTGCGTGACCGTCTGGTGGAGGTCAGCCAAACCATTGAGGCTGTTCAACAGCAAGCCCAACAGAGTTTTACGAACGCCTTTGCGAACCTGCGCTACCTGCTCTACGCCGCAGCGGGCATTACCCTGGTGATGGCGTTTATCGCCGCATTGGCCCAACAACGCATCGCTGCCACCATTCATAATTTGCGGCCGGTGCTGCATCGCTTGGCATCGGGGGATCTCACCCATGTGGATTACCCGTCGTCCCGCCTGACAGAGGTGGCCCAGCTCTGGCAGTCGATTCAGGAAGTCCAACAAAACATGCAATCGTTGGTCGCCGACCTCGCCCGCAATGTCGCTTTGGTGGAGCAACAAAGCCGATCTGTTGAAGAGAAGTTGATCGCCGTGCGTAGCCGGACCGAAGCCCAGATCTTTCACGCGGAAGACGTCAGTAACTCCGTCGATCAGATGTATCAGTCGTTTCGGGAGGTTGCCGACCATGCCCAGCAGGTTTCTACCTCGTCCAGCGAAGCGGAAGGCGCGGTGCGCGTGGGCAGCACCACCATTACCGGCAGTATCAACGGCACGGTACGCATGGTTGAAGAAGTGATGAACGCCAAACACCTGATTGACCAGCTGGGCAACGAAATGCAGCAGATCAACCGAATTCTGGCCATTATCGGTGAGATCTCGGAGCAGACTAACCTGCTGGCTCTTAACGCCGCCATTGAGGCCGCTCGCGCGGGTGATCATGGTCGTGGCTTTGCGGTCGTTGCCACCGAGGTGCGAAGCCTGTCTTTGAGAACGTCCGAATCTACCGAGGAAATCCGCTCCGTATTAGCCAAGCTGCAAGCCCTGACCACGGAGACCTCCGAAGTCATGCTCCATCACCGGGAACTGGCCGAGACCGCCCAGCAGCATACCCAAGAAGCTGATAAAGCCCTATTGCAAATTATCGCGGCGGTGGAGCAGATCCACCAAATGTCCGAGCAGATCGCCGGAGCCACCGAGGAGCAAGCCGCGGTCTCCCGCCATATCAGCGAAAAAATGGGAGATATACGGGAAACCAGTATCGCCACTGCAGCTGCCGTCGAAACGGTACAGAAACTTCAGCAGGAAGTATTGGAAAGTAACGAAGAACTACGCTGGAACATCGCCCGCTTTCGGATTGATGTGCAGGAGCCGGTTCACTGACCAGCAAGAGTGAAGACATTGGGCCGGGACAAAGCCCGGCCCAGTGGGAAGCTTACTTCACAATTTGACCGGTTTGCGGGTCGACCCGCACTTCTGTTTCATTGCCGTCTGCATCCACCACGGTCACTTCCACCAACAGACGATTGTCTTTTTCGTCAATTTCTACGTCCTTGATGTTTCCCTGATGGGCGGACGCCACTGTTTCAATAGCCGTAATTACCTGATCAGCAGGCACCCCACGGTCATCAGCAGCCATCACGGCCGGTGCACCAACTGCCAGGGCCAGTGCTGCTGCGAAAGGAACAAGACGACGAACAGACATAGGCATACTCCTGTATGGTAGAAAAGAATTCCTAACACTCCCATTCAAAACTCAGCGGTTCATTTTGACAAGAAACTGTTTCGCTCCAGGAGCCAGGCCGTGCCAGCAAAATAATCCTGGTTGATTTATCCTATTGGCTTGTCTCCCAAGCCCACCGGAAACCGGGCAGGATTCTTCACGAGCCGTTGCTCAAGAAGCCTATACCGGGAGCCCAGCCATGATTGAGGAGCCTCTAGCATGACCACATCCCCATTCATCAGCCGCGAAGTTGAACGTATCGTCAATGGCATTCCCACCACAGACGGTGCCGGTGTTTCACTCCTGCGTATTCTGACGCCGGATCTGCAGCGCCGCTTGGACCCGTTCCTGATGCTGGACGAATTCCGATCCGACGATCCTCAGGACTATATCGCGGGCTTTCCGGACCATCCTCACCGGGGCTTCCAGACTGTCACCTATATGCTGGCCGGGCGCATGCGCCATCGGGATAGCGCGGGCAATGAGGGCCTACTCTGTTCTGGCGGTGTGCAGTGGATGAATGCCGGGCGTGGGCTGGTGCATTCGGAGCTCCCCGAACAGGAAGATGGCCTAATGCATGGCTTCCAGCTCTGGGTCAACTTGCCCGCCTCCCTCAAGATGAGCGAGCCCGGTTACCGGGATATCCCGACTGAGGAAATTCCAACTTACACCACCCCCAAAGGCGTCACTCTGCGAGTCATTGCCGGGGCAAGCGAAGGCGTAAAAGGCGCTGTTCAACAGCCGGTTACCGAGCCTTTGTATCTCGATGTGCATTTGCCGGGCGACACCTACCATGAGGTCGCCCTGCCGGAGGATTACAATGGCTTTGTCTATGTTTATGACGGTGAGTTGAAACTAGGCGAGCAAGGAACCACAGTCCACGCGCGGCAAATGGCCGTGCTTGGCAACAAAGCTGGTGGGGCCTGCATTCGGCTTCATGCGGAAAAGCCGGCCAAGGCACTGGTCATCGCCGGACGCCCCCTGAACGAGCCGATTGCCCAGTGGGGACCCTTTGTAATGAATACCCGACAGGAAATTGAGCAGGCGGTCTCCGACTATCGTCGTGGCTTGTTTTAACGCGGCCAAGACGACGTTAAGGCCCTGAGCCCGCCTCTTGCGTCCCGTGACCAGGATCTGTGTGCTGGTTTAACCACTCCAGCACACGGGGCCAAACCTCCCGCTGGGCATCCCGACCAACCAGCATGTCCACATGGCCGTAGTCTTTGCGGTAGCCCTGCTCTTTCCCCAACAGCCAAAACTGCTTCTGGCGACTCCCGATCATCTCCCAAAAGGCCCGACACCCGGTCGCTGGGTCCATGGTGTCGGCAACGCCGCCCACCGCCAGCACAGGGATGCTGATCTTTCCCAACCCCTGGGAATAATCTTCCCCCTGCCCCGACATCCAGCGCCCCTTGCTCTTCCAGGTTAAGGCCTCATTCAAAATGCCGGGCGGCTCATCTTCATTGCCCAGACCAAACAAGGTTGCCGGAAACCGACCGTAAACGGAGATCGCGACTCTGATACCCCAGTTCAGCGGGCGTAGATTCAGATAAGGCTGACCTTCAGAAATCTGACTGCCAAAGATCGCAGCAGCACTGAGCCGGCTTTGGTCGAGCCAGCCCATGGACAAAGACGCCATCAGATAAATGCCGCCGTAGGAATGTGCGATCCACGCCTGCGGGCGTCCGTTGGTCGCTCGATGGATATAATCAGAGGCTGCCGGGATATCGTGGCGGGCTACATCCCGAGCCGCCCATCCGCGATACCGGGAGCTACGGGCTGCATCTCCGTGTCCGCGGGTTTCCAGAATCCAGACGTCACACCCCGCGTTCGCAAGATAAGCCGCCAGACCTTTTCCCCGCTGAGACAACCAAAACCGCCGATTGGTAAAGGCACCATGGAGCAGCACCACGACTAATCGCGCCTGATCAGCACCAGCCGTTTCGACTCGATGTAGCGCAATCTGCTCCTGGTCTTGTGTTGTCACCCGATGGAGAGCCAGGACATGAGATCCACAGTGTTCCAGCAAGCCATCGGTTGACTCGAACGTATCGGCCGCCATTGGCGCCGGCGTCTCTTGCATGCTCCACCTACCGGTATAAGTGTTGCGCCCCTACTGCGAGGAGTTAGCAAACAATGTCTTAAATATCGTTGGGAGCAATTGTGGCACGGAAAGCCACGCAATGGAAAAAGCCTACGGGCGCCTACCACAATCCAAAAATAGAACCAAGAAACCGAACAGAAACACGGAAAAATAACTGCGGAATTACTGCGGTCAGGTTTAACGCCAAGAGAACGCGCTATAACTAGCTGATTTGAAAGGAGGAAAATGGAGGCTGGGGTCGGAATCGAACCGGCGTACACGGAGTTGCAGTCCGCTGCATGACCACTCTGCCACCCAGCCATTAACCGGGATGCTACTGGAGATGGAATCTCCAAGAGCTAAAAACCCCGATGGGATCGGGGTTTTCAAAATCTGGAGCGGGAAACGAGACTCGAACTCGCGACCCCAACCTTGGCAAGGTTGTGCTCTACCAACTGAGCTATTCCCGCATTGGAACTTTTGTGCCTTCGCACTCTGAACGTCTCCGTTCAAGTGGCGCCTAGTTTACTGTTTTATAGCTTCCTGTCAAGGGTCATTCGCTCTTAAAAGCGAAAGAAATTCACGAACTTAGTCAGAACGCGCCAAACCGGTTATTTCTTGTTCGATCTGAGCTCGGGCCAAGCGGCAATCAGGTAGACCACCATCGACCACAGGGTCAGAATCGCAGCCGCATACAGCAACAAGGTGCCGATTGCTGCAATGGTCGTGTCGGGGCGCGTCATCAGCAACAGGATAATGGCAACCATCTGGCAGGTGGTTTTGATCTTGCCAATATAGCTCACCGCCACACTGGCCCGTTTACCCATCTCCGCCATCCACTCCCGCAGAGCGGAAATCACGATCTCCCGCCCGATAATGACCATGGCCGGCACGGTCAGCAACGGGTCATGATGCTCTTCCACCAGCATGGTCAGCGCCACCGCCACAATCAGCTTGTCTGCCACCGGGTCCAGGAAAGCCCCCATCGGCGTGGTCTGGTTCCACTTGCGGGCCAGATAGCCATCCAGCCAATCAGTCGCGCTGGCCAACGCAAAAATAGCGGCCGCGGCGGGATAGCTCCAGGTATAGGGCAAGTAATAAATCAGCACAATAACCGGAATCAGCACGATCCGGGACAGTGTCAAAATATTGGGTAAATTCATTCGAATACGTCGATCCGTCAAGCCATCAATTCAATGCGGGCCGGCCACTGCCGGTCAGCTCTCATGGTGGACTGCTGCGTAAATTGTTTCCGCAATCGTGCGGCTAATGCCAGGTACCTTGGCGATTTCGTCCAGGCTGGCTTTTCTGATTTCCTGCATGCCGCCAAAGTAGTTCAGCAGCTCCCTGCGGCGTTTCGGCCCAACCCCCGGAATACCTTCCAGAGAGGAGCTAACCCTTTTCTTGTGTCGCCGCTGGCGGTGGCCCGTAATGGCAAACCGGTGGGCTTCGTCACGCACCTGTTGAATCAGGTGCAAGGCTGGCGAGTCCGGGCCCAAGTTTATCATGTCATGGCTGCTACCTAGAATGAGTGTTTCATATCCGGGTTTGCGAGTAACCCCTTTAGCCACCCCCACGATTTGCACGCCAGCCACCTGTAACTCTTCCAGGACCCGATCAGCCACCCCGACCTGCCCTTTACCACCATCAATCAACAAGATGTCCGGCAGCTTGCCTTCTCCGGTTTTGAGCTTGCTATAACGGCGGACCAGCGCCTGCTCCATGGCGGCATAATCATCCCCTGGGGTAATGCCGCTGATATTAAAACGCCGATAGTCGGATTTAATCGGCCCGTTTTCACCGAAAACGACACAGGAGGCAACCGTTGCCTCGCCGCCACTGTGGCTGATGTCAAAGCACTCGATACGCTGGGGCATCGCCTCCAGAGAGAGTGCGTCCCGCAGCGCCACCAGGCGCTGAAACGTGTTTTCCTGGCTGGCCAGGTGGCTACGCAACAGATGTTCGGCGTTCGCCTGGGCCAGCTTAAGCCACTGGGCTCGTTCTCGACGAACCCGGGTGGCAATACGGATTTTACGGCCTTTCAACTGCTCCATGGCGGCGCCCACCGCATCCGGGTCAACCAGTTCATGGCTCAGAATGAGCTCATCCGGCACCTCGGTGGACTCCCGTTCGCCCAAATAATACTGACAGGTAAAGGCTTGCAGTACTTCGCCAGGCGCCATATCCAACGAAACCTTGGGGAAATAGGACTTGCTCCCCAACACCCGCCCACCGCGGACAAAGATCAGCTGGACGGATACCGCATCGCGCTCTTGATGCAGCGCCCACACGTCAACATTCCCGCCGTCGCCAACCTCTACCGACTGCTGCTCCTGGACATGGCGCAGGTGGTTGATCTGATCCCGGTAATGGGCAGCTTTTTCAAACTGCAGGGCTTCCGCCGCCTTTTCCATCTCCCGGATCAGCTCCTGAATCAGCTCGGGACTCTTCCCCTCCAGAAACATCACGGCACGCCGCACGCTTTCCATGTAGTCTTCGGGAGAGATCAGCTCCACACAGGGCGCACTGCAACGCTTGATCTGGTACTGCAGGCAGGGCCGCGAGCGGTTACGGAAAAAACTTTCCTCGCACTGGCGGATCTGAAAGATTTTCTGCATCCAGTTAAGGCTTTCGCGCACTGCCCCGGAGCTTGGATAAGGACCGAAAAACCGCCCTCTCCCCTTGCGGGACCGTGCACGACGATAGGTCAGCGCGGGATAGTCGGTATGCTCGGACAAGTGGATATAGGGGTAGGACTTATCATCCCGCAGCAGGATATTGTATGGCGGGTGCAGGGTCTTGATCAGGTTCTGTTCCAGCAACAACGCTTCCGTGTCGCTGGAGGTAATGGTCACCTCAATACGGCGGATACGGTTGACCAGTGCCTGATTCTTAATGGAAAGGCCACTACCGCGAAAGTAGCTGGAAACACGATTTTTTAGATTACTGGCCTTGCCAACGTAAAGCACATTGCCGGCGTCATCCAGCATACGATAGACGCCAGGACGGCCAGTCAGGTTTTTCAGAAACGTGCTGATATCAAAGTCGGCGGGCTGCCCGTTCGGGCTATTGGATTCGTTCCGCATCTAACATGCCATGACGCACGGCCAGCAGAGTCAGTTCCACGTCACTACTGATTTCCAGTTTATCAAATATACGGTAACGGTAACTGTTGACCGTTTTCGGGCTCAAGCAGAGCTTGTCGGAGATTTCCTGAACCTTCTGACAGTTCACGATCATCATGGCAATCTGCATTTCACGCTCGGACAACCGTTCAAAAACGTTTTTGTCCGCTTCCGGCTGATAGGGACGCAGCGCCAGTTTTTGCGCGATGTCCGGGCTGATATAACGCTGCCCGGCATTCACCACCCGGATTGCCTTCACCATTTCCTGGATATCGGCCCCCTTGGTGACATAAGCCGCGGCACCGGCTTGCATGACACGGGATGGGAACAGGTCATCCTCAACGGCAGTCACCGCAATGACACCGATACCGTCGTCGAGCCGTTTGATCTTGCGGATTGCTTCCAACCCGCCAATCCCCGGCATGCGCAAATCCATCAGCACAATGTCCACATTGCCTGTACGCGCGAACTGAACGGCTTCCTCACCGCTGGAGGCTTCGCCGACAACATCTATGCCAGGCTCATCTCTCAACATACGAGTGATGCCAGCCCTAACCAAATCATGATCGTCGACAACCAGAACTTTGATCAAAACCCACCTCTCGAGCGGCCAATTCACGAACCGAGTTCTGTCCCGCCCTGGACAGTCGATGACTATTATAGGTGAGTCCCAAATCGATAAACAAACCTATAAACGGCAACTTGGTCAAAAACCCGCTAGGCAGCGCAGAAGGAGACACCGCCAAACATGCCAAAACACCTGGCCCGGTTTGAGCACAAGCCAGAGCGCTCCACAAGGTAACAGGTAACCCACAAGACAATAGCCACCTACAGGGAACCTGAGTGCCATTTGTGTATCTAACTGCGTGGAAGAGGCCTGGCCAATGGCGATAGACGATGACTCAGGGGCGAAATCCGGACCCGGTCAACGACAAAAGACTAACGATCAATGAAGTCGAGAAAACAGAAGGAGGATCAAACAATCGGAAGGAAAGAAAAACTATCGGAAGGAAAAAGTGGCGGTGGGCCAGGGATTCGAACCCCGGGAGGACGTAAATCCTCGGCGGTTTTCAAGACCGCTGCTTTCAACCACTCAGCCAGCCCACCGGATTGTTCCCCGACAGGCTGTGCCGTCGGTAACAGCCGGCAATATTACTAAAAAAATGAAGTCTGTCAACGAGATTTCACGAATATCCGGTTGAATTTATTAAGTCCCGTATTATTATGCAGACAGCACAAATTTTTGGAATGAGCGGTAATCACCGCATTTGGAGGAATAGATGGCAGATAAAGAGCTAGCCCGCAATCCCGTTGATGCCGTCCAGGCTCACGCCAGTTACGGCGCCGCTGAGTCGGAGGTCGCATCCGTACTCCGCAACACCTATATGTTGCTGGGAATGACCCTAGCCTTTTCCGCAGTCGTTGCCTTTATCACCATGAGCATGGGGCTGCCGCGTCCAGGCCTGATCATCACCCTGGTAGGCTTCTACGGCCTGCTTTTCGCCATTCACAAAACCCAAAACAGCGGCATGGGCCTGGTCTTCACCTTCGCCCTGACCGGTTTTATGGGTTACACCCTGGGCCCGATCCTGAGTGCCTATATCGGTGCCGGCGCGGGTGACATCGTATTTAATGCTCTGGCCATGACTGCCCTGGTATTTTTCGGTCTGTCCGGTTATGCACTGGTTAGCCGCAAGGACTTCAGCTTCCTGTCTGGCTTCCTGATGGCCGGCTTTTTCGTGCTGCTGGGCGCCATGATCCTGGGCTTCTTTATGAGCATCCCCGGCCTGCAGCTGGCTATTTCAGCAGGTTTCGTGCTGTTCTCCAGCGCTGCAATCCTGTTCCAGACCAGCGCCATCATCCATGGCGGTGAGCGCAACTACGTGCTGGCCACGGTGACCCTGTTCGTCTCCATCTACAACCTGTTCCTGAGCTTGCTGAACCTTCTCACAGCTCTCAGTGGCGACGATTAATCAATCCCACAACCGAAAAGCCCCGGGTCTTCCCGGGGCTTTGCATTTATAGCATGAAGACAATCTCTATCGCCGTGTATGGCGCCCCCTTTTCCAGCCAGGCTTCCTATAGCGCCTATCGCTTCACCTGCGCCGCGCTAGCCAAGGGACACCAGGTTGCCCGTGTTTTTTTCTACCAGGACGGCGTCCACAACGCCACCTTGCTGGCGACACCACCCCAGGACGAATTCGACCTCTGCAACGCCTGGCGGGAGCTCAAGCAGCAACACCAGCTCGATTTAGTGGTCTGCGTGGCCGCCGCTCTGCGCCGAGGTGTTTTAAATGAGTCCGAAGCCAAGCGCCACGACAAAGCGGGCTGGAACCTGCCCCCTGAGTTCGAGCTTTCCGGACTGGGTCAAATGGTCGAAGCCGCCGCCCTGAGTGACCGATTCCTGACCTTTGGAAATTGATATGCCCGCACCAGGTAATCAACCCCATCAACACAACCCCGCCAAGAAGCTACTGTTTCGGCTCTCCAAGCCGCCCTACGGGCGCTCGCACGCCAGAGAGGCCATTGATGCCTTATTGGCGGCTGCCGCCTTTGAGCAGGATGTGAGCGTCTTGTTTGTGGGCGATGGCCTCTACCAACTGCTGAAAAACCAACAGCCCAACGCCATCGATCAGAAGAATTTTACAGCGTCATTTGGTCTCTTTAACCTATACGGCATCAGCCGGATCTATGCTCTAGACACCGATCTCAGCGAACGGGGCCTGTCAGCTGAGCAGTTGTTACTGCCCGTGACGTCTATGGATCGGGCGAGCCTGACCACCCTTTTGCGCGAGCAAGATCAGATACTTTCGTTTTAAAACAATATGATACTTAACATTGTTAACAAGAATTCTAGATCTGACTGCTTTGATCAGTGCTTGGCCCAGCTCAACCCGGGAGATGCCCTGCTGCTGATTGAAGACGGCGTTCTCGCCGCGCTGGATACCCCTCGCAATCATCAATGGCTACAACGTTGCCCTGAGGGCGTGGCTCTTTACGCGCTCCGCGAGGATGCTCTCGCCCGAGGCGTGGAGCCTCAGTTGATGGCCGGCTTTCAGCCAGTGAGCTATGACGAATTCGTTGATTTGGTGGCGCAGTTTAGACTTTCACAAAGCTGGTATTAGACGAGTATGAGCGACATCACTATTCCGGAACGGGACTCCGAAGGCTACCTGAAGCAGCTCTCAGACTGGTCGCCCGCGGTAGCCGAGGCCATTGCAGCCCAGGAAAATATCGAATTAACCCCCAACCATTGGGAAATGATCGAGTTTCTGCGCAATCTCTACCAGGAATATGGCGTAATTCCCCCCATGCGAATCCTGGTCAAAGCCATTGGCCAGAGCCTGGGCACCGACAAGGGCAACAGCATCTACTTGATGCAGCTTTTCAGCGGCACCCCGGTGCGCGTTGCCAGCAAAATTGCCGGCCTGCCCAAACCGACCAATTGCCTCTAGGCTCACCCCTTGGGGGTGTTTCCACCCTTCTCCGGGCGCATCTTACGCTCTCCCAGGAACACTCCCAGGCCGCCCTCCACCAGCTCTGCCCCCATCTTGGCAACGGAGCGGGTGGTGGTCACCATGGCGCGCTCGGAAAAGTCCCGCAGGGAATCGTTAATCCCTTGGCGCACCCCGTTGGAAACCCGTTGCTCCAGGCTTTCAAGCTGCAGCTTCACTTCCGCCATCCGACGGTCCAGATCCGGCTTCACCACCAGGCGATACACCAGATAAACTGCCACCAAGGTAAAAATCGAACTCAGCAAGGCCGCCCCGATCAACATCCCAACCGCCATCGTATTTCCTCTCGCCTTTTTAGATCCTAAGTCCTTACCCGCTACTGCCCGGCCCCTGTTAGCCTATTGCCAGCCAGAGCAGATACTGCAACCAACCAATGGCCGCACCCAGCCCGGCGCCGATCAAAATCAACTGCCACTCTTCCTCCTGGAAGGCCGGACGCAACACATCCTGGAAGTCTGCCGGCGGCAAGGCTGACATGCGCTCGTAAATCAGCTCCGCCACGATATCCGCACGCTCCTGATTAAAGCCCGGGTCTTGAAAGGGCGTGGTAGAAACGGCAATGGCCTTGGATTCCAGGGCATCTTTCAGATCCGCATAACCGGTGGCACCCACTGCCACCTGAGTCATAATCCGGAACACACCGGCCTTATCCAACGCCGGACGAATGTGTTTTTGGATAATCGCCCGGGTACGATGCCCGTGCACTCCATTGATCATGGAATTGGCGACCCGCTCCACGGTCAGCAGTTCCGCGGCAACGATATCTGCCCAAACCCGGGCCACTTCCTTTTGCCGCTGCAGAAACAAACCCTGTAGCCGCACCCCCAGAACCAGCTTGGGCTCCACCGGACGGAAAATGATATTCAGGGCAATCCAGTTGGTGATCGCCCCCACCAAAAAGCCGCCGCCGACCAACAGCCAGATATTACCCAGCTCCAACCACAGGAAGGCCTGGAGCAGGCCCAGGATAAAGCCAAACCAAAACCCAGAGCGGATAATAAAGCGAAATTCCCGATCGCCGGACTGCTGGAAGATCCGGTTCATCAGCCCCCGGTTGTTCTGCAACTCCTCCACCACCAGATGCTTCAAATCCACCAGATCGGTGATCTGGTCAGCAAAATCCGCCATCAGCGCCTCGACCCTTCTCGGCAGTTGCTGACGTGCCCAGTCATAAGTCCGGCGCCGTACCGCTTCCGGCAGGTTATTCCAGAGTACCGGTTGGCGCTCATCCATGATCTCGTCGATAATTTCCTCAATCCGCGGGTTAATCCGATCAATGATCTGACGGGTAATCACTTCCGGCTCCATCCGCTGGAACACGTCGTTTAAATCCCCCAATCGCGACAGAGAGCGCTCCACCACGATGGTCGCCATTTTCTCTGCCTTGGCGGGAATAATGCCCTGCCAGCCGATCCACCGCCCCAGCCCGCGAAATTCCACCGGATAGAAGGTTAGTTGAACAGCCAGCCAATTGGTGATCCAGCCAATCAGCCCGGCACAAATTGCAATTCCCAGCACCTGTAGGAGCACCGAGAAACTGAGAAACGACTGGATGCTAACTGCCATAATGCCTTCCATTTCCTATACGGGTCGCATGGAGCTTTTAGCGATGCCCATGCCACCGAAATCATGATGCTTTCTTCCATTATCGCGCCCTGCCCTGATTTGCCATTGGCACAAACGGCACCCCGGGCAGGACGGAAAGGCAAGCAGGACAATTTTTGGTAGTGAATACCCACTGTTAAACCATAGCAGGCAGCTGGAGCTGTCGCGATATTGGAGCAAGCCGGAACAAAAGAAAAGGAGATAGCAGGAAGGCGCCCGTGGACAAGCCAGGTTCTGCAACCTGTGGGGCTTCACAAAATTTGGAAGATGAACCCATTTCATCCGGATCGGAGCAATCAACTCAGCCCGTCATTGAAATGGGTTCCAAAGGCTTAGCGGTAGAAGGCGTTGTCGGTCACGCTGTGATCGGTTACGTCACGCACACCGGTCAACTCGGGAATCCGGTCAGTCAGGGTCTTTTCAACCCCCTGCTTCAGGGTAATATCCACGGCGCTGCAGCCTTGACAGCCACCACCGAACTTCAGCACGGCAATACTGCCTTCAATGATATCCACCAACGAGACCTCACCGCCGTGCGAGGCCAGACTCGGATTAATCTCGGTCGCCAGCACATAGTTGACGCGATCCGGAAGCGGTGAATCATCGCTAACACGGGGCATTTTGGCATTCGGCGCCTTGATCGTTAACTGGCCACCCATTTTCTCGGTAGAATAATCCACCACCGCCTCTTCCAAAAATGGCAGGCTGGGCTTATCGAGATACATCGAAAAAGAACCGAAATCCAACTTTTCGTCTGACGAAATCACCTCATCGGGTCTACAATACGCCAGACAGGTTTCGGCATACTTGGTGCCGGGTTGGGTGACGAACATGCGCACTCCCATCCCCTCAGCATTCTGCTTTTCGATCAGCTGTGCTAGAAAATTCTGTGCCGATTCTGTAACAGTTACCATATTTACCCGCCCTTAATTCAGTCCGAACCATTGTAGAGCATTCCAAACTCTGGTAAAAGCCCGACTAATATAGTTGGTTTTACGGAAGAGTTCGGTGTTTGCGGCGTTCGCAGACAACAGCAATCCAGCTTGGTGACCGGCTTGGTGAGAAGCTTCTCACCAACCAGAACGCCTGCCAGGTAGACAGAATGAGATAAAGCCAGGAGACACCAGTCCCCGCTTTTTGCTAACATCTCCCGCCTCTTTCAAGCCAAGTAAAGCCTGAATTTTATCAGAGGTCAGTCAACTCCATGTCCAGTCCACAAGAACGTACCCTACTTCTACAGAAATCCTTGCAGGAGCGTATTCTCATCCTGGATGGCGGCATGGGGACGATGATCCAAAGCTACCGCCTGAGCGAGGAAGATTATCGCGGCGAGCGCTTTGCTGACTTTCACCGGGACCTGCGTGGCAACAACGACCTGCTGTGCCTCACCCAACCGGACATTATTCGCAATATCCACCGGGCTTATCTGGAAGCCGGCGCCGATATTATCGAAACCAACAGTTTCAACTCCACCCGGGTGTCACAGGCGGATTACGGCCTGGAAGAGATTGTCTATGAGTTGAACGTCGCAGCCGCCCGGGTCGCACGTGAAGCGGCCGATGAGATGATGGCGGCCCAGCCCGACCGCCCCCGCTTTGTAGCGGGCACCATTGGGCCGACCTCCCGCACGGCGTCAATTTCCCCAGACGTGAACGACCCCAGCTTCCGTAACACCAGCTTTGACCAGCTGGTGGAAAACTATTACGAGGCCGTCAAAGGGTTGGTCGACGGTGGTTCCGACATCATCCTGATCGAAACCATTTTCGACACCCTCAACGCCAAGGCTGCCATTTTCGCAACCCAGAAATACTTCCGGGATAGCGGCACCGAACTGCCGATCATGATCTCCGGAACCATTACCGACGCATCCGGACGCACCCTGTCCGGACAGACCACGGAAGCCTTCCTGAACTCCGTGGCTCACGCGCGCCCCATCAGCATCGGCCTGAACTGTGCCTTGGGTGCGGATCTGTTGCGTCCCTATATTGAAGAGCTGTCCACCAAAGCGCCTTTTTATGTCAGCGCCCACCCGAACGCCGGGCTGCCCAACGAGTTTGGCGAATACGACCAAACCGCCGAGGAAATGGCGCAGATTGTCGAAGAGTTCGCCCAGTCGGGCTTTTTGAACATTATCGGCGGCTGCTGCGGCAGTACTCCCGAGCACATCAAGGCGGTGGCTGCCCGGGTATCCAAATACCCGCCCCGCGCCATCCCGGAGATCAAGCCGGCCATGCGGCTGTCGGGCCTGGAAGCTTTCACCGTTGACGAGAACTCCCTGTTCGTCAACGTGGGCGAGCGTACCAACGTCACCGGCTCCGCTAAGTTCCTGCGGCTGATCAAGGAAGAGAAGTTTGACGAAGCCCTGAGCGTGGCCCGCGATCAGGTGGAAAACGGCGCCCAGGTGATCGACATCAACATGGACGAAGGGATGATGGAATCCCGGGAAGTCATGGAGAAGTTCCTCAAGCTGGTAGCGTCGGAGCCGGATATCGCCCGCGTCCCCATCATGGTGGATTCCTCCAAGTGGGAGGTGATCGAAGCCGGCCTGAAGTGCATTCAGGGCAAAGCCATCGTTAACTCCATCAGTTTGAAAGAAGGCGAAGCCGATTTTCTGGAGAAAGCCCGCACCTGCATGCAGTATGGCGCCGCCGCGGTGGTGATGGCCTTTGACGAGACCGGCCAGGCGGACACTTTCGAGCGCAAGACCGAAATCTGTAAGCGTTCCTACGACCTGCTGACCGGAATTGGCTTTCCGCCCCAGGATATTATTTTTGACCCCAACATTTTCGCGGTCGCCACCGGCATCGAAGAGCATAACAACTATGCGGTGGACTTCATTGAAGCCACCCGCTGGATCCGCAAGAACCTGCCCTATGCCAGCGTTTCCGGCGGGGTCAGTAACGTTTCCTTCTCATTCCGGGGCAATAATCCGGTGCGGGAGGCCATCCACTCGGTGTTCCTGTACCACGCGATTCAGGCCGGCATGAACATGGGGATCGTCAACCCGGCCCAGCTGGTGATCTACGACGAGATCGATCCCCTGCTGCGGGAGCGGGTGGAAGATGTCATTTTGAACCGCCGCAGTGACTCAACCGACCGGTTGCTGGAAATCGCCGAGCAGTTCAAGGGTGATGGGGCGAAAAAAGTCGAAGAAAACCTGGAGTGGCGTTCCTGGCCTGTCACCAAACGCCTGGAGCACGCCCTGGTCCAGGGGATCACCACCTATATCATCGAAGATACCGAAGAAGCCCGGCAGCAGGCCGAGCGCCCCATTGATGTGATTGAAGGCCCCCTGATGGACGGCATGAACGTCGTAGGCGACCTGTTCGGCGCCGGCAAGATGTTCCTGCCCCAGGTGGTGAAAAGCGCTCGAGTCATGAAGCAGTCGGTCGCCTACCTGGTCCCCTTCATCGAGGCATCCAAGGGTTCCAACACCGAGGCCAAGGGACGCATCCTGATGGCGACGGTAAAAGGCGATGTGCACGATATCGGCAAAAACATCGTGAGCGTGGTGCTGCAGTGTAACAACTTCGAGGTGATCGACCTTGGGGTGATGGTGCCTTGCGAAACCATCCTGAAAACTGCCAAGGAAAAGAACGTCGACATCATCGGACTGTCGGGCCTGATTACACCGTCCCTGGACGAAATGGTCCATGTAGCCCGCGAGATGCAGCGCCTGGACTTCCATGTGCCGCTGATGATCGGGGGGGCCACGACTTCCAAGGCCCATACGGCGGTCAAAATCGAGCCCCAGTTCCACAATGAGGCCACCGTTTATGTGCCGGATGCATCCCGCAGCGTGAGCGTCGCCTCCAACCTGCTCAGCGATACGCTCAAGGAAAAGTTCGTCTCGGACCTCAAGGCCGAGTACGAAATGATTCGCGAGCGTAATCGCAACCGCAAGCCCCGGACAGAGCGAATCCCGTACTCGGAAGCCGTGGAGCGCGGCTTGCAGATCGACTGGCAGAACTACACACCACCGGCCCCGGCCTTTTTGGGCGCCCGCACCTTTGCGGACTATCCACTGGAAGAGCTGGTACCTTTTATTGACTGGACGCCCTTCTTTATTTCCTGGGATCTGGCGGGCAAATATCCCAAGATTCTGGAAGATGAGAAAGTTGGCGAAGCCGCCCGCTCACTGTTCAATGATGCCCAGAACATGCTGCGCCGGATCATTGATGAAAAACTGATTCGGGCCAGTGCGGTCGTCGGCTTCTGGCCGGCGAACCGCAGCGGTGCGGACGATATCAAGTTGCAGGACCCGGCCAATCCGGGCCAAACCCTGGCAGTGCTCCACCACCTGCGCCAGCAGCAGGAAAAAGCCAGCGGCAAGCCTAACTTCAGCCTGGCCGACTTCGTCGCCCCCGAAGGCATTGGCGTCACCGATTATGTTGGTGGCTTCGTCGTGACCGCCGGTATTGGCGCCGAAGAACTGGCGCAGCAATACAAGGACAACAACGACGACTACAACAGCATTATGGTCAAAGCCCTGGCGGATCGCCTGGCGGAAGCCTTTGCCGAGCATATGCATGCGCGGGTGCGTAAGGAATTCTGGGCTTACGCACCAGAAGAAGCCCTGACCAATGAGGAACTGATCCGGGAACGTTACCAGGGGATTCGTCCGGCGCCGGGCTATCCCGCCTGCCCCGATCATACGGAAAAGGACACCCTGTTCCGCATCCTCAATGCCACTGAAGCCACCGGTGTCACACTGACGGAGCACTTTGCCATGTATCCGACGGCGGCAGTCAGCGGCTTTTATTACTCGCACCCTGAGTCCTGCTACTTTGCCGTGGGCAAGATTGGCCAGGATCAGTTGGAAGATTACGCTCAACGTAAAGGAATGTCGTTGGACGAAGCAGCCAGATGGCTGTCCCCCATCCTGGAGGACAGCCTGTAACAGAACGGAGCCGGGGTGTAACCTACCCCGGCCCCTGCATCATCAGGGGAAGCGCACATGGACGACGAGCAGCCACCAAAAAGGCCGAGCCTGGCTCAGGTGATCATGAGCATTTTAGGCGCGGCCTTCGGTGTACAAAGCGAAAAAACCCGGCAGCGAGATTTCCAGCACGGCCACCCAGTGGTTTATATTACGGCGGGGCTGATTTTCACGGCGTTGTTTATTTCAATCCTGATCGGCATCGTGGCCTACGTCCTGGACTGAAAACGCCCAGCGCCAGCTCTTTCGGACAGCTGACGCCAGGGATCTCTGACAAAAACGCCTCGCCGGTTACCGTGTGCTAACCCAAAAGGCCGCCATGGCGACCAGACAGGCAATAATGATCACTGCGGCAATGGCATCGACGACATTATCTGATGGGCGGGCCAAACGCTCTCTGATCGACCGGTGTTCCCTGTGGTTCATGGCTCTCTCCTTGTGCTGCGTCTTATTTGGCTTCGGTTTCACCCAGTTATAACTTTGCCCCTGAGCGGTTTCAAACTTGCCCCCTCCATATTCAAAATATCTATAAACATATTCTGAAATATCCATTTTAATTATATATAAGTGCTGGTATCTTTAGCCGCCACTGGTAGACTTCGCGGCTCGTTCAACATCGGTAGCGGCCGGCAAAGTACGCAACGCGGTTCAAGCTAGTACGCAACGCGGTT
>CAZEWG010000003.1:21333-25871 GCA_964514485.1 uncultured Pseudomonadales bacterium
AGTACGCAACGCGGTTCAAGCTAGTACGCAACGCGGTTTAATAGCTAGTACGCAGCGCGGTTTAATAGGTTGATAGGTATGTACAAATACGACGAAATAGATCAAAGAATCCTTAATGAGCGGGTTCAGCAGTTTCGAGGTCAGATGGATCGTTATCTGGCCGGCGAATTGACCGAAGAAGAGTTCTTGCCCCTGCGCCTGCAAAATGGTTTGTACATCCAGCGCTTTGCGCCGATGTTTCGGATCGCCATTCCCTATGGCATGATCAACTCCACCCAGTTGCGCAAGCTCGCGGAAATTTCCCGCAACTACGACCGCGGCTACGTGCACTTCACCACCCGGCAAAACGTTCAGTTCAACTGGCATCAGCTGGAGCAGGTTCCCGACAGCCTGGCCGAACTGGCCAGCGTTGAGATGCACGCCAACCAAACCAGCGGTAACTGCATTCGTAACACCACCACGGACCAGTTCGCCGGCGTGATTGCCGATGAAGTGGCCGATCCGCGCCCCTACTGCGAAATCATCCGCCAGTGGTCTACCTTCCACCCGGAATTCGCCTTTTTGCCCCGTAAATTCAAGATCGCCGTGAACGCCTCACCGTCCACGGACCGCGCCGCCGTTCAGGTGCACGATATCGGGCTGCAACTGGTTCGCAACGACGCCGGCGAGCTCGGCTTCCGGGTTTATGTCGGTGGCGGCTTGGGCCGTACCCCGGTGATCGGTTCTGTGATCCGCGAGTTTCTGCCCGAACAGCACCTGCTGAGCTATCTGGAGAGCATTCTGCGGGTCTATAACCGTTACGGTCGTCGAGACAACAAGTTCAAGGCCCGTATCAAGATTCTGGTTCGCGCCATGACGCCTGAAGTCTTCGCCCAAAAAGTCGAGGAAGACTGGATCCATGCCAAAGACGGTCCCAATACCCTGACCCGGGAAGAAGTGGCCCGTGTCAGCCAGTTCTTCACCGAGCCGGCCTATGAGACGCTGGAGGATAACCCTCCCGTCCTGCTCGACAAGCTGGAAACCGTGAAGGCGTTTAACAAGTGGTACCACCGTAACGTCAACCGGCACAAAAAGCCGGGGTATGCCATCGTGACCCTGACCTTGAAAAAAGTCGGTACCGCGCCCGGCAACATGAGCGATACGGAGCTGGAAAAAATTGCAGAGCTGGCCGAGCGCTACAGCTTTGGTGAAGCCCGCATCACCCACGAACAGAACGTGGTGCTGGCCGACATCCGCCAGCAGGATCTGTTTGAGGTCTGGCAGGAAATCAAGGCTCTGGGGCTGGCCACGCCGAACCTGGGTCTGCTGACCGACATCATCTGCTGCCCGGGTGGTGACTATTGCTCCCTGGCTAACGCCAAGTCCATCCCGGTCGCGGAAGCCATTCAGGCCCGCTTTGACGATGTGGACTACCTGTGGGATCTGGGCGAGCTGGACCTGAATATCTCCGGCTGCATGAACGCCTGCGGTCACCATCACGTGGGCAATATCGGTATTCTGGGCGTGGATAAGAAGGGTGAGGAATGGTACCAGGTTTCCCTGGGCGGCTCGTCCGGCCATGAAACCAGACTGGGTGATATTCTGGGCCCGTCCTTTGCGCGCGAAGAAATGCCGGATGTACTGGAAAAGATTCTGAACGTTTATGTCGAAAGCCGCATTGAAGGCGAGCTTTTCGTTGATACCTATCGGCGTATTGGTATTACACCTTTCAAGGAGCGCGTTTATGCCAAAGCTCATTAAGAATGGTCAAGTCGTCGAAGACAACTGGGTCGTCATGCCCAAACCCGATGACGTGGAAAACGCCTCCGTCACCGGCGAAAACGTTATTGTGCCCATGGCTCTGTGGCTGGCCCAGGCTGACCGCCTGAGTCAGCGCAGCGATCTGGGCATTTGGATCGACAGCGATGAAGAAGTGGAAGCCATTGCAGAGCAGCTGGATCGCTTCCCGGTGATCGCCATTAACTTCCCCAGCTTTCGTGACGGACGGGGCTACTCCACAGCCCGCCTGCTGAGAGAGCGCTACGGGTTCAAGGGCGAGCTGCGCGCCATCGGTGATGTGCTGCAAGATCAGCTGTTCTACATGCACCGCTGTGGCATCAACGCCTTTGCAGTGCGTCAAGACCGGGACCCACAAAAGGCCCTGGAAGGCCTGCTGACCTTTACTGAAACCTATCAGGCGGCAGTGGACCAGCCGGTGCCCCTGTTTCGCCGCCGCTCTTCCTGAGCACGGCAGTTCCGGGCCGCCCAAGGCGTCTGGAACTCCAATAAAAATAGCGGGCCAAGCCCGCTATTTTTATTGTCCTCACCGCAACCCCAGTAGAAACTTATTGGCGGTGTCGAACCACCACCCGCCCGACCATTTTGCCACGGTAGATACGCTCGATCGCGGACGGGAGTTCTTCCAGGCTGATCTCCTGGCAATAGCTCTGGATATTGGGCACCGCCCACTGGTCACCGAGACGATGCCACATTTCGGCTTTCTCTTCCAGGGGCAGCTCCACAGAATCCACGCCCAGCAAGCTCACGCCCCGCAAGATAAAGGGAAACACCGAGCTTTCAAAACGATCACCGGCCACCATCCCGCAGGCCGCCACCGCTCCGCCATAGCGTAATGACTTGATAATCTGGGCCAGCAAATCGCCACCCGCCGTATCAATAGCACCCGCCCACAGAGGCTTGTCCAGGGGTTTTGAGGAAAACTCAAAACCGTCCCGATCCAGAATGCGAATCGCCCCCAGCTTGGTCAGCATTTCGGCGTGATCGACCTTGGCGGTATAGGCCACTACGCGGTAACCCAGCTTTGCCAGCAGCGCGATACTCACCATACCCACGCCGCCGGTGGCGCCGGTGACGAGCACTTCATCCTGAGACGGCGACACAAAACGGCTGAGCCGATCCACACAGAGGGCAGCGGTCAAGCCCGCCGTCCCCAGTGCCATCCAATAAGAGTCGGGATGCCCTTCCGGAACCGGAACACACCATTGGGCCGGTACCCGAATATACTCCCCATAGCCGCCGGGGGTATTCATCCCCAGATCAAAGCCAACCACGATCACCTTGTCGCCGGGCTTGAAGCCTGGATTTTCCGAGCTTTCCACAACCCCTAAGGCATCAATGCCGGGGGTGTGGGGATAGTGACGGGTAACGCCCCGATTGCCTTGGGCCGACAAGGCATCCTTGTAGTTCAGTGAGGAATAGTGAACCCGCACTAAAACCTCATGCTCGGGCAAGTCTGAAATGTTCTGTTCAACAATCTCCTGGTCGAAAAAGCCGGGAGATCTTTCGAATACTCGAAGAGCTCTGAATCGCTGCATGCCTCATCACCTTCCGCAGAATCTACCCATTAGTGCTTGAACAGACGGCTGTCCCGGAGTCCTTCCCATAAACGCATGAGTAGGCGTTCTGATGCCGACTCCGCAGCCATCGCAACGCGTTGCTGCAGAGACTTGCGCTCGACATAGCTAACAAGATACACATCAGCCTGTTCGCAGGCCTGGAATAAGTATTCGTCGCTGGTCATGATCTGATCCACCAGCTTTTGATCCAACGCACGACGCCCGTACCACACCTCCCCCTTGGATACTTCGTCAATATCCACCTGGGGACGATGTTCCGCGACAAACTCCTTAAACAGGACATGGGTGTCTTCCAGATCCTGTAAAAACTTTTCCCGCCCCTTATCAGTATTCTCACCAAAAATGGTCATGGTGCGCTTGTATTCGCCGGCGGTCATGACTTCATAGTCAATATCATGCTTTTTCAGCAGACGGTGGAAGTTGGGGATCTGTGCCACCACCCCGATCGAACCGATCACCGCAAACGGCGCCGCCAGAATACGGTCGGCAATACAGGCCATCATATAGCCACCACTGGCAGCGACCTTGTCAACGCACACCGTCAACGGAATGCCACGGTCTGTAATACGCTGCAATTGGGATGCAGCTAGTCCATAGGAGTGAACCATGCCCCCGGGGCTTTCCAGCTTGACCACGACCTCATCAGTGGGACGCGCAATAGCCAAAACCGAGGTGATCGCCTCCCTGAGACTGCTCACTTTTGAGGCCCGAATATCCCCCTCAAACTCAAGCACGTATAAACGCTTGCGCTCATCCTTTTCCAGCAGTTCAACCTGACCAGCCTTCTGCTTTTCTTGCTTGGCCTTCTCTTTCTTTTCCTGCTTGAGCCTCTTTTTCAGAACATCCTTCGGCAAAATGGAGGCTTCCAGCTTGCGCTTCATTTGATCAAGCCGCTCGTTGAGCTTGTTGACTTCCAAATGCCCGTGCCCCACATGGCGTTTCTGACGGCTACCCAGGGCGACCGCCGCTCCAAGAACCACCAAAATAGCCACCACGATGGTGACCGCCTTGGCGAGAAAAAGCCCATACTGTGCGAGAAATTCCAACGTTGTGCTCCTATCAGCAAAAATTCAACATTCATCCACGGCATTGGTCAGGTCGCAGGGCGGGTATCAGCCGACTTACACCCTTTTGCTCTACACTACCGGCCTTACCAATATTTTCCGACCTTGCAAATACTTT
>CAZEWG010000003.1:25971-48004 GCA_964514485.1 uncultured Pseudomonadales bacterium
CCTTTTGCTCTACACTACCGGCCTTACCAATATTTTCCGACCTTGCAAATACTTTCTGGCCTTACAAAGACTTTCCGACCGTGCAAACAGCCCCCGCATAAGCGCTCGGCCCAAACTACCGAAAAGACTACCGAACATCACGGCCAATTGAGCCTTATACAGGCCGCGAAACGAGACCTTATCTCGCACTCGGCGATAGTCAGCACCAACCCAGATGTTAGGTATTGTATGCCAGTTTGGCGGATATATCGCGCCTTGGCTCTGGAACATTTAGAGAATTCAAACAAGCGTTCGCTTTTCTGTTGACAGATGAGGCCAAACTTCCTAAATTCAAGACTCGGAACCCTGTATCAGGAAGCGACCGTTTATCTGGTCAAACATGTTGCGACTGTGCAGTGACTGAATCACCGTGTAACGCTTATTACTAATAAAACGAAAATTTACGTAACCGCAAAGGATACTACTATGTCTGTAGCAAAGATCTTCGAGCAGATGAAGGACAACTTTAATGCTGATGCAGCTGCTGGTTTGGATTTGGTCTTCCAGTTCGACATCGAAGACGCCGACAACTACCATCTCGTAGTTAACGATGGTACCTGCGACCTGGTACAAGGCAATCACAGCGATCCCAACGTAACCCTGATCCTGAACTCCGAAACTCTGAACGGCATTGTCAGCGGTGAAACCGACGGTATGCAAGCGTTCATGGCTGGCCAACTGCGTGCAGAAGGCGACATGATGCTGGCGATGAAACTCGGCGAACTGTTCAACATGGGCTAATGCCGAGCCAGTTCTAGCAAAAAAGCCATGCACAAGCATGGCTTTTTTGTTTCCCGCCCTCGCCTTCCGGCAGGCTCAATCTGCTAGTCCCAACGTTCTACCGCTTCCTGGGCCTCTCTATTCAACGGTCGCGCCATCACGCCCAGGCTACTGAGCTGAATCGAGAAACGCGCACCATCCCGCAAGGGCATATAGGTTGCCGCGCCGTAGCTGGCCTCCACCCAGTTTTGCTTGCCGCTGGCATGAAGCAGTCGCCACACATCAAAACCGGTATTGCTGCCGGACAGCTGGTGCAGGGACCGTTCACGATCACGCTCATCCTCCAAGCGCAAATAACGGCCACTGAGACGATCCAAACGGTAACCGGGTTGTAAGCCGAGGCTGGCAAAGGGTCCCTTCCAACGCAAAACTCTCACATCCATCTGCCAGAGATCACCTAACAGCTCATAGTCCTGTGCTTCGCCCTGAGGGAGAAACACACTAACCCGATACCGTTGCTGATCAATCTGCTCCACACTCAGTGTGGCAATCTCGCTTTGTTTGGCCAAGGAATGATAAGAATAGAGATCGGTGGCCGCCAGGGCCAGCCCGGCCGCTACCAGCACCATGCCGACCGCCAGGGTGCCTTTCAGCCAGGTCAGAAACCAGCCGCGCCGCAGCATGATGCGAAGCCCCAGCAGGAGCAAGATCAGCGCAATTAATCCTAAGCCACCAGCAAATAGCGGATAAGTCATACAGGCAGGCTACCTACTAAGACCAGTTGAGAGGACTCGACATCCTTAGGCAGCATGCCGAGCGCTATCTATTCACCAAGCCGACGACTCATGAAGCCGAGTCTGGCTCATTGCCCGAGCGAGCGCAGGCTTTCTTCCGCCAGCTTCAGCAATTCGTTGTTGCCCTGCCCGTTGCGGCCCAGGCTTTCAATGAAATACTCCAGTGACGTCAGGGCATCAGCCAGGGTTTCCAAGTCCTGTTCACTGGGGATCTGCTCGGAGTCGATCAGGGCTTTTTGGATATAGCGGCCCGCCCCGTCAACCAGTCGGGCGACCTCGGCGGACTCAATCATCACCAGGCTGCCCCAGACACTATGCAAAGTCTTGGGTACGTTGACCAGGTGCATCTTGTCACCGGCGGCCTCGATAAAAGCGACAATCGCCCGTTTCGCCAGCGATAACGCCTGTTGGGTCTCACCGATCACCACGATATTCGCTTCAGCCAGATAAGGGCTGTCCGCTACGGATGCCTGAGTTGCCGCCAGATGATCTGTTTCACTGGTGATGCCCCGCCCTTCCAGATGCATCACGGCCTGCTCGATACTTAACACCGCATCAGCGACCGACATCAGCTCTTGCTCACTGGGGAAACGGCGTGCCCGGTCCCATTCCTGAATAATGCGCTGCTGCTCCCGGGTCTTGGTGGCCAGCCGATTCAAGTTCAGCATCACCAGGGTATCGGCCAGACGCCCCATCTCATTGGCAATCGAGCTGAAGTCGGCCTCCTGAATACCCACGCCCCGTTCGACAATATCCAGCTTGTCTTTCAGAAGACTCAGTTCTTCCTGCAGCACAGCCGCCAGTGAGCGCAACACATCGGTACCCGGCCCCATCAGCTGACTGCGATGAGCCACCAGCTTCCGTTCATCCAAATCCAGCTCGCCGATTTTGTAGCGTTCCAGAACCGAGCGAATATTGTCGTCGCGGACACCGCTGAGGGCGATCAGAAACAGCAGGTCTTTCAGAATGGTTTCAGAGGCGTTACGGGTAGCGGCCACCTTGCCGACATGCACCAGCTCGCGAGTGTATTTTTCAACCCGCATGAACAGGCGTTTGCGAGGCTGGGTGACCTCCATCTCCGCGTCACGCATCACTTTGGCAGCCAATGCGACAAGGCTCCAGTATTCAGACAGGGGCGCGTTCGCACAAATCCGGAAAAAGCCCTCGGCCGAGCGCTCCAGCAAATTAAAGCCCAGTTGCAGGTCCCGTACCTTCAGCAGCTCCAGCAACCCAATCTGATACATGTGCCGCAAACGGCGACAGCGGCCTTCAAAAACGTCAGCGGCAATCTCCAGATTGTCTATGGAAGACAGGGCCGGACGGGGAAACACCACGTCAAAAAAATACGAATCGGGCAACGCCTTGGCTTTGCGGGCCTGACGGAGCTCGTTGATGATGGGCAGCAACAGCTCTGGATGATCTTCCCGGCGGGTATTGTAGTAATCGACATAGCGGCGCAGGATAAACAGCGCCTGACTCAAGGTGGCCAGCAGCCCGTTCTTATCCTCTAACGCCCCGACCGGGACTTCGTTGGCCTGGGCGACCATCTCCTGACAAAGAACGGTTCCGCCCTGCAACTCAACCAGGGTGAAGATGCCCCGCAACTGATTGAGACAATCAATACAGTTCTGCAGATCCTCGCCGCTTTCCCGATTTTCCTGGAAGCGTTCAAGACTGCCTTCGGCTTCGTGAATAGTGTGCTCGATCTCCTTAAACACCAAGTCGAAGGAGCTGGACTTCTTTCGCGCGACCGTAGCATCGATCATATGAAAACAAACCTGACTACCGGTAATAGGATTGCGGACAACTGAAACTGGGGCGACCTCCTGGGAGGGTCCAGCTAAAACTCCGGTCTTTATAACTAATAACTTATAACACAGATTTCCGGCTAAACAAGAAAGGCTGCCACAGTGCGGCAATCATTAGCCAAGCTGTGACAGCCCTCACAAAACCGATTTCGCCCGTGCCTTCGGCAACCAGCGGTTAGTTGAGGGTTTCGGGCCGCCACAGGACCTTGCCGGCGCTTTTTTGAACGGCATCAAGGCGTGCTTCATGCCGGGTCAGCTCCTCATCCGTCGCCCGGATCACCCGTAGCGGCGGCCGGTCACTGCTTAAACGCCGAATGGCCGATACACTACCGGAGCCTTCATCGCCCGAGCTCAGGGAAAAAGACGTCTGGCCGCCGGTCATCGCCAGGTAGACGTCGGCCAAAATTTCCGAGTCCAGCAAGGCGCCGTGTAGTTCCCGATGGCTGTTGTCGATACCCAGCCGGCTACACAGCCGGTCCAGACTCACCCCGGCTCCGGGGTACTTGCGCCGCGCCAGCGCCAGGGTATCCAGAACCGTGCAGTAGTCTTCAACCCGGCTGTACTTGCCGCCGAGCAGTTTGAGCTCATGATTGATAAAGCCCACGTCAAACGCGGCATTATGAATCACCAGCTCGGCGCCGCTGATGAATTCCATGAACTCGTCCACGATCTCCGCAAACACTGGTTTGTCCGCCAGGAACTGGTCACTGATACCGTGTACCGCCAGCGCCTCTTCGTCCACTTTGCGGTCAGGCTTGATGTACTGGTGGTAATAGCGCTTGGTAATCCGGCGATCAATAACCTCAACGCACCCGATCTCAATGATGCGGTGCCCTTCGCTGGGATTCAGACCGGTGGTTTCCGTATCCAGCACAACTTGACGCATTACTTCATCCCCTCAACAACACCTGGCATATCGCCCACGCCAGGCATGGCCTTGTCATTACGCAACTCTTCAATCGCCAGGTTCGCCAACTGGTCCGCCAACTCGTTTTCAGGATGCCCACTGTGCCCCTTCACCCAGTGCCACTGGATCTGATGCGGGGCAGCCGCCTCCTCCAACGCCTGCCAAAGATCGGCGTTCTTCACCGGCTGCTTGGCGGCAGTCCGCCAGCCATTGCGCTTCCAGTTTTGCAGCCACTCGGTAATACCACGGCGCAGGTACTCGGAGTCCGTATAAAGCTGAACCTGACAGGGACGCTTCAACGCCTGCAACGCCTTGATAGCAGCGCTGAGTTCCATCCGATTATTGGTCGTCAGGGGCTCGCCACCACGGAGCTGTTTCTCGACCTTGCCATAGCGTAGCAACGCCCCCCACCCCCCGGGTCCGGGATTCCCCTTGCAGGCCCCGTCAGTATAAATCTCAACAACATTCATTTTTTTGTTCCCGAGAGACTCGATTGACCGCGGGCATGGTACCGACGTTGACGATCCTTCGCCACTTCGGTTTCATGCTGATCACCGCCGCCACCCGTTTTTGGGCCACCAAAGTATAATAGGCCCCCGTCGGCAGGCGAGCCCGGTGCCCCCAGCGATTCAAAAAGTTAAAGGCCTGCAACCAGCCGAGGTTTTTTAACGGCGGCTGATAGAAGTCGAAGTGACATTCCTTGACCCGGAAGTCCAATAACGCCAGCCAATCCTCCAAACGTACCGGCGACAGGAACCGCCCGCTCCAGGGGGCCTGTTTGGCGCTGCCCAGGAGCTTGCGGGCGCCCCATAAACTGTAGGGGTTGAAGCCCACGATCACCAAGTGACCACCGGACATCAATACCCGGGCCGCCTCACGCAAAAGTTGGTGGGGGTGCTCCGCAAAATCAAGGGTGTGATGCAGAACCACCACATCCATGCAGTCACTATCAAAGGGTAGTTCATGGGGCTGTGCAATCAGGGTGCCTTCGGCCATCTCCTTGTGCCAGCTGGAAATGGCCGTAATATGATGGCGTACCAGACTGCCACGACCGACCGGCATGCGATGACTGACAGGAATTTCCAGAAGATGGTAGCCGTAAAATCCTTTGATAGCCCGATGAATGGCTTCCCGCTCACTGGTCAACAGTTGCTGGCCCAAAGGCGTCTGGAACCACTCCTCATACTGGAGCTGTTGAGCCGATGTGTTTGCGGGTTTCCTCGACTTACGTCGTAACACGATAAGGCCCTACCTGTTATTCCATTGCTGTATGCTGGTCCGTTGCAAACATCTGCCCGGGAGACATCTTATGACAGAGTATATGTATAGCGTCAAACCCCTGCCTGCCTTTACCGATAACTATATCTGGCTGCTGGAAACCAGCGATGGACGATGCGCGGTGGTGGATCCCGGAGAGGCCGGCCCCGTGCTTGCGGAGCTGGACTCCAGAAATCTTAAACTGGAAGCCATCCTGTTGACCCATCACCATGGCGACCATGTGGGCGGTGTACGGGAGATCCTCGCCCGCTTCCCGGTTCCGGTCTATGGCTCCGCGGACTCTCGCGTCCCATTTATTGATCACCCGCTGAAAGATGGCGAGCAGATCCAGCTTCTCGGCACATCATTCCAGGTGCTGGCTATTCCGGGTCACACCCTGGATCACATTGCATTTTATGGTGAGTCGCCCGAGCCCCGGCTGTTCTGTGGTGACACACTGTTTGCTGCCGGCTGCGGCCGTATCTTTGAAGGCACCCCGGAGCAGATGCATACCTCCCTCACTAAACTGGCCGGTTTACCCGATTCCACGGAAATCTACTGTGCCCACGAATACACCCTGTCCAACTTGAAGTTCGCCCTGAGCCTGGAGCCGGACAACCCGCAACTCCAGCAACGTTTCGCTCAGTGCGAGGAGTTGCGCAGCCGGCTTCAACCCACCCTGCCGTCACGCATGGACCTGGAGCGGGCCACCAACCCTTTTCTGCGCAGTAACGATCCTGCAATAAAGGCCGCCGTCCAGCAAAGCGGAGCTTCCGCCAACTCCGATCTGGAAGTCTTTACTCAGGTCCGCCGTCTGAAAGATCACTTTTAATCCGCAAATTAGACCAAGGAGGCGCCCGCCCGGGGGCGCCTCCTTGGCATTTCGTTACTGATTATTACTTGACCCGCCCATACACGATTTCTAGACTTCCACATCATGAAGCCTCTTTAGTTCTTATTTTTCCAACCAAATCAATATTGTGGAGCCACATGTCAAAATTTGTAGTTTCTCGCCGCTTTGGAGTGGCATCTGGCCCCCTGTGTGCTGTAATTCTCTGCAGCTTATTGACCACCGCCTGTAGCTCTTTAACCAGCAAGCAAAACACCGCCGAGCCTCAACCGGCGCTGGGCTCCGCGCTTTATTCCCTGGACGGCGCTTTTCCCGGTCAGGATGCCACCGATCAGGCGGAGTTGACCCACATAGCCGAGCTGCAATCTGATTTCCAGTACCTCTATAACAAGGATATTGCCGACCCATATCAGCGGACCCTGGCGGTGTCACGGGGCCATATGGGGATGCTGGACGCCGTGCCGCCGACGGATACCAGCAATGATCTTTGGCAGCGCATCCGCGATAACTTCCAACTGGATCTGGCCTTCAGCCATCCCCGGATCGAAGCGGAGCTGAGCTGGTACATTGCCAACCCGCTCCATATTGAACGCACCATGGAGCGAGGCCAGCGCTACATCCACTACATTGTGGACGAAATCGAAAAGCGGAATATGCCCATGGAGTTTGCGCTGTTACCCGTGGTGGAAAGCGCCTTTGAACCCTTCGCCTATTCCCATGGTCAAGCCGCCGGCCTTTGGCAGTTCATTCCCAGCACGGGAAAAATGTACGGCCTCAAGCAAGACTGGTGGTATGACGGTCGCCGGGACGTGCTGGCCTCCACCGATGCCGCCCTCAACTATCTGCAAACCCTGGCCAACCGGTTTGATGGCGACTGGTTGCTGGCGCTGGCCTCTTATAATGCCGGCGCGGGGACCGTCCGCAAGGCGATTCGCCAAAACCAGCAGCGGGGCCTGCCCACCGACTTTTGGCATCTGAAGCTGCCTCGTGAAACCAGTGCTTATGTCCCCAAACTGTTGGCGCTGGCCAAGCTGGTCAAGCACCCGGACCGCTACGATACCGCCTTGATGCCGCTGGAAAACACGCCTTATTTTGAAGTGGTCAACGTCGGCTCCCAGATTGATCTGACGCAAGCGGCAGAGCTTGCCGAAATCGAACTCAACGAGCTGTATTACCTGAACCCTGCCTTTAACCGTTGGGCCACCAGCCCGCTGGGACCTCATCACCTGCTGGTGCCCAAACACAGTGCCGAAGTCTTTCGCCAGGCACTGGCCGGGCTCCCTGCGGATCAACGGGTGACTTGGCAACGCTATACCGTGCAACCCGGCGATTCCCTGATTCGAGTGGCCCGCCAGCACAACACCAGCGTGGATGCGATCAGGCAGGTTAACAAGCTGAATAATAACCTGATCCGGGTCGGCCAAAGCCTGATGATTCCGTCAGACTTCAACCCCCGCCTGCAGACCGCCAGCCAGAAGAGTCAGCCCACCGAGCATATCGTGGCAAAAGGCGACACCTGGTGGGATCTGTCCCGTAAATATGGGGTCACAGTGCAGCAACTGGCTTCCTGGAACAACCGCAGCAGCTCTGACATGCTTCGCCCCGGACAAAAACTGGTGGTCTTTGAAGGCTCAAAGAGCTCCGTTGCCAGCACCAAACCCGGCAATTCCCGCAAGATGGTACGCCAGATCGGCTATCGGGTGCGTAGTGGCGACTCCCTGTACCGGATCGCCAATAAGTTCAACGTTTCCGTGAAAGACATCGCCAGCTGGAATGGCCTGAATACCCGCAAGCACCTGCAGCCGGGCCAAAGGCTCAAGCTCTACGTGGATATTGCCAGCATCAACTAACCCTGACGAACTCTCCCACAGACCGGCTCCCTGACTTCTATTCAGCAGGCGGGCCGGTTCCCCCCCTCCCCCAGCCTCGGATTCTTTCTTTGCCTTCTTTTCCGCAAAGGCGTGCCTCGCCCTTCAAAAATGAGACAACGTCTCATCTATCAGGCGCAAATACTTGATCACATGCTACTTTGGCAGCACTATATGTAAACCGACCAGTACCTGGCCCAGCTTTGACAGGCTTTGGGGAACCGTTAGGCAAGCCGCCCCTCTAACCGTGGCATGTCTTTGAAATAACGGCGCCAGCAAAATAATAATTGCCGATAGAATGAATCCAACAAACGGCATTCAGAATAAGGGTAGGACTTCCATGCTTTCATTCGCCAACGGCCCTAGTCAGGTTTCCAAGTTTTCTTTTTGCACTCCGGCCACTCTCGTGGTCACCGCAGCCGTCTCCCTTGGCCTGCTGAACCAGACTGCCCAAGCCGAACCCCAGCAAGTTCAGCCGCGCCACGGCGTGGCCATGCACGGGGAGGTTAAATACCCTGAAACCTTCACTCACTTCGACTATGTCAATCCCGATGCCCCCAAAGGCGGCACCTTGCGACTCGCCGTGGTCGGAGACAACTTCGACAGTTTCAATCCGTTTGTGATCAAGGGCGTTTCCGCGGCGGGGGTCAGCGCGTACCTCTATGACTCGCTCATGAAGCAGGCCGGTGATGAGCCCTTCTCCGAATACGGTCTGATCGCCGAAAAAATCGAGATGCCGGAAGATCGTTCCTGGGTGAGCTTTCATTTAAACAAAGCCGCCCGCTTCCACGACGGCCACCCGATCACTGCTGAAGACGTCGCCTTCACCTTTAAGCTCCTGACCGAACATGAGCAAGCCCAGCCGTTCTACCGGGCCTATTGGGGTGATGTCAGTGAAGTGAAAATCATCAACCCCCATCAGGTCACCTTTGTGTTCAGCACCGACCAAAACAAAGAGTTGCCACTGATTCTCGGACAAATGCCAGTGCTGCCCAAGCATTGGTGGGAAAAGCGGGACTTCGGCGCGGCCAACCTGGAGGCTCCTTTGGGGAGCGGCCCCTACCGCATCAAAAGCTTCGACGCCGGCCGTTCGGTGACCTGGGAGCGGGTCGACGATTACTGGGCCAAAGATCTACCCGTGAACAAGGGCATGTATAACTTCGACACCCTCGTTTACGACTACTACAAGGACAACACGGTCGCACTGGAAGCCTTCAAGGCCGGCCACTACGACCTACGCCAAGAATATACCGCCAAGAACTGGGCCACCCTCTATACCGGCGAGGCCTTCGACAAAGGCCAGATCAAGAAAGAAGAGATCGCCCACGAAATGCCGGTGGGCCTGCAAGGGTTTATCTATAACACCCGCCGCCCGGTGTTCCAGGACCCGCTGGTGCGGGAAGCCCTGGCTTATGCTTTCGACTATGAGTGGACCAACGCCAATTTGTTTCATGGCGCCTACACCCGCACCGACAGCTTTTTCGAGAACTCCGAACTGGCCTCGTCAGGCTTGCCCAGCAAAGAAGAGCTGGAGATTCTGACCCCCTTTAAAGACAAGCTGCCACCGCGGGTTTTCACCACGCCATATCAACCGCCCTCAACGGCCGCCCCGGGGAGCATTCGCGACAACCTGAAAACGGCCTTGGAAAAACTGAACGAGGCCGGATACGCAGTGCAGAAAGGTCGCATGGTCCACAAAGAAACCGGAAAGCCGCTGCAGTTCGAAATTCTGCTGGTGCAAAAGGACTTTGAGCGGGTGGTGCAACCCTTTATCAAGAACCTGCAACGCTTGGGTGTGCAGGTCACCCCCCGTCTGGTGGATACCAGCCAGTACATCAACCGGGTTCGGGCCTTCAACTTCGATATGATTGTCCTGACCCTGGCCCAGTCCGACTCGCCGGGTAATGAACAGCGGGATTATTGGTCCTCCGCAGCCGCCGACAGCCCTGGTTCTCGCAATTATATCGGTGTCAAAGATCCGGTAGTGGACCAGCTCATCGAACTGGTGATCAGTGCGCCGGACCGTGATGCTCTCATTCACCGCACACGGGCGCTGGATCGGGTTCTGCTTGCCGGGCACTATGTGATTCCCCAGTGGCACAACCGCACCACCCGCGTGGCCTATTGGAACAAATTCGGTCACCCCGACACCCCGCCCAAAACGGGTATTGATCTCGATACCTGGTGGATCCGTAAATAACCACAGATTAACCGACTAGGACCACCGCGGGATTATGGGACTGTACATCCTACGCCGTTTGTTGCTGATCATTCCGACCCTGTTCGGAATCATGCTGATCAACTTCCTGATCATTCAGGCCGCCCCCGGCGGCCCCGTTGAGCAAACCCTGGCCAAGCTCCAGGGTATGGGCTCCGAGGTCCAAAGCCGGCTCGGCGGCGGCCAAATAGAAACCCAGGTGCAAAGCCGCTCGGATTTTCAATACCGGGGCGCCCAAGGGCTGGACCCTGAATTGATCGCCCGCATCGAAAAGCTCTATGGCTTCGACAAGCCCCTCTCCGAGCGTTTCTGGCTCATGCTCAAAAGCTATGCCGTATTCGACTTCGGTGACAGTTTCTACCGGGATCGGAGCGTCACCGAACTGATTGTCGAAAAAATGCCGGTGTCCATTTCCCTGGGGCTTTGGTCCACCCTGATCATGTATCTGATTTCCATTCCATTGGGCATTCGAAAGGCGATCCGTGATGGCAGCCGGTTCGATGTCTGGACCAGCAGTGTGATTGTGGTGGGTTATGCCATTCCTGGCTTCCTGTTCGCCATTCTACTCATTGTGCTGTTTGCCGGCGGCACCTATCTGGATTGGTTCCCACTGCGGGGGCTGACCTCACCGAACTGGGACGAGCTCAACTGGTGGCAAAAGATCCTGGACTACTTCTGGCATCTGGCGCTGCCCATTACCGCCAACGTGATTGGCGGCTTCGCCACGCTCACCATTCTCACCAAGAACTCATTTCTGGATGAGATCAACAAGCAATATGTCATTACAGCCCGGGCCAAGGGCCTGACGGAACAACGCATTCTCTACGGGCACGTGTTCCGTAATGCCATGCTGATCGTCATCGCGGGCATGCCGGCGGCGCTCGTGTCACTGTTTTTCACCGGCTCCTTGCTGATTGAGGTGATCTTTTCACTGGATGGCCTGGGCCTCCTGGGCTTTGAGTCCACCATCAACCGGGATTATCCAGTGGTGTTTGGCACCCTGTTCATCTTCACCCTGATGGGGCTTTTGCTGAAACTGGTGAGCGATGTGACCTATGTTCTGGTCGACCCCCGTATCGATTTTGAAAGTCGGGAGGGCTGACATGCGCCAACGTCTGTCCCGCATGCTCGCAAGCCCAATCAATCAGCGCCGCCTGCAGAATTTCCGTGCCAACAAGCGGGGTTACTGGTCATTCTGGATCTTCCTGGTGTTGTTTATTCTGTCCTTGGGGGCGGAGCTGATCGCCAACGACAATCCGGTGCTGGTCTCCTACCAGGACAAACTCTACTACCCCATGTTCAAAACCTACCCGGAAACCGAGTTCGGAGGCTTTTTGCCCACCGAGACCAGCTTCCGGGATCCATTTATTATTGAGGAGATCGAGAGTAACGGCTGGATCATCTGGCCGCCGATCCGCTATCACTACGACACCATCAACTATGACCTTCAGGTCCCCGCACCCGCGCCCCCATCCGGGGAAAACCTGCTCGGTACGGATGACCAGGGGCGGGATGTGCTGGCCCGTTTGATCTACGGTTTTCGTATCTCGGTTCTGTTCGGCCTGGTACTCACCGTCGCCAGCAGTATTGTGGGCGTGATCGTCGGCGCCCTGCAGGGCTTCTACGGGGGCAAGGTTGACCTGCTGGGCCAGCGTTTTATTGAGGTTTGGTCCGGGTTGCCAGTGCTGTATCTGCTGATCATTCTGTCGAGTTTCGTGCAGCCCAACTTCTGGTGGCTGCTGGGCATTATGCTGCTGTTTAGCTGGATGGCCCTGGTAGATGTGGTCAGGGCCGAGTTTCTACGGGCCCGCAACTTTGAATACGTTCGTGCAGCCCGAGCCTTGGGCGCTTCCAATGGGCTGATCATGTTCAGACACATGCTGCCCAATGCCATGGTTGCTACCCTGACCTTCATGCCCTTTATCCTGACCGGAGCCATTACCACCCTGACCTCCCTGGATTTTCTCGGTTTTGGCCTGCCGTTGGGCTCACCATCCCTGGGGGAGCTGATCGCCCAGGCCAAGGCCAATCTGCACGCGCCCTGGCTGGGGATTTCGGTGTTCATCACCCTGTCCCTGATGCTGACTTTGCTGGTTTTCATTGGAGAGGCCGTACGCGATGCGTTCGATCCGCGAAAAGTCTGACACCTCATTAGCTTCCCCCCTGCTCCGGGTTCGTAATCTTTCCGTGGACTTCGTCCAGGGGGCAAACCGGGTCTCCGCGGTGAAAGATGTCTCTTTTGATCTCTACGCAAACAAAACATTGGCGGTGGTCGGTGAAAGTGGCTCGGGGAAATCAGTGACGGCTCTGTCCATCCTGCGCCTACTGCCCTATCCCAAGGCGGAGCATCCAACCGGCAGCATTGAGTTCGATGGCCAGGACCTTCTGCGCCTGGACGAGCCGCAGCTCAGACAAATTCGCGGCTCTCGAATCGGCATGATTTTTCAGGAGCCGATGACCTCCTTAAACCCGCTGCATCATATCGAAAAGCAGATTGCCGAAACCCTGCTCCTGCACCGCAACCTGACGCCCCAACAGGCTCGCCAGCGGGTGATTGAGCTGCTCACACTGGTGGGCATTCCAGAGCCTGAAAAACGACTGCAAAGCTTCCCCCATCAGTTGTCCGGCGGTCAGAAACAGCGGGTCATGATTGCCATGGCGCTGGCCAACGAGCCCGACATCCTGATTGCCGATGAACCCACCACGGCCCTGGATGTGACCGTGCAGAAACAGGTTCTGGAACTGCTTAAGTCACTCCAGCAGAAAATGGGAATGGCGATTTTACTGATTACCCATGATCTGGGGATCGTCCGCCATTACGCTGACGAGGTGGTGGTCATGCACCAGGGCAAGGTCGTGGAACAAGCCCCCTGCGAGGAGCTTTTCGCGAACCCCCGGCAGGAATATACCCGCACCCTGATCCATAGCGATCCCAGTGGCGAGCCGCCCCCTGTATCCGCCGACGCCCCAACAGTGCTCAGCGCCGAACAGCTGCGGGTCTGGTTTCCTTTGAAAAAGAACTTCTTCGGCCGCCCCACTGCCTGGGTCAAGGCGGTGCAGGACGTTAATTTCGAGTTACGCCGGGGAGAAACTCTCGGTATTGTCGGCGAAAGCGGCAGCGGGAAAACCACCATCGGGCTGGCCCTGCTGAAGCTGCTGCAAAGCCAGGGGGCCATCAGCTTTCACAATCAACGGGTCGATCAGCTCAATCAAAAAGGCTTCCGGCCCCTAAGGCGGCGGCTGCAAATTGTGTTTCAAGACCCCTACGGGAGCCTGAGCCCCCGGATGTCGGTGGCCCAGATTATTGGTGAAGGGCTGGAAATCCATGGCATAGGTACGGAAGCCGAACGGGAGCAAATGGTGATTGATGCCCTGAAAGAAGTGGAGCTCGACCCGGATACCCGTCACCGTTATCCCCACGAGTTTTCCGGCGGCCAGCGCCAGCGCATCGCCATTGCCCGGGCCTTGGTACTGAAACCGGAAATCATCGTGCTCGACGAACCCACCTCCGCCCTGGACCGTAGTGTCCAGTGCCAGGTTGTGGAGTTGCTGCGCAAACTCCAGCACCGCCACCAACTCAGCTACATTTTCATTAGTCATGACCTGGCGGTGGTCAAAGCCCTCAGTCACCGGGTGTTGGTGATGTACCAAGGTGAAATTGTGGAGTCCGGCACCACTGAGCAGATCTTTTCAGCCCCGCGCCAACCCTATACTCGGACATTGATCGACGCCGCCTTCTTCTATGGCCGGCAAGCCAAGGCGCTGCCATAAGCGCCTTCCCTGATTACCTCCGCCAGTAACAGCTTGTTACCATGGGCGCCACCCGCCAGGGTTGCCGGTACGCGCCGAAAGTGGGTACACACTTAGCTGTAATTCCCTGATCTCTTGAGCATTGTCATGAATACTGCATCCTTAGTTAGTCCTGCCGCCGGGCAGAGAAAGGGCCTGGTAGACCGTGTTGTAAATTATCGGACCTATGTCAGCAAAACCCTCTGGCTGATGACACTGCTGGCCTGGGCCTTGTCCTGGGCCTTTGCCGCCGTCCACGACACCTGGCTTTTGGCGATCACTCTGGGTGGAGCGCTCACCGCCATCAACACCTTTTTAGTGTTTAAAACCTCTTTTCGGGTCGCCTCCATTGGCGTGGCCATCAACTTGATGATTTTCGTCAGCCTCCATGTGCATCAACTGCAAGGTATGATCGAGGCCCACTTTGGCTACTTCGTATTCATCGCCGCCCTTTTTAGCTATCTCAACTGGAGACCCCTGGTTGCAGCAGCCGGCACGGCAGCCCTACTCCACGTGATCGTGCATATCCTGCAAGCCCAGGGCTTCCCCATTTATCTGTTTCCAGAAGAGCATCATTCCTGGCTGATCGTCGGTGTGCATGCGCTTTATGTGGTGATCGAGACCATCGTACTGATTTACCTCACCACACTGACCTATCACCTGTTGAATGTCTCCCGTGAGCTGGTGAAATCCCTTGAGGAAATGCAGTCGTCCGATCACCGATTGAACTTACTGGCCACCCCGGACCGGGAGTGCGCTCGTAAAAACTCGATTCTGGCCATGTTTGATCGCGTCCTCGCCAGCATGCGCCAGGCGGTGACCCAGGCCAAGACTGCCGAGGCGGCCACTTCCCATTTGTTGGCAAACGCCAGCAACGATATTCATCAATTGGCCAGTTACACCCAAAACAATCGCCAGGAAGCTGAGCAGATGTTCCAGGCCCTGACGGACATGGCACGGTCGGCGTCCAATGTACGCCACAGCATTGAGCGCAGTGTCGAACTGATTGGCCAGGCCTCTGCCAAGCAAAAAGAAGGCGAGCAGGTTGTCAGCGCCGCTGAGCAAGGCCTCACCAGCCTCTCCAACTCGTTACAAAACACCTCAGCCCATATCGACTCGCTGGCCACCGACTGCAATGCCGCCAGGGAGATCCTGAACGAGGTGCAAGGCATTGCTGAACAGACCAACTTGCTGGCCCTCAACGCTGCCATTGAAGCGGCCCGCGCCGGTGACCAGGGGCGCGGTTTTGCGGTGGTCGCCAACGAGGTGCGTACCCTGGCCACCCGCTCCCAAGACGCGACCCAGCGCATTGGCGAGATTATCCATCGCCTGCAAACGGCTTCGCAGACCTCCGTCAAAGCGATGAAGGAAAGCGCTGGCCTGGCCCAACAAAACCTTCTGGAAGTCCAACAGGCCGTGGCCGTATTCAGCGAAACTAGCCGCACCCTGGAACAGATGGCAGACTATGGCAGCCAAATCCGAACCGACTCCAGTGCGCAGGAATACACAGCCAACGCTTTAATGACGCAAGCCGAGCACGTCAGGAGCACTGCCACTAACAGTGAACGCACGGTCAGCCGCGTCCAGCAGGAAATTACCCAGTTGGCGCAAGAATACGCGCAACTGAAGCAAGGCCTGGAAGTCTTTAAAGCCTAATGGGAAGCCCTGGTGTGACATCCACGCCTGGCAATTGCCGCGCCCGTCACGAACAGGACGGGCGCGGCAGGCGTTGGCAGCAGGCTGGAAGGGCTTTATCATCCGAATGTTGTGACAAATGAATCGAGGAACAGTCATGGGTCTTTTATCCGGTAAACGTGCTTTGATCGTTGGCGTGGCCAGCAAACTTTCCATCGCCAAAGGTATTGCCGATGCCTTTCATCGTGAAGGTGCCGAGATCGCCCTGACCTATCAAAACGACAAACTCAAATCCCGCGTTGAAGAGTTTGCGGCCCAATATGGCTCCAACCTGACCTTTCCCTGTGATGTTGCCAGCGATGAAGAGATCGAAGCCCTGTTCTCTCAACTGGGGCAACACTGGGATGGATTGGACATTCTGGTGCATGCGGTTGGCTTTGCGCCCGCCCACGAACTGGACGGCAACTATGTGGATGTCACCACCCGCGAAGGCTTCCGCATCGCCCATGACATCAGCTCCTATAGCTTTGTGGCCCTGGCCAAGGGAGCCCGCACCCTGATGCAGGGGCGCAATGGCTCCTTGCTGACCCTGACCTACCTGGGGGCGGAGAAAACACTGCCCAACTACAACGTGATGGGACTTGCCAAAGCCAGCCTGGAAGCCAATGTGCGCTATATGGCCGCCAGCCTCGGCCCGGAAGGGACCCGGGTCAATGCTATTTCGGCGGGCCCGATCCGCACCCTGGCCGCCTCAGGCATCAAGAGTTTCCGTAAGATGCTGGCGGAAAATGAAAAGCGGACGCCGTTGCGCCGCAACGTCACTATCGAAGAAGTGGGCAACTCCGCGGCCTTCCTCTGCTCCGACTGGGCCAGTGGTATTACCGGAGAGATACTCTTTGTCGACGGGGGCTTCAATATCACCGGCATGGGGCCCCTGGACAGCGAAGGCTAACCAAGCCCCACGCCCGTCACTTCGGATGCACAAATCCGGCACTGCTTCACTGTAGTCGAATGTAACTTCCTGTAAGGTTTGACGAATTAACAGTGAGTGCACCAAGAGTGTATCCGGAGTGGCTTTGATGCATATGTCCCTTTCTTCGTTCCGTCATTTGCTTATCGTTGCACTGGCGCTGATCGCGCTCAGTGGCTGCTCGACCATGGGTCCGACGATGAAGGCCAGTCCTTCACTGATGAATGCCATGGGCGTCGCCAGCTATCCCCTGAAAGACCTTGAGCGAAAATACACCACCCGCGAATCCCGTTGGCTCGAAATCGATGGCCTGCGCATTCACTACCGGGATGTGGGCGAAGGTCACCCGGTGGTCCTGGTGCACGGCATCATGTCTTCGTTGCACACCTGGGATGGCTGGACCGCCGAACTGCGTCGCAACTACCGGGTCATATCACTGGACGTTCCCAGCTACGGGCTGACCGGCGCTCTGCCCGATCACCTGGAATATTCCGACGAGACTCTGCTGAGCCTGTTCAGCCAGTTTGTTGACGAGTTGGAGCTGGAGCGCTTCTCCATTGCCGGCAATTCCCTGGGGGGCTACCTTGCCGCCCTCTATGCAGCACAAAACCCACAGCGGGTCGAGAGGCTGATCTTGCTGGATCCGATCGGTTATCCCCAAGAGACCCCCTGGGTCTTCGACATGGCAACCTTGCCCGGGATCAGCACCCTGGGTCGTTTCATTGCCCCACCGTTCCTGGTGACCATGAACGTGCGGGATGTCTACGGCGACCCGACGCGACTGACCCAGGAGAACCTGGCCCGCTACATCCATATGTCTCAACGCCCGGGCGCCAAGTCTGCCTATATGACGACCATGGTCGAACTGAAGAAACGCAGTAGTCGGGAGGTGCCCCTGCCGTTCTATCGAATCAAGGCACCGACCCTGCTGATGTGGGGTGAAGCAGATCGCTGGGTACCCGTGGAGTTGGCGGAACGCTGGAAAGCGGACATCCCCCACTTGCAGCTCATCACCTACCCTGGTGTTGGCCACGTTCCCATGGAGGAACTACCCTACGAAACCGCCCAGGACGCCAAGGCCTTTCTGGCAGATCTGGCTGTGACACCCAGTTCTCGCAGCACCAGCCCAAGCGGTGCGGGGGATTCACTGGGTAATCTGGAAAGACTGCTGCAAGGCGAGTCTGAACTGGCGCCCCAATCCGAACTGGGCGAGATGGCTCCCCTGGAGCTCTAGGTTCCCTGCGGGTCGCGGCCAATCAGCCGCGGCCCTCATCCAACAAACCCGAAGCCCAAACGGGTTCCCGGGTTAAAGCAAGCTGGCGATATACTGCTTCCACTCCAGAATGGAAGTCTGTTCCGACTCATACAGATGAAACCCCAGCAGATAACGTCCGGCCGGTGACGCGGGCCTCACCCAACGCACCTCTCCCGTCAGGCAATACTGTTTGCCATCCATGGTTTCCACATAAATCGGTAAAATACTGTCGATTAACAGAGGCTGGTCGGTTTCCAGCTGCATGCCGTTGGCCGACATATCCACGGTCATGCACTCCAGCACCTCCGCAGTTTCATCCTCACCCGGCACAGGCGATACCGTTTCCAGCCAGACTCGCGCGGGTCGATTTAATCGCGCCTCCAGCCGTCGCTCATCCAGCCTGTTCAGTCCTTCATCCACCGCCACTTACCTCTTAATCAACTTTTTCTTATTGTGCCTACGACACGGGATAACCGTTCGTCAAAATCCTTGCCGCTGTCCAGAACCCTCGCGGTGCCTTCCACAATCCGATTGACCAACTCTTCCCGCTTGAACTCACCCACCCGCAACCCAATCCGATCCACAAACACCAACTTGTCGGTGGCATTCAGGCGCACCGCCAGTTTGCAGCGTTTTGGCTCTGCGTCGGCCTCCATAATTTCAATCCATCCACCTAACTGTAGCGCATCCAGCGCTTCACGGGCCTCTTGCAGACGCTCCAAACGACGCTGTTCTTCCGCCGCCACCCGCTCCAGACGAGCCTGTTCCTCGGCGGCGAGACGCTCCTGCTCCCTTTTCTCAAGCTGGGCTTGGCGTTCCCGCTCAATCTTTTCCGCTTCTTCCGCGGCCTTTTGACGGGCCAACTCCCGCTGCATTTCCGCCATGCGCGCCTGGGCAGCCTGACGTTCTTCCGCCTGGCGGCGCTGGGTTTCCTGAAGCTGATAGACCCGGACAAAGCGGGCGACGGTATTCTCCAGCAAACGGGTTAAGCCAGACGAAGCCGCAAAGGATTGCAGCCGTTGACTCTTAAGCTGCTCCTTCACATCATTCCAGGCGTCGACAGCCACCTTGGCGCCCAGATAGTTCACCCACAGCACCTGTTGGCGATACGGCAAATAAGCAATGCACTTTTGCCGCACTCCCGAGTGCTGATCCAAAAACCACTTGTCGATCAAACCATGCCCCTGATCCGTTGCCGTACCGGCAGTAATTGAAAAACCCGGTTCCAGGTCAATCGGTGTGGCTTGGATCACTTCCAGGGTTTCGCCTTTGACCCGCCGCATCAGGAGTTCCTGAATCTCCTCCAGCCAGGCACCAGCCAGTTGCGGGTTATGTTTAAAGCTGTGCAGGGATTTGGACAGTGCCGGCACCAGACCGGCGGCGACCTCATAGAGGCGGTGCTTGGCCTGCTCATTCTCGCCGCCCTTCACCGCCACCAGCAGGGTTTCAATCAGTTTGCATTGACGCACCCAGTTGTTGCTTTCGGCACCTTCTTCCATGAGTAGCAACTGCATGGAGTCACGCCAGGGGCCCGCCAGGAATTGGGCAACCTTTTCCGGCATGGCCCCCATTGAATAGAACTGATTGATCCTGGCGCAGACCAGTTGCCGGAAGTACCAGGCCCGATCGGTGCCCAGTTCCGCTTCCCGAACCCGCTTTTCCAAGACCTTGGCGCGACTCACTTCTTTTTCGACGAATTGCTCGGCCTGATCGAGACGACTAAATTGCTGCATGGGATCCAAGGCATCCGGCGAGTTGAGAAAGTCGCCCAGTTGCCGCAAGAAGTCACTCCATTTCTGGCCGGCCCGATCCAACCCTTCAAACCAGCCGAAACTATGGGTCACCGCCAGATGCAATAACTGCCGGATGGGGTGGCTGTCTGAGACACTAAAGGCCGGGTCCGCAACGAGCACCGCGGCCAACCCCCGAGACCACCCTTCCATCAGTCGAACCAGGGCCGGGTCCAGCGGTAAACCCGCAAACCATTCCGACAACAGCTTTTCCGCAAAGAAAAACCGGTTGATTGCGGCCCGTGGCACAGCTGTAAACTCTTTACGGTAGGTCTCGCCCAGATCCACCGCGGCGATGTTGTTTGGAATAGGCTGGCCTAACAGCCAATGTCCCAGCTCCTTAAGATCCAGTGGTGCTTGATCGGTCGGCTGCAACAGCCGGTGTTCAGGAAACTCCAGCCGATCCAAAGCCTGAGCCAGGCTGGACTCAAGGTTTTCTTGGGCAGGAGTGGACGACTGACTACTTTCTGAGCTCATGACCTTAACGGCTTTTCCGCCTGAATGAGGAGTGAATCACCTTGGCAGTGGATGTGGCCACATCCGGCGGCGGCCGGACGTCTGATTCATGAAGGTGAATTACAGCGATAAAGTATAGGTGATAATCAAGCTACCATAGGGAATCCTTTTTCCCAACAACCTTTTAGGCCGGGCCGTCAAACTATGGCCGCCTTGTTTCCCCCGCCCCTTTCAGCCATTCAAAACTTTCTGGCTCAGCCACCCCAAGCCCCAACTAACCTCCCGGCCCACTAATCTGTACTTCTATCAAGGTCATAGCTATGCTGAATTGCATTTAGACCACGAATGGCGCAGTATTACCAACCATTCTGACCAGCCATACCAAGGGCTGCCCGTCGCCAGATTTGAAAATTCAGGAACCGGAAAATGTCTTCGACTCCGCTTGATAACGTGAATGTCATCAGCCAAGAGGTGCTGATCACTCCCGAGCAACTCAAACAAGAAGTTAAGCTCAACGACAAAGCCGCAGCCACCGTTCTGGAAGGCCGTGCCACGCTTCGCAATATTTTGGATCGCAAAGATCATCGCCTGTTTGTCGTTGTCGGCCCATGCTCCATTCACGATCCCGAAGCCGCCCGTGACTATGCTCGCCGCTTGAAAAGGCTGGCTGATGAAGTCGGTGACACCCTCTATCTGGTCATGCGGGTCTATTTTGAAAAGCCGCGCACAACGGTGGGCTGGAAAGGCCTGATCAACGACCCCCATATGGACGACTCGTTTGATATTGCCTACGGTCTTAAACTGGGCCGCAGCTTGCTGGTGGAACTGGCGGAAATGGGCCTGCCGACCGCAACGGAAGCCCTGGACCCCACCTCTCCCCAATACCTGCAGGATACGATTTCCTGGTCAGCGATCGGCGCCCGTACCACTGAATCCCAGACTCACCGGGAAATGAGCAGCGGCCTGTCCATGCCGGTTGGTTTCAAAAACGGTACCGATGGTGGTTTGGAAGTGGCGATCAATGCCATGAAATCCGCCTCCCGCCCCCATGCGTTCCTGGGCGTCAACCAGCACGGTCAGGTTTCGGTCATCAAAACCAAGGGCAACCCCTACAGCCACATCGTGCTCCGGGGTGGTAACGGCAAGCCGAACTATGACTCTGTGAGCATCGCCATGTGCGAGCAAGAGCTGGAAAAGGCCCAACTGCCCCAAAACATCATGATCGATTGCAGCCACGCCAACTCCAAAAAAGATCCGGCTCTTCAGCCACTGGTATTGAAGGATATCAGCAACCAAATCGTGGAAGGCAATAAGTCCATTGTGGGCGTGATGATTGAAAGCCACATTCACTTTGGCTCCCAGTCCATTCCGGCCAACCTGAACGACCTGAAGTACGGCGTATCCGTCACGGATGGCTGTATCGATTGGGAAACCACGGAGCAGGCCTTGCGGGAAATGCGCGAGAAGATCAAAGATATTCTCCCTAACCGCTAATGACCTCGGGCCGTGAGTCTTCACGGCCCCTCGCTGCTGCCTTTCTTCCCTAAAGCATTTCTTCTCTAATAGTATTTTTTCCTTGAAATCGCTTCTTCCCTGAAATCGCTTCTTTCCTGAAAGATCTGCGTCTTTCGCCCGTCTTGGTTTTGAACCAGCCCACGACGATCGGAATCCTAATAG
>CAZEWG010000003.1:48104-122167 GCA_964514485.1 uncultured Pseudomonadales bacterium
CGTCTTTCGCCCGTCTTGGTTTTGAACCAGCCCACGACGATCGGAATCCTAATAGCGCGGCCGACCTTGATAACGCCCGCCACCGGAGGGTCGATCCTGGGCCTGGTTGACCTTGATGGCACGCCCTTTCAAGGGTGTTTCGTTCAGGGCCTTGATCGCCTGATCCGCCTCCGAATTACTGGGCATTTCCACAAAGCCAAAACCTTTCGACTGCCCGGTGAATCGATCCATAATTACATTCACACTGGAGACTTCGCCGAAGCTGCTGAACAATTCCCGCAGCTCGTCCTCTGCAACAGTGTAAGGCAGGTTCCCAACATATAATTTCATTGAATGCATCTCGTCCTAAGCGCACCGTGAGAGAAAAAAGTGCCGAGCCAGCGGTGCGCCTCACCCGACGACATCCAGTCATCCAGACTGTGCTCCAAAGCCATGGGTGGCCGGCCGCTAAATTCCCTCGCACCGGTAACCCACTAGACGCCCAGAAGGCCGAGACTGGTGTTTTTGACACGAGAAAAACGCGGAAAACAGGCTAACGACAACCTGTTTTCCCTAATCTACTCTTCTGGGAGTGATTTCTATGATGGAGTCGGGATGGAATTTAATCCAGCCAGGCCAGCTTCTCCCGCAGCTTGACCACCTCACCGATAATAATCAGTGTCGGCGCTTGGATTTCCTCCCGTTGCAGAGCGGATGGCATCTCCTGCAGGGTGCTGGTCAGCACCTTCTGGAAGCGGGTTGTGCCACGGGAAACCAGGGCAACCGGCATATCCGGCCGCATCCCATGGGCGATCAATTGGCGACAGATCTCCGGAAGCCCTTGCAGCCCCATGTAGAAGACCAGGGTCTGATGCTCCTGAACAAACTCCTGCCAGGGCAGTGCAATACTGTTGTCTTTCAGGTGACCAGTGATAAAGCGGACCGATTGGGAATAATCCCGATGGGTGAGCGGAATGCCCGCATAAGCCGCACAGCCATTGGCGGCGCTGATGCCGGGCACCACCTGAAAAGGAATGCCCGCTTCTGACAGGCGTTCGATTTCCTCGCCGCCGCGACCGAAGATAAAAGGATCTCCCCCCTTAAGGCGCAGTACCCGTTTCCCCTGTTTCGCCAGGCTGACCAACAGCTGGTTGATATCCTCTTGGGGCAAGGTATGGCGGGAGCGCTCCTTGCCCACATTGATCCGCTCGGCGTCACGGCGCACCAAGTCCAGAATCTCCGGCGCCACCAGTCGGTCATACAACACGACATCGGCCTGGCGCATCAATCGCAAGGCCTTGAATGTCAATAGATCCGGATCACCGGGGCCAGCGCCCACCAAATACACTTCACCCAGTTGAGTGAAATGCTCGGATTCCGCCAACACCGCTTCAATTTCCTGACGGGCCTTGTCTTCCCGGCCGCCCAAGACCAGATCGGCAATCTTGCCTTCCAGAACGGATTCCCAAAAGCGACGCCGCTGGTTCTGATGGGGTAGCTGTTCCCGAACCCGCTCCCGAAATTCCGCGGCAACGGATGCCAAGCGACCGTAGGCGTGGGGAATCAGGGATTCCAGGCGACTTCTGAGCAGTCGGGTCAGTACCGGAATCTGGGCACCACTGGAAACGGAGACAATGATCGGTGAGCGATCAATGATGGATGGAAAAATAAAGGTGCTGAGATCGGGCTGCTCCACGACATTCACGGGCAGATGGCGCTTGCGGGCCGCCTCGGACACCCGGCGGTTCAGCACCGGGTCATCACTGGCCGCAACCACCAGCTCCACGTCGTCTAATAAGTCCTCATGGAAAGGTTCGTCCACCAGGCGCACCGCCCTATCCAAGGACAGCTCCCGCAAACTGTCACAGGGCTTGAGCGTATTGAGCAACAGCTCGGCGCCGGCCCGGCGCAGTAAGTCAGCCTTGCGTGTGGCGATATCCTGGTCACCGACCACCAGGCAACGACGCCCCTTCAAATCGAAGTGTAGCGGCAAAAATTCCACGCAAGGCTCCTTATCTGTACGTCTTACAATCTCAGATCAATAGCGCTATCAACCTACCACCGGCACAATAGGCTATGGGGATTACCTAGCCGATGAACTCAGTGCCGCCCATATAGGGCACCAGCGCTTCCGGAACCCGAATACGGCCGTCGGCCTGCTGATAGTTTTCCAGGATTGCCACCAGGGTACGCCCCACCGCCAAGCCTGATCCGTTCAGGGTGTGCAACAATTCGGGTTTACCCGTCTCCGGGTTACGCCAACGTCCTTGCATACGCCGTGCCTGAAAATCACGAACATTACTGCAGGAGGAAATTTCCCGATACTTTTGCTGGCCGGGCAGCCAAACCTCAATGTCGTAGGTCTTCGCCGCGGAGAAGCCCATGTCCCCACCACAGAGCACAATCACCCGATAGGGCAGCTTCAGTTTTTGCAGGATCTTTTCAGCGTGGGAAGTCAGTGCCTCCAGCGCCTCTTCGGAGTCTTGCGGGCGCACCAGATGCACCAGCTCCACCTTGTCGAACTGATGCTGGCGGATCATGCCACGTACATCCCGCCCGTAACTACCCGCCTCGCTGCGGAAGCAGGGAGAGTGACAGGCATAGCGAGCCGGTAGTTCCGCAGCATCCAGAATACGGTCGCGGGCGATGTTGGTGACCGGCACTTCCGCCGTGGGAATCAGGTAATAATCCCTTTCTCCGGGCACTTTAAACAAATCTGCCTCAAATTTGGGCAACTGGCCGGTGCCGTACAGGCTGTCCTGGTTAACCAGGTAAGGCACATAAATTTCCTGATAACCATGCTCCAGGGTATGGGTGTCGAGCATTAACTGAACCAGCGCCCGATGCATGCGCGCCAACTGCCCTTTCATGATGGCAAAACGGGAGCCGGAGATCTTGGCGGCCGTTTCGAAATCCAACAGCCCCAGGCCCTCACCCAAATCCACGTGATCCTTGGGCTCGAAGTCCAGCCTGGTCGGCTCGCCCCAAACCCGGATCTCCACGTTGTCGTCTTCGCTGGCCCCTTCCGGCACGGAATCGTCGGGCAGGTTCGGAATTTCGGATAGAAACTGCTGGAACTCATCCTGCAGCTCTTTCAGTTGTTGCTCGGCGTCGGACTTCTGCTGCTTGAGGGCATTCAGCTCCGCCATCACCGGAGCGATGTCTTCACCGGCCGCTTTCAGTTTACCGATATCCTTGGAGCGCCGATTCTGCTCGCCCTGCAATTCCTCCGCCTTGACTTGAAGCGCCTTGCGCCGCTCTTCCAGGCGATAGAAACGCTCCAGGTCGAAATCGAAGTGCTTTTTCTTGAGTTTTTCTGCAACCTCTTCGGGATTGCTGCGAATCAGTCTCGGGTCTAGCATCGGTGAACCTTATTTATCCGGTATGTTCATGTGCCTTGCAAGGCGTGATCGGTCGGCGCCGCACCGACTCGTTAACAACGCTCCGTCGGTGCGCAGGGCAAGCTAAAACAGGCGCGTTACCCAAACCCCGAACGCCACTGCGAAAACGCATAGTATAACGCTTGCGAGCATATACAGCACCGCTGTAAAGAGCTCGCCCCGCAGTAAAAATTGATAGGTTTCCAGGGAAAAAGCAGAAAAGGTGGTAAATCCACCTAAAAAACCAACCATCACCAGCAATTTGAGCGACTGCACATCCATACGACCCGCCCAAAGGGCCAGTGCCACCCCCATCGCCAAGGAACCCAGGCTATTCACCACCAGGGTGGCCCATGGAAAAGTCTGGCTTGAGGACGCCAACAGTAAGGACATCCCATAGCGACAAATCGCACCCAAGGCGCCGCCAATACCTACCAGAAGCAGATTCACTGAACCTCCCCTCTTGTTCAGATCGCCTGGCACCTAAGCCCCTGGCTGGAACCCACGAGCCTGGTCATTTTTGTGGACAATGATTCAAACCATTCGCCGGGAACAGTCGAGATCCGGTTGGCGTTATTGCCGGTAACGTTTCCGCGAACTGGCGGCATCCAGACTTTTGAGATAATCGAGCTTTTCCGAGATCCGCTTTTCCAGGCCCCGCTCGGTCGGCTGATAATAACGGGTGCCTTCCATTTCCGGCGGGAAATAACACTCTCCGGCCGCATAGGCATGCGCTTCGTCATGGGCATAGCGGTACTCGGCACCGTGTCCCAATTCCTTCATCAGTTTGGTGGGCGCATTGCGGATATGCACCGGAACCTCATAATCGGGCTTGGCACGGGCATCGGCACGGGCCGCCTTATAGGCGGTATAGACGGCGTTACTCTTGGCGGCCACGGCGATATAGACGATCGCCTGGGCAATGGCCAACTCCCCCTCCGGACTGCCCAGACGTTCCTGCACATCCCAGGCATTCAGGGCCACCTGCAAGGCACGGGGGTCGGCATTGGCGACTTCCTCGGTGGCCATGCGCACCACTCTTCGCGCGATATAGAGCGGATCACAGCCCGCTTCCAGCATCCGGGCATACCAATACAGTGCCGCATCCGGGTCGGAGCCACGCACTGATTTGTGCAGGGCGGAGATCTGGTCATAGAACAGATCCCCACCTTTATCGAATCGTTTCAGGGAGGTTTGCAGGGTTTCACTCAACACCTGAGCATCAACCACTTTGCCCTGCTCACTCTGGGGGGCCAGATCAACAGCAATTTCCAGATAGTTCAGGGCCAGCCGCCCGTCACCATCCGCCGCGCGGGCAATAATCGACAAATGCTCTTCCGTAATGTTGATCTGTTGATCGCCAAGCCCCCGTGAATCCTGCAAGGCCCGATTCAACAAAGTGAGCAGTTCGGCTTCCGCCAGGGGCTTCAGGACATAAACCCGGGCGCGGGAGAGCAAGGCGTTATTCAGCTCAAAGGACGGGTTTTCGGTAGTGGCGCCCACAAAAATAAAGTCCCCCTCCTCCACATAGGGTAAGAAGGCGTCTTGCTGGGACTTGTTAAAGCGGTGAACTTCGTCGACAAAGAGAATGGTTTGCTGGCCGTGTAGTTCCCGGCGGTTCTTGGCTTTTTCAGCCGCCACCCGGATTTCCTTGACGCCGGCCTGTACTGCGGAAATGGTCTCGAAATGAGCCTGGGCGGTATCCGCCAACAACCGGGCAAAGCTGGTTTTGCCCACCCCCGGCGGCCCCCACAGAATCATGGAGTGCAAATTGCCGGACTCGACGCAGATCCGTAACGGTTTGCCCGCGCCTAACAGGTGGCTTTGTCCCACGTATTCATCAAGATGGCGGGGCCGGACCCGGGCGGCCAAGGGAGCCTTGACCTCGGTGTCGATAAAAAGATCTGCCATGGTCTGTGCCGTTCCTATTGCTCGCGGAACACATCCACGCCTTCAGGCACCTGGAAACGAAAGGTGGAATCGGGAATCTCGGGATTCACCTCAATCTTGGAGAAGCTGATCACCGTACGCTGGCCCAGGGAGTCCATCAGCCGCATTTCAGTCAGCACCCCCTGGTCGAAGGTCATTCTCAACTGGTCAAACAGCGACTCATTGCCCTTGGGCACCAGCACAAACTGATCCGTTGTTTCAGCAGTTTGCTGGTGGGAGATCTCATAGGCTTGCTGAAGGTTTTGCACATCGCCACTTAACAGCAACGCGGGCGTATTCTGGATATCATCACCTAGTTGCTTGACCGTCACCTGTTCCAAGTCCGGGTCAAAAATCCAGATTTCCTTGCCGTCCGCCACAATTTGCTGGGCCAGGGGCGGCTGGGTTTCCCAGAAAAACAGGTTGGGCCGTTTGGCCTGGATATAGCCGGCGGTTTCCTGGATCCGGGCGCCCCGCTGATCCGTAACATACTGGATAAACAGCGCCTGATAGGTCTGCATGTTACCCAGCATGGTTGCCAGCTTTTCCACCGCTGGCTGGGCAGTCGCCACCAGGGGAAGCATTGATAACACAAAAGCGGTCAGAATCTTACGCATAACTAGTCTCTGGGGGATGCAGCAGCCAACACTTCCCGCGCACCATTGTGACTAGGCGGACTGACAACACCGGCTGCTTCCATGGCTTCTACGAGGTTAGCTGCCCGATTGTAGCCGATCTTGAAGCGGCGTTGCACTGCGGAGATGGAGGCCTTTCGGCTTTCCGTAACAAAGGCGACCGCCTGATCATAAAGCGCATCAGCTTCGGCATCGGAGGCATCACCTCCGCCGCCACTGAAACCGCCCTCGCCGTCCGAGCCGCCTTCCAGAATATCCTCAATGTAGTCGGGCTCGCCCCGCTCCTTCCAGGCATCCACTACCCGGTGTACCTCGGCATCATCAACAAAGGCCCCATGCACCCGGTGCGGCACACTGGTGCCGGGCGGCATGTAAAGCATATCGCCATGGCCCAGCAGCTGCTCGGCACCACCCTGGTCCAGGATGGTGCGGGAGTCAATTTTGGAAGAAACCTGGAACGCGATCCGGGTCGGGATGTTGGCTTTAATCAATCCGGTAATCACATCCACCGAGGGACGCTGGGTGGCCAGAATCAAATGGATGCCCGCGGCACGGGCTTTCTGGGCAATCCGCGCAATCAACTCTTCCACCTTTTTGCCGACAATCATCATCATGTCGGCAAACTCGTCGATGACCACCACGATATAAGGCAGGGTATCCAGCTCGGGATGCTCTTGCTCAAAGCTGTCCTGGGGCTTCCAGAATGGGTCCTTAATCGGTTCGCCCGCATCCCGCGCCTCACGGATCTTGCGGTTGTAGCCGATAATATTCCGCACTCCCATGGAGGCCATCAGACGATAGCGCCGCTCCATCTCCCCCACACACCAGCGCAACGCGTTGGCGGCTTCCTTCATGTCCGTCACCACCGGGGCCAGCAGATGGGGAATACCGTCATAAATCGACAGCTCCAACATTTTGGGGTCGATCATGATCAGGCGGACTTCTTTCGGCGTTGCCTTGAACAACAAGCTCAACAGCATGGCGTTGACCCCGACCGACTTACCGGACCCGGTGGTACCCGCCACCAGCAGGTGGGGCATCTTGGCCAGGTTCACCACCATGGGGTTGCCGGCAATGTCATTCCCCAACGCCAACGACATGGGGGTGGTGGAATCGGCGTAGTCCTGGGAGCTGAGCACTTCTTTCAGGCGCACGATCTGGCGGTGTTCGTTGGGAATTTCGATGCCCACCACCGACTTGCCGGGAATCACCTCCACTACCCGCACACTGACCACCGCCAGGGAACGGGCGAGATCTTTCGCCAGGTTGCTGATACGGCTGACTTTAACCCCTGGCGCCGGGCGAATCTCAAAGCGGGTGATCACCGGGCCCGGGTTGACCTCGACCACTTCAACAGCAACGCCGAAGTCCTGAAGCTTGATCTCCAGCAGGCGGGACATTTCCTCCAGGGCTTCCTTGGAGTAACCGGGGCGCTTGTTTTCATCCGGTGCATCCAGCAGTGAAAGCGGCGGCAAGGGGCTGTCCGAGCTATCAAACAAAGAAGGCTGGCTTTCGGTGGCCACCCGTTTGCTCACCGAAGGCTTGGGAGCAAAGGGCAAAATCTTGATCTTTTTCGAGGCCGCCGCCTCTTCGACCGCGGAGTCTTCTTCCTCAATCCGTGGCTCTGCCTTGAGCTTGGGCTCCTTGCGCTTTTTCTCCGGCTTCGGCGCGGGTTCCCCATCAGGGTCTTTCGGCGCTCTGGACAGCAGACGCTTCATCAGCCCCGGCTTGTCTTCGGAAGGCTCCACCACCCGTTCCACCACAGGCGGCTTTTCTTGGACGCGGGCAGTGCTCTTGGCTCGAGCAACCCCCTCCTCTTCAGGCTTACGGCGGGCCAGTTCGGCGAGTTTTCGAGCCAGTCGCATCGTCCAGGCACCGACCAGATCCATCACCCGGAACCAGGACAGGCCAGTCATCACCGTCACGCCAAACAGGAACGCGGAGACCCAGATCAGGGTACTGCCCCGGAGGTTAAAGGCATGCATGGAGCGGTCCGCCAGCTCCCGCCCCAGGACTCCGCCGGAATCCGCCCCCAGGCCCGCCACCGAGTAGAGCGCCAGCAAAGCGGTGGCACTGGTCACCGTTAAAATAAAACCGAAGATCCGCAACAGCGTCAGCGGCCAGTTGAACTGCAGCTGCTCATGACGATGACGGAACATCGTCCAGGCGCGATGGGCAAACAAAAGCGGAATGAGATAGGACACATAGCCGAGGAAATACCGCAGCACATCGGCAAACCAGGCACCGGCACGGCCCCCATAGTTGCTGACCTGGTTGGTGTGGCCCGTGCTCGTCCAGGCCGGGTCGGTGGGAGTATAGGAGGCCAGGGCCATCATCAGGAAAATGCTGATCGCCACCAGGAGAATCAAGGCCCCCTCTCTCAGCCCCTGAGCCAGATAATCCTGAAAGCTCTTGGGGTTATTAATCACTTGCTGTTTTGACATGAGTACCGTCGATTGCTACCTATCAAGAGGCCTTCCTGCAGGAGCCTGAACGGTTTCGGTCAGACTCCTCGGAAATCAGGCGCTAGTACCTGGGACGCTGCGTTCAAAGCGGTAAATTCCGTGCAATGGCTAGCTTAACGGAAACACACAGAACCAAAACGATAGAACAAAATATTTACAGCGTGGCCGACTGCTATTTTCAGAGACAGCTGTAACTATAGCCTATAACTTAATGATTCTGTGTGTCTTGTTGAGAAAATGTGCAACAAGGCCGATTTTAACCGGCCTGTACCGCGGCAAAGCCACGGGCCAGATCTTCCTGAAGATCCGCCAGTGACTCCAGGCCCACCGAAATCCTTAACAGGTTCTCCGTAATCCCCGCCTGCGCCTTGGCCTCCGGGGAGATCCTGCCATGAGTCGTGGTCGCCGGATGGGTAATGGTGGTTTTCACATCGCCCAGATTGGCGGTGATGGAAATCATACGAGTGCCGTTGATAAAGCGCCAGGCTTCTTCCCTGCCCCCTTTGATGCGGAACGACACAATGCCACCAAAACCTTTTTGCTGCTGTTTGGCCAACTCGTGCTGGGGATGGGACGGCAGACCGCCGTAAAAAACCTGTTCCACCAGCGGGTGGGCTTCCAGCCACTCGGCAATGCGCTGGGCATTCTCGCAATGGGCCCGCATCCGGATGCCCAGCACCTCAAGGCCTTTCAGGAATACCCAGGCGTTGAACGGGCTCATGGTCGGGCCACCGGAACGGAGAAACCCGTATATCTCTTCCATCAGATGGTTCGGGCCAACAACCACCCCACCCACGCAGCGCCCCTGCCCGTCCAGGTATTTGGTCGCGGAGTGCACCACAATGTCGGCCCCCAACTCCAACGGACGTTGCAGCACCGGTGTACAGAAGCAGTTATCCACCACCAGCAGGATGTCGCGGCTCTTGGCCAGGGCTGAGAGCTTGCGGAGATCGGCCACCTCCCCCAATGGGTTGGAGGGGGTTTCCAAAAACAGCATGCGGGTGTTTGGCTGCAGGGCCGCTTCCCATTGCTGGAGATCCGACAGATCCACAAAGGTGCAGTCGACACCGAACTTTTTCAGGTACTTTTCAAAAATCACGACCGTGGTGCCGAACACACCCCGGGAGCACACCACGTGATCGCCGGCTTTTAGCAGCGCGATCATGGTACTGACGATGGCGGACATTCCCGAAGCCAGCGCCACCGCCCGCTCCCCACCTTCCATTGCGGCGATTCGCTGTTCAAACATCCGCACGGTGGGGTTGCTGAAACGGGAGTAGACATTACCCGGAGAGGTACCGGCAAAACGCTCCGCGGCCTCTTCCGCTGAATTGAACACGAAGCTGGAGGTCAGAAACAGCGCCTCACTATGCTCCAGTTCGTGAGTACGCTCATGGCCCGCTCGGATCGCCAGGGTCTCAATATCCAGATCCAGCGCCGGGGTTACGGGTACTTCACGGTGACGGGTTTCTCTTTTGCTCATGGTCTTTCCGGACGCCTTCATTTCAAGCTGTGGATGGAATCATTGAACGCTGTACAGGAAATCCATCAACTGCAGTGTTCGAACCGCCCGCGTGGCCATGCTCCAGCATGACATACTGCTCCCACGGGGGCGGATAACCTTTAGAGGAATGGCCTGCAGGCCATTCCTCTGTTAATAACGGAAACTCACTTCTAGTGATTGTTGTGCAGGTCAATGATGGACGTTGGCTTGGGAGCTTCCGCCTGGCCAGCATTGCCGGACTCGCCACGCAGCCTCTCCAGACGGTCCAGATATTCCTGATCAATATCGCCAGTCACGTAGTGGCCATCAAAGACGGAGCAGTCAAAGCGCTCGATGCTGGGATTGCCTTCCCGGGCGCAGGCCACCAGATCTTCAAGATCCTGATACACCAGCCAATCCGCGCCGATCAGTTCCTGCACTTCTTCCACCGTCCGTCCTGTGGCAATCAGGTCACTGGCGGCGGGCATATCGATCCCATACACGTTCGGGTAGCGGACCTCGGGGGCAGCAGAGGCAAAGTAAACCTTGCGGGCACCAGCATCACGGGCCATCTGCACAATCTCACGACAGGTGGTGCCGCGCACGATAGAGTCATCCACCAGCATGACATTTTTGCCGCGAAACTCCAGCTCAATGGGGTTGAGCTTCTGGCGGACAGACTTCTTCCGTTGATTTTGCCCCGGCATAATAAAGGTACGCCCGATATAACGGTTCTTCATGAAGCCTTCGCGGAACTTCACGCCCAGTTTGGAGGCCAATTGCATCGCTGAAGTACGGGAGGTGTCCGGGATCGGCATGACCACATCAATGTCGTGCTCCGGGCGCAGGCGCATGATTTTATCCGCCAGCTTTTCACCCATTTTCAGACGCGCCTTGTACACCGAAATGCCATCCATAATGGAGTCCGGGCGGGCAAAATAGACATGCTCGAAAATACAGGGGTGCAACTGCGGGTTCTCCGCGCACTGCTGGGTATAGAGCGTGCCATTACTTTCAATATAAACAGCCTCGCCGGGGGCCACATCCCGCACGATGGTAAAGCCCAGGGAACTCAGCGCCACGCTCTCGGAGGCCAGCATATATTCAGTGCCGTTTTCCGTTTCACGCTTGCCGTACACCAGCGGACGAATCCCATTGGGGTCACGGAAGCCGACAATGCCATAGCCGGTAATCATCGCCAGGGTGGCGTAGGCCCCCCGCACTCTCTTGTGTAGCGAGCTGACCGCGGAAAACACATCATCGGCGGTGGGACGCAATTTGCCCAGCTTTTGCAGCTCGTGGGCAAAAACGTTCAACAGCACCTCGGAATCGGAGGAGGTGTTCATATGACGGAGATCGGTCCGAAACAGCTCTTCCCGCAATTCGGCTGAATTGGTCAGGTTACCGTTATGGGCCAGCGTGATCCCGTAGGGAGAGTTCACATAGAAGGGCTGGGCTTCCGCCGAGCTGGAGCTGCCAGCGGTGGGATAACGAACATGGCCGATCCCCACATTACCCACCAGTCTCAACATGTGACGGGTATGGAAGACATCCCGCACCAGGCCGTTATCCTTGCGCAGAAAAAACTGGTTGTTCTGGAAGGTTACGATTCCGGCAGCATCCTGCCCCCGATGCTGCAGCACCGTGAGAGCATCATACAACTCCTGGTTGACGTTGGACTTTCCAACAATACCAACAATACCGCACATGCGAGATACCTCACTTGGTGAATTCGGGTGGTACGAGCGCCCTGGATGGCTCAGGCTTATAACAGGGCGGCAATGCTATCTCCAAAGACTGATCGGGACCAGTTTTCTATCAGGGAAAACTGGCTGATCAACAACGACTGATTCCACCAGTCGTCCTGAGTGACGGGCGTCATTCGCAGCAAGGCAATTGCAACAACCACCAGCACGACGCCCCGGGCGAGCCCGAAAAACATACCGAGCACCCGATCCGTCCCGGTCAAACCGGTCATTTTGACCAAAGCACCCACCAAATGGGCCAGAATGCCGCCAACGACCAGAGTGGCTACGAACAGAATCAGAAAAGCAGCGATAAAACGAACCGACGGCACGCTGATGGTATCCGCCAGAAGAGTTTGCATATTCGGATGAAACATGCGGGCCACAATAAATGCCGCAATCCAGCTTACCAGGGACAAGGCTTCACGAACGAAGCCCCGCATCAGGCTGATCATGCTGGATATGAAAACTATCGCCAGGATTACCCAATCAACCCAAAGGAAACTCTGCATTGGCCCGCCAGCCCAGGAAATCAAAAACGAGGACGAATTCTAACAAAGAAGCGCCACCTGGAAAATGCTGATTCACCCCTATCTTCAAGGCTTATAGCGCACCACCAGCGACTTCATCCCCAACAGCTTCTCCACCTTCTGCTTCAGCTCCTGGGCTTCGTCATTACTGGGCACCGGGCCTGCAAACACGCGCACCAAGGTGCCTTCATCCGTGCGGATTTCCTGGGTATAACCTTTCAAACCCTGATTAACCACCGTATCCCGCAGACGGTAGGCATTCTCATGATTCTTGAAGGTGCCGATCTGAACCGTCCAGGCGTCCTCCAAAACCGCGGGCTTGCTCACCGGCGCCGCAACGGCAGGTGCCTTGGCGGGAGCAGACCGCTCGGGCGCCACCGTCGGCTTGGCGGCCACCGGCTTTTCCACCGGAGCCGGCGCCGGGGCTGGAGTAGAAGGCTGAGCCGGAGTCGGCTTCGAAGCCGGCTCCACGCTGTCCTTGCCTTCATCGAGTTCCATCAGGACAAAACTGGGGGCGGTTTCCTGGGCCTGGGGCGAGCCTTCAGGCGCCACTTCAGACAACAGCTGTAAAGGTTTGGGCTCTTCAAGATGAACACTGGGCAAGGCCGGTTTCGCCGGGATGGGCAAAACCTTGCTGGTTCTTTCCTGATGGGGCTCATCGAACAGCATCGGGATAAAAATCACCGCCAGCGAAATCAAGACCAGCGCCCCAATGACACGTTGCTTCAATCCGTCCACAACCTGAAATCCCTCTTTGAATTTAACGAGACCCTTGCGCGAGCAAGGAGGGTTCATCCTGCACCAATTGCAGAACGGCAGCTACAGTAAAAAAAGATCCGAAGACCAGGACATGCTCCCCGGCTTGAACATCCTCGAGGGCCTGCCGGAAAGCCTCGGAAACCGTTGACGCCCAGTGGACTTGAGTCACTCCCGCTTTAGCGAAGGACTCTGCCAGCAGTTTTTGCGTGGCTGCCCGCTCGCAATCCAGCGGCGCACTATACCACTCTAAAACCGCCCCGCTCAGCTCCGACAACACCTGCACAATGTCCTTATCCACCAAGCCGGAATAGACCGCCCGCCAGCGGCCCCCTACCTGACGGATTCGGTCGGCAAGATAGCGAGCGGCCTGGGGGTTGTGGCCCACATCAAGGAGCACATGGGGCTGCCTGGCCACCTCGTAAAAGCGTCCGGGTACGGAGATATCCTTCAGAATCCCGCCCAGCGTGGCTTCGTCAGGCAGCACCTCCAGGAGCGCCAATGCCTGCAGCGCGGCCGCGACGTTATCCCGCGGAATACTCAAGCCCGGCAGTCCGTTCCGTCGCAGCGACTGGTGGTCAGACCCCGCCTGACCGATCCAGTTCCATTGGCCCGGCACATGGGCCGGCTGCGTGACGTCGGCTTCTTCAATGGAGAAGTCGTGATTGCGCCAATAGCCCGAGCAGCCCAACAGTTCGACCTGCTCTTTTAACGAGTTCGGGGGCAGTTGGTCACCACACACAAAGGGAATCCCCGGGCGTAAAATGCCGGCTTTTTCACGACCGATCACTTCCCGGTCATTTCCCAGCCAATCCACATGGTCGATATCCACGGTGGTAATGATGGCAAGATCCGGGTCGATCACATTCACCGCATCAAGACGGCCCCCGAGCCCCACTTCCAAAATGGTGAAATCGACCCCGGCCCGGGCAAAACAGACAATCGCCGCCAAGGTGCCGAACTCAAAGTAGGTCAAAGGGGTGTTGCCCCGGGCTGTTTCCACCTGGGCAAAGCCTTCGCACAACGCCTGATCATCCAGATCGGTGCCGTCCAGGCGGACCCGCTCGTTGTAACGAAGCAAATGGGGGGAGGTATAAGTGCCCACGCGAAACCCTTGGGCTCGCAGCACCCGGTCCAGCACCGCCACGGTACTACCCTTGCCATTGGTGCCGGCGACCGTAATGACCCGTCCGAGACGGGCGCGATCCACGCCCAGGCGCTCCAGCACCAGACGCACCCGGTCCAGCCCCATATCAATGACTTGACCGTGTTGGTGGCTGATGTGGTCAAGCCAGCCTTCCAGGGAACTTGGCATCATTCTTTTTCAGGATCGTCTGAGGAGGGTTCAGAAGGACGCAGGGTTTCGACCGGGGCCGGCAAATGCATCAACTTCGCCAGGATACCGGCAATTCGGGAACGCATTTCCTGACGGGGAACGATCATGTCGATCACTCCATGCTCCAACAGAAATTCACTGCGCTGGAACCCTTCGGGTAACTTTTCCCGCACGGTCTGCTCAATCACCCGGGGGCCGGCAAAACCAATCAGGGCGTTCGGCTCCGCGATATTCAAATCGCCCAGCATCGCCAGACTGGCGGAAACACCCCCAAACACCGGGTCCGTCAGGACCGACAGATAGGGCAAGCCTTCGCGCTTCATCCGCTCAAGGGCAGCGGCGGTTTTGGCCATTTGCATCAGGGAAAACAGCGCTTCCTGCATCCGGGCGCCGCCACTGGCGGAAAAACACACCAGCGGCAAGCCTTCTTCCAGGCAGAGGTTCACGGCGCGAACGAATTTCTCGCCCACCACCGCCCCCATGGAGCCGCCCAGAAAGTTAAACTCAAATACAGCCACTACCAGGGGCACACCCTGTACCGAGCCCTTAAAGGTGATCAGGGCGTCTTTTTCGCCGGTGCTCTTCTGGTTGCTGGCCAGCCGGTCCTTGTAGCGTTTGCTGTCCTTGAACTTTAGCTTATCTTCCGGCTCCAGATCCGGTGACAATTCCACCCGGTTTTCGGCATCCAGAAACAGATCAATACGCCGACGGGCACTCACCCGAAGGTGATGGTCGCACTTCAGGCAAACGTCCAGATTCTTCTCAAGCTCCGGACGATACAGTGCCGCATTACACTTCGGACACTTTTTCCAGACGCCTTCCGGCACACCGCTGCGCTGCTTGTTATCCGAGCGCTTCATGCCCGGCATGATTTTCTCAAGCCAGCTACTCATCTCGTACTCCACCCACTGTCGTCAGCCCCAGCCGCGCACGCGACAAGTCCATGATGGTCAGGCCAGGTCCCTCGCCGGCCTGGCCAATCACCATTCAATCAGTTCCTAAAACCGGTCAGGCCCGCTCACCGTCAATAGCCGCCCGCATGGAAGCCAATAAGCCCGCCACGGCTTCCTGCATTTTGGGCAGGTTGTCCTGATGCTGCTCAATTAGCTTCACCAGTGCCGAGCCGACAATCACCGCATCCGCCACCGAGGCTACCGCCGCCGCGGTCTGGGCGTCACGGATACCGAATCCGACCCCAATCGGCAAACTGCCGTGCTGGCGAATTTCGGTTAACTTTTCAGCGACTTCATCCGTATTCAGCTGATTGGAGCCGGTCACCCCTTTGAGCGATACGTAATAGACAAAGCCGGTGCTGTGCTCACAGATCGCCCGGATCCGCTCCGCGGTGGTGGTCGGCGCAAGCAGGAAAATGGTATCCAGCTCAGCCTGACGCAACACCGGCACCAGGGAGTCCGCCTCTTCCGGTGGCAAATCAACGGTGAGCACGCCATCCACCCCGGCCTCACGGGCACGGGTGGCAAACTGCTCGGCCCCCATCGCCTCGATGGGGTTCAAATAGCCCATCAAAACCACGGGAGTTGTGGTATCCGTTTTGCGGAACTCCACCACCATTTCCAGCACATTGGTCAAGGATACCTGATGGGCCAAGGCCCGTTCGCAGGCCAGCTGGATCACGGGGCCATCCGCCATCGGGTCGGAAAACGGCACCCCCAGCTCAACAATATCCGCACCCGCTGCCACCAGCTTGTGCATCAGTGGAACCGTGGCCTGGGGGTGAGGATCACCCGCTGTGATGTAAGGAATCAGCGCTTTACGGCCCTGCTGCTGCAAGCGCTCGAAACAGGATTTTATACGACTCATGGGTTACCCCTTCTCATTCTGACCGAAGCGACTTACAGCGAAATACCGTCAATGGCGGCAATGGTATGAATATCCTTATCACCCCGGCCGGAGACGTTGATAATCAGGATCTGGTCTTTATCCATCTCTTTAGCCAGTTTCAGGCCATGGGCAATCGCATGGCTGGATTCCAAAGCCGGCATGATCCCTTCAACTCGAGTCAGGCGCCGGAACGCATCCAGCGCTTCCTCGTCGGTGATGGTCACGTAGTTCGCCCGCCCGACATCTTTCAACCAGGCATGTTCCGGCCCCACTCCCGGGTAGTCCAGGCCCGCCGAAACGGAATGGGTCGGCGCAATCTGGCCGTGTTCATCTTCCATCAGGTAGGTCCGGTTACCATGTAAAACACCGGGTCGACCCGCGTTCAACGGAGCGGCATGCTTGCCCGTGGCCAACCCGAGTCCGCCGGCTTCAACGCCATACAGCTTGACGGATTCGTCCGCCAGGAACGGGTAAAACAGCCCAATCGCATTGGAGCCACCGCCGACACAGGCCACCAGGGCATCCGGCAGGCGGCCGGTTTTTTCCAGACACTGACGACGGGCCTCACGTCCGATAATGGCCTGGAAGTCACGGACCATCTTGGGATAAGGATGGGGCCCGGCGACGGTACCGATGATGTAAAAGGTACTATCCACATTGGTCACCCAGTCACGCATGGCTTCGTTCATGGCATCCTTGAGGGTTTTGGTGCCACTGCCGACCGCAATCACTTTTGCACCCAAAAGTTTCATGCGGTAGACGTTCAGGGCCTGGCGTTTAACGTCTTCCTCGCCCATGAACACACAGCACTCCAGCCCCAGACGAGCGGCGACCGTGGCGGATGCCACACCGTGCTGACCTGCGCCGGTTTCCGCGATGATGCGCGGCTTTTTCAAATGCTTGGCCAGCAATGCCTGACCGATGGTGTTATTCACCTTATGGGCGCCGGTATGGTTCAGGTCTTCCCGTTTCAGGTAGATCTGGGCGCCGCCGGTTTCCCGGGTCAGCCGTTCTGCGAAGTACAGCGGCGATGGGCGACCGACGTAATCCGCCAGATCCCGGTCAAACTCCGCCTGGAACTCGGGCTTGGCCCAAAGTTCGTTGTACTGTTTCTCAAGCTCCAGAAGAGAAGCCATCAGCGTCTCGGACACGAAACGTCCACCATAAGGGCCGAAGTGCCCACGTGTATCGGGAACGTTTTGGAGAAACTCTGCATCAAATCGAGTCGCCACGTCTAACCTCTCTTACGAATTCTAGAATTTTGGAAGGATCCTTAATGCCCTTGGACGCCTCTACCCCACCACTGACATCCACCGCATAAGGACGCACCTGACTGATCGCATCGGCCACGTTGGCCGCGTTCAGGCCGCCCGCCAAAACCAGCGGTGCTTGCAACCCTTGGGGAATCAGGTTCCAGTCAAATGCCTGACCGGTACCGCCTGGCGTGCCACTGACATAGGTATCCAGCAGAAGACCGCTCGCATCTGGATAGGCGGCCTCGATCGACGCCAGGGAAACGCCCGGCTTGACCCGAACGGCCTTGATGAAACGGCGCCCGAAGGACGTACAAAATCCGTTGTCCTCATCACCATGAAACTGAAGCAGTTCGAGGGGAACTTCCTCGCAGACCCGTCGCACGAACTCGGGGGAAGGATCGACGAAAAGTCCAACCACGGTCACAAAAGCCGGAACACTGCGGGCGATTAATTTTGCCTGTTGAATATCCACATTGCGCGGACTTGCTTCATAGAACACCAAACCAATTGCGTCCGCTCCGGCCGCAACCACTTGTTCGGCGTCGGCGACCCGGGTGATTCCGCAAATTTTGATTCGTGTGTGCTTCAAGATCGTTTTGAACCCTTGTCAGATGAACCGTCGATTATAAAGGTTTGGCCTGCCAAGCTAAAGACAGCCCGGCACAACAGACTTAAGGGATAACCCAGAGGCTTTAAAATTTAGAGCAACTCCAGAAACGCAGGCCCCAGACTGGCAGGCGGAAGACCGTAGGCGGGATCATAACTGGCATCCACAAAATATAAGCCATAAGGTGGCGCGGTCACGCCCCCCAAACGTCGATCACACTGGGCCAGCAACTCCGCCACCCACTCCACGGGACGCTTGCCGCAACCCACCGCCATCAAGGTGCCGGCAATATTGCGCACCATATGATGCAGGAAGGCATTGGCCTGAATATCAATCAGCACCAGTCGCCCCTTGCGCCGCACCTCCACAAAATGGACATTGCGAAAAGGCGTTTTGGACTGACAGCCGGCGGCGCGAAACGACGAGAAATCATGCTCGCCAATCAGGTGCTGCGCGGCCTCATGCATCAGCTCCGCATCCAGGGGACGATAATTCCAGGTCATCTGCTCCCGAAACAGGGCCGGCGGAATCGGACTGTTGTAGATCACATAACGATAACGCCGCGCAAACGCGCTGTAACGGGCATGAAAGGTATCAGGCACCTGACGGACGGCATGCACCACGACACTGTCTTTCAGGAAGGTGTTGGCACCCATGACCCACCCCCGCGTGGAGCGGATGGCCCGGGTATCAAAATGAACCACCTGATGGGTCGCATGGACACCCGTATCGGTTCGCCCGGCACAGACCAGGCTGATTGGCTCATCGGCCACCCGCGACAAAGCCGTTTCCAGAGTCTGCTGCACGCTGCGCACCCCGTCGGCCTGGGTCTGAAAACCATGGAAACGAGCACCGTTATACTCGACAACCAGCGCGACACGCCCATCGCCAATGCGGTCTTCCGTGGATAAAAAGTGTGGAGAGTTCATGTAAAACGACACCTGCCCTCACAAAGGAGGGCAGGATTATTACGGAATGGAGGGATTAATCAAGGGTTTTCAGAAGGGCTGCGGCTTCTTGTTGCTGCTGCTCGTTACCTTCCTTGGTCACTTCTTCCAGAATATCCCGAGCACCTTCCAGATCACCCATGTCGATGTAGGCACGAGCCAGATCCAGCTTGGTCGCCGCCTCGTCGGTGCCAGCCAGGAAGTCAAAGTCTTCCTCGTCCAGCTCGCCCTCTACCGGGATCACCACTGCCTGGTCATCTTCCTGCTCCAGGCTCTCTGGCGTGCTTTCCAGCCCTTCCAGGAGTTCATCGCTGATTGCCAGGTCATCGCCCAGCTCGGCCTCAACCTCGTCCAGGGACTCCGCCAGCTCCTCGGAGAGACTTTCGGCTCCGGCATCCAACAGTTCAGCAACCTCATCGTCGGACATATCCAGCTCAGGAGCCTCCAACTCGGCATCCAGCGCCAGACCGTCTTCGTCCGCCACTTCCGGATCTTCTTCAACCAGATCCAGCGTGAAGCTCTCTTCGGCCGACTCCTCCAGCAGAGGCGCCTCCTCAAAGTTCATCTCGCCGAATTCGGCACCAGCCTCCGCCGCTGGAGCGTCGGTCAGGGTTTCCAGACCCAGCTCTACGGGCTGCTCGGAGACTTCGGAAGTTTCCTCCAGCTCACCCAGGTCAAAGTCCATCAGCTCCAGATCGGAGGCTTCAGCGGACTCGGCCTGAACCGACTCGGCGACCGGCTCGGCCGGAGTTTCGTCGAGACTGTCCAGATCCAGTTCGCTGAGATCAAAGTCAATATCCAGCTCGTCGCTTTCAGCTTCAACCGACTCAACCTCAGCCGCCACCTCTTCCAGCGCCGCGGCCACCTCGGTTTCATCCAGGTTCAGGAAATCCTCTTCCAGGCTTTGCAGCGGATCGGATTCCTGGGCGGGCGCAACTGCCGGCTCTTCCTCGACAGCTTCGACTTCGTCAACATCATCCGTAGCGGATGCTTCTTCCACCACCGAAGCTTCTTCCACCGCCGATGCTTCCGGCGCCTGATAGGCACTGGCTCCACCGGACAGCAGCTCATTTTCCAGGTCATCCAGAGACAGCTCGGGCTCTGACTCATTCATACGGGCCCGCAACTCTTCCGCCGCGCTAATGGCTTCCCCATCGCCGGAAGCTTCCAGCACCGCAAACTGCTCTTCGAACGCCTCACCATTGCCGCCCTGGCTATACACTTCCAACAGCTTCAAGCGAACATCATTCCGGTCAGGGTTGTTTTTCAGTTCGTCTTCCAGCAATTGGGCGGCATATTCCAGACGCCCGTAGGCCATATAAGCCTCGGCTTCGGCCAGAACGTCAGCGTTTTCCTCGTCCTGCGCGCCAGCCACTGCGGCCATGGCACCCAGCCCAACTCCCGCCGCCACCGCACCGGAAGCCGCACGACGATCGGACTGACCCAGATCGATGGCTTCATCGTCGTCCAGGGGAGCACCACCGGCAGTCGCCAGTTGGGCCTGGAACGCCTTTTCTTTGTTGGCGTTATGACGGGAAGCCAGCCACAGGATAATCAGCAGCAATACCACACTGCCACCGGCAATGCCTTTATAGAGCGGATCGCTCAGCACCTGCTCCAGGAAGCTTTTGGATGGCGGGGGCAACTCAGCCGGAACTGATACCGGAGTCACGTCCACCGGCGCCGGTGCTTCGACCTGGGCCACCGCGCCCTCGGCAATCTCGGCTTCCACGACGTCAGCCTCGGCTTGCATCGCGGGCTCTGTCGCGCTTTGCGCGTCCACATCGGTGACCGGCTGCTCTGTCTCGGCGGCTGCCAATTCAGAAATGGCGCTAATTAACTCTTCTTCGGTGGGCTGGGTCTCCGTGGCAGCCAGCTCAGCAGATGCGTCCAGCGCTTCCGCCTGGGGCGCCAACCCGGCCTCGTCAGACACTCCTGTCTGGGCTTGTAGCAAGGCAAGTTGGTCATCTTTCAGGGTCACCAGCTTCTGCAGGGTCTCCAGTTGGGCTTCCAGCTCCTGCAGACGATTCTGCAGCTCACGATTTTCGCGGGCGGTTTTGTCCAGCTCTTCCATTGCCAGATCAAGCTGTTGTTCGCTGCCACCACCGCTGGCCGCACTGCCGGATTTGCCACCCGTGGCCTGCCCCGGATTGGCTTCGGCGCTGCCATCGGCGGCGACAATCTTCAGCACGCCTTCAGTAGTAGCCTGCTGGGCGGGCGCCGAAGAGGCGGTACGCCCGGTCGCGTCAATCTGCCGGCCCCGCAGGGCCTGCTTCTCGGCAAAGGCGCGGTTTTGCGCGCGCACTTCAGCCACGGCCTGATCAGCACTGCGCCGGTCCACATCTTCCTGAGTTGGCATCCGCAGCACTTGCCCTGCCTTCATCAGGTTGATGTTGTTGTCGATAAACGCGGAGGGATTCAGATCCTGGATTGCCAGCATGGTCTGCTGGGTGGTTGCCCGGCCTGAGGGACGGTTTTGCTGGGCAATGTGCCACAAGGTATCCGAGCCGCTGGTCTTCAGGGTGCGCCGGTCATCGCCGTAGCTCATCGAAGCACTGTACATGGACGGGCTGGCCACCGTTTGAGGGGTCGGATCACGACGCACCACCGGTGCCGGCTGGGCAGACGCCATCGCGGGTGCAACCGCCGATGCTGGCTCCTGGGCAAACATCGGCGGGTCGATCAGCAGCGCGTATTCCCGCAGCAGGCGACCATTGGGCCACACCACCTCAACCAGGAAGTTCAAAAAGGGTTCACGAATGGGTTTCTGGCTGGAAAGCCTGATTACCGCCGTATTGGGATCTTTAAAGACAACATTGAACTTCAGATCCGAAAGAAGATGGGGACGCTCAATCCCCGCTCTTACGAAATCCTCCCGTGACGCCAGGCCCGGTAGAATTTCCGCGCTGGTAAGGTCGCGAACACTGATCAGTTCAATTTCGGCATTCAACGGCTGATTGAGTGTCGAGTTGACTTTGGCCTCACCTAGCCCCAATGCCATGGCGACACTAGAGCTGAGAGTCGACACTGCGAATAACGCTGCCGCGAACTTACGAATCATAACTTCGTTCCTTTCTTCTTCAAGACCGAAAAAGGTTGTGGTGTTGAGCTTTTAAAATACTGGCGATGGCGGATAACAGCTGAAGGCGATTTGGCCTGATCAGGCAGGTTTTCCCAGTCGGCTAGATAACGTTCATGCTCGCAAATAGCTGACTACCACTCACGCATCCGTTTGTTAATTCGACAAAATCGGATTGGTTTTACGATAAACGCTAGTAAGTATTGTTGAGGTCCTGGGATTTGACAAGCCGAAAGCGAGAAGCCGCGCAAGGTTCTGCCACCCCAAGCCCTCACAAAACCTGTTGTTATCCCCACACCCCGATAAAGAGCCTAAAAATTCACCACCCCAGAACTGAAAACCCCCGCTTAAGCGGGGGCATCTGTTAGGCGTCCGTCGAACACTTATTGCTCGAGCAGAATACGCAGCATGCGGCGCAGCGGCTCGGCCGCACCCCACAGCAGCTGGTCACCCACGGTGAAAGCGTTCAGGTACTGCGGCCCCATGTTCATCTTGCGCAGACGGCCCACGGGCACGGACAGGGTACCGGTCACCGCGGTCGGGGTCAGATCCTTGATGGTTGCTTCCCGCTCATTGGGAACCACTTTCACCCAGTCGTTGGCTTGGGCAATGATGCCTTCGATGTCAGACATCGGCACATCTTTATTCAGCTTGATGGTCAACGCCTGGCTGTGGCAACGCATGGCGCCGATCCGCACACAGGTACCATCCACGGGAATCGGGTTGCCGGAACGGCCCAGAACCTTGTTGGTCTCTGCCTGGCCTTTCCATTCTTCGCGGCTTTGGCCATTGTCCAGCTGCTTGTCGATCCAGGGGATCAAGCTGCCGGCCAGGGGCACACCGAAGTTATCCACCGGGAAGGCACTGGAGCGCATGGTTTCGGCCAGCTTGCGGTCGATATCCAGAATGGCGCTGGCAGGGTTGGCCAGCTCTTCAGCCACGGACTGGTGAGAGGCACCCATTTGTGAAATCAGCTCACGCATATTCTGGGCACCGGCACCGCTGGCCGCCTGATAGGTCATGGCAGACATCCACTCCACCAGGCCGGCTTCAAACAAGCCGCCCAAGCCCATCAGCATCAAACTGACGGTACAGTTGCCGCCGATAAAATCCTTAACGCCGTTATGCAGGGCCTGATCAATCACCTTGCGGTTGACCGGGTCGAGAACAATCACCGCATCGTCGTTCATGCGCAGCGCGGAGGCGGCATCAATCCAGTAGCCTTTCCAGCCTGCGGCGCGCAACTTCGGATAGACCTCGTTGGTGTAGTCGCCGCCTTGGCAGGAAATAATGGCTTCCATGGTCTGGAGCTCGTCAATACTGAAAGCATCCTTCAGCGCAGGAATATCCTTACCAATCTCCGGCCCTTGACCACCCACATTGGAAGTGGTGAAGAATACGGGATCAATCAGGTTGAAATCACCTTCCTCCAGCATCCGTTGCATCAGCACGGAGCCAACCATGCCACGCCATCCTACCAAGCCTACACGCATCATTCGTCTACCCAGTTATTTCAGTGAGCCGGCCTGTTGCCGGCTCCAGTTTACGTTTCAGTTTAGCGCTCTCACCAAACCACCGGGCTTTCAATGTCTTGAAAGCCCTCTGCCGGATTGGGTCTTACAACGCTTTCAGCGCTGCGACAACCGCGTCGCCCATCTCACCCGTACCAACTTTGCGCGTGCCTTCTGAATAGATGTCACCGGTCCGGTAACCCTGATCCAGTACCACGCTAACAGCCCGCTCAATCAACGAGGCCGCTTCTTCCTGACCGAATGAATAGCGTAACATCATGGCAGCAGAAAGAATCGTTGCCAAGGGGTTGGCAATGCCCTGACCGGCAATATCCGGCGCCGAACCATGGCAGGGCTCATACATGCCCTTGTTGTTCTGATCCAGCGAGGCGGAAGGCAGCATGCCGATGGAACCGGTCAGCATGGAGGCCTCGTCCGACAGGATATCACCAAACATATTATCGGTGACGATCACATCGAACTGCTTGGGGGCACGCACCAACTGCATTGCCGCATTATCCACATACATGTGGGACAGCTCTACATCGGGATAATCCTTAGCCACCTCTTCCACCACCGTGCGCCACAGCTGGCTGGAGGCCAATACGTTGGCTTTATCGACGGAGCAGAGTTTGCGATTACGCACCCGCGCCATTTCAAAGCCCACTTTGGCAATCCGGCGAATTTCGCTTTCGCTGTAGGGCAGCGTGTCGTAAGCCATGCGCTCGCCGTTGTCGAGCACCTTGGTCTCCCGCGGCTTGCCGAAGTAAATCCCACCGGTCAGCTCGCGGACAATCAGAATATCCAGTCCGGACACCACCTCCGGCTTCAGGGTGGAGGCTTCCGCCAGCTGCGGGTACAGCATGGCCGGGCGCAGGTTGGCAAACAAGCCCAGCTCGGAGCGGATTTTCAGCAATCCGCGCTCAGGCCGGATGGCCGGGTCAATTGTGTCCCACTTAGGCCCACCGACCGCTCCCAACAGAACCGCGTCCGCTTGTTTAGCGGCTTCCAGGGTTTCATCCGCCAGCGGCACACCGGTGGCGTCAATCGATGCACCACCAATCAAACCGTCTTGGAACGTTAGACCAAGATTACACTTTTCGTTCACCACATCGAGAACTTTACGGGTTTCAGCCACGATTTCGGGGCCGATACCGTCACCCGCAAGCATCAAAATTTTCTTTTCCATGAGCCCACCAAAACACAAATCACTTTAACTATAAGCGCCAAGCCCCTGTTTTATGGTGACTTGGCGCCTCCAAATGACCTAACCACCCGGCTTTTTTATTGAATGGCACCAAACAGCCAAGGGGTTTCCTGACGCTTACGCTCTTCATAAGCCCGAATGGCGTCCGCCTGTTCCAAGGTCAAGCCAATATCGTCCAGACCATGCAGCAGGCAGTGGCGACGGAACTCATCCACCTCAAAGGCAATTTCCTCACCGTTAGGCTTCACGATCACCTGGCGTTCCAGATCAATGGTCAGCTGGTAGCCGTCCTGCTCGTAGCACTCACGGAACAGCTCATCAACAGTTTCTTCTGCCAAAACAATGGGTAACAAGCCATTCTTAAAGCAGTTGTTAAAGAAGATATCCGCAAAGCTCGGCGCAATAATCGCCCGGAAGCCGTAATCATCCAGCGCCCAGGGAGCGTGCTCGCGGCTGGAGCCGCAGCCGAAGTTTTGCCGGGCCAGCAAAATGCTGGAGCCTTCATAGCGGGGCTGGTTCAGTACGAAGTCCGGATTTTTCGGACGGTTGGAGCAGTCCTGATCCGGCACCCCTTCGTCCAGATAACGCAGCTCATCAAACAGGTTTTTACCAAACCCACTGCGCTTGATGGACTTCAAAAACTGCTTGGGAATGATCATGTCGGTATCGACGTTGGCGCGATCCATGGGCGCCACGATGCCAGTCACTTGAGTAAATTTTTTCATCGGAATAAACCTCTTTGCTTACTGGCCCATAAACTCACGAACATCCACAAAGTGGCCGGCAATCGCCGCTGCCGCCGCCATGGCCGGACTCACCAGGTGGGTACGCCCGCCAAAGCCCTGGCGACCTTCAAAGTTCCGGTTGGAGGTAGAGGCACAATGCTCACCCTGCCCCAGTTTGTCGGCGTTCATGGCCAGGCACATGGAGCAGCCCGGCTCACGCCACTCAAGACCGGCCTCGATAAAGATCTTGTCCAGACCTTCCTGCTCGGCCTGAGCTTTCACCAAGCCGGAGCCCGGCACCACCAGCGCCTGCTTCAGGGTCGGCGCGACTTTCTTGCCCTTGACCACTTCGGCAGCCGCTCTCAGGTCTTCAATCCGGGAGTTGGTGCAGGAGCCGATGAAAACACGGTCCAGCTGAATCTCGGTAATGGCCTGACCGGCGTTCAATCCCATGTATTTCAGGGCGCGACGAATGCCTTCCCGCTTGATGGGATCTTCTTCCTGATCCGGATCGGGCACGCGGCTGTTCACCCCGGCGACCATTTCGGGCGAGGTGCCCCAAGTCACTTGGGGTTCAATTTCGGAACCGTCCAGCTCAACCACCCGGTCAAACTGGGCATCGGGATCGCTCTTGAGGGTGCGCCAGTATTCAGCCGCTTTTTCAAACATCTCGCCTTGCGGCGCGAAAGGACGCCCTTTTACATAGGAGATGGTAGTTTCATCCACCGCTACCAGCCCGGCACGGGCACCCGCTTCAATCGCCATGTTACAGATGGTCATCCGGCCTTCCATGGAAAGCGCCTGGATCACCTCACCGCCGAACTCCACGGCATAGCCGGTGCCGCCCGCAGTGCCAATCTTGCCGATAATGGCCAGCACCACGTCTTTCGCGGTGACGCCCGGGCGCAACTTGCCGTTGACCCGAATCAGCATGTTTTTCATTTTCTTCTGGACCAAGCACTGGGTGGCCAGCACGTGCTCTACTTCGGAGGTGCCGATACCGTGTGCCAGAGCGCCGAAAGCGCCGTGGGTGGAGGTATGGGAGTCGCCACAGACAATGGTCATGCCCGGCAAGGTCGCACCCTGCTCCGGCCCGATCACATGCACGATCCCCTGACGTTGGTCCTTCATGCCAAATTCAACAATGCCGAAATCCCGGCAGTTTTCATTAAGGGTTTGAACCTGGATCTTGGACACCGGATCCACAATCCCGTCGACCCCTTGTTCACGCTCCACGGGCGTGGTGGGCACGTTATGGTCAGGCGTGGCCAGGTTGGCATCGAGGCGCCAGGGCTTGCGGCCCGCCAGACGCAGGCCTTCAAACGCCTGGGGTGACGTGACTTCGTGCAGCAATTGACGGTCGATATAAATCAACGCGGTTCCATCGGGGCGCTCGCTGACAACGTGCGATTCCCAAAGTTTGTCGTATAAGGTTTTACCTGCCATGTTATTCAAACCTCTTCAGGGTGACTTGGCCATTTACCAAAGTATGCTAACCCTCTACAATCCATAAAACAAATTCATCTTTTTTATATTTTCCATTCCAAAAAGGAATGCAAATGGATACCCAAGCCCTCAAGGCTTTTATCGCGGTCGTGGAAGCCGGCTCCTTTTCGGCGGCGGCCGACTCGCTGCATATTACCCAGCCGGCGGTCACCAAACGTATTCAAGGCCTGGAAAGCCAACTTGGCACCCCGCTGTTCGACCGCTTTCAGCGCCGTATTGTGCTGACTGAAGCCGGCCGGGTGTTGCTGCCCCACGCGCAAGCGGCCCTACAACAACTGGGGCGGGCGGAGCTGGAGATCCAGAACCTGTCCGGCAAAGTGGGCGGCCCCCTGGCCTTGGCCACCAGTCACCACATCGGCCTGCACCGGTTGCCAACAGTCTTGCGGCATTACACCCGGCTCTTTCCCGATGTGGACTTACAACTCCACTTCATGGAATCAGAGAAAGCCTATGAAGCCGTGTTGACTGGCGACGTGGAACTGGCCTTTGCCACCTTGTCGCCGGAGGCCCAGGCCTCTATTGAAAGCGCGCCGATCTGGGAGGATCGCCTGACCTTTGTGGTCGCCCCCAACCACCCATTGCGCAATTTATGCAGCCCGGGACTTGAGGATTTAGTGGCCTACAGCGCCATTCTGCCAGCGCCTTTTACCCACACCTATCGGATCGTGAAGCGTTTGTTCACGGAACGGGACATTCCCCTGACCGCCGTGATGCCCACCAACTATCTGGAAACCATCAAAATGATGGTCTCGGTGGGCATGGGCTGGAGTGTGCTGCCGGAATCCATGCTGGACAACAGTCTCTGCGCCCTGCAGCTGGGAGTCTCGTTGCGCCGCAGTCTGGGTGTGATTTACCACCGCAACCGCATCCTCAGTAACGCCGCCCAGGCCATTGTCCAACAAGCCAAGGACAGCGCCGACCTCAGCCCTGAATAGCCTCATTTCGACGAGCTTGGGACTCCCGCAGCCCCCAGTATGCCAGCGGGATCGCCAAGGCGGCCGCCAGGGCACCGGCCATGAAAGTCACCGCGCCGCCGCTCATTTCATACAACACGCCACTGAGCAAGGCGCCGGCACTGCCGCCCGCACCAAACCCCAAGCTGCTGTACAGAGCCTGCCCTTGCCCTTGATGAGGGCCGGCAAAGCGGGTGTGGACAAACTCAATGGACGCGGCATGCATGGCACCAAAGGTAAAAGCGTGCAGCAGCTGCACCAGTGCCATCAGCCAGAAACTATCCAGCCACAAAGGCACCAACGCCCAACGGGCCGCCGTCAGTACCATGCTCCAACCAATAATGGCCCGGAGCGAAAAGCGCGCCAACAGCCGGTGCATGAGCAGGAACAGCACCACCTCCGCCAGCACTCCCAAACACCAGAGCAGCCCGATCACATCCAGTCCATAGCCCGCCGATTGTAGATAGAGGCTATAGAAGGTGTAGTAAGGTCCATGGGAGAGCTGCAGCAGGAAGTTGATCAGAAAAAACGCCACCACCGGTCGCTGACGAACGATGGCCAAAAATCCTGCCCCGCCCCTTGTGCGCGCCACCTTGGGTTCGGCCAGCGACTGCATACTGGTCAGCCAGATCAGACCCAGCACGATCAACAGAGTCACCGGCAGCCAGCCCAGACTGACCCGCTCCAGCATGAACCCCAGCCCCGCCACCGTCAGAATAAAACCAACCGAGCCCCAGACCCGCACCTGACTGTACCGGGCCCGCTGGCCACCGAGATTGTGGAGGGTGACGACCTCAAACTGGGGCAGCACTGCTGTCCAAAAGAAACTGAACAGGGCCATAAAGAAGGCATAGGCCCAAAAGCTTTCAGACCAGAAGAAACCGAGGAAAAACAGAAAGGCGAGAAAGCTGCCGGCCCTGACCATGGCCAGACGGCAGTGGGCCACATCCCCCAGCCAGCCCCACAGGTTGGGCGCCAAGAGCCGGGTGACCATGAGAATGGCCATGAGTTGGCCAATTTCACTGGGGCCGAACTGCTGGGCTTGAAGATAAACGGACCAGTAAGGAGCCAGCCCGCCCAACAGCGCATAGTAGAAAAAATAGAACGCCGACAATCGCCAATAGGGAATGCCGGCGCTGACCAGGCTCATTGATTAGGCTTGGCGACGAGCGATGTCCGGCGTGGGCGAAACCACGTCCATGTTTTGGGCCCGGTGACGCAGGTAATGATCCATCAGCACCAGCGCCATCATCGCCTCGGCAATGGGCGTCGCCCGAATGCCGACACAGGGGTCGTGGCGTCCTTTGGTGATGACCTCAATGGGCTCGCCGTGAATATTGATGCTGCGCCCGGGCAGATGCAGGCTGGAGGTCGGCTTGAGTGCCATATGGGCAATGATATCCTGCCCCGTGGACAAGCCGCCTAAAATGCCGCCCGCCTGATTGGACAAGAAGCCTTCGGGAGTCATTTCATCCCGGTGCTCAGTGCCCTTTTGCTCGACGGCGGCGAAGCCCGCGCCGATTTCCACCCCTTTCACCGCGTTGATGCTCATAAAGGCATGGGCCAGCTCTGCATCCAGCCGGTCAAAAATTGGCTCCCCCAGCCCCGGCGGCACATTGGAGGCCACCACGGAAATCTTGGCGCCGATGGAGTCACCCTCTTTTCGCAGCTTCTCCATGTACTCTTCCATCAGCGGGATCTTGTCCGCGTCCGGGCAGAAAAATGGATTGGAGTTGACGATGGACCAATCCAGCTTCTCCACCTTGATGGGACCAAGCTGGGACAGATAGCCCCGCACTTCAACCCCCAGGCGCTCCCGCAGATACTTCTTGGCAATGGCGCCAGCCGCCACCCGCATGGCGGTTTCCCGCGCCGAGGAGCGTCCGCCGCCGCGATAATCCCGAAACCCATACTTGTGGGTGTAGGTGTAATCAGCATGAGCCGGACGGAAGCTGTCCTTGATATTGCTGTAGTCCTTGGAACGCTGGTCGGTGTTTTCAATCAGCAGGCCAATTGGGGTGCCCGTGGTTTTGCCCTCAAAAACGCCCGACAGTATCTTCACCTCATCGGCCTCGCGGCGTTGGGTGGTGTAGCGGGAGGTGCCGGGCTTGCGCCGGTCCAGGTCTTCCTGAATATCCTCCACTGACAGCTCCAGCCCGGGAGGGCAGCCATCCACGATACATCCCAGGGCAGGTCCGTGACTTTCACCGAAGGTGGTCACCGTAAACAGCTTGCCGAACGTATTTCCAGACATGTAATCAACCCAGCTCTAATTAATTCTGAATCCATCAAACCCGTGCAGCTTTGACCCGCTTTTGGAACAGGGCCCCGTGTCGGGTCAATTCTTCCTGTGTCATAAGAAAGATGCCGTCCCCACCGTGCTCAAACTCGAGCCAGGTGAAGGCCACTTCCGGATAGGCCTCTTCCAGGGCGGCGGCACTATTGCCCACCTCCACCACCAGGCACCCCTGTTCGGTCAGGTAGTCACCCGCCTGGGCAAGGATAATCCGCACCAGGTCCAGCCCGTCATCACCGGCTTCCAGCCCCAGGCGCGGCTCATGGCGAAACTCCATGGGCAAGGACGCCATGTCCATGGCGTCCACATATGGCGGATTGGAGAGAATCAGGTCATAGCGCACACTCAGGTTCTCAAACAGATCGGACTGGATGGCGGTCACCCGATCCTCCACCTGGTGGCGGCCAATATTCTTGCGGGCAACCCGGAGTGCATCTTCGGAAATATCCACCAGATCCACATGGGCCTCCGGGAATACCAAAGCGGCACCGATGCCGATACAGCCACTGCCGCAACACAGATCCAGCACCCGCTGGACGCGCTCCACACCCAGCCAGGGCTGACATTCGTTTTCCAGCAACTCGGCAATCGGCGAACGGGGAATCAGGACCCGCTGATCCACATGGAAGGGCAGCCCCATGAACCAGGCCTCGCCCATGATATAGGGGGCCGGCAGTCGTTGTTCGACCCGCAGCCGCAGGTTTTCCAGCACCGCCAGTTTTTCCGCTTCGGTCAAACGGGCATCGAGCAGGCTGGCATCGGTATTCCAGGGTAAATGCAGGGTATGCAGGACCAAATGAACCGCTTCATCCCAGGCATTGTCGGTACCATGCCCATAAAATAGCTGGGCTTCATTAAACCGCGACAAGGCATAACGGATATAATCGCGAACGGTGTGCAACTGTGTGGCAACAACTTTTGAAAACACGGACGAAGCCCCTTCCCGAAACAAGCGCCCTATTATAGGGGCATCCACTGACAACACTCAAAGTTCCCTTTACCCTACCGGTGTTTTTCGGTACCGTTACCGCTTCGTTTTTTAGTATTGGCGAGATATTTGATCCCATGAAAGAGGAATTTACCCGCATTATCGAGGCAATCGGCGAAGATCCCTCGCGCGATGGCCTGCGGGATACCCCGGAAAGAGCCGCCAAGGCATTTCAATTTTTGACCAAAGGTTATCACCAGACCCTGGAAGAAGTCGTCAACGGTGCCTTGTTCCCGTCCGACAACAGCGAAATGGTGCTGGTCAACAACATCGAACTGTATTCCATGTGTGAGCACCACTTGCTGCCTTTTATCGGCAAGTGCCATGTTGCCTATATTCCCACCGGCAAGGTCATCGGCCTGTCCAAGGTGGCGCGCATTGTGGACATGTACGCCCGCCGCCTGCAGATTCAGGAAAACCTGACCAAGCAGATTGCGGAATCCATCATGCAGATCACCGGTGCCGCGGGCGTCGGCGTGGTGATTGAAGCCCAGCACATGTGCATGATGATGCGTGGCGTGGAGAAGCAGAACTCAGTGATGAAAACATCCATGATGCTCGGCAGCTTCCGCAACAACCCCACCACCCGCTCCGAGTTCCTGGCGCTGGTCGGTCGTTAAGCGCTTCTAGCCTTGCATAGAAAAGGGCCCATCAGGCCCTTTTCTATTTCAACTCTCAGTCATTGGCGGGTGGTGTTTGCAACCGCCCTTCCGCAAAGGCCCGATCCAGGGCTTCCGTTGCCAACTGACGCCCCAACTGAATCAGCTCGGGCGCCTTGTGAAAATCGAACGTGCCACAGACACCTTTGGGCACATTAATCAGTAGATCGGGTGGATAGCCCGCCAACTTGTACTGGGTCAGGGAGCTTTGCATGGTTTCAAAGGACAGGTTCATGATGTCGAACTTGCCAATCGCCAGCTGTCGCATCTCCTCCGCCCGCTCTTCCTCGGTCTCCGGACTGACCGCCTGATTATCAATTTCATCGGCGGAAATCGCCCTGGCGCCTCCACCCTCCACCAATGCAGGCGTGTTATCGGAAGAGTTCAGGGCACTGGCGGTGTCCTTGTCGAAGAGTTGGGCCGCTTTGGCACGCAAGCCGTGCATCCAGCTATCCAGGGTGCGCCCCTTGGCCGCCGGCTCTTTGAACAGCAGGCGCTCCGAGGGCTTATCATAGAAACTAAGATTCACCGCCATGATGTAATCAGCGTGCGCCGCAATGGTGGGCATAATGGGCAACGGGTTGAGCAAGCCCCCATCCACCAGCACCCGGTCACCGTAGACCACCGGGGTAATCAGGCTGGGAATCGCCACCGAGGCGCGAATGGCCTTGTGCAGCGGACCTTCCTGAAACCAGATTTCCTTATGATGACGCAAATCCGTGGCCACGGCGGTATAGGAAATGGGCAAGTCTTCGATGCGCACATCCCCAATCAGATCCCGCACAAAGGAAAAGACTTTCTCGCCCCGGATCGCACCCGGTGAGGACAGGGAAATATCCAGCAGCCGGAACACATCAAACTGCCCCAGTCCGGTTGCCCAGTCCTTAAAATCCCGCAGCCTGCCGGCGGCATGGATCCCGCCCACCAAGGCGCCCATGGAACACCCTGAAATGGCCTTGATCTCAAAGCCCCGCTCCAGCAGCACCTCAATCACCCCCACATGGGCATAGCCTCGGGCGCCACCACTGCCAAGAACCAGGGCCACGGTTGGTTTACGATCACTGATTGCCTTCAAGCGCGCTCTCCACCCCGTCTTTTATCTCATCTAAGCCCCTAGAAATTACATTAACCTATTTCGCTAAGAGGCTAATATATATAATTATTCCGCCAACAAATGAAGCTCCGCCCGCTCCCGTGGAACTGCAGGATGATGGGCGGGTGCCAAGGGACCCACGGACAAGGTACGGATACGCTGCTCGGCAATCCCCCGAGAAACCAACCAAAGCTTCAGCCGGTTGCCGAAGGGCTCACTCCGTTGAGTCGCCTCTGTGAGGCTCTCGCCATTGGTGTGCAGGACAATCCAGACGTTTTGCTCAGGCGCCTTGCGAGCCTGCTCGACAAAATCCCTCAGGGTATCGGGCAAGGATACGGCAAAGTCGCTACCGCGGATCGGCAGCACCACACCCGACGCTGTTGCCCCTCCAGAGACAGTCTCGCCGGCTTCTCCGGTTTTGAGAATATCCAGGTGGGCATAGACACGCTGATTGCCCCGCATAATGGTGTACAGGGCGATGTAGTATTGCTTGCCGTCCACGACAAGACTGGCGGCCAGATAGTTTTGCTCCCGCTCCACCCCATAAAGATTGGCAATGCCGAACACATCGGTCGCCCACTCACTGCTACGGCCACAGTCCCGGGAACTACAGGTAAACAGGATACTCGCCCCCTGGGTTTTAAGCTGGGTCAGGAAGTGCTCATAGGCCGCGCGGCTGCTATGACCACTGGGGATACGATAGGTCAGTCGGGTGAGCTGACCGCTCAAGCGCTGTTCCTCGGACCGTATCTGATTGCTGATAATGCGCAACTGCCCCAGCAGCAGGCGATATTCCGGCACCTGTTTTTGATCGACCTGCTCCAGATCGGAGTTGGGGAATCGCTCAAGCCAGGAAAATTCCCTGGCATCGCCTAGCGCCTGGGTCGATAAGCCCAGTGTCGCCAACAACAGCAAGGACGCTAGAAAATGGATACCGGGTTTCAGATAAACAGGCATTCATTGCTCCGATTGTTACTTCCAGGGATTCTGATTGCGGGATCAGGGACTGATCCCCCATAAAGGGTCGAGGCTTTGGACCCGGTTATATGAATTAAGTGCCCACTTCGCTGGTCTTTTGGGCGTATAACAGTCTCGGGGCTTACCCAACAAGCATAGGCGCTTTGGCGGGCTATGTACGCGGCTCCCCATAAAACTCCATAATCAACCGGGCGACCAGGTCTGGGCGAGGCTCCATATGGAGGTGATGCGCCCCCACCACATATTCAACCATCAGCCGGGGAATGCAGGAAAGTCGTGCCTCCACCCGAGGATGACCGGGTTTGAGCATTCCCTGTTCGCCCGCCAGCAGCAGGGTTGGACACTGAATCGCCTTGAGGTATTCCGCCACCTGCCCTTCGGTCATACGCTGATAGGACGGCCATCTCAAGCGCGGGTCCGTGCGCCATTGCACGCCACCCGCCACCTGTTGGATATTGCGCCCCACAATGGCTGAGGCCGCTTCCCTGGACAGCGCACCAATCCCCTTTTGTCGGGCGGCAATAGCCCTATCCATATCAGGATAGGCGCTCATTGGCGAGCTGCCCTGAATGCTTTTATCCAGCGCCTGGCGTAACAGGCCCGGGCCATCCTTTTCCGCACCGGTTAAAGGCCCCAGGGCATCCAGCAACACCAGTTGGCGGACCCGCTCGGGATAGGCACAGGCCACCAGCATGGTCAGGGAGCCGCCCAGGGAGTGGCCCAGCAGACGATACTCCGTCCAGCCCAGAGCCTCTGCCGCGGCAACAATATCCCGCACATATTCCAACAGATGATAGGACTCCCCCGGTGGACGATGATCTGACCAGCCATGTCCGGGCAAGTCCAACGCCACCACCTGATAGCGCTGCAGATCAAAGTGGGGTAACAGGAAGTCGTAGCTGGCCCCGTTGTCGAGCCAGCCATGAATCGCTAGAACCGGCTCCCCTTCCGGATTACCCCAACGCCGGGCGGCCAGCTCCAGACGACCGGTCGAGATGCGGATCTCAGCAGGGGTTTGAAGAGCCATCAGTGACACTCACCAACTTAGCTGGCCACGGCGGGAAACAGCTTTTTGAAGTTCTGGCTGGTAATTTCGGCCAACTCTTCAAAGTGGACGCCCTTGAGTTCGGCCACATACTCCGCCACCTGACGTACCCACTGAGGCTCGTTAGGCTTACCGCGGAACGGCACGGGCGCCAGGTACGGGGAGTCAGTTTCCACCAGCAACCGGTCTAGGGGCACTTTTTTGGCCACTTCCTTGAGCTCAACGGCATTTTTGAAGGTAACGATTCCGGAAAAGGAGATATAGAAGTTCTCATCCATCGCCGCCTTGGCCATGTCCCAGGACTCGGTGAAGCAATGAAGCACCCCACCAACATTGGGGTCCGACTCCTCGCGGATAATTTGCAGGGTATCTTCCCGGGCATCCCGGGTATGGACAATCACCGGCTTACGGATCTGACGGGCTGCCCGCAGGTGGGCGCGAAAACGCTCCTGCTGGTCGGCCTCATCGCCAGCCCCGTAGTAATAATCGAGCCCGGTCTCGCCCAGCGCGACCACCTTGGGATCATTGGCCAACTCAATCAGGCGCTCAACAGTAGGTGCCTCCCCCTCCTTGGTGCCGGGGTGAACGCCAACGCTGCACCAGATGTCATCATGGGCACGGGCAATCTCAAGAACCTTATGAAAGTTCTCCAGATCAATACAGATATTCAGGAAACCAGTCACGCCCGCTTGGCGGGCGGCGTCCAGCGCCGCCTCCAAATGTCCCTCATGGCGGGACAAATCAAGCCGATCAAGATGGCAGTGGGAATCAATCAACATGTTAGACAACCTTGAGGCCCAAAGGGCTGATTCAAAACTGCCTACATGGTATGGGTGGGACGGTCGGAACTCAAGGCGCCTGCCAGATAGGTTTCGATTTTATTCTTGGCCGTTTCGTCATCGGCGCTGAACTGGACGCCAATCCCGGCCGCACGGTTACCCTGGGCGCCTCGTGGCGTGACCCAAATGACCTTGGCGGCCACCGGAAGCTTCTCAGGTTCATCCATCAGGTTCAGCAACAGGAAAACCTCATCCCCCAACTGGTAGGTTTTTGTGGTGGGAATAAACAGACCACCATTTTTAATAAACGGCATATAGGCCGCATAAAGCACCGCCTTGTCCTTAATGGTCAAGGTTAAAATACCACTTCGCCCACCAAATTTTGGCATCATGACAACTTACTCACCCAGGTCTACATCGTGGCCTTTGCTAAACATACACGCCCTCTAGGGGTTGACCCTATAACAGTAGTAGCTGTCGGCCCAGCCTTCAAATTTTTTACATGCTTTCAACAGCTTTCGGCATGATCAGGCGTTTATTCCTGTCGAAGCCGAATTATGGTATAAGCCCACCTCTTTTGGCCAACGGCCAAATGCTTTCACAACCCTATGGAACCTAGCGTGCGCATCATCACCCAATGCCTCACCATCCTTGCCCTATTGGCAGGCGTCCTGCAACCAGCCGCGGCTGATTCCCGGCCCCAGGTGCTGGTCTCCATCAAGCCACTGCAACTGATCGTGTCAGAAATTGCGGGCGATGCCGCCCAGGTAGAACTGCTGCTCAACCCCGGAGTCAGCCCCCACGTGTACCAGTTAAAACCTTCGGACATGGCCAAGGTCAGCGGCGCGGATGCCTTGGTCTGGGTTGGCCCGGGCATGGAAACCTTTTTGACCAAAGTGGTCATGAGCATCAAGCCGAAGCGCTCTCTCCTGCTCCAGCACGAGTTGGCGGATTTTTGGGAGGAGGCCTCGGAGCACGGTTATTCCGATCATGGCCACAGCCATGACGGACACCACCATGACCACGGCGACGCCCACCTCTGGCTGAGCCCGACCTTGGCCCCTGAAATCGCCCGGCTCACAGCCCAATTGCTCAGCGAACTGGTGCCCGCACAGGCCGAACAGTTCCAACAGCGGCTGGCTTCTTTTAATGAAAGCCTTGCGGCGGCGGATCAAGCCAACCGCAATCTCTTGCAACCTGTGCGCGACGCGGGGTTTCTCGTCACCCATGACGCCTATGGCCGGTTTGTGGGGCATTATGGCCTGAACCAAGTTGGCGCGCTCACACTCACCCCCGAGCGCACGCCCGGGGCTCGCCACATCACCCAGTTACGCGGCCTGCTGGAGAACTCCCAGGCCCGCTGCATTTTATTAGAGCCCCAAATCAAACCCCGCTACCTGAACAACCTGACCCAAGGGTTGAACATTCGGGAAGAGACCCTCGACCCGCTCGGGGTGGATATCCAACCCGGCCCCGGCGCTTATGCCCTGTTCCTGAAGGCGCTTGCAGCGGCGATCCATCGCTGCCTGAGCTAGGCAAACTGATGGCCGGGCGGATATGGGATTTCGCACGGCCACCGCCGGGATTGGTTAAGCTCAAGCCACCTCGACCGGAGCCAATCCAAGCCTGTCCCTGATTCGATTTCCTGCCGCCCCTGCACGTATAATGGCGCGGATTCTTACTGGCTATTTGCGGTTATTGCATGTCTGTATCCCGTTCTGACGTTTCTTCTCCCCTAAACCGGCGCTTTTGTGTGGCGCCCATGATGGACTGGACCACCAAGGATTACCGGTACTTTGCCCGTCTGCTGTCCCGCCACGCCCTGCTTTATACCGAAATGGTGACCACTGGCGCCATTCTGCACGGCGATCGTCATCGTTTCCTGGACTTCAATCCGGAAGAGCAACCGGTGGCCCTTCAGTTGGGCGGAAGTAATCCGGATGAGCTGGCCGAGTGTGCACGCCTGGCCCAGCAATGGGGCTATGACGAGGTGAACCTGAACGTGGGATGCCCCAGTGACCGGGTGCAGAACAATATGATCGGCGCCTGTCTGATGGCCCACCCCCAGCTGGTATCCGATTGCCTGAAAGCCATGCTGGATGCGGTAGAGATTCCCGTCACCGTCAAACACCGGATCGGGATTGACGATCAAGACTCCTACGCAGAACTCTGCGACTTCGTCGGAACCGTCCAGGAATCCGGTTGCCATACCTTTATCGTCCATGCCCGCAAGGCCATCCTGAGCGGCCTGAGCCCGAAGGAGAACCGGGAAATTCCACCCCTGCGCTATGAAGTCGCCTATCAGTTGAAGCGGGACTTCCCCCATCTGGAGATCATCATCAATGGCGGCATTCAAACCATCGAGGCCTGCCAGGAGCATCTAGCCCAGGTGGACGGGGTGATGATCGGGCGTGAAGCCTATCAGCGCCCCTGGCTGCTATCCCAGGTGGATAGCGCCCTGTTCGGTGATGACAGCCGCCACCTTGACCGTGGACAGGTCGTGGAGCAGCTTTTAAATTATATGGAGCGCCAAATCAGCCAGGGGGCGCAATTCTGGCACATTGCGCGTCATGTCCTGGGGCTCTACCATGGAGAGCCAGGCGGCAAACAATTCCGCCGCCTGTTGTCCGAAAAGGGGCCGCGCCCCGGAGCCTCCCCTGCCTTGCTCCGTGAGGCCGCTTCACTGGTTGAGCAGGCCATGCAGCGACAATTGGAATGGAATGCAGGCCGTCCAGCCAGTTCCAGCGAATAATCAGAACGCCTTCCATTACAACGAAGGCGGGCAGCGACGGCTGGCAAGCTGCGTCCTCTTACAGGCTGTACTGAACCATCATTAGGAAAGGAACCGTTATCCGGCAAATATTATGGAAAATAAACTGCAACAGCTCCGTAAGTTCACCACCGTCGTTGCCGACACTGGCGACATTGAAGCCATTCGCACCCATCAGCCAGAAGATGCCACCACCAACCCCTCCCTGCTCCTGAAAGCGGCCGAGCTGCCCGAGTACCAACCACTGCTCGCCCACGCCCGGGAGTTCGCCGAGCGCGAAGGGGGTAACGAAGAAGCCCGCAAGTACAATCTCTGCGACCACCTGGCGGTGAGCATTGGCGGAGAAATTCTCAAGGTGATTCCCGGTGTGATTTCAACCGAGGTCGATGCCCGCCTTTCTTTCGATATCCAGGCAACGGTTGCCCGCGCGCGCCGACTGATTGACCTCTACCGTCAGCAAGGCGTCGATACCCAACGGATTTTGATCAAGATCGCCTCCACCTGGGAGGGCATTCAGGCCGCGCGTATTTTGGAACGGGAAGGCATCCGCTGCAATTTGACGCTGCTGTTCGGCTTTTGCCAGGCGGTGGCCTGTGCCGAGGCGGGTGTTCACCTGATTTCCCCCTTTGTTGGCCGCATTCTTGATTGGTACAAGGCCCATACCGGACAGGAGTACACCGCGGAGACCGACCCGGGCGTCCAGTCGGTCACCCAGATCTACCGGTATTACAAACAACATGGCATTGGCACCGTGGTGATGGGGGCGAGCTTTCGCAACACCGGCGAGATTGAAATGCTGGCCGGTTGCGACAAACTCACCATCAGCCCCCAACTGATGGCTGAACTGGCCCAGGACACCGGTAAGCTGGAGCGGCGCCTCGTTCCGGAACAGATCACCCAGCAACCGCCTTTGAGTCTTTCCGAAGCCGAGTTCCGCTGGCAGCTCAATCAGGACCAAATGGCCACCGAGAAGCTCGCTGACGGCATTCGGCGCTTTGCGGCCGATCAAATCACCCTGGAAAACTTGCTGTATCAATCAGTTTGATCCTCCCCCGACGGAGGATGCACTCATCTCGCTGAAGGTTTAACAACATGCTGAGTCAAATCAAACGCTTTTTTGAACAACATCTGGAACCACGCGGCTCAACGGAAACGCCCCAGCATCGCCTCCAGCTGGCCGCTTGCGCATTGATGCTAGAGGTTGCCCGCATGGACCAGAGCGTTTCCGACGACGAGTTAAAGGTGGTGGCGGATTCAGCGAGACGACTGTTGCAATTGAGCCAGGAGGAGATCAACGAAATCATGGAGCTGGCCAGCCAGGAAGCCAGGCAGGCCACGTCCCTTTATCAGTTCACCAGCCTGATCCACGAACACTATGATCCCGAGCAAAAATTTCAGCTACTGCGCTTGATGTGGGACGTCGCCCTGGCCGATGGACGGGTCGCCGCCCTGGAAGAACACATGATCCGTCGCGTTGCCGACCTGCTGTATATTCCCCATGTGCAATTCGTTCAGGCTCGCCATCTTGCCGAAGAGGCCCGCAAGGCTTAAGTTGAGAGCTGACCAACCAAATATGCTCAGTGCGGAGCCCCGGGCCAGGCATCGCAAAGCCTGGCCGCCTTTGCGTACAATGGCGCCACTGCAACCCGAATTGCATGAGCATATCCGCCTGAGCTGACAGGGCATTTTTCACTCAACCCAACAAGGACACTCAATCAAGATGCTGATTTTCGGTCATCGTGGTGCCCGCAATGAGGCACCGGAAAATACGGTAGCCGGCTTCGTCCATGCGTACCGCCATGGCACTCGCCATTTCGAGCTGGACGTACAACTGTCGGCAGACCGACAGCTCGTGGTTATTCATGACAAAACACTGGAGCGCACCACGGGCCAACCGGGTAAGGTTGCGGAAACCACAGCCGAACAACTGTCCAGGCTCGATGCCCGCCATAATACTCCACCCTGGCCCGAGGCGACGCCAGTACCCCGCCTGGAAGAAATCTTCCAGGCCTGCCCCCACATCCAGACCATTCAGCTGGAGGTGAAAAATGACAAACGGGAGCGCTTGAACATCCTGTGCAACCGGCTGGTGGAAATGATTCAGCGTGACCAGCTTCAGGACAAAGTGGTCGTGACCTCTTCGGTGGTTTGGGTCATCCAGCAGATCAAGCGTCTCAATGCCAAAATCGCCACGGGCTACGTGGCGGAGTATCGCTTCCCCAGCCCCCTGGCCACGGCACTCAAAAACCAGTGCGAGTACCTGTGCATTAACTGGAAGATCTGCACCCCCGAGATCATTGCCGAAGCCCACCGTCACGGCTTGCATGTCTCGGCCTGGACCGTGAACAGCCTTCCGGAAATGCTGCGCCTGCAACAGGATGGGATTGACAGCATTATTACGGATTATCCCACCAATACACTGGCAAGCTTAAAGCCCCAGCAACCGGCGCAGTTGGAGTTGATCCAGCAGGATCAGTGAAGAAAACAGAATTAGTGAAGAAAAGAAGCTCCCTCTCCCGCCCCAACGGCGTGAGAGGGGCTCCTTAGACTCAGAAGATTCGATTCAGCCCGTTTAGAGCCGCTACCCGATAGGCTTCCGCCATGGTCGGATAGTTGAAGGTGGTGTTAATAAAATAGTCGATGGTATTGGCCCCATCAGCCTGACGCATGATGGCCTGGCCGATATGGACAATCTCCGAAGCCTGGTCACCGAAACAGTGGATCCCCAGCAGCTGCTTGGTCTCCCGGTGGAACAGGATCTTCAACATCCCCACGGTTTCACCGGTAATCTGCGCCCGGGCCAGGTCCTTGAAGAACGACTGCCCAACCTCATAGGGCACCTTCGCCTCGGTGAGCTCCCGCTCTGTCTTGCCAACCGAGCTAATTTCCGGAATCGTATAAATACCCGTGGGAACATCATCCACAAAGCGGCGATATTCATCCTGGGCGATATCCGACGACGCCGAACGCCCCTGGTCATAGGCCGCGCTGGCCAGGCTTGGCCAGCCAATCACATCTCCTGCAGCGTAGATATGAGGGATCTGGGTCCGATAGTATTCGTCAACCTGCAATTGGCCCCGTGCGTTGGCTTCCAAGCCAATATTTTCAAGGCCAAGATCGTCGGTATTACCCGTCCGCCCGTTACACCAGAGGAATGCGTCAGCACGTAGTCGCTTGCCGGACTTCAGCGTCACAACCACGCCATGATCGTCGCCCTGCACGCTCTCATACTGTTCGTTATGACGCACCAAAACGCCATTATCACGCAGGTGATAACTGAGCGCGTCGGAAATCTCATCATCCAAAAAGGACAGTAAACGTCCGCCCGGATTAATCAGATCAACCTTCACGTTCAGCCCGACAAAAATGGAGGCATATTCACAGCCAATCACTCCGGCACCATAAATGATCATGGTACGAGGTGTGTGGCTGAGCTTCAGGATCGAATCACTGTTGTAGATCCGACTGTGGCTAAAGTCGATATCGGGCGGCAAATAGGGTCGAGAGCCAGTGGCGATCACGATTTGCTTGGCCGTCAGATAATTGCGAACGGCGGTTTCCGCCCCCCTCACCTCAATCCGGTTAGCATCATGAAAGTAGGCGCGGCCCCGATAGAGGTCGACCCGATTGCGCGCATAAAACTGAGTGCGCAGCTTCACCTGTTTGGCAATTACCCGCTCGGCGCTCTGCAACACCCTCGGAAAAGAGAACCAACGGGGCTCGCCAATATCGCGGAACATCCCGTTCGTGTTAAAGGTAATAATCTGTTTGACGGCATGGCGCAACGCCTTGGACGGAATCGTACCCAGGTGAGTCGAAGCGCCGCCCACTTGTGGCTTGTCTTCAATTACCGCTACCCGCCGGCCATGTTTGGCAGCATTCATAGCGGCACCTTCTCCGGCAGGACCGGCACCGATTACCACAACATCATAATGGAATTCAGCCATTAACCCCTGGGCCCCCGCTTCACTTTTAGTTTTTACGATCCGTTGCTGCGTCATGGAAGAGCTGAGCTTCTTTTTGGGCGCTCTGGGCTTCCTTCTTGCTGACTGCTTGCTTGGCGTTTGCTTCCTCACATTTGGCATCATCACCCCCACAAATTTCACAGGCGGTTTTCAGCCCTAACGCACTCATGCCCCCGCAAGAGCCTGCAATCGGTTGACGCCCCATCAGAACACCAATTGCCATAGCGACCACAAGGGCCACCATAAACAGGAATACAACCACAAAAATGCCCATAGGCCCCCCATCATTTCCAAAACCGTGAGAACTGCTCCGTTTGAGCCGTTCTGAACTCAGTGCCATCGCGATCGATGAAATAAGCGGCGATACCATTTTCGACTGCATATTCCATGGCACGTTTCGTACCCATCACCATAAAAGCAGTTGCCAAGCCATCAGCCAGCGCACAAGACTCATGAATCACTGTCACCGAAGCTAACGTATGCACGATAGGATTGCCAGTAGTCGGGTCAATTGTATGGGAATAACGTCGCCCATCCTGTTCATAATAATTACGATAGTCCCCCGACGTCGCCATGGCCATTCCAGTGATTTCCACCACGCCCTCGATGGCTCTCTGATTCTCTTTAGGAACCTCGATCGCCAAACGCCAGGGTAGATTGCCGGGCTTGACACCACTGGTGCGGATCTCGCCACCCACTTCTACCAGATAATCCTGAACTGACTGGTCCGTCAAATATTCCGCCACCTGATCTACCGCGTATCCTTTCGCGATTGCCGACAGGTCGATATACAGCTCCGGGTGCTTCTTACGAATCGCGTAACGGGACTCATCCAACTCCAGTAACTGGTACCCAACGTAATCTCGGACACGCTGGATTTCTTCGACAGCCGGCACCTGATCTTCCCGATACCGAGGACCAAACCCCCACAGATTAACCAATGGCCCCACGGTAATATCGAAAGCCCCGCCGGTGGCTTCGCTCAGGCTCTGACTGAGCTGGATGACCTCGAAAGTCTCGGGGGAAAGATCAAACCAGCGCAGCTCCCCCAACCGATTAAAGCGGGATATCTCTGAGTCCGCCTTATAGGTCGACATTAAGCGATCGACTTTCGTCAAGGCATCAAAAATCCCCTGCTGCAGGTGGGGCAAAAGCTGTTCGCGGTCCGGTGTCAGTACCACCTTAACCTGGTACTGAGTGCCCATGATCGGGCCCTGAATAGAGTATATGCGAGGTTGTTCAGAAGCTGTGCAACTGGCCAGCGCGATGATGCTGAACAGCATCATCGCGCAGACTGTTTTTTTGGAGGAGAGAGAAAATTTAGGAATGATTAGCCTCCGAAATCATCCAGCAGGATATTCTCATCCTCCACGCCAAGATCCTTCAACATCCGAATAACCGCAGCATTCATCATGGGCGGCCCGCACATGTAGTATTCACAGTCCTCAGGAGCAGGATGATCCTTGAGATATTGTTCATACAGTACGTTATGAATAAAACCGGTATGGCCCGTCCAGTTATCCTCAGGCAGAGGATCTGAAAGCGCAACATGCCACTGGAAGTTGTCATTTTCTTCGGCAAGTTTGTCATATTCTTCCTGATAGAACATTTCTCGCTTACTACGAGCGCCGTACCAGAACGACATCTTGCGCTTGGACTTCAAGCGACGCAGCTGATCGAAAATATGCGAGCGCATGGGAGCCATGCCGGCACCACCGCCGATAAAGACCATCTCCGCGTCAGTATCCTTGGCAAAGAACTCACCAAAAGGACCATAGACCGTTACTTTGTCGCCGGGCTTAAGCGAGAACACCCAGGACGACATCTTGCCCGGTGGCAGATCGGTTTTCGGCGGCGGAGTGGCGATCCGGATATTGAACTTCAGAATACCCAGCTCTTCCGGATAGTTGGCCATGGAATAAGCGCGGATCGTAGGCTCATCGACCTTTGAGCGATATTGCCACAAATCGTACTTATCCCAATCGTCGCGGAACCGCTCCTCAATATCGAAGTCTTTAAAAGACACATCGTAAGGAGGGCATTCAAGCTGCACATAACCTCCGGCCCGGAAGTTCACATTCTCACCTTCCGGCAGCTTCAGAACGAGCTCTTTAATAAAGGTGGCAACGTTGTGGTTAGACACCACCTCACATTCCCACTTCTTAACGCCGAAGATTTCTTCAGGCACTTCAATTTTCATATCCTGCTTAACCGCAACCTGGCAGGATAAGCGCCAGCCTTCCTTTTCTTCGCGATTAGTGAAGTGTGCCTTTTCAGTCGGCAACATGGAGCCGCCGCCTTCAAACACCTTACACTTACATTGCGCGCAGCTACCCCCACCGCCGCAGGCGGATGACAGGAACACGCCTTCTGCCGCCAGCGTTTGCAGCAATTTGCTGCCGGCAGGTGCCCTAATCGTGTGGTTCGGGTCGCCGTTGACCTCAATAGTGACATCCCCGGTACTCACCAGTCTTGCCCGGGCAGCAAGAATCACCGCTACCAGAGCCAGAATGATGACCGTAAACATCACCACGCCGATGATGATTTCTATATTCATTGTTATCTAACCTTCTCTTTCCAGGCTTCGTTTACAGCGCAATACCCGAGAACGACATGAAGCCCAAAGACATCAAGCCAACGGTAATAAAGGTTACGCCCAGACCCCGTAGTCCTTCCGGCACATCGGAATACTTGAGCTTTTCACGAATACCTGCCAAGGCGATGATCGCCAGAGACCAGCCGACACCCGCACCAAACCCATAAACGACACTTTCAGTGAAGTTGTAGTCCCGCTCCACCATGAACAGGGCAGCCCCCATGATGGCACAGTTGACCGTAATCAACGGCAGGAACACACCCAGCGCGTTATAGAGGGCCGGAAAGAACTTGTCCATGATCATTTCCATGACCTGAACAATGGCGGCAATCACCGCAATATAGGACAGCAAGCCCAGGAAGCTGAGGTCAATATTGGGAAAGCCCGCCCAACTCAAGGCGCCTTCACGAAGCACCAGGTTATAAAGAAGGTTGTTGATCGGTGTGGTGATGGTCAACACCAACACAACCGCGATCGCGAGACCTTTCGCCGCTTCCATCTTCTTGGACAGCGCAATGAAGGTACACATCCCCAAGAAGAAGGCAAGCGCCATGTTTTCAATGAAAATGGCCTTGACCAGAAGGCTGATGTAATGCTCGGCCATGATTAAAACGCCTCCTTCACTCGATGAGCGGCCGGCTTATAATCCGGTGCCTCGACCTGACTGGGTTTCCAGGTACGCAATCCCCAGATCATCAAGCCGATGATAAAAAAGGCACTCGGTGGCAGCAGCAACAGACCATTGGGAACGTACCAACCACCGTCATTCACCAGCGGCAGGATCTCGACACCAAACAGTTTGCCGGCCCCCAACAGCTCGCGCACCGTACCGACGAATACCAGTACTGCTCCGTAACCCAGACCATTACCGATACCATCCAAAAAGCTCGGGATGGGACCATTCTGCATAGCGAAGGCTTCTGCGCGCCCCATCACGATACAGTTGGTGATGATCAGCCCCACGAAGACTGACAGCTGCTTACTCACCTCGTAGGCGTAAGCCTTGAGCACCTGATCCACAACGATTACCAGGGAGGCGATAATCGTCATCTGCACGATAATCCGAATACTGGTCGGAATCTGCGTACGGATCAGCGCAATCGCGAAGCTGGAGAAAGCAGTTACCAAGCAAACCGCAATGGCCATGACCACCGACAACTGAAGGCTGGTGGTAACAGCAAGCGCTGAACAGATACCGATGATCTGCAGAGCAATGGGGTTATTGGTAAATATCGGTTCAAAAAGAATTTTCTTGGCCGAAATTTTAGACATTGCTATTCGCCTCCCCCGCACGTATACGCTCAAGATACTTCTGGAAGCCTTCGGTTCCCATCCAGTATTTCAACAGGTTGGTGATGCCGCGACTGGTCAAGGTAGCACCAGCCAAGCCATCCACCTGGTACTGGGCATTGGGATCGTCTTGGCGCACAGAGCCTTTGACCAGATGAATCTCGGGCGCGCGACCCTCTTCCAGGTCATAGATTTTCTTGCCAGGCCACTGAGCTTTCCAGTTGGGGTTATCCACTTCTCCACCCAGGCCGGGCGTTTCAGCATGCTGGTAGAAACCCAAGCCGATGACCGTATTGGCATCCCCTTGCAATGCAATGAAGCCATACAGGGTCGACCAGAGCCCGTAACCACGCACCGGCAGGATGACCCGATCGAGCTTACCGTCCTCTTCAATGGTATAAACAGTGGCATAACGTTCACGACGCTTGATGCCCGCAAGATCCTCACCACTGGAAAGTCCTTTGGAAAGCTGCGGGTCTTTCGCGGCTTTAAACTGATCGTACTGGATGGCGGTGTTGACGCCGACCACGGACGGTTCGACGTACTCACCGGTTTCCAAGTCAACAATCCGCGGGGTAATGAGATTGAACTTTTGCTCAATCTCCTCCGCTGCCACCTGACCACTGATGAGGTTCGCGGCACGCAGGATATTTTCCTTAACGTTCAGCTCGCTGTTACGGAGTTGGGTTGGTTTCAGCAGAACCGCGGCACTGGCGACAATGATGGAACAGACCAAACAAAGCGCCAGAGCAACAACAACAGTGCCGAAAACACTATCTTTGCGAAAACTAGACACGGGCCAGCCTCCTCTTGATATTCGCCTGCATGACCAGATGGTCGATGTAAGGAGCGAACAGGTTGGCAAACAAGACTGCGAGCATCATGCCCTCCGGGTATGCGGGGTTAACCACCCGAATCAGCACGACCATCAAACCAATCAGGATACCGAAGACCCATTTGCCGGTGTTCGTCATCGCCGCGGACACGGGATCCGTTGCCATAAACATCATGGCGAAGGCAAAACCACCCAGCACAAAATGCCAATGGGGCGGAACGGCAAACATGGGGTTCGTTTCGGAGCCAATCATGTTGAACATCAAGGCCGTAGCCACCATGCCAATCATCACGCCGGCGACGATCCGCCAGGAGGCGATCCGGGTGAGCAGGAGAATTCCACCACCGATCAGGATCGCAAGCGTTGAGGTCTCACCCACGGAACCTTGCTGGAAACCAAAGAAGGCATCGAACCAGGTCAGGCTTTGTTCCAGTGCGGCCATACCGTCTGCCGCCACGACGGAAAGTGCCGTCGCGCCACTGAAACCATCGACCGCGGTCCAGACCGTATCACCAGAGATTTCTGCCGGATAGGCAAAGAACAGGAATGCCCGCCCTGCCAATGCCGGGTTGAGAAAGTTCTTGCCGGTGCCGCCAAAAACTTCCTTGCCGATCACAACCCCGAAGCTGATCCCCAGGGCAACCTGCCAAAGGGGAATGGTCGGAGGCAGAATCAATGCAAACAGAATGGAGGTCACGAAGAAACCTTCGTTAACCTCATGCTTGCGCACGGTTGCAAACAGCACCTCCCAGAATCCGCCCACGACAAAGGTGACGAAATAAATGGGAACGAAGTAAGCAGCCCCGTAGATGAGGTTATCCCAGATACTGTTCGGGTCATTACCCGCCAGCGCAGCAATAATGGCATGTCGCCAGTCATTGCCAGACATGGCCAAGCCGCTTTCCAGCAGATAGGTATTGGCCTGCAGACCAACGTTGTACATGCCGAAAAACATGGCCGGGAAGGCGCAGAGCCAGACGGTGATCATCATCCGCTTCAGATCAATCCCGTCTCGCACGTGAGAGGTCGTAGCCGTTACCTTGCCAGGGGTATAAAAAATGGTGTCCACTGCCTCGTAGAGGGAATACCACTTTTCATGTTTTCCACCCGGGAGGAAATGGGGCTCGATCTTATCCAAGAACTTTCTCATCCCCATCGCTTAGCCCTCCAGCTCAATACGGGTCAAGTTATTACGGAGAATGGGGCCGTACTCATATTTGCCCGGACAGACAAAGGTACAGAGCGCCAGATCTTCTTCATCCAACTCCAGACAGCCCAGCTGTTGAGCCGTTTCCGTATCACCCACGATGAGGGAACGCAGTAACTGGGTCGGCAGAATATCGAGCGGCATCACCTTCTCATAACTGCCCACCGGTACCATGGCGCGCTCGCTGCCGTTGGTGGTGGTAGTGAAGTTGAGGAGCTTTCGGGGAGTGAGCTTGGACAGATAAATATTGAGTGCAGAGAATCGGTTGAGACCTGGAGTCAGCCAGCCCATGAACTCCCGCTGGTTACCTTCCAGCAAGACACTCACCTGATTAGCGTAACGCCCCAGAAAGGCCACCGGACCACGAGCACTACGGCCACCAAAGACTGAGCCGGAAATAATGCGGTTCACACCTTCTTTCAGCTCGCCACCGACCAGTTGTTGAAGATCAGCACCCAGGCGGGTACGCAGCAAGCGAGGACGAACGACTTGGGGACCACCCAGAGCGACTACGCGGGTCGTATCCAGCTTACCGGTACGAAACAGCCGCGCGATAGCGATCACATCCTGATAACCAATGGTCCAGACGGTCTTGGTCACGCTCACTGGATCCAGAAAGTGAATATGAGTGCCGGCCAGACCCGCTGGGTGCGGCCCCGCGAACTCTTCACGCCGGATTTTGCCAGTAGCTGGTGTTTCCAGCGCGACACCCGGTGCGGTGCAAAGAAACACCACACCATCCGTCAGATGGGAGATCAGCTCCAGGCCGTATTTGAAATCCAGCGCAGACTCACGAATCACCACCGCCGGATCAGCCGCAAGCGGATTGGTGTCAATAGCAGTTACGAAAATTGAATGCGGTGCGCTATCAATGGCTGGCACCTTGCTATAAGGGCGGGTACGAAACGCGGTCCACAAACCGGACTGAACCAGGTTATCCACCACCTGTTGGCGGCTCAGCTGGGAAAATTGAGCTTCCGGATAACTGGCGAAAGTTTCATGTTCGTCGCCTTCGACCTGAATAACAACAGACTGAAATACGCGCCGTTCACCCCGGTTAATCGCGCTAACCACACCACTGGCCGGAGAGGTGTAGCGCACCCCCTCTGTCTTCTTATCCGTGAATAGCAGCTGACCACATTTGACACGATCACCTACCTGCACCTCCATCGTGGGCTTCATGCCCATATAGTCAAAGCCTATGAGCGCAACCTGGCTCACAGGCTTAGCATTTTCGATGGATTGTGCAGGCGCGCCGCTAATCGGGAGATCCAGGCCTCTCTTGATCTTTATCATTAGCCCCCGCCTACAAACTTGGAATTGAACTTCTGGTTACCACTGAAATGCGGAATTAAATTCCAAAATAAGAGACCGCCGAGCACCAAAACACTACAGACTCCTAATGTGGTAACCTACCAAAAAATCCGGACAATTATAGTTGTCCGGGAAAGATATATCTAGCGATAACCTAGGAACTTTTTAGTCTGAACCAGCCTTTTTTGAGCACTGGCGGGCTTCTCGATCCGGCCCCAATGGGCGGTCAAAAAAGAGGCTCTGACCACCTGCAATCGTGCTATTTTTGCCCCTTCCAAATTAGCTCATAGAGGTCCTTGCGCCGGTCCTTGTAATTTGTCACCGCCCCCTCATTACGCAGTCGCGTCAGCTTCTCCATATCCAGATCCACCAGCAGCTCCATTTCTGTATTGGGCGTGGTTTCCGACACAATGGCGTCATGGGGAAAGGCAAAGTCTGACGGTGAATAGACGGCGGATTGAGCATACTGAATATCGACACTGTTAACCTCGGGCAGGTTTCCACAGCTGCCAGCCACGGCCACATAACACTCGTTTTCAATGGCACGGGCCTGCGCGCACCGCTGCACCCGCAAAAAGCCATTTTTGGTATCCGTCCAAAACGGCACGAACAGGATACGCATCCCCTCCAGGCACAGCAGCCGCGCCAACTCCGGAAACTCCACATCGTAGCAAATCAAAATGCCGATCTTGCCGCAGTCGGTATCGAAGACCCGCAAACGGTTGCCACCGGTCATGGCCCATTCGAACTTTTCACTGGGCGTGGGGTGAATCTTGTACTGGCTATCAATCGTGCCGTCCCGCCGACACAAGTAAGCCACGTTGTAGAGCTCCCCGTTTTCGCCCAAGACCGGAAGACTGCCCGCAATGATGTTGATATTGTAGGCGACCGCCAGGCCAGACATTTCTTCCAAGATTTTAGGACTGTACTGGGCCAGTCGCTGGATTCCCTCAATCGATTGATTCTGGGTCGTCAGCCCCATCAAGGGTGCGGTAAAAAACTCCGGAAACAGGGCAAAGTCTGACTTATAGCTGGACATGGACTGAATGAAGAACTCCACTTGCTTCATCATCGCCTCAAGTGTGTCCACCTTGCGCATCTGCCATTGCACCACTCCAACACGCACATTGGTTTTAGGTGCCCCAACCAGCCCTTCGCCACGGGACTCATAAAAGATATTATCCCATTCCAGCAAGGCACCCAGCCGCTCCAGGCGATCCTTGCGACGGGGTCGGCGCAGCAGGCGTTTCAGGTCAAAGCTGTTATTCAGAAAGAAACTGAGCACCTCATCATGAATCTGCTTGCTCTCCACCTGGTCGATATACTGGGAGGCCGACAAGTTTTCCTGATGCTTCTCGTAATCCCACAAAATGCAGCCCACCAGCACCGCCTTAAGATTGCTGTCGCCACATAAATCCTTACAGGCTTCCAGCAATCGCTGCCCCAGACGAATATCACGAAACTCCGGGTCGACAAACAAGTCGAGGATATATAGCGCGTCCCCCTGGGCCTCCTGCTTGGCATCTGGCTGATTAAATAGAAGGTCCTCATAGCGATCCGGATCACTATGGCGCGTATAGTCCACCTGAACCGTCAAGGCGACCGCGACCACCACACCATTGTTTTCGATACAGAGCTGCCCTTCTCCGAACAAGCTCAACAACCGTTCGTAATGACGCCGCGACCACTTATCAGGAGTCTCCACATAGACTCGCTCAACGAGCTGACAGACCGGCTGATAGTCCTCAAGACGCAGATGGCGCAACTTTAAATGATGCTCGCTACTGGACGTCATTTCCCTCTCCCTGTGAGTTTTTCCATTAAACCCGACACCTTGCAATGTAAGGCGGGGTCTGACCCGACTCCAGATAGACAAAGGTCTAATACCCGGCTTTTACCTTACAGGATACAAATTAATCAACACACCACGGCATGGCTTTGTGCCTATTTAAAACAATAAACATCAGAGGGGTATACTGATGAGCTCCACCTATCCCGTACAAACCAATCCCCAGCGCACTCCCTGGGTTAACCGGGCCCAATATCAGGCGATGTATGCGCAATCCCTGCTGGATCCCGAAGGTTTTTGGAGCACGCAGGCCCAGCGCCTTGACTGGATCAAACCATTTAGCCGTGTTAAGAACACCCGTTTCGATTACCCCGAGGTTTCCATCAAATGGTATGAGGATGGCTCGCTGAATGCTTGCGTTAACTGCCTGGATCGCCACCTCCCCGCCCGAGGCAACCAGACGGCGCTGATCTGGGAGGGCGACTCTCCGGATGAAGCCAAATACATCACTTACAACGAGCTTTACGAGCAAGTCTGCCGCTTTGCCAATGCCCTGAAGGCGCAAGGCGTTAAAAAAGGCGATGTGGTCACGATCTACATGCCGATGATTCCAGAAACCGCCATTGCCATGCTCGCCTGTGCGCGAATTGGCGCCGTGCATTCGGTGGTATTCGGTGGATTTTCCGCGGAAGCCCTTTCAAGCCGTATCCAAAACGGTAGCTCCCGGGTGGTCATCACCGCCGACCAGGGAGTACGGGCGGGCAAACAGATCCCTCTCAAGCACAATGTGGACGAGGCGATTACCACCCATGGCGCCGAAACCGTAGAAAGGGTGATTGTGGTGCGCCGCACCGGTGCACAGATCGCCTGGACGGAATCTAGGGACTGCTGGTATGACCAGCTCGTCGCACAACAACCCAGGGAATGCCCGCCGGAGGAGATGTCGGCGGAAGACCCGCTGTTTATCCTGTACACCTCCGGCTCCACCGGCGCTCCGAAAGGTGTTGTCCATACCACCGGCGGCTACTTGGTGTACGCCTCCTTAACCCACCAATATGCCTTCGACTATCACGAAGGTGATATTTACTGGTGCACCGCGGATTTTGGCTGGATTACCGGCCACAGCTATATTCTTTACGGCCCCCTGAGCAACGGCGCCACCAGCCTCATCTTCGAAGGCGTCCCCAACTACCCGAGCTCAGCACGCCTGGGGCAAGTGGTGGACAAGCACCAAGTCAACATTCTGTATACCGCGCCCACGGCAATCCGTGCCCTGATGGCCGATGGCGACGAGCACCTGCAGGCGAGCAGCCGAAAAAGCCTGCGAGTTCTGGCCAGCGTCGGTGAGCCCATCAATCCCCAGGCCTGGGAGTGGTATTACCAGCAATTCGGCGAGAGTCGCTGCCCCGTGGTGGATACCTGGTGGCAGACCGAAACCGGCGGCATTCTGATTTGCCCCCTTCCCGGCGCAACCGACTTGAAGCCAGGTTCGGCCACCCTGCCCTTCTTTGGCGTGCAGCCGGCCTTAGTGGACAACGACGGCAAGCTTCTCAATGGCGCCGGCGAAGGAAACCTGGTGATTTTGGATAGCTGGCCGGGGCAAATGCGCACCATCTTTGGTGACCATAACCGTTTCGTACAAACCTACTTCAGCACCTTTAAGGGTATGTATTTCACCGGAGACGGCGCGCGACGGGACGAGGATGGCTATTACTGGATCACCGGGCGGGTTGACGATGTTCTCAATGTCTCCGGGCATCGCATGGGCACCGCGGAGATCGAGAGCGCACTGGTGGCGCACCCCAAAGTCGCGGAGGCGGCGGTGGTGGGATTTCCACACCAGATCAAAGGTCAAGGCATTTTCGTTTATGTCACCCTGAACCCCGGAGAAGAACCCGGAGACGAGCTGCGCCAGGAACTGGTCGGCTGGGTGCGTAAAGAAATCGGGGCCATTGCCTCTCCGGATATTATCCAGTGGACAGAAGACCTTCCCAAAACCCGCTCAGGAAAGATCATGCGACGCATTCTGCGCAAAATCGCGGCGAATGAGCTGGATTCACTGGGGGACACTTCGACCCTGGCCAATCCATCAGTGGTCGATGACCTGATTGAAAGCCGAAAAGCCTGTAACTGAGCATAAACTGGACGTTCATAAGTATTTATTAACTTAACCATTGACTTGCCGGGTCATCATGACTATCCCTATATCACCAAAGCAAAATCTATCCACGGGAGACGTCTTTGCCATGTCCCGGCTTGTCATTATCGCCGACGACCATCCGCTGTTTCGGGCGGCACTTCGCCAGGCCGTCACTCAAACCGTCGACGGCGTCGATATTATTGAGGCTGACAGCGTTGCCGCGCTGCAACAAGCCATCGAACGCCACCCGGAAGCAGATCTGCTCTTATTGGATTTAAACATGCCGGGCGCCCATGGCTTTTCCGGTTTGGTGTTCATTCGCGGGCAATATCCCGCCCTGCCCGTGGTGGTGGTCTCCGGTAGCGAAGAACCTCCTATCATGGGGCGCGCCATTGAACATGGAGCGGCGGGCTTTATCCCCAAGTCGGCGCCCCTGCCGACCATCTCTGAAGCCATTCAGATCGTTCTGAACGGCGAAATCTGGCTGCCGCCGGAAATGCGCGATCAACTCCAGCAACTCAATACCACCACCAATGACTTTTCAGAGAAACTGGCCAGCCTGACCCCCCAACAGTTTCGCGTGCTGGGCATGCTCGCCGAGGGCCTGCTCAACAAACAGATCGCCTACGAGCTGGATGTCTCTGAAGCCACGGTCAAAGCCCACATGACTGCTGTTTTCAAGAAGCTGGGAGTGCGCAATCGGACTCAAGCCGTGATCGCCATGCAGCAATTAGAGGTAGAGCAGCCCTCCTCATTAACCTGACAGGATTCCGGCGAGCCCCTGTAAAATTCCGGCATTCATCTCTAGCATGTGAATCAGGGCTTTTGCTGTGTTTGCCACTCACCTGGGCCGGAGCGTACCCGTGGAACCGAAGCTATTCGATGCCATCCGTCTGATTCAATCACTGGAGCCCCAGCAACTCAGCCAGCTCGCCTTGGGCTATCGGGCGCTTGTCTTTCAAGATGGTAAATTCCAAATCGTCGACCAGAGTGACCATCTCGATCATGCCCTCTTTGAAGGGGGTCAGGAATGGCTGGAAACCCGGGTGCCCGAGCAGGAGCGCCATGGAGAACAGTTACGCCGCTATATTCTGGATTATGTCGACGAAATATTTGACTATGTGGTGGCCTGTTGGCGAGAACCTGCCACCTCTTAACCCGATAGATGACGCAATAAACCAGACCTGACCCAACGGCCGAAATCAACAGAAGCAGGTGGCCCTCTACCCTTTGCTCCGCTCTTTCAATGCCACCCCTTGAAACTCAATCCCAGCCCAACCGGTTTTGAGAAAGTTGCGAATATTCTGATGATCCTGCCCCCCGGGGTTTAACAGCACATCCTCCCGGTAAAACCGACCAAAGCAGGACAAAGCCTCTTGCTCGCTCAACTGGTGAAGCCTGCCAAAATAGAAGATCTTGCAAGAACCGTGGTTTTGCCCGGCCTCATTCAGCAGCTCACCATTACGAAAAGCTGTAGGGCTATATTCATACCCCGCCTCAATCACCGCCATGGTGTCGCTGAACTCCACAGTGTTCGGCGCATCCTTCAATCGTCTCAGGAATGCCTCAACCAACATTTTTAACTCCTTACCACAAAAGCGCTTTTGGGATCATTAGGGGCATTTCAGGTGATAGCCCCAGAAACACTCCCCAACCACAATACTGGTGACCCGGTGATCACCGGCTTCGGGAAACAAGGTTATTACGAAGGGGTGCACCTCTCCATCAGAGGCTTCAACAAATTCATAATATTGGGCGCCCTTGTTGCCCTGTTCATCCTGCACCGGTAGAAACTGCCCTTGCCAGTGTAACCGGCTGTAGCCTTGGAAGAACGGCGCGACCTGATCACGCAGATACGCCTCGAGCGCACCCGGCTCATTGGCCTGGAGAGTAACATTTGCCATCAAGGTCAGCAGCTCACTAACATTTCCAGCGGACGCATGCTGAACAAACACCTCGGCGGCCAGGCGGTGCTGCTCCCGTTCCGAGCTCCTCTCAACTGCAACCCGCGCACTGTCTGCGGCACAACTCGCCAATACGCCAATAGAAACCAGCACCCAAAGTCGTTGTCTTTCCATATCTCATGCCCCCGGTTCTTGGCCCATTCACATCTGTCCTCTGACCCAACCATGGAGTATCCGAAAAAGCGAGACAACCTCACCTCGTACACGTACCTGACATCCATGAACAACCGTACACCAGAACCAATGTAACCCTATGTATCTATTTGTTTTAACGCGAATTTACATCACACAACACCTAACAAACAGGAAGAACCCTTGTATCCCTCAATGATTACAATCACTTAATATCAATCTGTTGATTATCTACACAGTGATTATTTGACCTACTTCTCGCTATTGACTAATTGAGTGGTGCGTACCATTTACAAGCAGTAACATGTCCTCGAGCATTTCTAACCGAGGTGCCTCACGAGGTGACTCCCCCGTCTCCTACTTTGTCGAGTTGACGGGTCTAATAACAATAAATGATGCAAGCGGAGTCTCCACTCTTCTTGCAATCTAAAAAGAACAAGAAATTTCAGACAAACAAGAGGAAATCCCATGCAAAACAATAAAACGCTCCGGCTGCGCTCAGCCATTGCGGCCTCTGCACTGTTCGCCGCCAGCGGCGCTGCAATGGCTGCTCCAGCATCCCTGACTCTAAATTACTCCTGCCCCTTCCCGATTGTAGGAACCCATACCATTACTGCAGTGATCAGTGCAGACATGCCCGCTGTTGCCACCGTCGGCCAGCCGATCGGCGACATCGTCATTAACGCTGACACCACCGTACCTGACGATGCAACCTTTGGTCTGACCATGGTTCAAGCCGTAACGATCGAAGGCACCGCAACCTCCTCAACTCAGATCGTTTTGAACAGCCGCTCCATTCCGCTGGACATCGACCTGGCCGTTCCACCGTCACCCGTACACATGGGTCTGGTCCTGCCTGCTAGCGGCATCCAGCCCTCTCTGACCTTCCAGGAAGGCGATCAGGGTCAAGCATCTGTCCAAGTTGGCGGCCTGAAACTCCGTATGATTTCTCGCCAGGCCGCCGGCAACCTCGCACCGCTGCCCATCGGTGACTTTACTACAACCTGTACGCAGCTTCCCGGTCAAAACAACGTGCTGCACACCTTCGAGGTTGTAAGTGGCAATGGTGGCACTGATCCGAATCCGGATCCCGATCCCGAGCCGCAACCTGAGTTACCGGTAATTTCCGTATCCGCGGAAACCGTTAACTTTGGCGACGTCCTGGCCGGCCTGTCCGCTCAGCGCACCGTCACTGTTACCAACGCCGGTACCGCTACGCTGGCCATTAACTCCGTTAACATCAACGGTGGCAACGGCGCCTTCGCACAATCCAACAACTGTGCTTCTGTCGCTGCTGGCTCCAGCTGTAACGTCAATGTAACCTACTACGCTTCCGGCGAAGGTGCTCAGTCTGCCACCCTGGTAATTGGTTCCAACGACGAACTGAACCCCACTGTTCAGATCCCGCTGAGCGGCAAGAGCATTACTCAAACTGCTCCCAACATCAGCGTAAGCCAAACCTCCGTTAACTTTGGTGAAGTATTGGTTGGTCAGACTCAACAACAAACCCTGACCATCTCCAACACTGGCACCGCCGCACTGACCATCAATGGCGTGCAACTGGCTTCTGGCTTCAACGCTGGCTTCTCCGTAGCAGCTAACCACAACTGCGGTACTGTTGCCCCTGGCGCCAACTGCAGCGTACCGGTCAGCTTCGCACCGAACAGCGTAGGCGCAGCGCAAGGCTCTGTTGTGATCAGCTCCAACGATCCTGACACTTCCTCTGTCACTGTTGCCCTGAGCGGCCAAGGCAAAGAAGATACTCCTCCCCCGGTAGAAGAGGATTTCATCCTGGATGTTGCCATGGACGTTCTGGGTCTGACCTGGATCCGCGCAGGTAACTACGAGCTGGATCTGGTTGGCCGCATCGACAGCAAACTGAACCTGAGCAAAGGCACCTTCACTGCAGATCTGGTATTGGAGCCGACCAAAGCAAAATTCCAGGTGTCCAAGATCCTGAAGAGCCTGACCGGTGACGCTGACGTTCGCTTCGAGCCCGTCGGTGAGACTACTGGTACCCTGATTGATGGCAAGCTGACTGCACAGTCCAAAGTACATATCTATGTACCGCGCGCCAACATCAAAGTCCTGGGTCTGCCCCTGCCTGTAGGTGGTGGTAAAAACTGCCGTACCTCCCAGCCGGTTACCATCAACCTGGCGAGCCCCCACGGCGAGCAGTTTGGCCCCTTCACTGGCGGTAACATTGTAGGGATCTACGACCTACCCAAGCTGCAAAACTGCGGCCTGCTGACTGACACTCTGAATGAGTTCATGTCTGGTCCGAAAAACGAAATCGGTCTGAACCTGAAGACCATCATGTAAGAGTCTGTTCCATCGCCCTCACCCGGGGGCGATTCGAACAACCCAAAAGTCCCCACCATCCGGTGGGGACTTTTTTTGCCTTCCCATTTTCAAATGCGCAACACTGCAGACAGCAAGCTCCCCCGCCCCCATGCCTCCAAAGCGACAACAACTCTATCTGGCTCGCAAGCGAAAGAGACGCAACCATGGTACTGGCAAGCGAAACCATTAGCTCTGCCAGAAACCCTGCACCTGCCCAAACCTTTCACTAACCTTTAGAGCGCTCACAATTGCAACAGCTAGCGACTCTTTACGAAAAGACGAATAAACCCAGAACTCCTCTTAAGTTCCGCCGCTAGAACCAACCAGGCCCTCCCACATGCCCCCCCCCGGCATTGAGCGCAGTATCCAGACATGAAGCGCGGAAAACGCAGAGAGCAGAGAGCAGAGAGCAGAGAGCAGAGAGCAGAGAGCAGAGAGCAGAGAGCAGACCATTATCTCCACCCTGCAATAAACGCTAGTAAATAGGTTCTGCGGTTAAGACAATGGAGCCAATACAGACGGAGGATTCTATGGATGGCGCCCTGAATAGCAACAATAAAGCTTGCCGAGCCGCCAGCACACCAGCCAAGCACCACCCCGGGATAGAGCCTGACACACGCCCAAATAAAAAAACCCCGCTAAAAGCGGGGTTTTTTATCGCAGGTCCGAACAGGTGGACCAGGCAGGCTTGGGTTCAATTACTTAGCCCAGCTCTTTTTCCAGTTCGGGAACCGCCTGGAACAGGTCAGCTACCAGGCCGTAATCGGCCACTTGGAAAATCGGAGCTTCCTCATCCTTGTTGATCGCAACGATCACTTTGGATCCGGACATACCGGCCAAGTGCTGGATGGCTCCGGAGATACCCACAGCGATATAGAGCTGGGGAGCAACGATCTTACCGGTCTGACCAACCTGCATATCGTTGGGAACGAAGCCCGCGTCAACTGCCGCACGGGATGCACCAACAGCTGCGCCGAGTTTATCAGCCACGCTCTCCAGCATTTTGAAGTTTTCGCCGTTCTGCATACCGCGACCACCGGAAATAACGATGGAAGCGCTGGTCAGCTCAGGACGGTCGGACTTGGCCATTTCCGCCTTAACAAACTCAGAAGTGCCAGCATTTTTGGACACAGCCAGAGCTTCAACAGCAGCAGAGCCGCCCTCAGCTGCAACCGGGTCAAATGCGGTGGGACGTACGGTGATTACTTTGATGCTGTCGGAAGACTTCACAGTCGCCAGGGCGTTACCCGCGTAGATCGGGCGCTGGAAAGTGTCTTCAGAGACTACTTTGATGATGTCAGATACCTGAGCAACATCCAGCAGTGCAGCAACACGGGGCAAGAAATCCTTACCAGTGGTGCCCGCAGGAGTCAGGATGTGGGAGTAGTCTTTACCAATTTCAGCAACCAACAGGCTCAGATTTTCAGCCAGCTGATGAGCATATGCCGCATCATCGGCTACCAGCACCTTGCTTACACCCTCTGCCTTGGCAGCAGCTTCAGCAACAGCAGCACAGCCTTGGCCGGCTACCAGAACAACTACGTCGCCGCCAATTTGCTTGGCTGCAGCGATTGTATTCAGCGTCGAAGGCTTGAGGCTCTGATTGTCGTGGTCAGCAATAACGAGAATGCTCATTTAGATCACCTTCGCTTCGTTCTTCAGTTTGTCTACCAGTTCCGCAACAGATGCAACCTTGATACCCGCCTGACGCTGAGCCGGAGCTTCTACTTTCAGAGTAGTCAGACGCGGTGCCACATCTACACCCAGATCAGCCGGAGAAACAGTCTCCAACGGCTTCTTCTTGGCTTTCATGATGTTCGGCAGGGACGCATAACGCGGCTCGTTCAGACGCAGGTCGGTTGTTACAACTGCCGGCAGGTTCAGACCAACAGTCACCAGACCGCCGTCTACCTCACGAGTAACATTAACCTTTTCACCCTCGACCACAACTTCAGAGGCGAAGGTTCCTTGCGGATAACCACACAGGGCTGCCAACATCTGACCAGTTTGGTTGTTGTCGGAGTCGATGGCCTGCTTGCCCAGAATGATCAGCTTAGGCTGCTCTTTGTCCACCACAGCTTTCAGCAGCTTGGCTGCAGCCAGGGATTGGATCTCTTCGTCAGTCTGGACCAGGATGCCGCGATCGGCGCCCAGAGCCAGGGCAGTACGAATCTGCTCTTGTGCGGCTTGCGGACCGATGGAAACAACGACGACTTCCGTCGCAATGCCCTTCTCTTTCAGGCGCACAGCCTCTTCAACTGCGATTTCGCAGAAGGGATTCATTGCCATTTTGACGTTGGTTAAATCAACACCTGTGTTATCAGGCTTGACGCGCACCTTGACGTTATAGTCAATGACTCGTTTAACAGCGACAAGAACCTTCATAGATTCCTCGTTATCTTCGATGGATTCAGGTTTCATTTATAAAGAAAAACGGCCCCCGCACGATCATGGCGGATACAACGGACGCCGAAGGTGTGAGCCTGGGTCACACAAAGCAGCGTAATACTGAACGCAAATAAAAGTGAGGTCAATAGCAGAAGGGCCGGTAAGCCCACACTCAGACCTCGGTATCAGCCTTCAGAAGCCGGCTAACCACCATCATTCCTGCGTAATAAATATACAGGAATAACATACAGCCAATCCCACACCCTGGCTACGCTGCTTTGTTTGAGCCAGGCTGGAAGGCGGTATTTAAACGAAAAAGCCGGCCAAATTCAAACAAGCGTTTGTTTGAAAGTGCTTTTGTTATATGCTAGCCGCTAGAAACCATCTATAATCCCGCCGTTTGTGCGCGGGGTCGATGCGATTCAGTGGGCAATTGTCCCCGGAAACGACAAAAGCGCATAAAAATAGAAAGAACCGCCAGCCTCCATAACCTGGTATATGCATCTAGCTGTTCGGGACGCCCGCGAGGGTTTTCCAAAACATATAGTGGCATTCGCGAGCTGTCTGGACCCTGTTAAACATTTTGAGAGTTGTGAAGACGAAGGAGACCTATCGTGGAACGTGAATCGATGGAGTTTGACGTCGTAATCGTCGGCGCCGGACCGGCGGGCCTGTCAGCGGCCTGTCGCCTTATGCAATTGGCACAAGATGCCGGCGAAGAAATCACCGTCTGCGTCGTAGAGAAAGGCTCCGAGGTCGGCGCCCATATTCTTGCAGGTACCGTTTTTGAGCCCACCGCGCTCAACGAGCTTTTCCCCAACTGGAAAGAAATGGGTGCTCCCCTGAATACGCCCGTCATTCGTGACGACATCTTCATGATGAAGAGTCAAGACGGCGCACTGAAAGTTCCCAATGCATTTGTTCCCCGCAACATGCACAACCACGGCAACTACATTATCAGCCTTGGTAACCTGTGCCGTTGGCTGGCAGAACAAGCCGAAGCACTGGGCGTTGAGGTTTATCCTGGCTTTGCTGCGGCAGATATCATCTATGGCGAAGACGGCACCGTTCAGGGCATTCTGACCGGCGACATGGGTGTGAGCCGTGAAGGCGAACACAAAGACACCTACATGCCCGGCATGGAACTGCGCGCCAAGTACACACTGTTCTGTGAAGGTTCTCGCGGCCATCTGGGCAAACGCCTAATGGAGCGCTTCAATCTGAATGCCGATTGCGACCCTCAACATTACGGCATCGGCATCAAAGAGCTGTGGGACATCGACCCTGCCAAGCACGAACCCGGTCTGGTCGTTCACTCTTTCGGCTGGCCCCTCAAAGAATCCGGCTCCACTGGCGGCGGCTTCCTGTATCACCTGGAAAACAACCAGGTCTACGTGGGACTCATTACCGACCTGAGCTACAGCAACCCCCATTTGAGCCCGTTTGAAGAGTTCCAGCGCTACAAGCTGCATCCAGAAATCCGCAAGTTCCTGGAAGGCGGCAAGCGTGTGTCCTACGGCGCTCGTGCGATCACCAAAGGCGGCTTCAACTCCCTGCCGAAGATGACCTTCCCCGGTGGTCTGCTGCTGGGCTGTGACGCCGGCACCCTGGTCTCCTCCAAGATCAAAGGCTCTCATGCTGCAATGAAGAGCGGCATGATTGGCGCGGAAACCGTATTCGAAGCTCTGAAAGCCGGCAACACCGGCAGCGAGCTGACCAGCTTCAAGGAGAAGTTCGAAAACTCCTGGCTGTATAAAGAGCTGTACGACGAGCGTAACTTCGTTCCGGCACAGCACAAGTTTGGCGCTATCATCGGCGGCGGCATCACCTTCCTGGAGCAGAACATCCTGCGCCGCAGCCTGCCGATTACCTTCCATGACACCACCAAGGATCATGAAGCGCTCAAGCCTGCGGCAGAATGCCCGAAAATCAGCTATCCCAAGCCAGATGGCGTCCTGACGTTCGACCGACTGTCTTCAGTGTTCCTGTCCAACACGAACCATGAAGAAGATCAGCCCATTCACTTGACGCTGAAAGACCCGAACGTGCCCATCAACCATAACCTGCCCATCTACGATGAGCCCGCGCAACGTTATTGCCCGGCAGGCGTTTATGAGGTGGTCACCCAGGACGACGGCAGCAAGCGCTTCCAGATCAACGCGCAAAACTGCGTCCACTGTAAAACCTGTGATATCAAAGACCCGACCCAGAACATTGTCTGGGTTACCCCGGAAGGTGGCGGCGGTCCCAACTATCCCAACATGTAATTAAGAAGGAAGTAACCACTCCGGCTCCTGAAACCGGAGTGGTCAATGAGTACAAACGGGGCCATGGATGGCTCCCTGCTAAACAAGGAGTGTTTATGATCGACATCGATCTCTCCCCGCTTATTGCGCGACTTGATTCCTATACCCTCGGCAATCTCGAAGCAGCCGCGGCTTATTGCCTCAGCCGTACCCATTTTCACGTTGAGCTGGAACATTGGTTTTTAAAGCTATTTGAAAGCCCAGATACCAATCTCTCCCTGATTCTCAAGGCCTACAACCTCAACTCAGCGAAACTCGTCCAGGAACTTGCGCTGTCTCTGGAGTCGTTGCGAACCGGTAACAGCCGCCACCCTGAATTGGCCCCGACCTTATCCGATCTGCTTCATTACGCCTGGCTGTTGGGTAACGTTGAGTTTAACCACCAGCAGATTGGTTCGGCCCATCTTATCGGCGGGCTTTTGCTTTCAGCCGATCTGCGCCGACGCTTTCTGGACAGCTGCCCATCCCTGGCTGCAATTCCCGGCGAGGCGGTGCGAGATTTTTTGCATGGCCTTTCACAGGCTGACTCCCACCCTGCCCCTTCCACGGTTGAATCTTCGGCTCCTGCGACATCGAACGAAGCCTTGGAGCGTTTTACTCAGGACCTGACCGCCCGTGCTCGTGAGGGGCTTATTGATCCGGTTTTAGGTCGTGACGACGAGATCCGCCAGTGTATTGATATTTTGTCCCGCCGCCGTCAAAACAATCCGATCCTGACAGGTGAGGCCGGGGTCGGTAAAACCGCGGTTGTCGAAGGCTTGGCCTTACGCATTGCCGCAGGTGATGTGCCCGATTCCCTCAAAAATGTCTGCCTGCGAGTGTTGGATCTCGGCTTGTTACAAGCCGGAGCCAGTTTCAAAGGAGAGTTCGAAAAACGCCTGCGCCAAGTGATCGACGAGGTGAAGTCCTCACCCGTTCCCATCATTATTTTTATTGATGAAGCACACACCCTGATTGGCGCCGGCGGCGCCGAAGGCCAAGGAGACGCCGCCAACCTGCTCAAACCCGCCTTGGCCCGGGGCGAACTCCGCACTATCGCCGCCACCACCTGGGCGGAATATAAACGCTACTTTGAGAAAGACCCCGCCCTGACGCGCCGCTTCCAAGTGATTAAAGTGGAAGAGCCCAGCATTGAGAAAGCGATTATCATGATGCGAGGGGTGGCCCAATCCCTGGAACAGCACCATCAAGTCAGGATACTCGACGAGGCAATCATCGCCTCCGTTAAACTCTCCGCCCGGTATCTGCCCAGCCGCCAACTGCCGGACAAGTCGGTCAGCCTGCTGGATACAGCCTGCGCCCGAGTCAGCCTTAGCCAAACCGGCACCCCAGCCCAGATTGAAGATAGCCGGCGCAGCCTTGAGCAAATTGAACTGACATTAGCGATGCTGGAGCGTGAACAAGCCTGTGGGGGCAATTGCCTGGAGGCAATCCGAGAACTTAAAGAACAACGAACGCAATGCCAGCAGCAACTGGAACGGCTGTCTGCCCAATGGCAAGAAGAAGCGGGCCTGGTCAAACAGATTCGTGACATCAGAAGCCGCTTGGTGCGGGACCATGAAGGAGGCAGTCAAGACCCTGAACCGAACGCGAGCCCCGAGCCGGCGACCGGATCTGACACGGCCTCGACCAACATCACGGACCATGACTCTTCAGAAGTACGCCGCCACCTTCAGGAGCTCCAGACAAATCTGGACAGAGTTCAAGAACGCCACCCCCTGGTTCATGCTCAAGTGGACAGCCAGGCCATTGCTCAAGTGGTTGCCGACTGGACCGGCATTCCATTAGGCAAAATGCTGGGCGATGAAGTCACCACCATTCTCCATCTGCCTGAGCAGCTTGATCAGAGAGTGGTTGGTCAACCCCAAGCCATGGAGGCCATTGCCCGCCACATTCGTAGCTCTCGCGCCGGGCTGGCCGACCCGAACCGGCCGATCGGTGTGTTTATGCTGACCGGCCCCAGTGGTGTGGGCAAAACAGAAACCGCCCTCGCCCTGGCGGACCTCCTGTTTGGCGGCGACCAGAACCTGACCGTCATCAACATGTCGGAGTTCAAGGAGGAGCATAAGGTCTCCATGCTGCTCGGTGCCCCTCCCGGCTACGTAGGCTATGGCGAAGGCGGCGTCTTGACCGAGGCGGCCCGTCGCAAGCCCTATTCCGTCATTTTGCTGGATGAGATGGAAAAAGCCCACCCGGGCGTTCAAGATGTGTTCTACAACCTGTTTGATAAGGGCACGATTAAAGATGGAGAAGGCCGGGACATTGATTTTCGCAACACCCTGATCATCATGACCAGCAACGTCGGAGATCAACTGATCAGTCGTTTGTGTCATGACTCAACCGAAACACCACAACCGGAAGAAGTTCTGGAGGCCATTCGCCCTGAGCTTCACCGTCATTTCAAAACAGCCTTCCTCGGCCGAGTCTCTGTCATCCCCTACTACTCGCTCAGCTCAGAGAATCTCATGCAGATCGTGGCTATGCGCCTTGACGCCGTCGAACAGCGCCTCAAGGAGCGATATGGAGCCAAGTGCCAGATTGAAACGGCTGTGCTGGACAGAATCGTATCACGATGCCAAGACACGGAAACCGGCGCCCGAACCATTGAGAGCATTCTCAATCAAACCCTGTTGCCGGAGCTTGCCAGCGAATGTTTAGCTCGACTGGCAAGCGGAGCACCTTTTAGTCATGTACGCATCGGCCTGGGCGACAGTGGCGGTTTTAGCTATCAATTGGAATAGCCCCCAACTGGAATAATCCTGCCAATTTTTCAATCACGCCAGCACTGGAGAGCAGCCGTTTAGCGGCTGCTCGTTATCACGCCATAAAGCCTGCGCCCCAGTTCAAGAACCGCATTGACCGAGCCCATGGTCAGCAGGGGCAACAAGTAATAAATCCCGCGAAACGCCAACAGCGACGCCAGCAAGGCCCCCTTATCCGCATCGGGCAGAAACAGGAGCAACATCGCTTCAAACACCCCAACTCCAGCGGGCACATGACTCAGCGCACCGGTTAGCATGGCCAGCACATAGATCCCGACAAACGCCGGATACATGAGGGACACATCGGCCGGAAGCAGGACATAGGCAACCCCCGCCACAATGGCAATATCAATGGTGCCGAAGAACAGCTGGGCAACACTCATCCCAAGGCTCGGTGGCGGCGCCTCCCAGGACTTGATTCGGATCGGGTGGTTTCGTAACCGACTCCACGCCAAAAAGCCCAGCAAGCCAATGATAATCAGCCCACCGAGTCCCCGTAGCACTAATTCAGATATTCCACTCACCCGTGCCAAGCCTTGGGGCTGGATCAATAAGGCCAGACCTGCGGTTAAAATGATCCCCAACGTAAAGAACAAGCCACACAGCGCCGTCATGATGGCGGCATCCGCCACACTCAGCCCGTACTTTTTATAGAAGCGATAACGCACTGCACCGCCAGTAATAGGCGCGGGCCCAATATTGCGCTGCAGCGCAAAAGCACTGAGGGAAGTAAAAATTAAGCGCGGCCAGGGAATCTGCCACTTCAGATAGCGCAGAGCCAGATAGTCGTATCCGATAATCCAGATGTATCCGAAAGCGGCCAAGCCAATCGCCTTGGCCAAAGTTGCTCCGGAAAAATTGCGAATAGCCTCCACGACGTCAGCAACTTCTACATCTCGAAGCATCTTGGCGAGCAAGTAAAACACCAAAGCCGCGACAACCAACGGTAACAGTTTGCTCAAAATCCGTTTCAACCTGGGCGACACACGCACCTCCGGCTACCGCTGCCTTCTGTCACCCTGACGATCAGGACTCATCAAGCCCGCCCCATCGAACCGATGGCATCTGAAACACTAGGCTCTCGCCCCCAGAGCAACCGGACTTAACGAGCTTTGGTGACGATGAAGAAACCAGCGATCAGCAATGACATTGCGGGTAAACCACTCACTGCGCATTAGTACTTTGGCTGCATACTGTTTAACTGCCGGGGGAATAGGTACTTGTAACACACGGTCTTTATCACGCTTGCCAAAGCGCTGCAGGATCTTGCCCTCATAGTCTTTCAGCATTGCTTCACGATAATCGCCTTTTGCCGCACCAATCACCTCGGCCGCCAGCATGGCGGATTCAACCGCCGGTCGTATACCCTCTCCACTTTGGACATAGGCCAACCCCAAGGCGTCACCAATCAAAAGCAGTTGATCTCCAACCATTTTACGGCTGCCATGGCCATACAAAATATAAGCATGCCCTTTGAAGCGCTTGGGAAGATCAGTCGGGATGCGCCCCTGCCTTTGCAGTGTTTCGATAAAGCGCGCCAGGTGGTCGCTCAGGTGCTTGTTATCCTCACGCCCCAGGCCAATATTCAAAAAGTTTCCCTTGCGAAACACCCAGCCATAACCTTTTAGATCTTCACAAAAATAAAGCTCGGGAATCTCTGGTCTTACCGGACAGCGCTCCCGCTGCTCGGCGGACATCTCAAACTCCACCTCTTTCGCCGCCACCACCTGCTCCTCATGGCCCAACTTGGCGCCCAACAAACGAGCCACCGGACAGAAATGCCCCCCTGCCCCTACCAATAAGTCAGCCCTGAACACATCATTAACCACCCAGTGCTCATCTTGGCGTCGCACACTTTCCATGGAAACGCCGGTACTCAACTCAGCCCCACAGCGTTGCAATAGGTAGTGATCAAACTCGCAACGCCGGACGCCATAGCTCACCACCGCTCCCCCTTCTCCATAGCGGGTAAAGACCGGGGGCTGATTCATCAGCGCAATCCGGAAACCGGAGATCGGTTGGAGCACACCAAAACGAGCATATTGATCAGGGTCGATCTCCAGGCTGTTCATCACCTCAGGCGTGACCCAGCCCGCACAGGTCTTATCCCGTGGAAATTGTTGTTTATCCAGGATCCGGACGGTTAACCCACTATTCCGCAACGCACGGGCCAAGGATGAGCCTGCCGGGCCGCCCCCCACAATCAGAACATTGGAGTGCTGCATGGCTACGGCTCCTGATCGGAGAACAGACTGACCACACCGGGGGATTTCCGATACAGGTGCTTGCGGTTACGGGGAAGCTGATTATTTCGGTCTCTCGAAAACACCACTTGGAATAACTGTAAAGTGCCAACCTTAAACGCAGCGACCGAGCCGGCCAGATACAGACGCCACATGCGCACAAACTCGGAGTCATACATGGATTCAACCTGCGGCTCATGCTTGGCATAACGGTCAAACCAATGCTGCAAGGTTTCAGCGTAATGCATCCGAAGGTTTTCCACATCCAGCACAGAAAACTCCCCTTGCTCAAAAATGCCTAAAAACTCAACAATGCTCGGCGGATAAGCGCCTGGGAAAATACGCCGCTCTATCCAACCATTCATCCGAGCCGGTCGGTTACGACCAATACTGTGAATAAGCCCAATCCCCCCTGGCTTCAGGGAACGATCGATGACCTTGGCAAGGTGGCGGTAGTTCTCCAGCCCGACATGTTCCAGCATGCCAACTGAAACAAAAATGTCATAGCTGCCTGTAATGTTGCGATAATCATCTTCAATAAACAGCACCCGATCAGCCACACCCTGTTTCACTGCCAATTCACGGGCGTATTGAACCTGTTCCCGAGAGATATTGTAGGAGGTGACCTCTACGCCATACTTGGACGCCATATAGCAAGCCAGCCCTCCCCAGCCTGAACCCGCCTCGACCACTTTCATTCCCGGGCGCAGCATTAGCTTGCGGCAAACGTGCTCCAGCTTGGCGAGCTGCGCTTGCTCCAGAGTCAGCCCCGGCCGCTCAAAATAAGCACAGGTATATTGCAGAGCTTCCCGATCCAGCCAAAGCCGATAGAACTCATTGCCAAGGTCATAGTGGTGATGGATGTTGTTCCGTGCCTGGCGAATACTGGTAGAGCGAGGTGCCTGGTTGCGCCATACGGTTTTTAAGAGCCCGGGGCTGCGATCCTGTAACTGGCGAAACGCCAGATAGACCGTTTCCATAAACTCCACCAAATCCCCTTCCACTTCCAGACGCCGGGCACCATAAAGATCGCCGAAACTGACCGCCGGATTGGACATCAACAAATAAACCGCCTTCCGATCCCCAATATGTATGGTGAACCTGGCTTCACAGTTTGGTGGAGCCACAAAACTGTTATCCCACAAACAGAAACGCACGGGGGGATGGTCCAAAAGCCTTAGCAGCGATTGCAACAACCAGCGTTCCACTGGAGAAGATGGCGCAACGGATTTGGAGTCTCTCAGCACAAAAGGCTGCAGGACCTGAGTGGCGGTCAAAAAAGATGATGCGGTATCCGAGGGGGTAAAAGGGGGCGTGTGGGCGGATTTTTTGCTTGCCATGATGTCCGTCTCCTTCTTCATCCTTGTCTGAACGAGTCATCTACGATCGGCTCTTGCCTGTTTGGCAAAAACAACGGACAGATGAGAACAGCCGTCTTAGAGTCACTATCACCAACTTTTAACCTGGGCGCTGAAAATCCTTTGCAACCCCAAACAGCAAGGCACAGTGCACAGTTAGTATAAAGACGGCCTAAAAGGAGGACAAAGCGTGGCGTTCAGCAGTGCCGGCTCACGCCAAACGAAGGGGGATCCCGGAGCGTTAGGAATCCAGGAGTGCTATTTGGACGACGGAACCAAGCCCTCTGTCATCCTGATCTGGATCCGGGTTCTTTATTTTTGGAAGAGAAGGAGGGATTCGAACGCTTGAATCCGTCAAGAATCCACAGGGCATCGCTGGAATATCAGTAACAAAACACGAGGGGGAGATTCCGGGACTATCTTGGGCGTAATTTTGTCCCAAATCCAGAGCCACGTTGAGACCAAGCCGGTTCCCAAGCAGAAACGTTCTCCCCTACTTATCCTTCCCCTACTCAGGCACTAGCCACAGTACGCGGTTTTGTGCTTCGTAGCAGTTAACACTAACTGCTGTACCGACTCCTCGCTTTTTGTCCATGGCTGCCCATTTGGCGTGCCTAACTCGACGGCCAGCCCGTAACCCTCAACAGCGCGTCGTCCCGCCACACCCTAGTTCCATTAGATATCCAACGCCCCGCTAGCCGCAGCCTCCTCGTAGTACCGCTCTAGATCTTTCAAAAAGGACATCGACGCATCACTCAAGACATAGCTTTCCGGGCCAGTACGAAACGCAAAGTTTCGCCTGATCAGGAATTCCAACGCCTCGTTCCAGCCTTTCTCAAAACGCACCGTACGTAGGACATCCAGATACTCCTGATTCTCGGCTAGCCGCTTCAGATCGATATCATCCAGCCCATGATTGGGATCAGCCAGTAACTCCAGATCCCGGCCCGAGGCCGAGAAATATCGCCCGATCAGCAGCACCACAACCTGAACTTTGAGTGCGTTGTCATCCGCCTCATCGATCTCGTCATCGCGGGTTTGAGTGACGTAGAAAAATTCTCCCTGGGTCTGATAGTTCAGGTTGTAGCCAATGTGGCGGTAGAGCAGCGTGAAGTGCTCCAGATGATTGAAAAGCAGATTGAACTGGGGCGAGTCTTCCAACACTCCTTTGTGCTGGTTGTACTGCCGCTTCAGTATCACCTTCCCTTGCGTGAGCTGACGATAGATCTCGGCGCTCGCCTCCGGATGCACGTCTTCAAAGGTATTGCGTCTATCGCTGCTCATCAGTTAGCTCCCGTTTTGGCTGGTCTTTTTCTCTCAGTCGGCGCTGGCGATAGACGAAGATCTCATTACCATGCTCAAGCCGCCCAAACCTGTTTGTGGTCGTCAGATCAAACTCACCGAAAGACTTTTGTGTCAGCCGCACCATGGCCGTTAATAAGTCCGTAAACCGATAATCCTCCACCAGCCCCTCAAGTCGACCATGCAGCTCCTGTGTCAGATCGGCGGTGGCGCGAAACTTCATCTGATCCAGTATTTCCAGAAGCCGCGTCGCACGCTGAACATCCGTTGCCGACTGGAGCCTGCCGCCCTCCCCCGTTACCGCCAAGACAGATTGCCGAGCGCTCCTCAAATCCAGTAAGCGGCATTCGATCTCGCTAAACAGGTTCAGGTAATAACTGGTGCTTGTCCCGAACCGATATTCTTTTGGTCGACTATGCTGGCGCAACCCAATCACAAAGGGCCTGCGACTTAAGAATTCCCGGCCATCCAACCGCGTAACCCTCAGATCATTCTCCTGAGTGCGCGCATAGGCCTGGAGCAAAGCGCGATAATGCCACTCCATGGCGTTATACTGCATCATGCCCCGCCGGGTTTTCCGCAAGAAGTGATCCACCTCCCGAGCTACATCCTGGATTGGCTGAAATGCAGCACCCAAGCTCAGTGCAGAGCGGAAAACCTGATCCGCAATCCGGACATGCTGATTGCGATCCAGGAGGCTTTTCAGTGCGTCCAGGGTCTCGAACAGGTTCGATCCTTCTTTGTAGCGGCTCTGGGGGTTCAAGAAACGCAGGGTGGGTTTAATGTGACGTTCGTAGAGGTGCGCCACATTCCGAAGCAGATCTTCCCGAAAGGCGGCAAACTTGTCCGGGCTTTCACTCGCCTCAGCCGACATTTTCTGCAGATCGGCACTGATGCGGCTCATTCGTGCAACGTTGGACCGAAGCAGGCCTATTAGCTGGCTGGTGTGCTCCATAAGCACATCCACCAGCTCTGTAAAATCGGGGTCTTCCAAGCTGAATGTCGATGACTCCAGGTCTTTCTGAATTCCCCAAAGTGTGACCAACTGCTTGCGCAATCGCGCATCCGTGAGCTCTTGATGAAGTGATGCATCACAAATACGCAGCAGATTGATCAGCGATTCCTGGAAGAAAAGGCGACGCTCCCCGTTACAGTTATCCACATCGGCAACGACATTCGACTGCACCAGATTGTCCGTCTTGAAAACCTTACGCAGTCGGTCTTTGGTCGTACGATCCATGTGGCCGGTGTAACTCAACACCTGAAACGCAAGGTCAGACTCACGGATAAATCGCTCACCAGACTGGTCCATACGGCGGATAACATCAAAAAGTACCTTCGGGTGTTCCAGTACCAGCCTGACCGTCTCTAATGTGCTGAACAGCTTACTCATCGAATGCCTCAAGCAGCCCCGGTTGCGCAGGATCCAGTGGACTACCGGAATGCCCACCGGCGCCAACAAAATGATCGGCGCCACCCCAGAACACCAGGGAGCGCTGGGCGTTGTAGGGCTTGTGAGTCTTCATGGTGGCGATTTCCAGATAGCGGCCGATCTTATGGATCACTTCCGCACTCGCGCTATAGGTAGACGCAGCAAAAATGTTGAACCCCTTGCTCTTGGCACGAGGTAGTAACCAGTCCAACTGGCCAACATCGACACGCAGAATCTCATCCACTACCAAGGGCAGAGAAAACTCCACACCCGGGAGCAGGATGCGTCGCAGCAGCATCTGCACTAACTCAATATTGATCAGCTCGCTCGATGATGTGGATTGTCCTTTCTCATCCAACACGCCTTCCGTGTTTTTCCGGGTCTTATAGGACAACCCCTTGATAATCCGATCCATGGTAAGACGGGTATCCTGCTGGTTCTCGAAGAATTCCGCCACGAAAACCTTGAGACGGCTGTAAAAGGCATCTGACAGAAGATCGGTTGAGTACAGATCGACCTTCCTGATCTCCTCCACCAGGCTTTTGAACTTAGGATGGGTATGAATCGCGACGCGAATCTCAACCAGGTTGTTAATCGTCACCCCTTCCAGCTCGTTATTCAGCGCATTCTCGAACCGCTGAATATGCTCCATGTTCTTAGTCAGAAGTTCTGCATAGCTGGCGACCGACTCATTGTGGCTGGCGATCTGCTTTTCAAGAATTTCTTCACGCTGAGACAGTTCGCGATACACATCCTCCAGGCGCTTCACCGCGCTGGTTACTGCCTCCTGCGTTGGGGAGTCAGCAGCCAAATCCTTCTCGTCCGTCAGGATTTCTTTGTGTGTGAACTCCCGGAGTGCAGCCAGGATCTCCCCACGTAAACGATCCCGTTCCATCAGCTCGGCCTGAATCGCATTCCGAGTCTCAGCCGTTAGCGGCAGCTCTTTCACCCTTGCACCATCGGGTATGGTTGCGGCTTTCAAACGAGGATAGAGCGTCATGAGCTCATTGTTAGCCTTCTGGAGCAGGAGCAGTTTGTCGAGCTCCTGGCTGATTCGATCAAAATCAGATTTCTTGGTCGCAACGTCTCGCTCAACCAGTGCTTGCTTCTCACTCAGTTCCCGAAGCATCTTCTCAAGGTCATTTATCGCGACTGTGATTTCTGCGCTCTGCGCCTCCCAGTCCTGAATATTTTGATCGACACCGGGGTAACGTTTCAATGTTTCCAGTTCGTGACTGGCGTTTTTGATCTGCTGTCGTATTTGTTCGATCTTCTTTGGACGCAGAGGATCCTGATCCTGCTGCCCGGATAGCTCCTTCAATTGGTCCAGGTAATCAAAATGTTTATTGCGCGCCGCCGCCAAGGCTGCATCCAGGTCTTCCGCATCTGTAGTGCTGGGTGAACCAAACAACCGATCAAACCACTGATAGCCCCTGTCAGTCCGTTCGAAAAGTGCCGTGAACGATTCAATGGCCGATCTATCTGATTCACTCAACTTGGCACCGGGACTCGCTGTGATGAGCTGCGGGTTAATTGCCGCAAGAGGCCCTACCACAGATTCTGATAGTTGATGCGCCAACTGCCATTCCCGGTCTTTAATGCGCCGCTCTAGCTGAGCAATTTCAGACTCTTGAGCCGCGACCTGCTGTCGCAGGTACTCGGCCCGTGTTCTTGCCGTTTCCCGATTTGTCAGGGCCTCTAAACGCTCCCGATCCTCAGCTAACGCCTCTTCAATGATCGCCACGACTTCCGCCTGCGGCGTGGCGCCATAACTAGACAACAGCAGCTTCCCCTTCTGCCTTATCTCAGCAGCCGACGCCAACTGCTTGGTAAGCTGCTTGAGCTCGCCGGCCTTGCTCTGGCGTTCACGTTCAAACTCCTGTGCCTTGGCCTTGAATGCCTTTAGCTGATTCTCCGAATTTCCAAGGACCACCCCGCTTTTCTGCTTCTGCTGCTTTAACTCCTCAACAGCCAACTGGAGTGCCTGGCGAAACATCGCGTACTGCCCGTCTGCCGCCCAGGTTTCTTTATAACGATTAAAATTATTCACCAGCTTCCTAAACGCTGGTTCCTCCTGCGCAATGCGGGTTAAGGCTATTTTCTGCTGCTTCAGCTCATCATGCCGATCAAAGAATTGCCCGATATCGAAGTCCAGAGCATCAGTACTGTGCTTTTTATCAGCCTCAATGATGCTGGCAACGGCAAGCGCCACCGCACT
>CAZEWG010000003.1:122267-123582 GCA_964514485.1 uncultured Pseudomonadales bacterium
CGGATCTGATCAAAGGGTAAAGGCACGAAAATGCGGTTAAAGGCGAGATTCTGGGTACGGTACAGAATCTGGCAATGAGCGCCCGTATAATTGCGGGCCTCCATGATCAGAAAGCTATGGCTGCTGGGAAAATGATGCCGGTAGCAATCTTCAGCAGAGTAGTAGCCTTTGCCATCGGAACGCTTGAACGCGAACTTCTTCTGACTATTTCTAAAGTTCACCTCAGGGAGCAAAAACAACCGCAAAGCGTTCAGCATGCTGGACTTGCCAACGTTACCACCTGCCAATAACAGGGCATGGTCATTTACGGGAATTTCGGCATAACAAAAGCCGACAGAATCCACGAATACAATTTTCTGAATTTCAAAACGGAAACTGCTCATTGGCTGGCATCCTGAGAAGGCGTCCTTAGCAACATTTCTTGCTCCATGAAGTGGCCAGTTTTAATCAAGGCCTGGGCCAGTGACGCAAACCCAAGCTGATTAGCAAGGTTCACTGCCGCAACGCCGGATTTTTGATAAGGCTTGCGGAATGCCCAGTACCAGGCCGTCCAGTCTTTAGGCTGAACAAAGCGGCAAGGGGCTTTGAGGTTGCGCTGCAGGGAGGCATAGTTTTGCAAGCCCGCCAGATCATAGTCGAAGGCGCAGAAAATTTGCTGGTATTGATTGAGCCAGGGGCGATAAATCTCCCCGGCGATACGGTCCCCACTGCCCAGAATCACATCGGTATTAGTCAGGGACAGCGGCTTACTCACGAAGCCCGAAACAATATCCAACATTTCGGCACAACGAAAAAAGTTGAATTCATTTTCAACAATTAGAGCCCGGGGCTTTGGGTGACTAGCCTGATGCCAGCCATCCGGCGTCACCACCACCGTATCCGGACGTGGATCAGCACAGCCTTCGTGATAGACCAGCAAGAACGAGATATCGTTACCATGTCGATGGGAGTCACCCACACTTGCCGCATGGGCCCGATCCTGAGTGGGCTGGGCCATCAACAACAATTGGTCCAGTACATCCCCGGTACAGGTGACAACCCACTTTTGGGGCGCAACCATGGCTACCTGAAAATGCTTTTGCCAGTTCTGCGCATATTCATACGGCAGGCATTTCAGAAACGCGCTGAAATTGATTGGCCTAGCATCCTGTATGGATGTCAGATAACGCAGTAGCTGGGTGCTTTTAGGTGCCATGGTGACTACAACTTTGGGCTTAACTAACGTGCAGATTACGGCCTGGAGGATAATCTCTAAAATCCATCCAGTGGCATGTCCTAAGTAAGTTTAGCCGCTATGAGTGGAATGTGTGCTGTT
>CAZEWG010000004.1:0-109755 GCA_964514485.1 uncultured Pseudomonadales bacterium
GATTTCACATTGATATGGCCGGCATCCGCCAAAATAGTAACTTTGGCACCCCAGGCCCGACCTAAAGTGTAAGCGCGCTCAGCCGTCGCTGCGGGGTCATTGCTGGAGCCTACCAGTACTGTCGGGAATGGCAGTGCTTGCCCCGGAATTGGCGCAAATCCAGACAGGGCTTCCGGGCATTGGGGACGCTCGACATCCGCTGGTGCGACCAGCAAGGCTCCTACAACTTTGGCGGCTTGCGAGGTCGTTGCTCTTTGGGCCCAGTGGGCAATGGTGATGCAGCCCAAGCTATGGGCGATCAGAATCACTTGGCCATGAAGAGAGCTGATGTGCCGGCCCAAGGCCTCCACCCAGTCGTTCAGGTCCGGTTTTACCCAGTCCTTCTGCTGGACGCGCTGGGCCCGTGGCAAACTGCGCTCCCAGTGACTTTGCCAGTGCTCCTCTTCGGAACCGTGCCAACCTGGCACGATGAGGTAATGTACGTGGTTGTTGTCCATGGCCCCCTCGCCAGATCCAAAACAGTTAGAACTTTTGAGGATTATACGAACCACTGTTAATACCTTAAAGGAATTAAAAGTAATTTACTTATTTCATTACCGCATGAGGAATGGCTAACAGAGGGGTAGGAAGACAACGCTGGCGACCTGCTGACTCCAGAGGTAATAACTGGTTTAAAACCAGAAGTAATGAACTCCGTAGCAGAATGGGCAGAAAGTCATCTTCTGCTACGAAATTCCTCGTCCATCACCCCATAGGCGCTCAGGTGCGATCAATAAAGCCAGTAATCAGTTTCGCCAAGGCTTCAGGATGGGTCAGTAACACCCAGTGCCCGGCATCAATTTTCTGATAGTGTAGCTCCGGCACCCAGCGCTCTACTCCACGATAGAGTTCTTCGGTTACATAGGGGTCGCCAGTCGGCAAAATAATCTGAACCGGCGCATGGGCATATCGCTCCCGTGGCGCACACAAGCGCGGCAGGATATTGGCCCGATAGAGGTTGATACCGTTTTTTCCTTCCTTGCGCTGGTTGGGGTCAACACCGGCGTGTGCCACGCCTTCCAACCGCTCCAGTAGCTGAGGCCAGTATTTATCCAGGCCGAGCTGCCAGAGCAGCGGCGCCAGAACTGGCAGATGGAAAAAACCAATATACCAGGAGCGCAAGGCCTGATTGCCAAAATCTTTCAATGCGTTCGGGTCGCGAAGGCTGAGCTGCTCCCGGGTGCGATAGCCCACATGGTCGAGGCAAGGCCCGGAGATGGACGTAAATGAAGCGATTCGTTCCGCCAACCTGGGACTGGTAACGCTCTCCCAGGACTGAATGGAGCCCCAGTCGTGCCCAACGATGTGGGCGGCGCGATTCGGGCTGAATTCGTCGAGAACCCGCTGAAGGTCCGCTTCGAGATTTTCCAGGCGATAATCCCAGATAAAGCGTGGCGCGGAGGAATAGCCGCAGCCCCTGACATCGTATGCTACGACAAAGAACTTGTCGGCCAGGAGTTTGGCCAGTGGCAGCCAGACCCGGCTGGAGTCGGGATAGCCATGAACCAAAACCACAACAGGGTTGTTGCTATCGCCCCAGGTACGGCAGGCAAGCTTGATCTTCCCAGATCGAACATAGTGCATGTGATTAGTCCTTGTTTTGTTATTCGTTTTCGCAACGAGTAATCATGCCGTGAATGGCTTGAAGTTCAAATGTCTAACCGTAGGTGTTGCTCCACTTCGTCAATAAATCTCTTTGGAACCTGGTTCTGCGTTGCCTTGGCTCTCCAGGTGCTTACCACGTCCAAGCACTCGTTGATCACCCCATTGGCTTCACTTTCAGAGAAGTTTGCAATCTGTTTGCGGACTGCCAATAAGTCGCTTCGTTCAAACTCACTGCGCTTTCCGTTCAGACTCATGTTGTGCTGAGCGACCCAAGGTGATCCAGGCTTATAGCTATAAGCTACATCGTAAGCGGGAGCCAGTTCCCAACCGCCTCCCAAACGCATTAGAAAAGCAAAGTTTTTAGTGTGATCATCCTGATTTCGGGCGATCACGTTGAAAACCATACGGCGATAGATCTGCAGCGCTTCGTCGCGACTTAGCCTGAGTTCTCGCGCCGTCATGAAAAGTTCTTCATAACTAAAGGTGCCGGGCATCTTGTAATCGGCATGACGCATCGCACAGAGCGTCTGCACATGAATCTTTTCATTGCCCTCCCGATCAAAGCGTTTGGTTAAAAAGTGCGCACGGGGCCCATCTTCCAGAATCTCGCAATGAGTCATTGTGATTCCGAATTCGGTCGCCATTTGGTAGTAGGTGTATTCCATCAGGCCAAAACCTTTGGGATCTCCAAAAATCTCAGATCCGGATGCACGTTCCTGAACCCCATCGAACTTTAACAGGTAATGCTCAAACCCCTGGGGCGCATTGACCTGCCCCGACCGTATTTCGGTTCGATCCTGATTGATGGCAACCACCGCCTTGGGCCTCGCCCCACCCGCCGAGGACCCGACCTGAAAGATCGAGTGTAGAGCTTCTTCACTCCTGTCAACGAGGCCTCCACCAGCCCCCGCCCGCTCATCGAGAACTTGCTGCGCTGTACGCAAAAGCGACTCCAGCTCCAGGGACTCCCCCACGTTTACATTTTTCTGCTGAAATGCCGGCGAGAACTCAAGCGCTCCCATGCCTCGGGCGCCGATATAGAGCAAGCGCTCAACGGCGGAAAAAGTGGCCGGGTCTCTTCCCTGCCTTGCCAGCCAGGCATTGATAACGGCGTTCCCGAAATCGTCCGGAAGGGAGTCTGCCAAACAACCCGGCACCCCTTTGAATGTTTCCTCGTTTAAGCGAGGAAAGGAAAAGATCTTCGATCCCTTGGTCGAGACAGGCATCGTAAAAGGGGCAAGTTCCACGCCCAGTTCTACCCAGCTCTTGTAGTACTCAAATGCATAGATCCAGGTAGGTCGATCTAGAGCCAGCACTCCCACAGGTTCGCCCCAGATCCAAACTTCAGCGTAATCCAGAGCTCCATCTACCATTGATCGTCTTCCTTTTTATCGGCATCGGCTTTACCCAGCGCCTGCCTGAGTGCGGAAACGTTACCGTTGGCTGAACTGGATGGGGCACTTCTGCCAGGAGCTCTGGATCTAGCCGCTGGGCTGGTCCTCTTGAGTACTTTTCGAATCTCCATGACAGGGCTGAAAGAAGGTTCCACCAGAAAACTTTCAGTTTCTTCCAAGGCATTTAAGGCTCGTAAGGCACTGAACAAATAAACGAGTTTTCCTTCCCCCTCATCGAGAAATTTTCTGAGTGTTGGCTGACTAATGCCCATTTCACGGCCTAATTCTTCTCGAGAAAGGCCCCGCTTTGCTCGCAGCCGATCAATCCGATGTCCGAGGTCTTTCGCTAGTGCAAGGTCGGTACGTGCATAGATGCTCACCTGAAAGACTCCTTTCAGAATCATGCTTATTTGGTCTTAATTTGAAAGATTTGTTTCAGACAGTCTAGGATCCTGGCCACAGCTTGGCAAGACCAAGATAGAAAGTGAAAGATTTGTTTCAGTATTCGTGAATGAGTCTTGGATTATGAAATATTTCTTTCAGAAGATCCGGGGGCGTGAGCACATCTATCAAGTAGGCTTAGTCAGATTCAAGCTGATAAGCTCAATAGTCCCCCATGTAAACCTAGAAGCAAATGTAAGTCTCCCCGTTTTAGTGATAGGTATTCTTAGAGTCAGATCAAGCGCTTTGGTAAGTCGATATTCCTCCGGCGTCAGGGCTGCAGCATTAAGCAGGAGCCGTTTGGAATTACGGGACCGTATAGGCATCTTGGTTGCCGATTTTGGAGGCAAGCGTCCTGCCCGCCCTGCTCGCCCGATAGGGAAAATAACGTAAAAAATGGATAAAGCCCTGGGGGCGGATGCCTAGTTGTGCGTTGAAAGGCGTGAACAGCAATTCCTCTTCGGTGACCACCACCTCTTCCAATAGGTCGATAGTGGCTACTGGGTGCCATTGCCCTGCCCGCTTACAGAGCATCACTTCCAGTGCAAAGCGTGCATGACCAGACGCCGCGGCATTGCGAATGCGTTCGAAGCGATCCTCTCCGTTTCCATCAGGTTCCAGAGGCTGAATGGCAATCAGGCACCCCGGTCGGTGGTCGATTTCAAAAGGCGACATGCCGCGATAACGGTTTGACATAAACGATGCTCGTTGGGTGCGCAGGCTATCTGGCAGGAGTGTCCATAAACGTCTGGCGGAAGCGGTTAGCAGATCTTGTGTGTTTTCGTGAATAATATCCTCCGGTGGCAGGACACCAAACCGGATGGCGAAACCCAATACATCGGGCAGGCACCGGTGATTCTTACGCCAGGCTCCCGCGGAGAGCCTTACCAGGGCTGTACCGGAGAGGCGTGTAGCAAGGGGCGTCAGCTCCCGAGGTGTTTCAACTGGACTGACACGGGCGAGAAAACAAATCCCGCGGGGATGGAAAAAACGGCCGCGCCTGATCAGGCTGCCCAGACCAAACATGGGGGCCATTGCGGCACCCATTAATAAGCCTGCCCATTCACTTGCACTTTGAGGACTCGGAATCGCCATGTAGCCCGTCCTTCTGGATGGTGGCTTTAATAGCTCAAAGTTAAAGTGATTTGTTAGCAAATAAAAGCCATTTTTAAACAAGCAGATAGAGGGCGCTTCTCAAGCAAAGTCTAGGTGTTTGAAAAGCTTTCTCTGCATTCTCGCAGCCCTGGGCTCACGATATTCATCCAGCTTTGGCAGCCGCATTCCCGGTCTTTGCGGTAAATTGTCGCACTATGGCCAAGAGCGCATCGGTGGCCAGCTCGGGCTGCTCATCGTTGTTGATTTGAATCACCTTCGAGGCGAAACCTCCGGAAATCTGCCGGTCCCGTTCCAAGCGGGCTTCGATTTCCTCCGGTGTCTCCCTGCCCCTCTGGACCAGACGTTGCTTCAAGATTCCCGGAGCGACTTGTAGAAGAACGGGCACCAGGCGGGTGCCATAGAGCTGTTGCGCTTGCTCAAAATATTCACGGGAGCCATTGACCAGCACATTGATACCCAGCTCTAGCCAGTGATCAATTTCCTTGCCAATCCCGTAATGCTCGCCGTTTGCTTCCCAGTACATGGCGAAGGCGCCCAGCATGACACGCTTTTCAAACTCCTGTTCCGGCACCCAAATGTGGTTTTCGCCTGCAATTTCAGGTTTGCGAGTAATGTAGCGATGAGCGACCAGGCAAGGCAGATCCGCCATTCGCTCGCGGAACTGTCTGAGCAGGGTATCTTTGCCGGAACCCGAGGAGCCCATAATGTAGAAAAGATGCGCGCCCACAGACTGCCCCTTGATATGCTTGATGATGGCTGGCATGACTTTAACTTACTGAAAAGTGCTGAGCAGAAAGAGTTTCACCCGGCAATGGGTGAAATTTCTCACAAAAGACTTGGGGTAACTCGAACCTTCGAATAAACCAATCGCTAACACTAACTTAGTCTTTGCACTAAATGACGGAACATTTTATCAGTGACGGCAGTCTACCTAAACCAGGCCTGTGGTATTTCATCAGGCTTTACAATTATTAAAGGGAATGCTCATGCTCTCGTTTTCAGCCGGGCCTTTTGCCCTGTCCATTGAAAGACTCGTCCTGCTGATCGCTTTAGGTCTTGCCCTGCTGGTTGGTTGGCTATGGGGACGTCGCCATAAAGTCAGCGTGGAGCCAGTGATCACCGCCATGGTGTTATGGGGATTGCTAGCCGCCCGCCTCGGGTTTGTCTGGTTATATCGAGCGGAGTATTTTCAGAATCCCTTGGATATCGTGGATATTCGGGACGGTGGTTTTCTGGTTGAAGCCGGTGTGGCGGTTGCAGCCATCGTCGCGCTTTATCATGGCTGGCGTAACGCCCGGGTGCGCTTGCCGCTTACGGGCGCAGTTGCCGCAGGAGTGATGGGTTGGATAATTATGGCCGGCGCCATTAGCCTGATGGAAATGAATCGCCCTGTCTTGCCCAGCCAAACTTTAGCGTCACTTGAAGGCCAGGAAGTAAGCCTGCCAAGCTTGGGCGGTAAACCACTGGTGCTCAACCTGTGGGCCACCTGGTGCCCGCCCTGCTTGCGGGAAATGCCGGTATTGGCCGAAGCCCAGGCAGAACTCACCGATGTTGAATTTGTTTTTGTGAACCAGGGTGAGTCCGTGGCGGATATTGCCCGTTACTTAAAAACGTCAGAATTACAGCTTCGAAACGTCCTACTGGACCCGACCATGGATGTTGCCCGTCAGTTGGGCTCACAAGCCATGCCCACCACCTTGTTTTATACCGCCGATGGCCGACTTGCCGGGTCACACCTGGGAGAGTTATCCCGGGCCACGCTGCAAAGCAATCTGGATCTGTTGGCTTCACACACCAAGAGTAACCCCTGATGAAGATGAGACGTATATTTGGGCCAGCCTTTGCCCTGGTTTTGGCGGCGTCAACGGTACAGGCTGCCAAGCCGTATCCGGCGCCGATACAGGTTATTGAATCGGAAGGAGCGCGCATTCTGGGGGAGTTTGAGGCCCCGGGTGGTCTCAAAGGCTATGCCGCGCAATTCCAGGGGGATGTCTTGGGGATTTATCTCACGCCAGATGGTAAACACGCCATCGTGGGGACTCTCATTGACGAAAAAGGTCAGCCCGCAGCACAAGCAGAGCTTCAGAAGCTGGTGGATGAGGCACCTTCTCCGGTTAACTGGGAAGCCCTGGGCCAATCGACCTGGATTGGAGAAGGTGATCAAAACGCCAAGCAGATCGTCTACGCATTTATGGATCCGAACTGTCCCTATTGCGCGCGGTTTTGGAAAGAAGTTCGGCCTTATCTGAAGCAAAAAGGGATACAGCTGCGCCATATCATGGTTGGCGTGTTGAGCCCAACCAGTATGGCGATTTCTGCGAAAATACTGGCCGCGCCTGATCCCGCCAAAGCACTGGCCGAACATGAACGGGCGGAAGCCGAGGGTCAAAAAGGCCTGTCCGCAGAGGGCAAGATTCCAGATGAGATGATGCGGAAAGTTATTGCCAACTCACGACTGATGCAGGAAAGTCAGATTTTTGGGACCCCGGCCATTGTCTATAAAGACAAAGACGGTAACCTCAAGGTGGTACAGGGCATGCCGAACGAGCAATTGATGAAAAACATCTTCTCGGTGGCCCCCTAAGCATTTTTCAGGAGAGCAGCCCGTGCACCCTCTGCCGCGCAAAACAAACACAGTTCGAAGTGCGCTGATTTATGGAGCACTGGCTGTTGCTTTTTATCTAACCTGTAGCGTTTGCGCTACAGATCGTGGAGTTCCGGAAGCCCGTGCGCTGCCGGAACCTCAGCTCCCCTTGCCTTCTGCTTCTTCTACAACTCAGGAACGTGACACTTAAGGATGTTCTTTCGTATTTCGTTCCTGCTCAAGTCTGGCCCGTTCCTCGCACTCACGAATTAAAAACTCAATGCCGCCGCCGGCATCTTCTTCTCCCATCACCGCCAGGTCATCCGGACTGCTGGCCACGGCATCTTCATGACACAAGGTGGCGCGACGTTTGTCGGTAATGATGGATTCCGTCGGCCCTGTCTTGCCTTTTTCCGTTGGGGCCTGGCGATTGTCTCCTTTTACCTTGCTACCCATATGGCATTCCTCCAAACAGTTCGATACTTTGCCTATATTAGTGAAGTATCGGCAGGAACCACCGGCCGAGCACAGAAAATGGATCCAAACCCTCGCCCTGTTCCCGCTGGTCGGTGCGGGGCCTGACTCAGGAAAGAATCATGACTCAATTGAACGATACCGTGGCACGCGTCACCGATAAAATTCGAGAGCGCAGTCATGTGGGGCGTCAGGCCTACCTGAACCGGCTGGAAGAAGCCGCCGGGCGTGGCCATTCAAGGGGCATGCTTTCCTGTACCAACCTGGCCCATGGCCTCGCTGTCTGCTCCCAGCTGGAGCGGGAACGGATGCTGCAACAGGCGACGGTGAATATCGGCATTATTTCCGCCTACAACGACATGCTGTCCGCCCACCACCCTTATAAAGACTTTCCGGACCTGATCAAACAGACTGCCGAGGAAGCTGGCGCCATTGCCCAGTTCGCCGGCGGCGTGCCGGCCATGTGTGATGGGGTCACCCAAGGGGAAGTCGGCATGGAGCTGTCGTTGTTCAGCCGGGATGTGATCGCTCTGGCCACGGCAGTCGGACTCTCTCACAATCTGTTTGATGCCGTTCTGTGTCTGGGGATTTGCGACAAAATTGTGCCGGGGCTGCTGATTGGCTGCCTCAGCTTCCCTCACCTGCCGGTGATTATGGTTCCCGGCGGGCCCATGCCAACGGGTGAATCCAATACTGCGAAAGCCAAGGTCCGTCAGCAGTATGCCGAAGGCTTGATCGGGCGGGAGGAGTTATTGGCCTCCGAAATGCGAGTTTATCATGCCCCTGGCACCTGCACCTTTTATGGCACCGCCAACACCAACCAGATGTGCATGGAAGCCATGGGCTTACACATCCCCAATGCGGCATTTTTCCAGCCCTATACTCCGGTACGGGAAGCCCTCACCCGAGCCGCAACCAGACGTGCCACGGAAATCGGCATGACAAGGCCGGAATATACGCCCATCGGCAAAGTTGTCGATGAGCGCGCCATAGTCAATGCCATTGTCGCGGTGCTGGCCAGCGGCGGCTCGACCAACCATACCCTGCACCTGGTTGCGATTGCCCGGGCTGCTGGCATTACTATTACCTGGGATGACTTTGCCGAGCTCTCCGAAGTCGTCCCTCTGTTAGCCCGTGTTTACCCTAACGGACCCGCCGATATAAACCGGTTCCATGAGGTGGGCGGCACGTCTTTTTTAATCAGCCAGCTGCTGGATGCGGGCCTCCTCCATGGCGATATCCTCACCGTTGTGGGCGAAGGCGGGCTGCAACGGTGGCGGCAGGTGCCTTATGTCAGTGAGCATGGCAAGCTGGAATGGCGCCAAGGCCCCGAGCAAAGTGCGGATGAAGAGGTGTTGCGGCCGGTCAGCCGGCCCTTTAAGCCTGATGGCGGCATTAAATTGGTCACCGGTAATTTGGGGCGGGCCATTATGAAAACCTCCGCGGTTAAGGATGAGCATTTGGTGGTACAGGCCCCCGCCAAGGTGTTTGACTCCCAGGAAGACCTGATTGAAGCGTTCAAACGGGGCGAGTTGTACCAGGATTTTATTGCGGTACTGCGTTTTCAGGGCCCACGGGCGAATGGTATGCCGGAGTTGCATAAACTCACTCCGGCACTTGGTGTGCTGCAGGACCGGGGCCATCGAGTGGCACTGGTGACCGATGGCCGGATGTCTGGTGCCACCGGCAAGGTTCCGGTGGCCTTGCATGTGACGCCCGAGGCGGTGGGCGGCGGCCCCATTGCGAAGATCCGAGAAGGCGACGTGATTCTAGTGGATGGCAAAAACGGCACTCTTCAGGCCCAGGTGGACGAGGCCGAATGGCAATCACGGGAGCCGGCTCGCTCGGATATCTCCCACTATCATGAAGGTTATGGCCGGGAACTGTTCAGTGGTTTTCGCAAACTGGCTACTGGCGCGGAACAGGGTGGTATGACCTTCTCGCTGGATAGCCTCTCATAACCTCCAGGTTTATGTTCCAGGTCGTCAAATTGTGCGTCAGGATCCAATAGATCCCGGTTCAACCTTTGATCGGGGTCAATAAGCCAGTCAGGGACCTCACTTCACCCGCTTCCCATAGGTATTACCCGCTACCACACATTTGGCGTTGTGCTAAACTGTCGCAATTGTCTCTCGCCGGGCAATGATGTGCGGCGCGTGGCCTACTGCTGACAAAAAAGCAAAAAATTGGAGCAAACATGAAAACATCCAGAATTGTACGCGCAATCTCTGCGCTTTCGCTTGGATTGGGCTTGGGGATTGCCGGCATTCAGACCGTCGCCGCTGAGAAATATGTTGCTGCAACGCAGATTGTTGAGCATCCCGCGCTGGACGCAGCCCGCCAAGGTGTTCTCGACGAACTGAATGCCCGTGGCTACGAAACAGGCAAGAACCTGAAGTGGACTTACGAAAGTGCGCAAGGCAACACCGTCACGGCGGGACAGATCGCCCGTAAACTCAGTGGCGAAAACCCCGACGTTATCGTTGCCATTGCCACGCCTTCAGCCCAGGCTGCGGCTACTGCTGCCCGTGGAATTCCTGTGGTGTTTTCAGCCGTCACCGATCCGGTGGGCGCCAAGCTGGTCCCGAGCCTGGAAAAGCCCGGTAAAAACGTTACTGGCGTCACCGACATGCTGCCCGTGGCCAAGCACGTGGAGTTGATGAAAAACCTGATTCCCGGCATTAAAACCATCGGGGTGATCTATAACCCCGGCGAGGCGAACTCTGTGACCACCGTCAATATGGTCAAGGAAGAAGCCCCCAAACAAGGTTTGAGCGTGGTGACCGCGGCTGCGACCAAATCCTCTGAAGTGCAAATGGCTGCCCGCTCCTTGATCGGGAAAGCCGACATTGTTTACCTGCCCACCGACAATACGGTGATCTCCGCCGCTGAAGCGATTATTCGGGTGGGTGAGCAGAACAAGCTGCCGATCATTGCCGCCGACACGGACACCGTCAAGCGTGGTGCCATTGCCGCGTTGGGCTTCAATTACTACGACATGGGACGTCAGACCGGTGCCATCGTCGCACGGATTCTGGAAGGTGAGGAGCCCGGTAATATCTCGGTGGAAACCGTTGATACCATGGAGCTCTATCTGAACCTGGGTGCGGCCAAGCGAATGGGAGTAGCGGTGCCTCAAGCGCTGCAAGAATCTGCCAAGGAAATTATCGGCGAATAACTAACCCGACCATCGTTTTTTCCAATGTGCTGCCGGGGCTGTTGACTCAACACCCCGCTCTCGCCCCGGCAGAGTTTAATAGCGAGTATTACCTTGAATCAGATAGCCTTCTTTGGCGCCATCGAGCTTGGGCTGATTTTTGCCCTGGTCGCCTTTGGTGTTTACCTTTCGTTTCGAATCCTGGACTTTCCTGATCTAACCGTTGATGGCAGCTTTCCACTAGGTGCTGCAGTGTGCGCGGTGATGATTGTGGCAGGTGTGAACCCTTGGCTGGCGACCCTGGCCGCTACCCTGGCCGGAGCCATGGCGGGTGTCGTCACTGCCTGGCTTAATTTAAGGCTCAAAATTCTTCATCTGCTCGCTTCCATTCTGACCATGACCGCCCTTTACTCCATTAACCTGCGGATCATGGGCAAGCCCAATATGGCGTTACTGGGCCAGGAAACCATTCTAAGCCCTCTGGAAACTCTGGATATCCCCTACTACTTCATCAATATCATCGCCTTTGGCGTGATTGCGGTGGTGGTATTGGTGCTGTTGGCCCTTTTCCTGAAATCCGAAACCGGACTGGCCATGCGTGCGACCGGCTCCAACCCACGGATGGCACGGGCCCAGGGGATTTCCACGAAGGCTATGACCATTCTCGGCATGGCCATTTCCAACGGCATGGTGGGCCTGGCCGGCAGCCTCTTTGCCCAAAGCCAGGGCTATGCGGATGTCACCATGGGTGTGGGGATTATTGTGGTTGGGCTGGCATCGGTGATTGGCGGCGAGGCGCTTCTTTCGACGCGGACGGTTGTTCTGGCCCTGATCGCCTGCTTCCTCGGCGCGCTGCTCTATCGTTTGGCCGTCGCATTTGCCTTGAATGCCGACTTTATTGGCTTGGAATCCCAGGATCTCAACCTGGTCACTGCGGTGCTGGTTGCAGCGGCGATCGTACTCCCAGGCTTACGTAGCAAGATCAATATCGTGGCGGGCAACCGGGGAGGCAAGGCATGATCCAGATTGATAATCTACAGGTCTGGTTTGGTCGTGGTACTCCGCTGGAAAACCACGCGCTGCGGGGTATTTCCCTGGAAATCCCACAGGGCCAGTTCATCACCGTGATCGGCAGCAATGGCGCTGGCAAATCCACTCTGCTGAATGCCCTGGCGGGCGAAATCACGGTTTCCGAGGGCTTTATTCGGATTGATGGTGCGGATATCACCCATCTACCGCCCCATAAGCGCGCCCTACGGGTTGCCCGGGTCTTCCAGGATCCCATGGCGGGCACCTGTGAAAACCTGACCATTGAAGAGAACCTGGCCCTGGCAATCCGCCGCGGGCGCACCCGGAGTTTGCGTCCTGCCCTTCGTAAAGCTGATATTGGCTTGTTCCGGGAGCGTTTGGCTGGTCTCAACCTGGGACTGGAAAATCGTCTGAAGGACCGGATGGGACTGCTCTCTGGCGGTCAGCGCCAAGCGGTCAGCCTGCTGATGGCCACCCTGGTGCCCAGCGATGTGTTGCTGCTGGACGAGCACACCGCGGCACTGGATCCCAAGACAGCGGCCTTTGTGATCGAACTCACCCGCCGCATCGTGGAAGAACAGAAACTGACGGCCATGATGGTGACCCACAGTATGCGCCAGGCATTGGACGTGGGCGATCGTACCCTGATGCTCCACGGCGGACAGATCGCCTTTGATGTGTCCGGTGAAGAGCGTGCCGGGTTGGATGTGCCCGACTTGTTGGCCCTGTTCTCCCGCCGACAGGGAGAAGCCCTGAGCGACGACAGTCTACTGCTGGGTTAAACCCAACTACGACTTTTGTCGTTTAGAGCCCAAAAACTGAAAGCCCATCGCATGATGGGCTTTTTGGTTTAGGAAGGCTGGGCTGATATCAGGAAGAAATATCCCAGCGCCATGGCTGGCCATCCCAGATAAGGCCCAAACAGAAGCTTCCAAACCGGGGCCCGGGGATAGAACCCTACCCCATGCACGAAGCCTGCGGAGATGCCTAGCATCACCAGCATCAGCCAGCCATGGGAGTAGTTTCCCTGCTGATCCACAATGGCGGCTGGGTGCAGAAGGAACACCAAGGCCAGCGGAGTGGCCAGCAGTAGCGACAGGCCATTAGCCCATCGCCACTGTCCTTCATTTGGGACATTACTGGTCACTTCCGGCTTCCTCGTCAAAGGTGCCAGAAGCTTCCAGCCACAAGGCATTGATGATTCCAAAGCTGCAGGCGAGCAAGACGCCGAGAATCCAAGTGAAATACCACATCACATACCCCCTTAATAAAGCCCATGAGGATTGGCATCAATCGTCTTTTCCGAGAGCCTGCCCCACATGCGGACATAGCTCCAAATCGTATAAGCCAGCACTATCGGCACGAACACGCAGGCCACCACAAACATGATGCCCAGTGTCCGCTGGCTGGAGACCGCATCCCACAGGGTCAGGCTGGAGGCCGGGTCAAGACTGGAAGGCAGAACAAACGGAAAGAGTGCAAACCCCGCCGTGCAAATCGTGCCGACAATAGCCAGGCTGCTTCCCAGGAAAGCCAGGCCTCCGCGGCCTTTGGCACCGGCGCCAAGAGCCAGTACACCGCCAAGAATGCCAACAATCGGCGCCAGCATCGTGATGGGATATTGACTGTAATTATTCAGCCATCCGGGGTTGTTGGGCTCGATCTGCTTATGCAGGGGGTTTAACACGCCATTAGCGTCAAAGCCGCCGACCAGACTGTAACCCTCCAGCCCCAGGGATACCCAAAGCCCTGCTCCGATAAAGGCAGCCAAGTAAACCAGGGCGCACAGTTTGACTGCGGCCGTGGAACGTTGCAGCAAGTCACCTTCCGTACGCATCATCAGCCAGGTTCCCCCATGCAGACAAAGCATGGCCAGGCTCACGGTGCCACAGAGCAATGCCAAGGGATTCAACAACGCGAAGAAGGAGCCATGATAGGACGGCATCATCAGTTCGCTGAGCTGGAAGGGTAAGCCCTGAAACAGGTTGCCAAACGCCACGCCAAACACCAGGGCCGGCACGGCGCCGCCGATAAACAGCCCCCAGTCCCAGGCGTTGCGCCAGCGGGGATCTTCGATTTTACTGCGGTAATCGAACCCCACTGGACGGAAGAACAAGGCGAACAAAACTAAAAGCATTGCCCAATAAAGGCCGGAAAAAGCCGTGGCATAGACCATCGGCCAGGCAGCGAACAAGGCGCCGCCGGCGGTGATGAACCACACCTGATTGCCATCCCAGTGAGGGGCGATGGTGTTGATGGCCACGCGACGTTCCTTGTCTGTCTTGCCGATAAAAGGCATCAACGCCATGGCTCCCATATCGAATCCGTCCGTCAGGGCGAAGCCGATCAGCAGCACACCGATCAGCACCCACCAGATTAATTTGAGAGTTTCATAATCCAGCATAGTGACTTCCTCATGCTTGAGAGGGTTGAACCGGAAGATCAGAGGCGTTATCCCCTGCCTTCTTATCACCCTGTTCAAAGTGGTAGCGGCCCGTGTGGAGACTGGAAGGTCCAAGTCTTGCGAAACGGATCATCAAGTACAGCTCAACAATGAGCAGCACCGTGTAGAACGCGATCAGCGCAAGCAAGGATCCCCAGACATCGCCCGCGCTCAGGCTGGAGGTAGACAAGTAGGTTGGCAGCACCTCACCAATGGACCAGGGTTGGCGCCCGACTTCCGCCACGTACCAGCCCGTTTGGGCGGCAATCCAGGGCAGTGGCAGGCTGAACAGGGCCCATTTCAACAGCCAGGGTTTTCGGTCCACGTTTTTCTTGGCGGAAGCCCAGAAGGCAAAGGCGAACAGTGCCAGCATGATGAAGCCGCAGGCCACCATGATCCGGAAAGTCCAAAACAAGGAAGGCACGTGGGGAATGGTGTCCCGGGCGGCTTGCTGGATCTGCTCGTCGGTGGCGTCCACGACGTCGGGCGCATAACGCTTCACCATCAACCCATAACCCAGGTCAGCTTTCACGGCATTGAAGGCGGCAATATTCTCGTCACTCATCTCACCGGCCTTGAGCTTCTGCAAAATGCCATAGGCCACGATGCCATTGCGGATTCGCGCCTCATGTTCGACCATCAGATCCTTGATGCCCTTGATTTCTTCATCGGTGGAGCGGGTTGCAATCAAGCCCAGCACGTACGGGATCTTGATGGCGTAGTCGGTCCGCATTTCCTCCTGGTTCGGAATACCCACCAAAGTGAATGCCGCCGGAGCGGGCTGGGTTTCCCATTCGGCCTCAATGGCTGCCAGTTTGGTTTTCTGAACGTCGCCCATCTCATAGCCGGACTCGTCACCCAGCACAATCACCGACAGAATCGATGCCAGGCCAAAGGCAGATGCGATGGCGAAGGAGCGCCGGGCGAATCCCAAATCCCGCCGCTTGAGGATGTAATAGCTGGAGATGGCCAGGACGAAAACAGCCCCGGTGACGTAACCCGCGGCAACGGTATGGACGAACTTCACCTGCGCCACTGGGTTGAACAGAAGAGCAGCGAAGTCCGTCAATTCCATGCGCATGGTTTCGAAGTTGAATTCAGCGCCCACGGGGTTTTGCATCCAGCCGTTGGCCACCAGGATCCACAGCGCGGACAGGTTGGAGCCAATGGCAACCAGCCAGGTGACCACCAGGTGCTGAATCTTGCTCAGCCGGTCCCAGCCAAAGAAGAACAAGCCGATAAAGGTGGACTCCAGGAAGAAGGCCATCAGCCCTTCAATGGCCAATGGGGCGCCAAAAATGTCCCCCACGTAGTGGGAGTAATAGGCCCAGTTGGTTCCGAACTGGAATTCCATGGTCAGCCCGGTGGTCACCCCCAGGGCAAAGTTGATTCCAAACAACTTGCCCCAGAACTGCACCATGTCCTTGTAGACCTGTTTTCCCGTCATCACGTACACCGACTCCATGATGGCCAGCAAAAATGCCAGCCCCAGGGTTAGTGGCACGAAGATGAAGTGGTACATAGCTGTCATCGCGAACTGTAGTCGCGATAGATCAACAACTTCTTCAGCGATCACTTTGGATTTCCTCCGTAGTGGGTTGAGGTTCTAAAGGTGAGGATTCGAAAAAGTGGTTTTCGACACGACCGGTGCCGTTTTCCGGAACGGTGGGTGCCGAAAACCAAAAGGATTTAATGCTGAACAGGACAATCAGTTTGATTGCCAGGATGAGGGCTAACTCGCGGACAAGCGGGCTTTGCCAAATGGAATCTTTTTTCAGTGCCATACTGCATGCCTCCGCATAAACGCGCGTGGGCCAACCGCACACCAACTCATTTGGACTGTATTCAGACTCAGCCCTGCTTTGGCTTCGGTGAAGCCAGGACGGATGCCAAAGAAAAACGAGAGCCCGGGAAGCCTCCACCGGGGGATAGAGTCAGACTCACCCCCGTGAATGGAGGCTTCCCAAGGCTTTATTTGAAAATGGTGCCGGGCTGATAACCCATTTTTTTGAGCACCACAGACAGCGGACAAACACCGGAGAAGGAGGCCTGGAACATATTGAGTCCCATCAAGCCGGTGAGGCAGAGCCAGTAGGGAGAGTGATAGTAGGCGAGGATGGCGCTCAAGAGCATGACCAGCCCCAGGATACGAAACACAATCTTGTCGATATTCATAACAGGCTCCAAAGTAGTTGCGCGGAAGACATAAAGGGGGCAGGAACATCCCTTGGACTCTGTCGGAAGCATGAAGATGTCTCCGCCCCAAATTAGATGTCACTAATATAAGAATATATTAATGTTTGGTAAAGCGGATACCCTTATTTCCTTCAGGGAATTTTCGGTAAACTTGCTCCGGGTCAAGTCAGCAGCTACCCTACCCCTATCTCCGATGCCCCTCTATTCATCTGCACACAATGCGCTTTTTGTCGTAAGGAGTGATAATGCTCGACTCCCTTTCTTTTCTGGATTTGCCGCCCTGGGCAAATACCCTGGTACTTAGCCTGCTCTTGATCGTGGCTGCCTGGGTGGCCAACTGGATCACCAAACAGGTTTTGGTCCGGGCCCTGGTCAAACTCCTGGCAGCTCCCTTCCGTCAGCATCAGGATCTGTCTCGACACGGCGTCATTCCACGGCTTGCCCATATCGTACCGGCGTTGATTCTGGGTGCAGGTGTAGGATTTATTCCGGGCCTTCCCGAGGAGTTGATCGCGGTCGTCCGTAACGTCTGTAACGCTTTTGTGATACTGACCGTGGCGATGGCCATTGCAGCCTTGCTGAACCTGATCAACTCGGTCTACCAGCGACGTCCGGATGCAGCCAATCGCCCCATTAAGGGCTATTTGGAGGTCATCAAGATCATTGTCTATGCGGTGTCAGTTCTGCTGATGATCGCCACTTTAATCGACCGCTCGCCGCTGATTCTGCTCTCCGGTCTCGGTGCAATGGCCGCGGTGCTCATGCTGATCTTTCAGGACACCCTGCTGTCATTGGTGGCCAGTGTACAGATTGCCTCCAATGATATGCTGCGCGTGGGTGACTGGATCGAAATGCCCCAGTTGAATGCAGATGGATTTGTCATCGATATCGCGTTGCATACCGTGAAGGTCCAGAACTGGGACAAAACCATCACCACCCTGCCCACCAAGCGCCTGATTACCGAGCCTTTTAAAAACTGGCGGGGAATGTTCGAATCTGGTGGCCGGCGGATCAAGCGCTCCCTGTTTATTGATCAAAACAGCGTGCGCTTTTTATCGGAGAGTGAGGCACAAAACCTGACACGCTTTGTTCTGTTGCGTGACTATCTTGAGCAAAAGAAGGAAGAATTAACGGAGTGGAACGCCAAGTTGGCGGAACATGGCCGCGAGCCGGTGAATACCCGTCGCATTACCAATATTGGAACCTTCCGTGCCTATGTGGAGCGCTACCTGCGCAATCATCCTTTCATTCATCAGGATATGACCATGCTGGTCAGGCAATTGGCGCCGGGCCCGGAAGGGTTACCCCTGGAAATCTATTGTTTCACGGCCAAGACGGCCTGGGTGGATCATGAAGGCATCCAATCGGATATCTTTGACCACCTGCTGGCCATCCTTCCTGAGTTTGGTCTGCGGGTCTACCAGCAACCCAGTGGTGCAGACATGAGGGGAATGGTGGAGAACCTGAGCCGTGCGGAGCTGGCCGGCCCCGATCAACTGGCCGCCCTGACCCAGGTTAAATAGCCGTCGCCTGATGCCCTAGCCGGGACTGAGCGGTGCGCTCTCCCGGCTAGGGAAACTACCTTATTGACGAGGCAATCGCCTTAGGCGGACAGGCTTTACTAGGGAGCAGGTACCGCCAGGATATCGCATTCGACCTGGCTCAACAGCTGCTTAGCCACACTGCCGATCAACAGACGCTTGACCGCGCCATAGCCTTGCACCCCGATTACCAACACATCCGCCTCAGTTGTTTTAACGGAGTTGGCGACCAGTTTGATGGCATTGCCTTCTTCAAGAATGATCTCGGGCTTGCCTTTGGCCCAGGTTTTGGTGCTCACCAGTTTATCAATATCTGGCAACACTGCCTGACGACAGGCTTCCACCTCTTCTGGTGTTAATTCCCGATCGGGGCCCGCGTAAGCCATGCGATCCTGAGGGACCGCGACAAAGGCGTGAGCAAGGCTGCACTCCGTGGAAGCCAAAAGCCCAAACTTCTCCGCCGTACTCAGCACATTTTCAGAGATCGGTGACAAATCCACGGCCAGCAGGGTTTTGTGATAAAGATCGTCCGCCTTGCGGTTGACCATCAACACCGGGCGCCGGCTCATCCGAATCACCCGCTCCACCGTGGTGCCAACAAAGGTATCTCTGAGCAGCTGGCGACGGAAGGAACCCACAATAATGAGATCTGCCTGGAGTTCTTCAGCAACTTCGGAAATCGTCTGGCAAGGCTCCCCTACCCTGACTACCACATCAACGGAGCTTTCTTCACGCCCCAGTTGTTTTAAAGACTCCTGCAACACGCTGTTGGCATCTTGCATATAGGCGGTCTTCAGCCCCAAGGGCAGTTCGGTGTCCACAACGTGAAGCAGCGTAAGTTCTGCTTGAAGGTGCTCGGCAAGAGACAGTGCCCGCTGTAGGGCAACATCTGATCGTGTCGATAAATCAGACGCTACAAGTAATTTCATGATGACTTCCTGTATCCGGAATAGATTCAATCCAAAACATTAAGACGCAATATTGGACAAGACTCCTTGATTCTAAGCAACTATTACCCGTTTTGGGACTAGAACCTTTAAAGATGGCTAAAACGCGAGAATGCCGGGAGGCCGTTTACGTGACAGAAATGTGTTTTATCGGGAGATCTCCTTTCCGGGATACCAGGAGACTCCGTGATGGCGGCCTTTCGCCTTGACTGCGGTGGGCCACCTTTGTTGTTGCGTGTCTTACTTCATGAGTTGGAAACGGCGCCAAAAAAGACTAGCCCCCGAAGGGGCCATTCCTTGAGTCGCTATGAGAGCCGCTTAAGCTCCCAACGGACCGATCCCGACCAGTTCACGAATGCGTGCCATGGTGGGTGTGGCCCGCTCGCGAGCCCGCTCGGCGCCTTTTTTGAGGATGCGGTCAATCTCGGCCGGGTCGCTGATCAGACGTTGATAGTTGTCCCGCTTGTCCTTCAGCATTTCATTGAGATATTCAAACAACTGCTGTTTGGCTTCACCCCAGGCAATGCCGTTTTCGTAACGGCGCCGCATCTCTGCGATTTCATCGGGCTTGGCAAAGGCGGAATAAATGCCGAACAGGGTGCAGGTATCCGGATCTTTCGGCTCTCCAGGCTCCAGGGAGTTTGTCTTGATCTTCATGATCAGTTTGCGAAGCTTGGTTTCGCTTTCAAACAGAGGAATGGTGTTGTTATAACTCTTGGACATTTTGCGCCCGTCCAGCCCTTTCAACACCATGGTGCTTTCATCAACCACAGCCTCGGGCATCAGGAAAGTTTCACCAAACAGGTAGTTGAAACGCTGGGCAATATCCCGGGTCATTTCCAGGTGCTGGAGCTGATCTTTACCGACCGGCACATGGGTGGCGTTAAACATCAGAATATCCGCGGCCATTAGGATGGGATAGCAAAACAGCCCCATGGTCACGCCCTTATCCGGGTCGGCGGAGTTGGCCTCGACGTTTTCCTGAACCACCGCTTTGTAGGCATGGGCCCGGTTCATCAGTCCCTTCGCCGCCACACAGGTCAGAATCCAGTTCAATTCAGTGATTTCAGGAATATCCGACTGGCGGTAAAACACCACTTTATCCGGGTCCAGGCCGCAGGCCAGCCAGGTTGCGGCAACTGCCAGGGCGCTTTCCTTGACCCTTGCCGGCTCCTGGCACTTGATCAGGGCATGGTAATCCGCCAGAAAGAAAAAAGACTGGCCACTGCTGGCATTGCTGGACTCAATCGCAGGACGGATAGCTCCCGCATAGTTGCCTAAGTGGGGAATTCCCGTCGTCGTAATACCCGTAAGGACTGTTTGCTGACTCATGGAGACTCGCTAATCTAGATTCGGTAACAAGGGCAGAACCTTATACCATGAGCCCAGCTAAAATCCAGCCTTAGCCATAAGCCCTGGGCGCTTCCTGCCGGGTCACAGGCTGCCTTGGCTGGCCTCCAGGCTGGTTAGGGCCACCGCCCCGCTAATGAGAGTCACGACCAGCGACTCGGCATCCTGAGCGATTTGCTCTCGCTGATCCTTGTGCTCGATGTAATCCATGGACAGGATGAACAGTTCGCGAATGGTGATGGTGCACAGTTGCTGGAGGCGATCATCGCTCAAGGTCGGCAACAGGTTCCGGTTCCGGATATCCTCCGCCATATCGTCCACAAACTGCGCCATGGCTTCCCGTAGCGCCTTTCTCAGTATCGGCGATGCGCCGTGCAGTTCGCGCACGCCCAGCATGAAGGCATTGGGACGTTTTGCCGAAAACTCCAGGAACAAACGCACCGTCACCCGAACCACGTGCCGGATCCGCTCCAAATCAAACCCGCCAATGGATTGGCCGGATACGCTCTGCCCTTTTTCCAACAGCGAATCCATGGCTTCCAGCCGTAACTTCCTTAACGGTTCCCTTAGTTCCTGCACCACATTTTCAATAATCGCCAGGCCGAGTTCATCGAGGTTTTTAAAATGGCGATAAAAGGTATTGGGGTTCAGCCCAGCTTCACGACCAATTTCGCGGATGCCCAGCGCCTGCAGGCTGCGGGTACGTACCACGAGTGCGAGCGCGGCTTCCATTAACAGGGTTTTGCCATGGGCGGCAACAGATTTAGCTACTGACATTGAGTTAAAGCCTTCACAAGAATGTTCAAACTATCTTAGAACTACTTGACCGAAGAGTATACATATGTCTACTCTTGTATACATCCGTACACTTGTGCAGTACCAGCGAGGAGAGGAATTCGCCATGAACGCGCAGGCAAACGCTAAAAACAACAAAGTGCAACACCACAAAATTGCCATTATTGGCACTGGCTTTGCCGGTCTTGGCATGGCGATTCAACTGAAAAAGAGCGGTGAGCGGGATTTTATATTGTTCGAACGGGAAGCCGGTGTCGGTGGCACCTGGCGTGTCAATCATTATCCCGGTTGTGCCTGTGACGTCCAATCTCACCTGTATTCCTTTTCTTTTGAGCCCAACCCGAAGTGGTCACGCATGTACGCCCCTCAGGCCGAGATTAAGGCCTATCTGGAGGCTTGCGCGGACAAATATCACCTCATGCCCTATATCCGCCTGAACACGCCAATTATGAGCGCACGCTGGGATGACGCTGCCAATCTGTGGCGACTGGAGGATACCCAAGGCAACCAGTATACGGCCAACGTCTTGATCTCTGGCATGGGCGGGCTGTCCACGCCTGCATTTCCCAAAATCAATGGCCTGGAATCCTTCAAGGGCAAAGTGTTCCATTCCCAGCAGTGGGATCATGATTACGATCTCACCGGCAAGCGGGTTGCGGTGATTGGTACAGGCGCGTCAGCCATCCAGTTTGTTCCCCAGATCCAACCCAAAGTGGCCCGTCTGGATCTCTACCAGCGCACCCCACCCTGGATTCTGCCCAAACCGGATCGCCCCATCACTGCTGCTGAACAAACGCTGTTTAAACTCGTACCCGCCGCACAACAAGCGATGCGAGCCGCTATTTACACCACACTGGAGGCCCGCGTGGCCGGCTTTACCATTAACCCGCGGTTGATGGTGATTGCCAAGCGCTGGGCCCTCAATCACATCCGTACCCAGATCCAGGATCCTGAACTGCGCCGAAAAGTGACGCCCGACTATACCATTGGCTGTAAGCGTATTCTGTTATCCAATGATTATTATCCGGCACTGGACCAACCCAATGTGGATGTGATTACCACCGGTATCCAGGAGGTTCGTGCCCACAGCGTGGTCACAGCGGACGGTCAGGAGCGTCAGGTGGATGCGATTATTCTCGGCACCGGATTTGCCGCAACGGATCCTGTCCCCCCCAATCTGGTGTTCGGCCGCAACGGCGTGGACTTGGCAGAGCTTTGGAAGTCCGGGCCCGAAGCCTACAAAGGCACCACCGTTGCCGGTTTCCCCAACCTGTTCTTTATTGTCGGCCCCAATACGGGCTTAGGCCATAGTTCCATGGTCTATATGATCGAGTCCCAGATCACCTATATTCTCGATGCGCTTCAGCAAATGGAGAAGCGCCGCGTCCAGGTCATTGAGGTGAAATCCGAAGTACAAGCGGATTTTAACCGCAAGATTCACCGTCAGCTGAATGGGTCGGTGTGGAATACCGGTGGCTGCATGAGTTGGTATCGCCATCCGGTGAGCGGTAAAAACACCTCTTTGTGGCCCAGTTATACCTGGCGGTTCCGGCAGATCACGAAAAACTTTGATGCGCCGGCCTATCACCTGATCTCTCGGAGCCCCCAACCTGCTCCAGAGGAACATCCCCTGTCAGAACCTCTCACTAACATTTAAGTAGCGTTCTGGTGCCGGGTTCAACCGTCAATCTGGCTGAGCCCGGCAGCATTCAAGCCAACCCGGTGTTGATGAGAGCAACCGCCCGTAGTGATCACACCCATAACAACGAGGAGACTGTCCATGACTCCCCAGCATTCCACCTCCCATGCATATCTAAATCATTCCGAACGCCTGCTCGATGACATCGTCGAGCAGTATCTCAGCCACCCCAGCAATGTTGCGACCCAACAGGAGTTGGATCAGTGGCGCCCCCGTTATACGCTTTGGAACGGGGTGCAAGCGATGGCGCGGCTCCTGCCAAACCTGAGCGTCAGGCAGTCCCGGGTGGATGGCCACAAACTGTGCTACTGGGAGGTTGGGCAGGCCGATCGCCCCACGGTGGTGTTAGTCCATGGGTTTGGTGCCAGTAAGGACAATTGGCTGCGCCTGATTCCACGCCTGGCCCGTTATTATCACCTGCTGATACCGGATTTGCCGGGTTTTGGAGAGAGCAGCTTTCATTCACGGGCACGCTACACCTACCAGCGACAGGCCCAACGTCTGGCTGAGTGGTATCGGTCTTTGGAGCTGAAGCCTGCCCACTGGGTCGGCAGCTCCATGGGGGGCGCCATTTGCGCGGTACTCGCCGCTAATCACGCCGATCAGGTTGCTTCAGTTTGTCTGATGAATGCGGCCGGCGTGGCCGGTGCGACGCAAAGTCCGATGATGAATGGCTTGCTGGAAGGTCAAAATGCCCTGATTCCGGGCTCTGCCTCTGAAGTGTCTCGCCTATTCCAACTGACAACCCACCGTCACCAGCAGTTATGGGCACGAGTCATGCCGCCTTTGTTGAGCAAGGCCATGATCCATCGTCACTCGATTCATCGTCATATTTTCCGAGACATGCTAACTCCCGAGATTCCCATGCCCCGGGTATTGCAACAAGTGCACTCGCCGACCTTGATCATGTGGGGCGATCAGGACAAAATCCTGGATGTAAGCTGCGCCGAGGTTTTCAAAGCCCTCATCCCTCACGCTGAACTCAAGGTGTATCGCGATATCGGGCACCTCCCCATGCTAGAGGCGCCAAGACTGACAGCACGAGGACTCAACCGCTTCTGGAGAGGTCTTAGTAAACATTAACGGAAGCTAAGTTCGCACCTCCCAACACCAAAGCCGCCCCGCCATGGAAGCGGCTTTCTTTATGGATTGAAAGGATACTTTATGCGGAAATTCATCAACTATGCAGAAACGGCGAAGGACTTCCTGCAAAGCAGCGTCGACAGTGCCGTCTCCAATATTGAGCAGATCCACCTTTCCGTGGCCGATACAGCATTCACCTTGCTGAGCAATGGGAATACGCCTTCCGAGACCTTGAGCCAGGCTCAGGAAAAGCATCGTGTGGCCGCCCAAGCCGTTTATGAAGCCATTCGTACGGTCAATCGGCGTTTAGGCGAGCTGGCCACTGATGGTTTTGAAATGCTGGAAGACTCCGAGCTGGCCATGAAAGCCAGGAACCGGGACGGCGGGTAATCCATTCATCGCCGTCCCGAGCGGATAAGATAAAGGCTTTACCAGCTAGCTCTTTGGCTCGTCGGTCGGCAGCTGACCCGCGTTTGAGGCTTGCGGGCTTGTTTCAGGTTGGCGGAACAGGTCTGCAACCCGCTCGGTCAGGAACTTGTTGGCCGCAGCCTCCAGTGCCCGCTGCACCTCCGACTCCACCGCAATCAAGGCCAGTGGGCGCAAGCGCCAGATTAAATTGGCCAGTTGTGGCAAATCTTCATTAGGTGGAACTTGCCCGCCATAATGGTCAATCAACGGCACGGCAAGCCCCACCAATTCTTGGGCGACCCGCTCTACATTGCCTCGTAGAGCCTGCAAAATATCAAATAACTCTGAAATCGGTACACCCAGGCGCACCAGCTCGGCGCCGGCATTCAACAGCCGGGGCTGATTCAGGCGATAGCCGTTTCGCACAGGCTGGATTAATCCCAGCTCGATTGCCCGCTTCATGTTCTCGTCGGTCAGCGCACCTTCGAACATTTGCAGCAATTCTTCCTGGCTGACATGGCTGGGAACTTCATTGGTCCAGGGTGTGGTAATTGCTTTTTCTAACCCCAGCAGTTGGCTGAGGTCGGAGCCCTGCTCCCAAGCTCCCACCATTTCTTTAATGTTGGACAGACTGTAGCCCCGTTGCAGCAGGTTACCAATCAGTCGTAAGCGGGATAAATGGAGATCGGAGTAAATGCCCGTACGCCCCCGGCGCTCAGGTGGCGGGAGCAATCCGCGATCTTGATAGGCGCGGACATTGCGAACCGTGGTCCCGGCGGCACGTGCGAGTTCGTCAACCGTATATTCGGCTGTCGTCGCAGTTTCGGTCTCCGCTGGCTTTTCCGTTGGAAACAGGGAGTTGTAGATCAGTGATAATGCATTTTGAGGGAGTTTCATAAGGCGAAATATTACCCGATTCCGCCCCAACTCGCCATGACCTCAATGGGCTCAGTGCAGAAGAATGTAATGGGGTTCTGAATTTACCGAGAAATTCACTCGACCGTTTCTTTATCCGGCACGGTTTGCCTGATCTCCCGACGATATTCGTTCTTGATCAGCTGGGCCAGATTGCCGATTTCTTCCGCGAGCAGATCAATGACGTCATCCGCCGTCAAAATGCCTTTCAGGTTATTCGTGGTGTCGACAATGGGTAATCGCCGCACGCCTTTTTCCCGCATCCGTCGCAAGGTTTCAGGAACCGGGTCGGATTCCAAGGCGGTTGTCAGATCATGGGTCATCACATCTTCAACGGCAAAGTCCTCTAACGGCAGCCCCTGCCCCATGACCCGTACGACAATGTCCCGATCGGTGACAATGCCAATGGGGCGGCGTATGCCTCCGCTCTCCTCGACAACAACCAAGTCCCCGACATGATGGATACGCATCAAGCGCACCGCATCAGCAAGATCCTCATGGGGTTGGATACAGATGACTTCGCGATTACAGATCTCACCGACAGACATATGACGCCCCCTTTAGTTGCCTTACCTCCAATATACTGACTCGGGCTAATCAGCCGTACTCCCTTCCGTTGACGCTAAGCCTGTATGAGTCCTGCCTTCGGCCCCGCCCTTGAATGAGATTGAAAAACTTGCAGTGTCGAGTGGTCTTTCTATGTAACGCTTACAAGAAGCGATGGGTATCGGCTCTCTTTGCAAATCGTCGGCCGGTATCTGGTAAGCCTGATCCTCGCTTTTCGTTTCGGATCGTCCGCTGCTAATTGAGTTGTCTGTATTGGAATAGACCTTGCTCCATTTCTGATCATTCGTAGACAAAGCATGCGCCGGTGGAGACAGGAGTATGAGGAAGAAAATAGCGATTAATGGTTTTGGGCGCATCGGCCGATTGGTGTTTCGTAACGCACTGGAACTTGATGAAGTGGACATCGTTGCCATCAACGATATATCAGCGCTGGATAACCTGATCTATCTGCTCAAGTACGACTCGATCCAGGCCCGCCCCCAGGCGGACATTCGGTTGGGAGAAAACAGTATTCGTTGGAATGATCGAGAAATCCGCTTTCTTTCTGAAAAAGACCCGACACTTTTGCCCTGGCAGGCATTAGGCGTGGATACCGTGATTGAAGCCAGCGGCCGCTTTACCAGCCGCGAAGGGGCTGGCCTACATTTGCGCGCCGGCGCCCAGCATGTCGTCATCTGTGCTCCTTCCAAAGGCGCCGACATCACCGTGTGTATGGGGCTGAATCATGATCGTATCGATCGGGAGAAACACCAAATTATTTCCAATGCCTCCTGCACCACCAACTGTTTGGCCCCGGTTGCCAAGATTCTCCATGATGCCTTCGACATTGAATATGGCCTGTTAACCACCATTCATGCCGTGACTGCCTCTCAGAAAGTGGTTGACGGCGCGAGCAAAAAGTGGCGCCGTGGCCGCTCCGCATTGCTCAACATAATCCCAACCAGCACGGGAGCCGCCAAAGCAACGGGCGAGGTGTTGCCAGAACTCAAAGGTAAGCTGGATGGAATGGCCATGAGAGTACCGGTGGCCACCGGCTCTGTGGTGGATTTTGTAATCCAAACCAAACAGGATGTCTCTGTTGAGGCGATTAACCAAACACTGCGGGAGGCGGGCTCACGCTCACCCTATAACCGCATGCTCTGGGCGTCCGATGAGGAATTGGTATCTTCCGATATCATCGGTAGCAACTACAGCTCGATCGTTGATTTAAATTCCACCATGGCATTGGGGCGTCGTCTGGCCAAAATCATTGCCTGGTATGACAATGAATGGGGTTACTCACGCAGAGTCGCGGAATTGGCGGCCTATGTATAGCGCCGTGGTTCCCAGGTTAAGATCAGGCATCCTTTGCCCGGTAAACTGGCAAACAAGTTAGGTAGCGTTCATCTTCTGTGAGTCGCTGCGGTGTCTTTCGTCCCCGTGTGGGTTTGACGCTGGCATCGAAATCCCGAAGCATTCCAATTCTGAAATTCTCAGCCGGATTGGCGACAATAATGGGTAGGTTCCCTTCTCGCAGCCACTTCGTGCCGTCAGTCAGCAACAGATTGGCCATCGGCCGGACTTTTAAATCCCGGCGATAACGTAGTTCGGTTCCCTTGGGAAGGGCTAACACCTTGACCATGTCTTCATTGATGGCTTCCACCCAGCGCTCAGGTTCAAAGGCGATCGGCTTTTGGTGCTGCAAGTTCCGTAAGGTATCCAGCAACTCCTCCCGGGTGACCACGCGGATGGATGACTTCCTGCCCCAGGTGAAGGTTACGGACCGCATTTCTTCGCCGTAGTACTGAATCTGCCGGGTTACCTGGAGAGTGATCAGCATCGGAAACAGGCGGTGTACCACCTCAAAACGAGCGTTGCGATCATCAATCAGCTGTACCGTTTCAGCAAACTGCTGTTTTAACCGGTTAATTTCGGCAACCTGAGCCTCAATGGCTCCGGTGGGGTATCCTTCCAAGGCAATCACACCGGGCAGCCGATAGACTGACTTGGTGCTCTCCCCAAACTGGCCATAAAACTCCGACAGTGAACGCACCGCCATCGCCAAGCCTTCGTTAGATTCGAATGGAACTGAACTCAGCTTTTCGTAGGGCTCGTGTTCCTCACCACTTTTCGTGCGCGGTAGCTGGAATACCCGCACCTGTCGGAGTTGGGCCTGAGATAGCAATTCCTGAAGATGGTGAATGCCCTTCTCCAGTTGCTCCATTGTTTCGCGTAGTCTAGCTGGAATATCAGTCAGCTCGGGCATTGCAGATCCCCACAAATATATACCATCACGTTTTGTTGATTTCACCACAAGGAGTTAACTCAAGCAAGGGTTCATCCTACCGCCTCAAGGATGATGGTATATGGTCATGCAGTTTGGGCTCTCTTTTTTGTAATCTTTACACGCCTTTATCATCCCTCTTGCGCAACCTTTTGTTTTTAAAAGGTGAACGGCTGGCATGCCAATTGCTCTGATCAAACACGGAGCGTGAGATCATCAGGGCTGAGTCAGCGCTCCTTTTCGATCCTGTGAAAATAGGCTAAGGGAGAGTAACGATGATCAACTTTATCATCTGGCTAGTACTTGGGGGCGTGATCGGCTGGCTCGCCAGTATCGTCATGCGTACGGATGCCCAGCAAGGCATTTTGCTGAATATTATTGTCGGCATTGTCGGTGCCATGCTCGGAGGTATGTTGCTGTCACCAATTTTTGGTGTGGATGCCATGAGTCGGGGGAACTTTAGTCTTCCCGCTTTAGGAATCGCGTTCCTGGGGGCCGTGGTGCTTCTGGCAATCGTGAACTTATTCCGTAAAGGAAGTATTCGCTAGCTATTACTCTTTTCACGGATTATGAATTGGCTCACCGGGCGCGCAGCCTTCGAGCCAATTCAGCCATTAATCCCCTTAATGAGAAACACCGGAAGAGTCCTCCGCAGCTCCCCCGCTCTCGCCGCCGGCGCCTGCTTGGTCTCCTGCCCCCTGCCTGATTTCGGCGGAGCTTTGAATCTGGTTTGACTGGCCGGCCTGGCCCATTAAGCGAAGCCTGTTATCGATGTCTTTCACTCCGGTGCAGTCAGCCACGATATCTTCAGCACGGTGCTTCATCACGCGGTTGTAGACCAAGCCTTGCAGGGTGACTTTTCCTTCCGTTACCTCGACGCTAATTTCACTGGCATCTACGTACGGGTCTTCCGTTAGCCGCTCACAGATATCTTCTCTGATGCGATGATCGGCACGTTGATACCCTTTGGGTCCCTTGCCACGATAGTTGGTAGCGCCACTTGCAGTGAAATCGGAGGCTGTCCAATCCCGATAGGCAGCCGGTCCCCTGTTGTGAGGCCTGGTGTAGTCAGGCTCTGTCCTGTATGGGTGGGGTCGTTCCGCCGTTTGGCCGTGCCAGTCACCCGCACCGTAGCCAGGATCATAAAACAGCCCCTGATCGTCAGGCCCCGTCGACTGGGTTGGCCCGCCTCTGCGCCCGGTGTATTGGGCGTTGCGGCCCCGCTGTGGGGGCTCCCGCTCCCCTGTGGGCCGAGCACGATTAGGTAGTTGCCGGCCGTAGCCTTGCTGGTAGCCACTTTCCCGATTATCCGCCATGGAGCGGGGCTGCCCACCACCGGTATAGTCAGTGCCTTGAAAGGAGGCATCCGGATATTCGTAAAACTCATCAGCGGGATAGTATTCCCCCAGGGAGCTGTCCCGCTCAATATCCGGTTCCCAGCCTTCTGCTTGATATTTGGCGTTCTGGCCCTGGTGCCACTGGTCCAGCCGCTCCGTCCAGCGATCTCCACGCGGACCATCACGCCCAGATTCTCGTCGTGCCATGTTATCTCTCCTCTTTCCCGCAATTTCCCGAGGCGGTGGATCAGGGGGCCGTCAGGCCGCAATAAAACCACCGCCGTTGATATGGATGAATTGTCCGGTCATATAAGAGGCGTCTTCCGATGCGAGAAACACATACGCCGGCGCCACCTCGGCAGGTTGTCCAGCACGCCCCATCAAGGTTCCGGAGCCAAAGTCGGAAATAGCATCCTTGGGGAAACTTGCCGGGATCAGCGGCGTCCAGATCGGGCCCGGAGCCACGGCATTAACCCGGATTTTGCGTTCAGCCAGGTTGGAAGCCAGTGAAAAGGTAAAGGCTTCGATGGCACCTTTAGTGGAGGCATAATCCATCAAGTGTGCGCTTCCCCGAAACCCCGTCACTGAGCCCGTATTAATGATGGCAGCGCCCTCTTTAATGTGGGGCAAGGCGGCCTGGGTCATAAAGAAGTAGCCAAAGATGTTGGTTCGGAAGGTGTTCTCCAACTGTTCCGGGGAGATCTCTTCAAGCTTTTCCTTGATATGCTGCTCAGCCGCGTTGTTGACCAGGATGTCCAGTTTGCCGTAGTGCCGGATGACATCTTCAACCGCCTGCTGACACAGGCTGGGCACCCTGACATCGGCGCGTATCATCAAGCAATCGCGCCCTTCGTCCAACACCATCCGCCGGGTGTCGTTGGCATCTTCGTTTTCGTTCAGGTAAACAATGGCAACATCAGCCCCTTGCCGGGCGAAGTGCACAGCCACCGCCCGCCCGATCCCCGAGTCGCCCCCGGTAATCAACGCAACTTTATCCTGCAATTTTCCACTGCCGCGATAGTTGGACCGAATCACAATGGGCTCCGGAGTCATCTCGTGCTCATGCCCGGGTTGCTGGGCCTGAACCTGAGCTGGACGTTTCTCCTGTACTTCTTCGTATACGTCAGACATAGCCATCCCTCACATGCTTTTCAAACAATCCATCTGCTCTATAGTGGAGCAAGGGCTATGCCAGTGGGGCTTGATCTGAGTGGGTAAGTATCGACTGTCAGCGGGTGCTGATGGGCAAACAGCATAACGGGGAGGCGAAAAGACATCCGCCAATGATTTAGTGGGTAATTCCGGTGTTCGAGGCTGTAAGTTTTACAACCGGCCCTCCTTGTTAAGAGGGCCGGAACATTTTCTAAAGCCCAGACATATGGCGTCGTGTTGGCTCTCTTAAGGTGACCAACTCTTCAGCCGCGGTGGGATGAATACCAATGGTGGTGTCAAAGGTCTGTTTGGTAGCTCCTGCCCGCAAGGCCACGGCAAACCCCTGAATCATTTCGCCAGCGTCCGGCCCAACCACATGGACGCCCACCACCCGGTCAGTGCTGTCATCCACAATCAGCTTCATGTAACTGCGCTCCTGGCGCCCGCTGACAGTGTGCTTCATGGCCCGAAAGCGAGTCTCGTAGACACGAACCGAAGGTAAAGCGGCCTGGGCTTCCTCTTCCGTCATTCCTACCGTGCCAATATTCGGCTGGCAGAACACCGCTGTGGGGATAAATTCATAGTCCAGCGGCTTGCTGCCCCCTTGAAAGAGATGCCGGACCAGAGTCATCGCCTCGGCAAGTGCAACCGGCGTCAGTTTGGGGCCTGGCGTGATATCACCCAAGGCATAAATAGACGGGATATTGCTTTGATAGAACTCGTTAACCTCGATCTCACCCGCGGCATTTAGTTTGATGCCAAGCTTTTCAAGCCCGATCTCGTGAACCAAGGGCTTGCGTCCGGTGGCATATAAAACCATCCCAGTCCGCAACTCATCCCCATTACTTAGCTCGACAACATATTGATCAGCGCCCAACTGGCGCACGGCGACCACATCGACCTCGGTGAGAATCCCAATGCCCTTCTTCTGCATCTCTTCGGTAACAAATTCCCTGACCTGCTGGTCAAAGCCACGCAAGATCAAATCTCCCCGGTACAGCAGCCGGGTCTTGACGCCCAAGCCGTTTAAAATGCCCGCGAATTCCACCGCGATATAACCGCCCCCGACGACTACTGCGTCAGACGGCAGCCGATCCAGATAAAAGAAGTCGTCGGAGTTTTTGATCCACTCCGCACCGGGCAGATGGGGCACAAAGGGCTCGCCTCCGGTCGCCACCAGGATATGGCGGGCACGATGGGTCACGCCATTCACCGTTACCTCATGGGGGCCGGCAATGGTTGCCCGGCCTTCATAGATGCTCACCCCGGCATTCTCCAGAAGATTCCAGTAAATACCGTTCAGGCGTTTGATTTCCTGGTCTTTGTTCCGTCGCAACGTCTCCCAGTCAAACTGGATGTCGCCCACCGGGTCCCAGCCATAGCCCCGACTATCCTCAAAGGCTTCACTGAACTGGGAGGCGTACACAAAAAGCTTTTTGGGCACACAACCAACATTCACGCAGGTGCCGCCAAAGTGGCGTGCTTCTGCTATAGCCACACGAGCGCCGGTGGCCGCGGCCATTCGGGCAGCTCTCACGCCACCAGAGCCAGCACCGATCACGAACAGGTCGTAGTCGAACTGGGCTTCCCGCTCACTTTGTTGATTTGCTGACGGCTGATTCACGCTAGTTCGCCTCCAAAATCTTGCACAAACAAAAACGGCCGTCTCAACGGCCGCTTCCACTGCAAAAACAGTATGCCTTAATTCATGTTATCGTTCATCGCTCAGATACAGGGCTTGAACAGCACGGTTTCAACCAGCTTGCCTAGCCGCACCTCGCCTACTTTTTGATAGCCCAGCGATTCATAAAACTTGAGATACCGGGAGTTTCCGGTGTCCAGTCCAATACCACAAGAACGCGGATTCTCACGGCAGAGCCTCTCAACCGCCAACATCAACGCCCGGCCGTAGCCTTTACTTTGATGTTTGGGATGCACGCCTAACAGGGGTAATTGATGCAAAACTCCCTTGGGCAAACAGGCCATGACGCCTTCATGGTACTCGATGAAGCGATTGGTTGAAGACAGGCCGGCCGTGAGCATCATCCGGACTCGCCAGCTAAACTGTTCCACCAGGTTGAGTCGAATATCCGGCTGGCTGATAAAAGCTACAGCGACTAATGAGTGATCATGGACAAGCCCGATCGCCTCCTGCCCCATACTGAAATGCAGCTCAACGCCTTCGCGAATGGTGGCACGAACACGTTGGTCATAACCCGGCTTACCGGCATCAAAGAGATACTGGAAGGTCGGCTCATATCGATATGCGTTATAGAGCAAGGATTTCGCCTCGCCCATAGAGCTTGGATCAAGGCGAACGATCGTAGGCTCAGCAACGGCAGTTTGTAGCATTATTGTTATCTCCGTCGGGCTGATCTACAGGCTCCTACCCTTCAACCATCCGGCAAGAACCCTGGTTAAACAAGGGCTGTAGCATCTGTCATTAAATAGATAGTGTCAATCTTGCTGTCACAATGCCCGGGTTGGCGTCCCGATCAACAGCGATCTGCTCCGTCTGGATCCCATACTCCTTATTTAAGACATCCAGCCAGAGTAACATCTGGTTAAAAGAAACCTTTTCCAGCCAAACCCGAATTCGGCTGTCTCCTTCGGGCTCAAAACGACGGAGCTCGATCGAATGCTGCTTGGCCGCATTACTGACAACCGATAACAACGACTGGCCCTGCAGACCAGTAGCCGCCGTCGGTGATGAACGGGATGCCAGTTGACGGGCAACCGGCTCGTTCTGCTTCATCCAGGCCAGTTGCGCGCTTTGCCGCTCGACATCCCGCTCGGCACGTTCCGCGTAACGTTCACTGGGCAACCAGACCAACAGATACAGGAGTACCAGCACCACCGCGATAATCAGCAGTTTCAGCGCATTCTGGTCGCGCCCGGGCAAGCCGTAGTACCAATTCGAGGCCTTGCGATAGAGAGGCGATTGCAGGAGTTTTTCTTTAAACATTAGCTACCCGCCTTGATGTTGATACGACTACGAACAGCGTTTTGCTCGCGGATGGCGGAGCCAATCTCCACGTTGTAACCCACCGTTGCCATGGCTTGCTTATACTGGTCCAGCTGTTCCAGGCTGCCGGCCTGCAACTCCATGCTCAACTCACCCCGCTGGCGGTTGTAATTCAAACTCCTCAAGGTGAAGGACTGTCGATTCGGTTGTTGCATCAGCTGATAACCCGCGTCAGACAGCAACCCGAGAAAGCTCGCACTACTGCCGGCGGTCTGGGAGGCCCTCAGTTTGCCTTCCAGGCTGCGACGAATATCCGTGACGCGGCGTTCATTGGGGAAGATATTCAAATAGAGGGCACGGGCCTGCTCATGAAGATCATTGGCTTTTTGCTGGTAGTAAAAACCTGTTCCCAGGTTGATGCCCACCTGTAGCACAAACCAGGTGGCGGCAATCCAGAGCACTGGCGCCCAATGCTGCATCCGGCTCTGACGCTCGGTTTTGACGGTGTAGGCGCCCTGACACAGGTTAATCAGGCCGGTTTGGCGTTGGAAGGATTCACACAACAGCTCAAAGGAGCTGATGGCGATATTTTCCTGGGTCACCTTCAAATTTGGAATCTGCTGCAGTTGCGCCAGCAGTACTGCATTTTCCTCGGCTTCTGCCTCGTTGACGAAAACCCGAAGACTTACGGGTTCAGCCGCGTCCTCGACCGCCTGCACCTTCAAATCCAGATAGGGCAACAGATTGAATTTCGCCAGCCGTACACAGTCATTCACCCCATAACGCAACAGGGCCTGCTCGCCTTCGAGGCTCAGGCTCCACTGATTGGCTTCATAGGGTAGCGCCATGGCATCCGGATAAATCCCCACCAGACCATAGCCGAGGGATTGAGCGAACTCAATCCAGGCATCCATATGGCTGCGGGAAACCGCCAGAACGTTATAGACGCCTTTATCTGGCTTGCGGGCAGCTGCCAGGTGCATGGAGTCGATATCCTGGGCGATGTTCTCTTCCACCGCATAGGGTAGCGCTTGTTGGATATAACGGGCTTGACGGGCCGGTATTCTGGCGTGGCAAGAGAGCACCGTCTGGGCGGTCACCAACAAGGTAAGTTCTACATCACGCAGGCCATTCTGCTGCAACAAGCTGTCCAACTCAGTCAGACTACTGGTTCCGGCAGTAATGCGCTCGCCGTTGGGGCGATACACTGCCCACTCCAACGTTTGCCATAGCTCAGGCTGAAGTTCAGCAGTTGGTATTCGAATAAATAGACGGACAGACATGTGTTGACCTTAGATACCCCAGCAGAATGCTTCCGGGCCGGTATCAGCCCACTTCAGTTGTTATTTTATATTGAGCGCCGCAAACGGATTTTTGCAGACTTTTACCGTTCACACGAGCGACTCCGTCATAATTCAAATCATCGTACTCAAATATAAAGCGTCAAATCACTGTAGCTGCAATGCTTGTTTGGTAATTGAATACTTTTTACCCTGATCTCGCTGGATCACGTCAATTTTGCCATTTTGATCCCGATGCAGAATGCTCACCAGCCGGCTACTGCGGGAGTCAAAAATCGCTCTGGCGGTTAACTGAAAATATTCACTGCGCACATCCAGGTGAGCTGCCTGGGCCTGCAGGTTAAACGACGCGAACTCATTGAGGAACTCCTGGAGGGATTCATAACCCTCCACTCCCCTGGCTTCAACCGCGGCCAAAGCCTGCTGCTCCGAGATCCGGCTGTCCAGGCTTCGGATAATCTGGGCCGAAATCGTATTCACATTCAGTTTGCTGACCTCCGGCGGCAGCGCCGTAACATAAGGCTCAAGCAGCTCGTAAATCTCCTGGGTCATTCCTTCCAGCAACAATAATTCACTGGTATTGCGCATGGGCTGATTCCCGGCCCGGTAGGGTGGACTCTTGATCAGGTAGGTTTCATCCTCTGCGCCACCCCCTTCGGAGATCTGATCGTCCGGGTCAAGCCAATCAATCAGTACTTCGATCCGGAAATCGGTAATTCCCAACTGGAACAGCAGATTCTCAAAGCGTTGCCGGGCAATCGGATTCACCTGGCCGTTGGCGCTAATCAGGCTATTAATATTGAAACGTGCCTGGAGGTCATCCAGCTGCCCCTCCACTGAAAAGGTCGGCTCCGCATAGACGATACTGTTTTCCAGCTCCTGAAGGGTATCAACGAACTTATTGTCTTTGCGGTCCTTTTCGTAATCATCGTACAAAATTTCACGAGCGAACAACTCAATGGCCAGGGCGAACTGATAAGCCTGATCCTGGCTCAGCATATTCAAGCTGCGCTGCAACAACAGGTTCTGACGGTGCACCATGGAGGCCGCGAGCAGGCTGATCAAAGCGAAGATCAAAAGTACGGCGACCAGCGCAACGCCCCGTTGAGTCCTATCCGCTTTCATCAGAAAAGCCCCTGCCCGCTGTTGTTATCAGTCTCGTCCTCAGGCACCGCTTCAATACCGCCACTACTATCGCCTTCTTCGCCCTCGCTACCCCCGGTGCCCTGATCAGAGCCCGGGGCGCCAGTCGTGGGGGTACGGTAGTAGCCAACCAGGTCGTAGAGTCGAAACACCGTGCCAAAGGTCTTATGCACTAGTTCAATGCGCACGGCTTTGGGTAAGGCGGTATAGAGCTCTTCCGCGCCTTCACCAAACATTCCTTCCAACGGCCAGTCATCATGCCACTGGTTTTTCTCATCCAGAAACTGGATCGAGACCTCCTCTACGTCATCCAGCAATTCCTGGCTGACGAACTCGGTTTCCTGGGCCCGGTCCAGTACCGGGTAATAATTGCGGTAAAGTTTGCCCTCAATTAACTCATAGGTGACGCGCTGCAGCTCACTACGGGGTGCCAGCATGGGATTACGCCAGCCAAGGCGGGTCATTTCCAGCAGATACAAGGTATTTCGATTGGAAAAGGCATACTCCCGATCGCCATAACCATTGCGCGTTGGACGGGGTACTACCTGCTGCAGGTCACGGCTGATAAAAGTCATGGCCCGCTGCATGCGCTCCAGCTTGCCCCCCTTCTCTTCCATCACGGACTGGGTGCGCAGGGTGCTGTTGAACAACTGATAGGTACCAACGCCAATCAGCCCCGTCACGGTAATGGCAATTAACACTTCGAGAAGCGTAAAGCCCCGCTGTTGATGCCGGCGAGCATGGTGTGGCTGATGGGTGGTCCTACGAAAAATAGGCATGGATAGGCTCTAGTTCTTCCCCAGGAATCCGGTCAACTGGGTGACAAAGACGGGCTCTCTGATGTTGGGCAACCTCAGGTTGACGGTCACTTCCACCCGCCGCATATTCGGGTCCTGGGTGTTGGCTATGACCGTGCTCACAACCCAGTCCCGGCCCGCGAATTCAACATCCTCATTGGAATTTCCGGCGGCCGGAAACTTTTCTTCCAACCGTAGCTCGGCCAATCGATTTTCGGCAATCCAGGTGGCAAAGCTCTTACGCTCAATCTTGGCAAAACTATCGACTGACTGGCTCAGTACGAAGTGCATGGAAACGGCGCAGAAGGCAAAGATGGTCAACGCCACCATCACCTCGATCAGCGTAAAACCTGACTGCCTGGCTCCAGCCGCGATTGTGCCTGGCTGACAACCGTCGCGACCACCTCGCAGCGTGCTACTGGCTTGCCGGCTCTTCATACAAAATCTCATTGATACCGTCACTGGAAATAGTCACGCTATATTCGTCATCCCCTTCAACGCCCATGCGCAGGCGAAATGGCGTTGCTTCACCACTGGATAGCAGTACAAACTCAGGGACGGGCGTCTTTTCTTCTGACTCTTCGTCAACGGGCAGTTCCCGGACTTCATAGTCACGATTGAGCTCCAGCCACATCCAGTCTGGAAAAGCCCTGGCCTTCAAAAAGGGTTGCGGCAAACTGACCCAAATTTCCTTGTCCTCGTCGTATCCGAGGAATTCGTAGCCTTCTTCATCAATGACTACGCCAATTTCAAGATTTTGATAGATGGCCTCATCGGCGGCCATGCGCAGCACGCCGTGCAACCGTTTGGCCTCGTTAATCAGCTCACGGCGCTGATTGCCCTGCCCCACCGTAAACGCGACGACGCTTGCCAGCAGTGCAACCAGCACCATGACCACCAGGATCTCGATGAGGGTAAAGCCCCCCATCCGCCTGGTGGAACCATATACGTTAACGGCTTGAATCAAGATTCCAGATTCCAGTTGCCAATGTCCGCATCCGCATCCTCACCCCCTTCCTTGCCGTCAGCACCCAGGGAGTACAGATCATAGGGGCCATTTACACCGGGGCTGATGTATTGATATTCATTACCCCAGGGGTCTTTGGGCAGGCTTTTAACATAGCCATCCCGGTTCCAGTTACGGGGCTCGGGAAAGCCCTGGGGACGCTCGACCAATGCCTGCAAACCTTGTTCAGTGCTGGGATAGGTATGGTTATCAAGACGATACATATCAAGGGCGTTGGCCAGTGTGCGGATATCCTGCTTGGCAATGGTGACCCGGGCCTGATCGGTACGGCCCAGAATCTGTGGCGCGACGGCTGCAACCAGCAGGGCCAGAATCACCATCACCACCATGATTTCAATCAGCGTAAAGCCGGTTTGTCTTTTCCCGGTTTGAGTCTGCATTCCACGCGTTTGAAGGGTCATAAACATTTCCTGTTTTAGTACATCTTTCTACAAAGGGTGACTTTCGAATTATCTATGGGTGAGCGGGAATTGAAATTAATCTTTGCTCACATTTCAGGCTGTTTGCCAGGCTTTTTTATCCCACCAGGTTACTCATCTTCAGGATTGGCAGCATGATAGCCATCACAATGACCAAAACCACCACCCCCATCACCAACAGCATGATCGGCTCGAATAAACCCACCATGGTGGAGATGAGGCCCTGCAGGTCGTTGTCCTGGTTGCGGGCGGTGCGCTCCAGCATGGAGTCCAACTCGCCACTGGACTCACCACTGGCGATCATATGCAGCATCATGGGGGGAAAGTAGCCGGTCTGCTCCAGGGACTTATACAAGCTTCCCCCTTCACGCACCTTCTGTGCCGCCTCAAGCACCGAGGCTTTGAGACAATCATTGGACAACACTTCGCCGGCAATTTTCATGGCTTCCACCAAGGGAACGCCACTGCTGGTGAGAATACTGAGAGTGCTCGCAAAGCGGGCGGTATTAATGCCGCGAGTCATCCGTTTCACAAACGGAACTTCCAACAGCGTTTGATGCACCCGAAAGCGAAAAGCGTCTTTGCGCATCAGCGCGGAAAATACGACCCCGGCGATAATCAGCAATAACAGGACGTAGATCCCGTAGCTGGTCACAAAGCCACTGACCGCCAGCAGAATCTCGGTGATGGCGGGCAGTTCCTGGCCGTTGTTGATAAACACTTTAACGATATCAGGCACTACATAGCCGAGCAGGAAGACCACAATCCCGACGGCGACAAAGCTCAGAATAATCGGATAGATCGCCGCGAGCTGGATCTTTTGCCGGGAGAGCTGGCGCTGTTCGGTATAATCCGCCAGTCGCTCCAACACCAGATCCATATGGCCGGCGTGTTCTCCGGCCGCGACCGTGGAGCGGTATAGAGTTGGGAAAGCGTTGGGAAATTCACCGAGGCTGTCTGCCAGGGAGTAACCCTCCAGCACTTTGGCGCGAATGGCCATCATCATGCTGCGGATCTTGGCTTTCTCACTTTGCTGAGACACCGTGTAGAGAGACTCCTCCACCGGAATCCCGGACTGAATCAGCGTCGCCAGCTGGCGGGTCACCAACGCCAGATCTCCGGCACTCAGCCCGGTTCCCCGGCGGCGAAAGCCCGTACTGCGATTGTGGCGCTCAACTGAAGCCTCCACGGACAGCGGCGTCCAGCCCTTGTCTCTGAGCTGTTGACGGACCTGGCGGGGGCTATCTGCCTCCAGCACACCTTTTTGCTGGCGACCGGACGCATCCAGCGCCCGGAACTCATACGCTGCCATGCCTTATCCCCGATGTGTCACTCTGAGTACTTCTTCCACTGACGTGATCCCGGCCAAAATCTTGGCCACACCGTCGGCATGAATGCTCGGCCCGTGCTCCCTGGCCACTTTTTCCAACTCCATTTCGCCGGCCTGCTTATGAATCAGCGCCCGCAATTCATCATTGACCTCAATCAGCTCGTAGATCCCGATACGCCCCCGGTAACCCAGATGGTTACACTCCGGGCAGCCTTCGGGACGATAAATAGTGGGCGGATTAGCGGGATCCAGCTGCATGAACTCGCACTTCTTGGCGTCCGGCTGATAGGCGAACTTGCAATGGGGGCAAAGCACCCGTACCAAGCGCTGGGCCAAAATACCAATGAGACTGGAGGAGATCAAAAACGGCTCCACCCCCATGTCGATCAAACGGGTTACCGCGCCAACCGCACTGTTGGTGTGCAACGTGGATAACACCAAGTGACCGGTCAAGGAAGCCTGGACGGCAATTTCAGCGGTTTCCAGGTCCCGGATCTCACCGATCATCACCACGTCCGGGTCCTGACGGAGAATGGCCCGCAGGCCCCGGGCGAAGGTCATATCCACTTTGGTGTTAACCTGGGTCTGACCAATGCCCGGCAGGTTATATTCGATAGGATCCTCAACCGTCAGAATATTCCGGCTGCGGTCATTAATTTGAGAGAGCGAGGCATATAGCGTGGTGGTCTTACCGGAACCGGTTGGCCCCGTGACCAGAATAATCCCGTGGGGGCGGTTGATCAGACTGATCAGCAGTTGCTCGTCCCGCGGCGCCATACCAAGATTTTGCACCTTGAGGCGTCCGGCCTGCTTATCCAGCAGACGCAATACGATCCGCTCACCATTTGCGGAGGGCATGGTGGACACCCGAATATCCACTTCGCGGCCGCCCACACGCAGAGAAATCCGGCCATCCTGAGGGATACGCTTTTCCGCGATATCCAGACGGGCCATTACCTTGATCCGGGAAACCAGCAAGGTGGCCAGCGCACGCTTGGGTTTGACCACCTCCCGCAACACCCCGTCCACCCGGAACCGTACGACCAGTTCCTTCTCAAAGGTCTCAATATGGATATCCGAAGCATTACTTTTGACCGCCTCGGTGAGAATCGCGTTAATCAACCGAATGATTGGCGCATCATCTTCCTGTTCCAGAAGATCTTCCGTCTCGGGAACCGAGTTGGCCAGACTGGCCAGATCAAGATCGTCCCCCAGGCCTTCCACCATCTGCATGGTATCGGCGGAATCAGTCTGATAGGCCTGGGATAATTCGCTCTCAAAGGTGTCCGCTTCAATTTGCTGGAATGGCAGACTGCCCAGTGTTAAACGATTCACCTCTGCGAAAATATCTGGTTGCAGCCCTGGCTTATAGAGCACTTTCTGACCGCCATTGCCTGCGGCCTGGGTGATCAAAATGCCATGACGCTTGGCAAACGAGAATGGCAGACGCCACTCCATCGGCTGCGGGATGTCCTTGGTTTCAGTGCCTTGGCTATTCAACATAAACCTCTTCTCGAACCTGGCAGAACGGGCCGGAACTCTTGTAAGTCTTTACTTCAGTGTAACAGGCAATAACCCATCCTGCTGTTTTCCCGATCACATTCAAATCAAGCGGTTAATCAACCTCCCGCGGCGACCGCGCAAGCCGCGATCTCAACAACAGGATAATGCAGTATTGAATACAACAACTCTGTGACTGGCGCCTGTTTTATTCAGACGACTTTCTGCTATGTTGCAGCAAATCACAGAACTCACCGCACGCTGCCCGCTTAAGCCTCTATGGAAACTAGCGGCAAACTATTACACTGTGATACAGGAATCAACGAATTTAAGTTGCAACCATGGACAAAGCATTAATTCTAAAAAAAGCTCCCCTTGTCGTTGCCCTTGCTTTGACCTTGGGAATGCTGGCAAGTTTCGGCATGCAAGGCTATCAGCTCTGGCAGCAGCGCACTCAAGCCAGCTCTGCTGTCGAACAACCCGCAGCTGCTCCTGAAGCTCAGCGACGCCTGGCTGAACCCCGTGACGTGGCCAATGCCAACCTGTTCGGCCAACCCCAAACCACGTCCGAGGCCGCCGTTGTCCAAACCGAAAATCTTCCAACCACCAACCTGAGACTGACACTACGGGGCGTTTCCACCACGGAAGATGAAGGCCGCACCAGCGCCTTGATCGAAGGCCCTGACCGGGAAACCCAGGTTTATCTGATCGGGGATCGCCTGCCCGGCGATGCCATTCTCCGGGCTGTCCATGCGGACCGGGTGATTATTGATCGCCGTGGTCGCCTGGAAAATCTCTACTTCCCGGAAAGCAGCGATCCTTCCGCGGATATTTCCAGCTATAGCGCCCCTGCCGCGGAGCCGGACTCTCAATCAAGCTATTCAGAGCAGTCCTACGAGGAGCCGGCGACCCAGCAAGACGATGCTGCCACCATCGAGGAGCCCCAGGAAATGGACCAAGGCGTGCTAGAAGATCCCGTTCCAGCGCAGCCCGCTTATCAGCAGGACGCCTTGAGCGAAGATCGCCGACAGCAGATTCGCGACCGTCTGCGCCAGCTTAGAGAGCAAATGAATAACCAATAATTCATCTTCTAAGCAAAATCTCCAACTATAATTCATGAGTCCACGGACGGGCGTCCCCGGATCAGGGAGACGCCAGATCAAACCGCGACCCGGTCGCGACAATCTGCGCCCTTGTATTGGCCCGCCAACTGATCCGATGTAGTAATGTATAGGGGTGTCTAGCCCCGTTCGGACAGAGACTCTTATTCATTATGTGGCGCACTGTTCTCCTCAATGCGACAACAGCCCTGACCCTGGCCTTTTTACCCGTGGGCGCCTCGGCTTCCTTCGAGCTGAGCCCGACGGTGCTGGAACTGGCCGAGCAGCGCTTTGGCAGCGACAGCCGGGAGCGCCTGCAGCGCTGGAAGCAACTGATGGAGCTTCCCCCGTCCCTGCCGGAACAACGCAAGCTGCTGCTGGTCAACTCGTTTTTCAACCAAATCCCCTATCGCGAAGATCAGGATCACTGGCACGAAGAGGACTACTGGGCCACCCCCTTCGAATTGCTCACCAGCAACGGCGGTGACTGCGAAGACTACTCCATCGCCAAATACTTCACCCTCCTGCGTATGGGAGTGCCCGACGAAAAGCTGCGCATCACCTACGTCAAGGCGCTGAAAATCAATCAGGCCCATATGGTGCTGGCCTATTACCCGACACCGGATGCCGAACCCTTAATTCTCGACAACCTGGTCAACCAAATCCTGCCAGCATCCCAGCGGGAGGATCTTCAACCGGTCTACAGCTTTAACGGTAGCGGGCTGTGGATGTCGAAGCAGCGTGGTGACGGGCGGCGCATTGGCGAGGCCCGGGAACTCAGCAAGTGGAGCATGATGAATGACCGCTTCCTTGAACAGCTCAATGCCAAAGACTGACCCTCGCGCCTCATATAATTAATCCCTCCCCACCAACCCATCTCGCCACACCGCCTCTTTTGAGGACTTTTGTGACAGAAAGCCGGCCATCCCATTAAATATGGACAGATTGCCAGCTTTACGTTAACGTTAACGTCAACAATAACTACCGGCTTAACTTTGATCCCCATGGCAAAAACCTACTCCATTCGAGATCTGGCCCAGGAATTCGACATCACCACCCGCACCATTCGTTTTTATGAAGCGGAAGGCCTGCTGTGCCCCCAGCGCGAGGGCCAAAAGCGTATCTATCGGGAGCGGGAGCGGGTTCTGCTGAAACTGATTCTGCGAGGCAAGCGTCTGGGCTTTAGCCTGAGCGAGTCCAAAGAACTGTTCGAGCTCTATGATCCCGCCAGCGGCAACCGCACTCAGCTGAATCGGCTGCTGGAGAAAATCGCCGAAAAACGCGCGGCACTGATGCAGCAGTTAGCGGATATCAAGCTGATGCAGGCCGAACTTGATGAGGCGGAACAGCGCTGCCGCGCCAGCCTCCGTGAATTGAGCACCCCGAACCAATCCTAAACCCACAAACCTAGTCCTTCAGAGTTAACAAGAACAAATAAGGAAAACTCCATGAGCTATCACTACTCCACCCTGAACTTTGCCCTCGGTGAGGAACTGGACCTCCTGCGTCACTCCGTGCGCCAGTTTGCAGAAAAGGAAATCGCCCCAAGGGCTGCTGCAATTGACCAGGAAAACCAGTTTCCGAACGACCTCTGGCGCAAATTCGGTGATCTGGGGCTGCTTGGCCTGACGGTGAGCGAAGAGTTTGGTGGCAGCGGCATGGGATACCTGGCTCATGTGCTGGCCATGGAAGAGATCAGTCGTGCCTCGGCATCCGTGGCACTAAGCTATGGCGCCCACTCCAACCTGTGCGTTAACCAGATCTACCGAAATGGCAATCAAGCCCAGAAGGAAAAGTACCTGCCCAAACTCATCAGTGGTGAGCATATCGGCGCCTTGGCCATGAGCGAGCCCAACGCCGGCAGCGACGTCGTCAGTATGAAACTGCGGGCGGAGAAACGGGGCGACCGTTACATCCTCAACGGCACTAAAATGTGGATCACCAATGGGCCGGATGCCAACACCTATGTGATTTACGCCAAAACCGACCCCCAAGGCGGCCCCCGTGGAATTAGCGCGTTTATTGTAGAAAGAGACTTCCCAGGTTTTTCCCGTTCGCCCAAGCTGGACAAGCTGGGCATGCGGGGCTCCAATACCTGTGAACTGGTGTTCCAGGACTGCGAAGTACCCGCAGAGAACCTGCTGGGCGAAGAAAACCAGGGGGTGAAGGTGCTGATGAGCGGCCTGGATTTCGAGCGCGTCGTTTTGGCCGGCGGACCGGTCGGCATTATGCAGGCTTGCCTGGATCTGGTGGTGCCCTACATCCACGAGCGCCAACAGTTCGGCCAGTCTATCGGCCAGTTCCAGCTGATTCAGGCCAAAGTGGCGGATATGTACACCATCCTGAACGCCTCCCGCTCCTACCTCTATGCCGTGGCCCGCGCCTGCGACCGGGGCGAGACGACTCGCAAGGACGCCGCCGGCGCCATTCTTTACTGCGCGGAACGGGCCACCCAGATGGCCCTGGACGCCATCCAGATTCTCGGCGGCAATGGTTATATCAATGATTATCCCAGCGGACGACTGCTGCGTGACGCCAAGCTCTATGAAATTGGCGCCGGAACGAGCGAAATTCGCCGCATGCTGATCGGCCGTGAGCTCTTCAACGAATCATCCAATTAATGAGCTTGACCATGAGTATTCTGAAATCCTCGCTCAATCCGCAATCCACCCAGTATCGGGAGCAGTACCAGGCCATGAGCGACCTGGTGGCCGATCTGCAGAGCAAAGTCCGAACCATCGCTGAAGGCGGTGGGCCCCAGGCCCGGGAGAGACACCTGGCAAAGGGAAAGCTTCTGCCCCGCGAACGGATTAACCATCTCCTGGACCCGGGCAGCCCCTTTTTGGAGATTTCCCAATTGGCCGCCCATGAGGTTTACCAGGAACCCGTGCCCGCGGCTGGCGTCATCGCCGGCATCGGCCGGGTGGAAGGCCAGGAGTGCATGATTGTCGCCAACGACAGCACCGTCAAAGGGGGTACTTATTACCCCCTCACGGTCAAGAAGCACATTCGCGCCCAGAAAATCGCCGAGGAAAACCACCTGCCCTGTATTTATCTGGTGGACTCCGGGGGCGCCAACCTGCCCCAACAGGATGAGGTGTTTCCAGACGAAGAGCATTTCGGTCATATCTTTTACCGACAAGCCAACATGTCCGCCAAGGGAATCCCCCAGATTGCCGTGGTGATGGGCTTGTGTACCGCCGGCGGCGCCTATGTACCCGCCATGGCGGATGAAAGCATCATGGTCAAAGGGCAAAGCTCCATTTTCCTGGCCGGCCCCCCGCTGGTGAAAGCAGCCACCGGCGAAGTGGTCAGCGCCGAGGATCTGGGCGGCGCAGACGTCCATTGTCGCCTTTCCGGTGTAGCCGACCATTATGCTCTGGATGAACACCACGCCTTGCAGCTGGCCCGCCAGGCGGTCCGCCGCTTGAACCGTAAAAAACAGCTGAGCATGGATATTCAACCGGTCCAGGAACCGTTGTACTCCCCTGAAGAACTACGGGGCGTGGTACCGGTTGACCTGAAAACTCCCTATGACGTGCGGGAAGTGATCGCCCGTATCGTGGACGGTTCTGAATTCCAGGAATTCAAACCCCTGTTCGGTAGCACGCTGGTGTGCGGCTTTGCGAGTCTCTACGGCTATCCGGTCGGAATCATTGCCAATAACGGCATTCTGTTTTCAGAGTCCGCCCAAAAAGGCGCCCACTTTATCGAGCTGTGCTGCCAACGGAAGATCCCGCTGATATTCCTGCAAAACATCACCGGCTTTATGGTGGGTAAAAAATACGAAGAAGGCGGTATTGCCAAGCACGGCGCCAAGCTGGTGACCGCCGTGGCCTGCGCCCAGGTTCCCAAGCTCACCCTGATCATCGGGGGCAGCTACGGCGCCGGCAACTACGGCATGTGCGGCCGGGCCTACCGCCCCCGTTTCCTCTGGATGTGGCCGAACGCCAAAATTGCCGTAATGGGTGGCGAGCAAGCGGCTGGGGTACTGGCACAAGTCCGTGAAGACAGCCTGGCCCGCCAGGGCAAATCCTGGACGCCGGAGCAGGCCGCGGAATTTAAACAGCCAGTCATTGATCAATTCGAACGCCAGTCTCACGCCTATTACGCCAGCGCACGCTTGTGGGACGACGGGATTATTGACCCGGCAGACTCCCGCCGGGTACTGGGACTGGGGCTTTCCGCCGCTCTGAATGCTCCCATCCCCGAGACCAAGTTCGGGGTATTTCGGATGTAACGCAGGCTCGGACGGGGCCCACATCTCCGCCCCCCGAAGCCACAACAAAGCTAATGCATTTTATAAAAAAGGATTCGCAACCCCATGTTTAGCAAGATTTTAATCGCCAACCGCGGCGAAATTGCGAACCGTGTCATCCGTACCGCACAGCGTATGGGAGTTCAGTGCGTCGCCGTCTACTCCGATGCAGACCGAGAGGCCCGCTTCGTGCAGGAGGCCGATGAAGCCTGGCACCTGGGAGGCTCCACGCCGGAAGCCAGTTACCTCAACGGCGACCGCATTATTGAAATCGCCCTGAAAAGTGGCGCCCAGGCCATTCACCCCGGCTACGGCTTTTTGTCGGAAAATGCCGAATTTGCCGAAAAGTGTGAGAAAAACGGCCTGGTCTTCGCAGGCCCACCGGTTGCGGCCATTGAGCTGATGGGCTCCAAGAGCGCCGCCAAGTTCATTATGGAAGAGGCCAACGTGCCCCTGGTGCCTGGCTACCACGGCGCCCAACAGGACAACGATACGTTACGCCACGAAGCCGAACGTATCGGCTACCCGCTGCTAATCAAGGCCAGTGCCGGCGGTGGTGGCAAGGGCATGCGTATTGTCACCAGCCCCGACCAGTTGGAGGAAGCTTTGAGCTCTGCCCGCCGGGAAGCGGCCTCTGCCTTTGGTAGCGACAAGCTGCTGCTGGAAAAGTACATCCAAAACCCGCGCCACGTGGAAATCCAGGTGTTTTGCGACCAACACGGCAACGGCGTATTTCTCTTTGAGCGAGACTGCTCGGTACAGCGTCGCCACCAAAAAGTGATTGAAGAAGCGCCAGCCCCCGGACTGTCCGAAAGGCTGCGGGCAGCCATGGGCGAAGCAGCCCTCAATTGTGCCCGGGCCATTAAATACGTTGGCGCAGGCACCGTGGAGTTTCTGCTGGACCAGCAGGATCAGTTTTATTTCATGGAAATGAACACCCGCCTGCAGGTCGAACATCCGGTCACCGAAATGATTACCGGCCAGGACCTGGTGGAATGGCAGTTGCGCGTGGCAAATGGAGAGCCTCTGCCCTGCGCGCAAAACGACCTGCGGATTCAAGGTCATGCCTTTGAGGCCCGTATTTATGCAGAAGCCCCTGAGCAGGACTTTCTCCCCAATGCCGGCCGCATTGAGTACCTGCACCCGCCCGTCGAAAACCGCCATGTGCGGCTGGACACCGGGATCCAACCCGGCGATGAAGTGGGTGTTTATTATGACCCGATGATTGCCAAGCTGATTGTCTGGGACGAAGACCGTACTCGGGCGGTCAACCGGATGAAAAAAGCCCTGGCCGACTTCGCCATTGCCGGCCTGAAAACCAACATCCCATTTCTCCATCGGGTGTTCAGCCACCCCGCCTTTCAGGAAGGCATGGTCACCACCAGCTTCATTGACCAGTACCGCCAGGCGCTTTTACCCGGCCACCAGCAGCTACCGGTGGATGTACAGCTCATGGCCGTCTTCGCCGCCTCCCAATACAGCCGAGCCGCCCCAAGTGCCAGCGACACCAACTCGCCCTGGAATGACACCGGTCATTGGCGCCTGAACCTGCCGGCCGTGAGCACTGTCGAGCTTCATCATGACGGGCAGGCCTATCAATATCGGGTGGAGCACGGCAACGGATGGCTCAAGGTTTGGATCAATGAAACCCCTTACCAGATTAACGGCAGCCTGGAAGGAGATCTGCTCAAGCTGGATCTTGGCGACCGCATTGCCTCAGCGAGAATCCATCAAAACAATGAGTTAATGACTCTATTTAAAGAAGGTTCTCATTTTGAATTCCGGCGTCCCGTCGCAGACCGGCACCAAGCTCACCACTCCCATTCCGGCGGCTTAACCGCCCCAATGAATGGCCGGGTGATTGCTGTTCAAGCAGCCGCCGGTGATCAGGTTCACAAAGACCAGGTCCTGGTGATTGTCGAAGCGATGAAAATGGAACACCCTATCCGGGCACCCTACGATGGCATTGTGAGTGAAGTCTTCTGCCTTGAAAATGATCTGGTGAAAGCCGACCAGGAATTACTGGCAATCACACCGACCGTGGACAAAGAGGAGTAAGCAGGCGATGGGACAAGCCAATTACGTCCGGATTTTTGAAGTGGGAGCGCGCGACGGTCTTCAGAACGAAAGCACTCCCCTGCCACCCCAGCTGAAGGCAGAGTTGGTTAATCGCCTGGCCTCCGCCGGTATTCGCCATATTGAGGCGGGGAGCTTCGTCTCCCCCAAATGGGTTCCCCAAATGGCCAATAGCGACCAGGTGTTCCAGTTGATCGAGCGCCGCCCCGGAGTCACTTATTCCGCCCTAACCCCCAACATGAAGGGCTATGAGTTGGCGCGCTCGGTGCAAGTGGATGAAGTGGCCGTTTTTGCCGCCGCCTCAGAAACCTTCTCCCAAAAAAATATTAACTGCAGCATTGAGGAAAGCCTCGAGCGCTTCCGTCCACTGATGGAAGCCTCAAAGGATGATGGTATACCTGTACGTGGTTACATCTCCTGTGTTCTGGGGTGCCCCTATGAAGGTGCGGTGGACCCGGAGCGGGTTGCGGACCTCAGCGCGGCGCTGTTGGAGATGGGCTGTTATGAAGTTTCGTTGGGTGACACCATTGGCGTGGGGACTCCCAAGAAAGCGGCCAAACTGATCCAGACCATTTCCAGGCAAGTCCCCGTCGAGCAGTTAGCGGTGCATTTTCACGATACCTACGGCCAGGCTATTGCGAACATCTATGCCAGCCTGGAAGAAGGTGTTCGCACCATAGACAGCTCCGTTGCCGGCCTGGGCGGCTGCCCTTACGCCCCTGGGGCTGGCGGCAACGTGGCTACCGAAGATGTCGTCTACCTGTTGCAGGGGTGTGGCTATGAAACCGGGGTGGATCTGAATATTCTCAGCGAATGCGGCCACTGGATTAGCCAGCAGCTCAATCGACCGACGGCCTCCAAAGTCGCACTCGCCCTGAAAGGGCAATGCGCAAGACAATAACCAGGCAAGGAACAAGCTCATGAATCCTATCCTCTGGCGTCCTGACGCTCAGCGTGTAGCGGCTACCACCCTCAGCCAGTTCATACGTTTTCTGCAACGACAGTACGGTGAGGTTTCCAACGACTACGAAGCGCTCCACCAATGGAGTGTTCAAAACCCCGAACTGTTCTGGCGTGGTATCTGGGATTATTTCGAGGTTCAAGGCCAGTACAATAAGGAACGCATTCTGGATAACGCTGACCAGATGCCCGGCGCTCAATGGTTCCCCAGCGCCACTCTGAATTTTGCAGAAAACCTTCTTCGCCACCAATCCGATAAATTAGCCTTAATCGAACGGGGAGAAGATGGGCGTCGTAACACCCTCACCTATCCTGCACTTCGCCAACAGGTGGCCCAACTTGCCTCGGCCTTGAAACAAAGCGGCGTCGGCCCCGGGGATCGGGTCGCCGGGTTCTTGCCCAACTGTATCGCCTCAGTTGTGGCCATGCTCGCCACCACCAGTCTGGGTGCGGTTTGGTCGTCCTGCTCGCCGGATTTTGGTATCGAAGGGGTCATGGACCGCTTTGGTCAAATCAAGCCCAAAGTCCTATTTGCGGTGAACGGCTACCATTATGGCCGCAAGCGCATCAGCACCAGCCAAAAAGTGGCCAAAATTGTCGAGCAGCTGCCAGAGCTGGCTCAGACAGTGCTGGTGCCCTATCTGGAGGATGAACCCACGACGGTGCCGGGCGCCGTCTGGTGGGCGGACTATCTCGATCCAACCGCGGTCGAGCCCGAGTTTACAGCCATGCCATTCAATGCGCCGCTTTACATCATGTACTCTTCCGGCACGACCGGCGCCCCCAAGTGCATTGTCCACGGCATTGGTGGTACCTTGCTCCAACACCTGAAGGAGCTGGCGCTGCATACCGACCTCAACCAGACCGACACCCTGTTTTACTACACCACCTGTGGCTGGATGATGTGGAACTGGATGGTCTCGGGCCTTGCCCTGGGCGCCACCCTGGTGCTTTATGATGGCTCGCCGGTACATCCCAGACCGGAAAACCTGTTTGACCTCGTCGATGAGGAAGGCATTACCATCCTGGGGGCCAGTGCCAAATACTTCAGCGCCTGTGAAAAGGCTGGGCTGAAGCCCATGCAGAGCCATTCACTGGCGACCCTGCGCAGCATTCTCTCGACCGGCTCACCGCTGGCCCATGAAAGTTTTGATTACATTTACCGGGATATCAAAGGTGATCTCTGCCTGTCCAGCATTTCCGGGGGCACCGACATTTTGTCGTGTTTTGCCTTGGGCAACCCGAGCCTGCCGGTTTACCGGGGCGAGCTCCAGTGCATTGGGCTGGGCATGGATGTCGCCTTCTATGATGAAGACGGACAAGAAGTCACCGACGCCAAGGGCGAACTGGTTTGTCGCACCCCGTTTCCTTCGATGCCTACCGGTTTCTGGAATGACCCGGATGGGGAGAAGTACCGCAGCGCCTATTTCGCCAAATTCCCCAACATCTGGGCCCATGGCGACTATGGCGAAATAGTGACTCACTCGGCCTTGGCTGACATTCCCTATCAACGGGGCATCATCATTCATGGCCGTTCCGATGCGGTACTAAACCCCGGCGGTGTACGGATCGGTACTGCGGAGATCTACCGTCAGGTAGAGCAGATCGAAGAGGTGCTGGAGGCCATCGCCGTCGGCCAGGATTGGCAGAATGATGTGCGCATTATTCTGTTTGTGCGGATGAAGCCCGGGATAACGCTGGATGACGGCTTACGTCAACGGATTCGCCAGCAAATTCTGAACAACACCACCCCACGCCACGTTCCCGCGAAAATCATTGAGGTCGCCGACATCCCCCGCACCATCAGTGGCAAGATCGTGGAGCTGGCGGTCCGCAACGTGATCCACGGACTACCGGTTAAAAACAAGGATGCCCTGGCCAACCCAGAGGCTCTGGATCTTTATGCAAACATCAAGGAAATCAACGAGTAATGAGTAACTTTTAAAGCGGCATCAGATGCCGCTTTAAGTTTCGTTTCACGTGGAAACCTAATACAACTGTTATTTGCCCGTCAGTAGCTTCTGCATCATGGCACGCAGCCCCGCCGGTTTAATGGGCTTGTTCATGAACTGATAGCCCCGCTCACGGGCATTTTCCTTGACGACCTCATCATGTAACGCGGTGATCAGAATCCCCGGAATGTTACGCTGGTAGCGCTGGCGCAGGCTATCCATCTGGTCCAGCCCATTGTCGTCATTATCCAGTTGATAGTCCGCCAGCATAATATCGGGTATCCAGTGATCCGGAGCCGCGGGTAGCTCAGAGAGATTGCTGACGCAGAGCACATCCGCCTGCCAGTTGCCCAACAGCGCTTTCATCCCTTCCAAAATAGCCTGATCATTTTCAATACAGAGAACCTTAACCCCCGCCATGCTGCCAATCATGCGCGCAGTGGCGGGCGCTTTTTCCTTGATGGCTTCCAGTTGCCCGTACGGCACCGTGATAGCGAACATACTGCCCTGCCCTTGGGTGGACTGCACTTGAATCGGGTGCTTCAAAATCCGCCCGATCCGATCGGCAATGGCCAGGCCCAAGCCAAGGCCTTTTGAATCCTGGTGCCCATGAGACAGTCGTTTGAACTCTTCAAAAATAGTCCGTAGCTGCTGATCCGGAATCCCTGGCCCGGTATCCCAGACCTCAATACGCAGCCCGACTGGCGTGCGACGGCAACCCACCAACACTTTACCGCGACGGGTATAGCGGACAGCGTTGGACAGGAAGTTCTGAACCACCCGACGCAACATCTGGGGATCGGTGCGAACGATGGCCGTGCTGGGCACCCAGCGTAACTCCAGCCCCTGGCTTTGGGCGATTGCGGTAAATTCCGTACTCAGGTTACGGAGCATTGCCTCGATCGAAAAGTCACTGATCGCCGGCTCCAACACCCCGGCATCCAGTTTGGAGATATCCAGCAAAGAGCTCAGAATTTCTTCGGCGGCCGTCAAGGAGCTGTCGATATGAGCCAGGTTTTCCCTGATTGCCGGCTGGTCCGTGGTTTGCGCCGTCAACGCGGAGACAAACAGGCGGGCCGCATTTAGGGGCTGAAGCAGATCATGGCTGGCCGAAGCCAAAAATCGCGTTTTACTTTGATTGGCTCGTTCTGCTTCCGCCTTGGCGTGAAGTAACTGGCGGTTCAAGTCTTCCAGTGCCTCGGTACGTTCCTCGACCCGCTTTTCCAGGTAGGTGTTGGTTTCCTTCAAGGCAATTTCGACTCGTCGACGCTCGGTAATATCCGAGAAGGTGGTAACAAATCCTCCGCCGGGCATGGGGTTTCCCTGGATCAGCAGCACCGTACCATCCGGGCGAACCCGCTCATATTCATGGGGTGTGCCGGCACGCATTAACTGGAGTCGCCGCTCCACCAGCTCTTCGATCCGATCCGGCTGAAGGTTTGAGCGAGACAGGTTAAAACGCACCACATCTTCCATGGAGCGCCCGACTTCAACGAACTCGACGGGGTAGTCAAACAGGTCCACATAACGCTGGTTCCAGCCGACCAGCCGCAGATCCTTATCAACGACACTGACTCCCATATTGATATGCTCTAGCGCCGATTGCAGCAGTTCCCGACTGAACTGCATGGCCTGGGAGGCCTCGTCGACGATGCTGACCACATCTTCCATCCGCATATCGCGGCCTTTGAGGGTCGAATCCATCACCACCCGGGCAGTGGACGAGCCTATGGCCTTCGCCAACTGGCTTTCCACAAACTGCTGAAACACGATGCTGGCCGGTTTGTTGGAGGCCAACCGGTCGTTGGATTCTTCCATAAACAGGCGCATTAAGGCCCGAGTCTGATCGACACCCAGAAAGCGCTCCGCCAGTGCCTGGAGGTCTTCATTGGTGGCAGACCCGCGAGTCTGATCCACCAGCTCCGTATTCGCATGAGGCGTAGGGAAAAACGCAGCCAACTGAATTCTTTCCCTCAGGCGCTGCTGGCTCAGCAAAGACACCAGCACATAGAGCGACAGATTCACCGCCAGGCTCCACAGGGCACCATGGGTGATAGGATCCGGCGCCTCAAGGCCAAATAGGGCCTGGGGCTTTAGCCAGCCAATCCCGAAAGGCCCAAACTGCACCAGACTGGCTGGCAGATAACCGGACTTGGCCAGGGCGGGCACCAACAAGGTATAACACCAGACCGTGGAGCCGCCTAGTAGTCCGGCGATGGCCCCCTGGCGATTACCCCGGCGCCATAACACGCCGCCGAACAACGCCGGCGCAAACTGGGCAACGGCCACAAAGGAGAGCAAGCCAATAGCCGACAACGTGGCGTAGCCACCGGTCATCCGGTAATACACATAGGCCAGCAACAGGAGTATGACGATGGTGGCCCGCCTCACCCTGAGCAGTAACCGGCTTAAATCCTGCTTGCGGGACAGTCGCTGTTTATTCAGGCTCAACAGCATGGGCACAACGATCTCATTGCACACCATCGTACTCAGGGCAATGGTCGAGACGATCACCATCCCTGTCGCGGCAGAGCCTCCCCCAATGAACGCCACCAGCGTCAACCAATTAAGTTCTTGAGCCAAAGGCAAGCTCAGCACATAGGTATCCGCATCCACCATCTGCCCTGAAAACAGCACCGAACCCGCCGCCGCAATGGGTAGGACGAACAAGCTGGTTAACAGCAGATAAACAGGCAGCAGCCAACGGGCCGTTTTCACATCCTTGGGCTCGACATTTTCCACCACCATGGCCTGAAACTGCCGTGGCAGCAGCACAATAGCGAACGCCGCCAATAGGGTGTGAACCATGAAGGTCAACCAGTCGGTGCGTCCCCAGGCAAACTGGGGTAGATCCAGTTGAGTGGTAACCCGAAACGCCAGATCGGAGGAAGAATCAAAAAACAGTACACAGACAAACAACCCGACCGCCAGCAGTGCCACGAGCTTAACGACCGACTCGAAAGCCACGGCGCCCATCATGCCCGGGTGATGTTCGGTGGCATCCAGTTGGCGGGTACCGAACAAGATGGTGAAGAGCGCCATCAATAGCGCCACATAAAGGGCTGTATCGCTCCAAATCGGATTGGCCTCGGGCTGTGCCGCGAACACGCCCTGGGTCAGCAGGTTATAGCCCATGGCCACCGCCTTTAGCTGCAAGGCGATATAGGGGATCACGCCAACCACCGCCACCAGACTGACCAACACCGCCAGCGTGGCACTTTTGCCATAGCGGACGGCAATAAAGTCGGCAATGGAGGTACTATGTTGGCGCTTGGCGATGGCAACAATGCGATACAGCAGCGGCGCGCCTAATGCCAACATCAGGATCGGCCCCAAGTAAACCGTAAAGTAACCGAGACCATCCCGACTGGCCCGCCCCACTGCGCCATAAAATGTCCAGGACGTACAGAAGACCGCCAAGGACAGGCTATACACCAGCGTCCGATACAGGCGGCGGCGATAAAGACCGGGATGGAGATCTCCCTTGTAGGCAATGACAAAAAGAAGACCCACGTAGGAAAGAGAGACCAAGATTAACAGCCAACCACTGATCATGAACTACATCTCAGACGATAAAAGGAGGACGACAGGATTTAGAACGACTCTGCCATACCGGGACTATTCTGGCACATAAGTATCCGCACTCCCTATATACCTCGGGAAACCAAGGCGGATTCCAACCTGAGTGCGCTTCGCTTAGGGTTGATTTCGGACACTCACAACCAGCTCTGCCTCGCCGCTTCAAGCTGGCCATCACCTTGGGCTATCCGGCCCCACTGGCATTCATACAGAGATTGTTGAGCTATCTCCCGCGCCCCTTCTGAACTGAACCCCCTTACATCCAGTTGATCAGCATAAAACCAATCCCAATCCGATTGGTGGAGTGATTATAATCGATCAGGCTTTCGCCATAGCCGTTAAAGTATTGCACGTAACCACGGATGTTTTTGTAGAGGGGAAAACTCCAGTCCAGTTGAACGGCACCCCGGTTATTTTCATCGTCCAGATTGTTACGGAGCATCAGGCCGAACTCCTGCTCCTTGAGATAATAATTAAAGCGCAGATCGCCATAACCCAGGTATTTATGGATGTCCCGATTGTCATCCTTATCCCGTTCCTCCTTGATGCGATACCAGGCTCTCAGGTCAACGACAAATCGATTGCGCTCCAAAATGAACTGGCCATAAACACGGTTCCAACTACGGGATAAAGGGTCACTCTGCCCATTGGACTGATGCATGACCCCAACCCGGAAAATGCGATGACGCAACCCCAGCAGGTTAAAGTTCGTGAGTACCCCCAGGAACAGCTCCGGTTCATGCACCGTTTCCCGAAACGGGCGGGAAGCTCGAGGATTATACAGCTGCCAAAAAGACTGCTGGGTGTAAGCAAATGACAGGCTGATATCCGGGGTCACAATTTTATCGACCAGCACCGCTTTCAGACTGATTTGGAACTTGGCCTCAAACTCATTGAGATTTTCCGCAGTGAGCTCCCGGCCGCGTTTTTCCTGCCAGGGCTCCCGATTGGGGTGGCTATCAAAAGTCACGGGCAATAAATAAGAAGGACGATGGGGCCTGATTGAAAAAGGGTTGTCAGCAGCGGCCTCTTCCAAGGCGAGGCGACGATCCACTGGCGACAACCGATAATCCAGCCAGGCCTTGGTTTGAATTTGCTCCAGAATCGGATCGTGCTCATCAGCTAAGGATTCCGGGGATCGAAAGTCTTGGGCTACGGCTTCTGCCCCGCTTGCCAGGAGTAACCACAGCAACGTGACGCGTCGACTTGCCTGCGACATAAAACACTTCCTTGTTTCGGCACTACGAAAGATGCAAGAGATTATAGTGTTTGCACCTCCCGCCCCTGAAGATTTCCTGCTTTCCTGTTATTGACTTCAGAGCGTCGGAGTGGATACTTCATTTCGACTCTCAAGAACCTTTACATTAGGTCTGACGTCGGCACCTTACAGCCTCGGCAATGGATCTTTCCAAACTGCCGTTCATGGCCGAATCTGTCAGCGCTCATACACCTAACGGAATAGGTCCTGACGTTCAAAGTATTACGATCATGAATTTAATAAGGAATCATGACACATGAGCATTCTCCAGGAATTTAAGACTTTCGCGATGCGGGGCAACGTTGTCGATATGGCCGTGGGTGTCGTTATCGGAACAGCCTTCGGTAAAATCGTCTCCTCACTGGTCGCCGATGTCATCATGCCCCCCATCGGCTTGCTGATTGGCGGCATTGATTTCTCGGACATCGTCGTGACCCTGAAAGACGCAACGCCAGACGCCGCTGCAGTGACCATGAATATCGGGATCTTCATTCAGACCATTCTCGATTTCCTGATCATCGCCTTTGCTGTGTTTATTGCCCTGAAGGGAATCAACCGCCTCAAGAAGAAAGAAGAAGCCGCGCCAGCCGCACCTGCGGAGCCGCCAGCACCACCGAAACAGGAAGTGCTGCTCGAGGAAATCCGGGATCTTCTCAAGCAAAACAGTCAGCGCCTGTAATTTCCCGGACAAAACCAAGACACAAAAAAACCGCCAGATCGGCGGTTTTTTTGTGGTCGTGCCAAGTATTAGTTCAATACTTTCGGAAATACCGGACGGTTGATACCCGCCAGCTGATTCACGATCCGAACAACCTGGGCACTGTAACCGGCTTCGTTGTCGTACCACACGTACAGGTTGACGCGGTTGCCGTTGACGATAGTCGCCTGCGCATCCACGATCCCTGCATGACGGGAACCCACAAAGTCGGTAGATACAACTTCCGGTGAGTTGACGTAGTCGATTTGCTTCTGCAGATCGGAGTACAACGCCATTTGACGCAGGTAGTCGTTGATTTCCTCAACGCTGGTGTCTTGCTCCAGATTCAGGCTCAGAATCGCCATGGATACGTTCGGCGTCGGAACACGGATCGCGTTACCGGTCAGCTTGCCTGCCATTTCGGGCAGTGCCTTGGCAACAGCCTTGGCCGCGCCAGTCTCGGTGATCACCATGTTCAGAGGAGCACTACGACCGCGACGGCTACCTTTGTGGTAGTTGTCGATCAGGTTCTGGTCGTTGGTGTAGGAGTGAACGGTTTCCACGTGGCCAGAAACGATCTTGAATTTGTCGTTAATGGCCTTGATCACCGGTGTAATGGCGTTAGTGGTACAAGAGGCCGCAGACAGGATTTTGTCTTCGTCCGAGATGATCTGGTTATTGACGCCATAAACGATGTTTTTGATATCGCCCTTGCCAGGAGCAGTCAGCAGAACCCGGCTGATACCCTTGGACTTCAGGTGCTGACCCAGGCCCTCTACATCCCGCCATGCACCGGTGTTGTCGATGAGGATGGCGTTGTTGATACCGTACTGGGTGTAGTCGATATCAGAGGGATCATTCGCGTAGATCACCTTGATGTAGTTGCCGTTGGCGATAATGGCGTTGTCTTCATTGTCACAGGTGATCGTACCCTGGAAGCTGCCATGCACGGAGTCACGACGAAGCAGGCTTGCACGCTTCTCCAGGTCGTTCTCGGCCTTGCCCTTACGCACAACGATGGCACGCAGACGCAGGTTGGTACCGCCACCTGATTTCTCAACCAGGATGCGGGCCAGCAACCGGCCAATACGGCCGAAACCATACAGGACCACATCCTTGGTCTGGCGCAATTCAGCCTGACGCTTGTCAGCATCGTACTTTTCGACCACTTCCGCGATTTCCTCGCGGATGAAGTCTTCCAGCGTACGGCTTCCACCTTCCCTAGCGAATTTGACTGCCAGCTTACCAATGTCAATGCTTGCCGGACCGAGATTCAACTGATCCAGAACCTTCAGAATCGGATAGGTGTCCAGCACGGACAATTCGCTGTTCGCAACCTGGCGAACAAAACGGTGAGCCTTCATGATTCCGATGACAGAACGGTTGATGATGGCACGTCCGTAGATGGATGTTACGACATTGTTTTGGCGATAAAGACGGCCAATCAGAGGAATCATTGCCTCCGCAACCGCTTCACGCTCTTTCCAGTCAGCAAAGCAGCCATCCATTTTGTCTTGACTCACGACAGATCACCTCTTAAATCAGAGCAAAATAATATGAGGGCGCCTATTATCACCGTTCATGTGCCAGGAGGCAACGAGCCAACGGGATGTAAAGGCAGCTTTCGTTCATTTCATGACCCAACCCGCGGCTACGGGCCCTGCCCGCGCAATACACCGGATACGGCAACGCACAGGAAGCTTACAGTTAATGCTTGCTTGCGTGGTAATCGTTTCACGGCACCGTTACAATTCCCTTTATTTGCCGACTGCTTCATGTCCGTTTTCGAGGCCGACAGCTTTTATTCATGAGTATATTTTCACCTTCGCTTCCCACTGATTCCGGCGATCGTCGTTTTTGGGGAAATCTCACCGGGTCCGCCCGCGCTCTGGCCATTTACCACGCAGCCCTAAAGCACCAGGGGTTTGTGCTGGTTCTTACCCAGGATACCGCTGAAAGCCTACAGCTTGAGCAGGAGCTGGGGTTTTATGACTCTCAGCAGAGCCTGAATATTTTGCCCTTTCCCGATTGGGAAACCCTCCCCTATGACAGCTTCTCGCCCCATCAGGACATTATTTCCCAACGCCTGAAAACGCTGTCGGAGCTGCCTCGCACCAGTCAGGGCATTCTGATCGTGCCGGTCAGCACGTTATTTCATCGCCTGGCACCCAAGAGCTATCTGGCCCATTCCGGCCTCATGCTCAAGACCGGCCAGCGCCTGGATCCGGAAAAATTTCGCAACCAACTGGTGGATAGTGGCTATCGCGCCACCGACACGGTCTACGAGCACGGTGAGTTTGCGGTTCGGGGAGCGATTCTCGATGTGTTTCCCATGGGCAGCCAGTGGCCTTATCGGATCGAGCTTTTTGATGACGAAGTCGAAACCATCCGTACCTTTGACCCGGAAACCCAGCGCTCGGTTGATAAAATGGACGCCATCAGCCTGCTGCCGGCCCATGAGTTCCCGCTGGATAAGGATGCGATTCGCGGCTTTCGGGACCGGTGGTACGAGAACTTTCCTAACGCCCCGCGGGATAACCCGGTGTTTCAGGATGTCAGCCAAGGCATCGCCCCGCCAGGCATTGAGTATTACCTGCCCCTCTTTTTCGAGGAAACTGCCACCCTCTTCCAATACCTGCCCGACGACACGCTGGTTTTAACCGGCGCCCAGTTGCAACAGGCCGGCGAACATTTCTGGCGGGATGTCCAAAGCCGGTATGAAGAGCGTCGCCATGATATTCGCAATCCGATTCTCCCACCCCCAAGCCTGTTTTTGCGGGTGGAGGAAGTCTTTCAAGCCCTGAAAAACTATCCGCGTGTGGAACTCAGCCGGGAAAACTTGCCCCAACAGGCAGCGACTGAAAACCTGGCCATCCAACAACTCCCCGATATTGCCGTGGATTCCCGCTTGGCCGACCCGCTAATCCGGCTCAAAACCTTTCAGAACGAGTCCGGCAAACGCATTTTGGTCTGTGCCGATACCTCCGGGCGCCGGGAAGTGCTGCGCGATCTGTTTCGTGAATACCGCCTGACTCTGGAAGATTCGGCAAACTGGGACGATTTCCTCCAAGGGGATGCGCCTTACATGGTGACCGTGGCCGCCCTGGAAGAAGGCTTTGCGCTGAATGAGCCCAATATAGCGCTGGTCACCGAACCGCAATTGTTCGGCACCAAGGTCCTGCAACGTCGCCGGCGCAGTAGCCGCAAGCACGACTCCACGGCACAAATCATCAACAACCTGAGCGAGGTGCGGATCGGCTCTCCGGTGGTTCACCAGGATCATGGCGTGGGCCGTTATCAGGGGCTACAAACCATCGAGGTGGATGGCCAGAAAGCTGAGTTTCTCACCCTGCAATATGCCGATGGCGCCAAGCTCTATGTCCCGGTCTCCAACCTCCATATGATCTCCCGCTATTCGGGATTGGACGAGGAGCTGGCCCCCCTTCACAAACTGGGTAGCGACAAGTGGTCCCAGGCCAAGCAGAAAGCGGCGGAAAAAATTCGCGACACCGCTGCCGAACTGCTGGATATCTATGCCCGTCGTGATGCCGAGAAAGGCTATGCCTATCCATCCCCCGATGAAGCCTACCGGGCATTTTCCGAGGGTTTCCCGTTTGAAGAAACCCCGGATCAGCAAGCCGCTATCGATGCGGTGATCCGGGATATGACCGGCGAGAAACCCATGGACCGGCTGGTGTGTGGTGACGTGGGCTTTGGTAAGACGGAAGTCGCCATGCGGGCGGCATTCCTGGCCACCCAAGGTGGCAAACAGGTGGTCGTTTTGGTTCCCACCACGCTGCTGGCGCAGCAGCACTACCAGTCCTTCCAGGATCGCTTTGCCGATACTCCGGTTCAAGTTGAGCTTATTTCCCGTTTTCGAAGTGGCAAGGAAACCAACGCGATTCTGGACAAGCTGGAGCGCGGCGCCGCCGATATCGTCATTGGCACCCATAAGCTTCTTCAAAAGGACATCAAGTTCAAAAACCTGGGTCTGCTGATTATTGATGAAGAGCACCGCTTCGGGGTGCAACAGAAAGAGCGACTGAAAGCCTTGCGTGCCCAGGTGGATATCCTGACCATGACCGCCACGCCGATCCCCCGCACGCTGAACATGGCCATGAATGGTATTCGGGATCTGTCGATCATTGCCACCCCCCCTGCTCGACGCCTGTCAGTTAAAACCTTTGTGCGCCGCAAGGAAAAGGGACTGGTTAAAGAGGCCCTGTTACGGGAAATCCTTCGGGGTGGTCAGGTGTACTACCTGTACAACGAGGTGAAATCCATCGACAAGGCGGCGGAAGAACTCCAGCAGCTGATCCCCGAGGCCCGGGTGGGTGTGGCCCACGGTCAAATGCGGGAGCGGGAGTTGGAACGGGTGATGTCCGACTTCTACCACAAACGTTTCAACGTATTGGTCTGCAGCACCATCATTGAAACCGGGATTGACGTGCCCAGTGCCAATACCATCGTGATTGAGCGCGCGGATAAATTCGGCCTGGCCCAGTTGCACCAGCTGCGCGGACGGGTGGGTCGCTCTCACCATCAGGCCTATGCCTATCTGCTGACACCGGAAGAAGGCTCCATCACGCCCGATGCGGAAAAACGCCTGGAGGCCATTGCCGCCTCCCAGGACCTTGGCGCGGGCTTTGTGCTGGCCTCCCACGACCTGGAAATTCGGGGCGCCGGCGAGTTGCTGGGTGAAGAGCAAAGCGGCCATATCCACGCCATCGGCTTTGCTCTTTACCTGGAAATGCTGGAGGAAGCGGTTAAGGCGATCCGCGAAGGTCGCAGCCCTGACCTTTCCAAGCCCCTGCACTCCAGTACCGAGATTGAGCTGCGGATTCCCGCCCTGATTCCCGATGATTATCTGCCGGATGTGCATAACCGCCTGATTCTCTATAAGAGAATTGCCAATGCCAAGTCCGACGAGGAGATTCGCGAAATCCAGGTGGAGATGATTGACCGCTTTGGCCTGCTGCCCGACCCGGTTAAATTCCTGCTGCGCCAAACCCATTTGAAACTGAAGGCGCAGGCCCTGGGCATCTCCAAAATTACCATGGGCCCCCAAAGTGGACGTATTGAGTTCATGCAGGATACCCAGGTCGATCCCTATACCCTGATCAAACTGATTCAGTCCCAAGCCAATCGCTTCAAGCTGGAAAATGGGACTCAACTCAAGTTCAACCACAATGCCGTACAAGCAGATGAACGGCTGGCCCAGGTCGAAGAGATCCTCAAACTCTTGGCCCCCGCTCCCAGCCAACAACCTCAGAAGGCCCCCGCATGACAAGAAGAATGAGCCATCCCCCCTCTGTTTGCCGCCCCAATGGGCAACGCCCTGCTCGCTTGACGCGCCGTTTGGCCCAGCCGCTCATTGGGCTGACGATGGCTTTCACGGCTGTCAGCGGCTATGCCCAAAGTAACGAGTACAGATTGGAACTGGTGGTCTTTCATCGCGGCCAGCAGGCCGTCCAAACGGTTCAGCATTACAGCCCGGCAAGTCCGGTAGCGTTGCCAACCCGCTTCAACAGCTTGGGCGCACCCTCCGAGTCCGAGCCAGAAGTCACACCCGGGCAAAACTTCGCCACCAGCCAGCCACAACGGCTAGCCAATGCCATCAATCGCTTGCAGGCCAAAGACGGCTATCGCGTGCTCTATGCGGCCGCGTGGCACCAGCCCTTGGTCAGTGCCCGCAATACCATTCCTTTAAGGGTTCGCGGGCTTGAGCGTGCGCCAGAGGTCTACGAACTGGACGGTACTATTTCCATCAGTCTGGACCGCTTTCTCCACGCTCAAGTGGATCTGGGTTTTAGTGAGCTGAACCTGCTGCCGGGCATTCCCGCAGCCCCATCCGCCGATACCCTTGATCCGCTGTTTATGGCCGAAGACTCCCTGGTGGCCGAGGCTGCCCAACACACGGTGCAAACGTTGCTTGGGGAAGAACCTGCAAGCGAGTGGCAAGCCACAGCGTCCTACCGAATCACCACCCGCAGCTCCCTGGAGAGCGGTGAGGTCAACTATCTGGACCACCCCTATCTCGGCATTCTGCTGTATGTGGAGCCGGTCAAAACCAATTAGTCTCCCCACAAAAAAGGCCGGTTTCCCGGCCTTTTTTGTCACAGCAACCTTAATAGTTTCGAATGAATTGCCCCAGGATGGATTTGACCGAGCCCATGCCCACCCGGATCGCCTCATAAATCTCATCCATGGTAATAATGTGGTCACTCTTGCCGGCCGCCCAGTTGACCACCAGCGCAATACTGGCATAGCGGATTTTCATCTCGGCCGCCAGCGCCGCCTCGGGCATACCGGTCATCCCGACGATATCGCAGCCATCCCTTTCCATACGGGTGATTTCCGCCGCGGTTTCCAGTCGCGGCCCTTGGGTACAGCCGTAGACGCCCGCCGTGCTCACGGGTACCGCGGCTTCACGAGCGGCCCGAATGACTTGCTCTCGAAGCTCCCGGTCATAGGGATAGGTAAAGTCGATATGGGTGACTTCCAGCAGATCCCCCTCAAAGAAGGTGTCGCCGCGCCCATAGGTGTAGTCAATAATCTGGTCGGGGATATTCACATGGGCTGGCCCCATCTCGGGATGAATCCCACCGACCGCATTCACTGACAGCACATCCGTCACGCCCGCCTGGCGCAACACATGGATATTGGCCCGATAATTTACCTGGTGGGGCGGAATCCGGTGGGGGTTGCCATGGCGCGCCAGGAAGATAATGCGTTTACCTTCATATTGGCCCACCAGCAACGGCGCCGAGGGTTGTCCCCACTCCGACTCATAACTGACTTCTTCAACAATCTCCAGCCCTTCCAGTTCGGTGAGGCCCGTGCCGCCGATTATCGCTAATAGTTTTTCCGCCATTCGATTTCCTTAAAACCTACCCATGAGAGCTAGAATCCCAAGCTTGGCCTAGCCATGATCTGGTACAGCGTCATTATTCGCCAGTGCCCGCGCCGGTTAAGCCATCATAACCTGAGCGGATATCCTCAGCTATTGCCAGGGTCCGTAAATTTACACGCCTTCCGGTGCAAAGCCGACCAGCTTTAACCGACTGTGATGCAGTTGCCACTCCTGGCTGGCCAGCAAGGCTTCCCAATCGTAGGAAAAAACGCCTTTCATGCCCTGCAAACGACGGTTATCCCCCTGAGGCTGATGCTTCAGCCACTCCAGCACTTCCAAGGCACCGGCTCTGTTGTTACACACCAGCACCATGTCACAACCCGCCGCCAGTGCCGCCTCAGCCCGCTTGGCATAACTGCCGGCAACACCGGCCCCCTCCATGCTCAAGTCGTCGCTAAAAATCACACCTTCAAACCGCAACTGCTCCCGCAGCACCTCCTGCAGCCAGTATCGGGAAAAGCCTGCGGGAGACGCATCCACCTGCTCGTAAATCACATGAGCGGGCATAATGGCATTCAGCTTTCCTTGCTGTATCAGGTGACTGAAGATCGACATATCATCAGCGCTAATTGTTTCAAACTGACGAACATCCCGGGGAATATCCACATGGGAGTCGGCAACAACATAGCCATGACCGGGGAAGTGTTTGCCAGTGGTCGCCATGCCCGCCTGGTGCATCCCCTCGATTAATGATTCAGCCAGCGCAAGAATCACTTCAGGCTGATCAGAGAAAGCGCGATCGCCGATTACCCGGCTACGCCCATACTCCCGGTCCAGAACCGGCGCAAAACTAAAGTCCACCCCCACCGCCAGCAATTCAGCGGCTAGCAGCCACCCACAGCTAAAGGCAATCTGACGCGCCTGTTCGGGGTCATCACGATACAGTTCCCCGAGTTTGCCCATCGGCGGAATACGGGAAAAACTCTGCCGAAAGCGCTGCACCCGACCGCCTTCATGATCGACACCGATTAAGAGCCCCGGGCGGATCTGCCGTATTTCATTCAGCAATGCCCGTAACTGAGCGAGACTTTCAAAATTGCGGCTAAACAAGATCAGTCCGCCAACGGCGGGCTCCGCCAACAGGGCGCGGTCTTCTTCGTTTAGTTGCACGCCTTCAATATCAAGCATCAAAGGACCGTTGGAGAGGTCAAAACTCATCAGGGAAAACTCACGAATAGAGATTTTGAGGCTAACGAATCAGCACCGGGGTGCCCGGTGTGACCATGTCGAACAGGCGGATCACATCCTGATTACGCATGCGAATGCAGCCATGGGATTTTGGGACGCCCATGGGCTCGGAGTCCGGCGTGCCATGAATATAGATATAACGACGCATGGTATCAACGCTACCACCCCGGTTTTTGCCGGGCTCCAGCCCGCAAAGCCAAAGGATGCGACTTAGAATCCAGTCCCGCTCGGGAAACTGACGGGCAAGCTCGGGTGTATAGATTTCGCCGGTGTGGCGACGCCCCACCAACACCGCTCCCTCCGGCAAGTTTGCACCGATCCGGGCACGGACACGGTGCCATCCCCGGGGAGTGCAACCACTGCCTTCTTGCTCGCCCGGACCATTTAACGCCGTGGAAACGGGGAACCGCTGAATCAACACCTCTCCTTGATAGACATCCAACAGCTGCTGGGTAATCTCCACGACCAGATGCAGGTCCTGAGTGAAAGGTTTGGGATCGAAACTATGGGGGGGGCTCAGAAGGCTCATAACGGAGAATTGCCGGCAATTGGATCGTCAAATCATAACCTGACCTGACGGAGCCGGCAAAACTCTGGCCTGAAAGGCCTTGACGCCTGACTGGATCTCGGGCGTCCGGCGTGGGATTAATCGGCGCTTTTGGTTGCCCGCACTGGCTTGCTGCCAGTGTCTTTTTCTCCCTGGGCTGGCGCACGCATGCCGGCCGCCAGGAACGGAACCAGACGCTTCATCACATCTTCCGTTTGCGTGGCCACTCCCAGATCGTTCTCCAATATACTTGAGAGCGCGTCGATACTGGACATGGTAAATGCGGTTGCCCCCAGCATGAACTGGATGCGCCAGAAACGCTCCACGGAACTCAGCTCGGGCGTCGCCTCTTTCACCAGGCGCATCGCCAAACGGAACTCGGTGCTGTACTCCTGTTCCAGGTACTTGCGCAGATGCCCTTGTGACTGGGTGTAGGCCAATCCCAGCAGCCTCATGAATACCGACATGCTACGCTTGTTGCGGGACGGCACCTGAATCATCGCCACCATGACGATCTGAAGCAGCTCCTCCAGATCAACCGGTTTATTCTTCTGAGTGGCAAGCCGCTCTTCCAGACGCTGACGCAAGAGCACCGCGAAAGGCCCGAGAAAACGGGCAAACACTGCTTGAATCAGGGCATTTTTCGAGCCGAAATGATAATTGACGGCCGCTAGGTTCACCTTCGCCTTGCTGGTGATTAGCCGTAATGACGTCTCCGCGAAGCCTCGCTCGGCGAACAGGACTTCAGCTGCGTCCAGAATTCTGTCGACGGTATCAGACTGGGCCATAACATTGACTACTTCCAAACATTTGTTTGAAACATACGTTTGATTCCCTGACCTGTCAAGCTGATAGCCCCAGTCTCAAACACAGCCGATGTATGAATGGCCGCCGGCGAACCTAGACCTGAATACCCAGCGTCGGCTCCCCTCCCGGCAATACCCGCAATAGCTCCCGCCGGCATTTCGCCAGAGCCGTACGAATGGCTTCCTCAACCACCGGATGATAAAAGGGCATGCTGAGCATTTCCTGAACAGTGAGCCGCTGTTGATGAGCCCAGGCCAGCAAATGCCCCAAGTGCTCAGCCTGTGGCCCCAGGATTTCCGCCCCCAGAAACTCACCACTGCGACAGTCCGCGTATACTTTAATCAGCCCTTTGTTCGCCCCCATCATGCGGCTGCGACCCTGGGTGACAAAGGAGGCGCTCCCCGACACAAAGCTTCCTGGAATCATGGCGGCAACACGCTGGCCCACCGCGGCCATTTGCGGGTCGGAAAAGACAATACTCAACGGCGAACGCCGGATACCCGCTTGAATCATGGGATATCGGGCCGCATTGCGGCCTGCAATACGGCCTTCATCCGCCGCTTCATGTTGAAGAGGGAGCATGCCCGTGGCATCGCCCGCCACAAATATATTGGAGGCTCCACATTGCATGGTATGCGGGTTACAGTCGGGCACGCCCCTGGAATCCAAATCAAGACCACACACATCCAGCGCCAGCTCAGCGAGGTTGGCGCGCCGGCCAGTGGCGACCAGCACATAATCGGCGCGAAGCTCCTGCTCGCCGGAAGGTGTCCTAACCGTTAACAGTGCCTGGTCGCCCTGGCGGGTCACCGTTTGAATCTCGGTGTGAGTCAATATCGGTAATTCTTCCGAGAAGACCTTGAGGGCTTCCTCCTGCAATTGCGGGTCAGTGAAGATTCCCAACTTGTCGCTACGTCCGACCAAGGTGACATCCACCCCCAACCGATGTAACGCCTGACCCAGTTCCAGACCGATCACACCCAGCCCAATCACCACTATCGACTTCGGCAGTTCCTCCAGCTCAAACACACTGTCAGTGGTCAGCAGCCGATCTTCCAGAACCTTTAACTCCTCGGGAATATAGGGGGTGGAGCCAGTGGCAATCACCGCAGCCTTGAACTTCACCAACCAGCGATCCCCCACCTCCAGCAGGGTATTGCTCCGAAACCGCCCCTTACCCAACAAGCGCTGCTCGGCAGGAATGGCCTCAATCTCCTGCAGCGTGAAACCCACAAACCGATCCCGCTCCCGACGCACTCGGGCCATCACTTGCCGGGAATCGATGCTGAGCCCCTCATAATGGATTCCAAACTCACCCGCGCCTGCCTGCAGATGGGCCCGATCCGCAGCGGCAATCAACAATTTGCTGGGCATGCAGCCAACCCGGGCACAGGTGGTGCCATACTCGCCCCCTTCAATCAGCACGGCACGGGCGCCCTCTTTGACAGCCGCGTCAAATGCCAACATTCCAGCGGTGCCAGCCCCCAGTACCGCTACATCAACATCCAATACTTTTCGCATATTCCCGCCCTTGTTTATCCCGCTTTAGCAGCCATGGGCCGCATCCCTTGTATTGCGCAACAGGCCCTGGGTCAAACCCTCATCCTGTTCGAGTATAATGGGAAAAACTCAGATGGGAGCGGATTATGTTCACCGGAATTGTCCAAGGTATTGCCCATATACGTCAGCTTGAGCGTAAGACTGGCCTCATTACTTTCCTAATCGAATTTCCTGCAGGCGCCACTGACAATCTGCAAATAGGCGCAAGCGTTGCCATTAATGGCACCTGCCTCACCGTCACCCGGGTCGAGGGTCAAACAGCCTATTTCGATGTTATGCAGGAAACCTTGCGGGTTACCAACCTTGGATCACTCAATGAAGGTGATGCGGTCAACTTTGAACGTGCTGCGCGCTTTGGAGATGAGATTGGCGGCCACCAGTTATCTGGCCATGTTCACGCATTAGCGCGCTTGGTCCGCATCGAGCGGCCCGAAAACAACACCACCCTCACCTTTGAAGTACCACCAGCGCTCTGCAAGTACATTTTCTCCAAAGGTTACATTGGCTTGAACGGCGCCAGCCTGACGATTGGCGCAGTAGACGGCAACCAGTTCCAGGTTCACCTGATCCCTGAAACATTAAGGGCCACCACCTTCAGCCAGCTACAAGAAGGCGACCTCGTCAATCTGGAAGTTGACACTCAAACCCAGACCATTGTGGATACCCTGGAGCGAATGAATATCCGCCCCGGCACCTGAGAGCCCTGATTGGCGGTAGCCTCCGGGGCAGGTCCATCCCGGATCATGGCCACCGCCTGGCAACGCCATCTACCCTGGCAGTTCGTGGATTTATTTTAAGAACAAGAAGGATGTCCCATGCTGATTATCCCCGCCGAGCGCCGACTGGATTGGCGTCGCCCACCGATCGTGACGCTGCTACTTATTCTCATCAATGTTGCGATCTTCTTCGGCTATCAACGCCAAGACGGGGAGCTCTGGCACCAGGCGCTGGATTATTATCTTCAACAGGAGCTGCACCTGCTGGAAGCCCCCGAGTATCTGGATTATCTGGAACGACGTATCAGCCTTGGGCAAGACTCCCGTACTGAGCGTCCACAGCTTTTGAGTCAACTGATCCAGGACGAAAACCATGTCGCGCTCGGAGCACTGATACTGTCAGACCGGGACTTCACCGTGTACCTCCATCAGGAAGGTCACCGTTTCTGGCATGAGCAAACCCTGAGCCGCTGGCAGCAACAGCGCCAGCATCTTGAACAAAGCTGGCTCCAATATATCAGCAGCTACCGGTTTGGGCTCGTTCCAGCAGAGATTGGCCTGGATGATTTAATCGTTTATCAGTTTCTGCACGGCAACTTCAGCCACTTGCTGGGAAACATGATCTTCCTGTTTTTGCTGGGTTTCGCCGTAGAAGCCACCTTGGGAAAGTTCCGCTACGTACTCTCCTACCTGGCCTGCGGCGCCATCTCGGGCCTTTTCTATAGCCTGCTAGAAAGTAGCTCTTATATTCCTTTGGTCGGTGCTTCAGGCGCGATTTCAGGTTTGATGGGAATTTACGTCACCACCTACCGGCTCCAAAAAATCCGCTTCTTTTTCTGGGTCGGCTTTTACTTCAATTATTTCCGGGCCCCAGCACTCTCGCTCTTGCCTGTCTGGCTGGGTAAGGAGTTACTGGATTACTGGCAGAATCATTCCAGTGGCGTGGCCTATATGGCCCATGCAGGCGGCTTGCTCGCGGGCAGCGCCATCACCCTTCTGTTAACGAAATGGAGCCCGGTTCACGCCGAGGTTGATGAAGACGAAGATGAAGAAAATCTGAGGTTCCGAAAAGACTATAGCGCTGCCTTAGAGGCCGTGAGTCGGGTGGACCTGGAACAGGCGCGCCAAAGGTTTCGCCGGCTCGTCGAGCGCCACCCTGACAAACCGGGCATGCTGGAGCACTTGTATCATTTGGAAAAACTCAAGCCCGATAACGCCGCCTATATCGACTGTGCCGACCGTTTGATCGCCTCCGCGCTCAAAGCCAATCAAACCGAGCTGGCGATCAATATCTACCGGGATGTCCGCAAACGGGTACCAACACCAGACCTCGTCCCGGACAAGTGGCATTACCGCCTGCTCATTACCAGCCTGCGGGAGAACAATCTGAAAGAGGCGGAGGCTGCCTTCCAGGCTCTGCAAAGCTCCAATACCACCCCGGAGATTTTAGGTGATGCCGGTCAGGCGCTGGCCCATGCCTTCAGAATGCGCAAGATGACCAACAAGGCCGATCATTACGAAGGTTTGGTCGGCCAGCTAAAGCAGAGCAATCTGAACACCAATCCCAGTCAGGCCTGAAATCAGGCCTCGCGGCGGTGACAACCGCCTAGGGAATTAAACCGTGCAGGCGAAGGGATTCGCTGTATTGCTCCAGCCTGCCCTGAACCACATGGGTCGGATATTTGCGCCTGACAAACTCCAGGTATTTCAAGGCTCTCACCTGGTCTTTAAAACCATTCGCCAAGGTTTTCGCCATTAACAAGTAGGCCTCTGGCAATAATGGGAAATCCGGGTGTACCTGATGCAGGTCCTTTAACAGGCGCAATACCAGCTTGTGCTCACCGACATGATGCAACCCCTGGGCGACATCGAACGCCAGTTGCGGGTCTGGCAGCTGGAAGTCATCCTCCTGATAAAGCAGTTTTAGCAGGGTGCCGATTTCCTTCCAGCGACTCTGGCTCATCAGCATTTTCAGGCCTGGACGGACCAGTTCGCGAAGGGACTTGGTCGCTTTGAGCGCCATTAACAAACGCAGCAATCGATCCAACTGATTCAGATCATGGGGCCGGCGCCGGTAATCCTGAAACAGTAAGGTGGCGGCTTTTTCGTACTCACCTTCTTTAAGTGAAATATCAATATCAGCTGCTAACCTCATGATATTGATTGATTCTGAAGTGGAGGTCGCCAGATCTTCCTCTTCAGAGTCCGCACTAAAGCCCAGCTCGTATTGGTATTGATACAGCAGGTATCCGAGCATGTGGAAAATAACCACCATAAAATAGGTGCTGGCAAATCCCAGTAACGGATAACCCAGCATGGGCTCAAAGTGCGTCACGACAAACTCGGTGACCACCCCCATACTCAGGACCATCAACACCAGATAACCGTATAGCACGAAATAGGACCAGCCAATTGCGCCAATAATGGCCATTTGGCGAAACGGATTCAGGGCAGCCAGGGCACTCTGCTCCATCGCCAGTATCAAAACAGCAGCGGGCATCACCAACAAGGTAAAGGCCAAGGCCACTAAACCAAGCATCAGCCCGGCTGAGTGCAGCACGAACAATACGAAGAAAATGGCGCCAAAGATCATCAGGAACTGCTGAATCAGCAGGCTCATCCCCCCGCCTTGAAAGGCCGCGGAAAAGGCTGGCGGGTTCATATTTCCGGCAGCGGTGACCTCAATGATGGCGTATAGATAGCGGACCTGGACCACCGCCAGCAGCAAACCCATCACCAACGACACCACAGGCCCCTGAAATAAGAGAGGCCCCAAAGTGCAGAGCAAAAACAGCAAGAAAGGTCCTTTGGCGAAAGGATACTGAAAAAATGTCGAAATTCGCTGCCAAAACGGCTGAGCCAGATTACTGCCTCCGAGATAATCCAAAGGCTTGTGACAACGGGGGCAGCCCACCCCCCTTCTTGTATCGCCCAGCGTCGGCACACAGGTACTGCAAAAGTGCCCAAAACACTGGCCACAATACCAGCGGGAAGGCGCCAAGGGGTGATAGTTGCAATAGGTTTTCATGAAGAGCGCCTGTTCCTTCGGGCAATCAAACCAAGCCAGCCACTCAGCAAGGATTCCAGCAATAGCTGCACGTTGGGGTTTTGGTTGGCCTGCAGTTCGCGAGTTGCTTCGGCAATCCGATCCAGAAACTGGTACAGCATTTCAGCAGATGCCTTGCCAGCCAGATATTCCAGCATTTTTCGTGCGCTTTCATCATGGATTTTATCGGGCAAACCAGTCGCCTGATAGGCAATCAATGACGCGCACCACTGATACAACCAACTGAGGATCAGCGTTAAATCCTGCTTCTGCCAACGGGCGGCCACTTCAAAAGGGCTCAACTCCCGCTTTAACAACTGAGCCAGCTCCTCAAGCATCGAGGCCCTGAGCTCCAATGCACCAGTTTCGGCCAGAGCTGCCGCTTGCAGAGGTGAGCCCTGGGCGATTTGCAGCAAGTGGGCGGCCTCCTGGTCAGAAACCGACAACTTGTTTTTCAACCACGCAGCGGCGTCTTCCCTGGCGGGCAGTGGAAAGCTCCAAACCTGACAGCGACTACGGATCGTCGGCAGCAATTGCCCTGACGCATGGGAAATCAGGATCAGTACAGCATCTGCGCTAGGTTCTTCCAATGTTTTCAACAACGCATTGGCAGCATTGGCGTTCATGGCTTCCGCAGGATGTAAAATCGCCACCTTGCGCAAGCCCTGCTGGGGTGTTTTGACAATGAACTCATTGAGATCGCGAATTTGATCAACCTTAAGAATGCGGCCATCGTCCTCTGGCGAAAACACCCGCACATCCGGGTGACTGCTGGCTTCAATCAGCAAACAGGATTTGCAGCGCTGACAGGCGTGCCCATCAACCGGCGTCAGGCACATCAAGCAACGGGCCAGATAATGGGCAAAACCTTCTTTACCCACTCCTTTGGGGCCGCTGAGAATCACCCCATGGGGCATGCGCCCCGTTTGCTGAACCTGCTGGACTTGCTGCCAGATGCCAGCCTGCCATGGAAAAGGAACACCCATACCGACCCTTTTATTTACTTCGTTGGCCCATTAGATAGAGCCGGCCAAGATAACACACTCTAACTTACCCCGGGTATGCTCGAGACCGGGGAACCCGTAAGCCGCGAATGGATTTGCGAAGTGCGGACAATCTGGACGGCGATATCTCCCCTGAAGCATACAGATTACGCTCCAGTTCCGCCTCAATGTTTCGAATCTCATCGGCGATTGCGGGAAAGTGCTCACCGGCCCGGTCGGCAAATTGTCGGGGTGTTTCTCCGGGATGACGGACCAGCCCCCGGCGCGCCAGTTTCTTTTCAAAACGGTGAAACAAACGCTTGAGAGGGTCCCGCTCCACCAGGCGCTCTCGCCACAACACGTAACCAAGAAGCAGGCCCATGGCAGAGAGGAGCAATCCCAGCAGCCACAATCCCAGGATTCTTAAATCGAGGTCCTCATACCAGCGCTGAAACAGCTTCAGCTGTGTGTTACCGTCATACTGAACCACCCAACGCTGCCAATTGTAGTTGAGCTGATCAAGCCGCAAACGTAACCACTGGGCTGCCCGCCAATGTCCGTAGCGGCTAAGAGCCAGGGGCTCGCGTTCCAAAAATGATCCTTCCTGCGCCAAGGCTTCCCGAATCCCCTCGCTGATCCGGTCCGGGGCAACCATGGCGGTTGGGTCATAACGAACCCAGCCACGTCCATCGAGCCAAACCTCTACCCAGGCATGGGCGTCATACTGGTGCACCATCAGATAACCGCCATCCCGATGCCACTCTCCCCCTTGATAGCCCACAATCATACGGGCTGGGATATCTGCCAAACGAAGGCCGTAAGTTAAGGCACTGGCATAATGGGCACAGAAGCCGCGCCGACTTTGGAATAGAAAGTGATCGATCGGGTCACCTTCTGCTTTCTCCGGGCGCAGGGTATAAAAAAACGGCTGTTCCCTGAAATGATTCATTAACTTCGCCACCAAGGCTTCAGGCTCCCGAACCTGCGCCTTAAGCTGGCTGATCCAGGCGCGGGTCGCCGGGTTCTCACCGTCTGGCAAGGCGGTGTAACGATGTCGCGCCAAAGGCGTAAGACTTTCGACAGGTTCCAACTCAGCCATGCCCACCGAGTAGCGGGCAGGCTGTCTCAACTCCATGGGAAACCGAACGAAGCCATCCCCGGTCAAACGATACTTCCCCTCGCCTTTCAGCGGAGATTGCAGGGCAAAACCCCAAGGCTTACCCGTAGGCTCCTGAATCACCTCATAACGCAGCACCTCAGTCGAAACAACCGGCTCTGTCGGAGACGACGGCGTCAGCAAATCGGTGCCCGAGTCCCGCCATTCCCCCTGACGGTAGGAGTCAAGGCTCAACCCACGCCAATAAAGCTCTTCCTGTGGTGGTACCTCTCCCTCGAAACTGACCCGAAACGCCCGCTCTCCAGATTGTGCAAGCTCGGCAATATCGCCCGGTTTAATCCGGTCCGAAATACCCGTGCGCGCCTGATCCATGTTCATCGGCACTTTCCACAACGGCGCAATGCGAGGAAACATCAGGTAGGCAATCAACATCAGCGGCAACGCCTGAAGCATAATTTTCGCAACCGTATAACCGCTGCGCTCCCCCGAAGCGGGATTGGCGATACGGGATAGGCCAATCAGGCAAATCCAAATGGCGGCAATAACGTACAGAGTGATCAACAGGGATTGATCAAACAAAAAAATCATCGCCAGCAGAAAAAACGACAGAAAGATAAATAGGTATAGATCCCGCTGGCCTTGCAGCTCCAGCACTTTCAACGCATAGGCCAAAGTGAAAAAGGCCACTGCCGCCTCAACACTGAACTGGCCCCGATAGGTGAAAAAAAACGCGCCAATACTTCCCAGCAACAACATTGCCTTCAGCCACGCCCCGGGTAAAGGCACATGCCCCTGGTAGGAAAACCAGCGCCAGCCGCTAAAGAACGTCACCAATAAAATGAGCCAAACTGGCAATGAGGAAAGGTGGGGCAAAATAACCGCCGCCTGGGCCAGGGTGACCCAGCGCATCCCGGACAGATCGATCTGTGCTCTGAGTTTCTCGGCTTGGGTGACACCTCCCAAGGACATACTGGTCATTGGCGCCCCCCCGCACTACGGCCTGCTAACCCGCCGTGATAGAGCGCTAGTGCACGTAGACATTCAATGCGATGTGCCTCTCCACCGTCTGGGCCTATTTCCTGCCCGGCCAACCTTAATCCAAAACGGCTGTGGGCCCGGCTCAGTTCAAGAACCCGTGCGCACAAAAACGACAGCTTTTCTTCTTCTGGTGCACCGGGATAATCTCTCAGATCCAGCCACAGGCTGTCCCCTGCAGGAGTTGCGAAGTCCTTGGTGTAAAAGTCCCCGGTTTGAGCGTACTGCTTCCACGCGATCTGTCGTAGCGAATCCCCCTGCTGATAGGTACGCAACCCCTGATAATCGTCAACTCCTACCAATTGTCGAGAGTTAACCTCACGCTCGCCCTCATCAGTTTTGGACTGATAACTCGCTGCCCCCACAGGTTTTGGATACACAATCACTGACGCCTCGAGATCAAGCTGGCTCCAGGCACGGATCAGCCCCAGCGGATAAGCGGATTGAATTAACAACCGCCCCGGCTTGAGTTTCCCCCGCCGGGAAGTGGCATGGTGAACCCTGCCCTCCAAGGGTACTTGAGTTACCAGGGGGATAAAGGTCGCAGGGCCCTTACCGGGCCACTGCAACGTCAAGGAATGGGTCATATTTCCCTGGGTTTGACTTAAAGAATAATAAAAAGTCGCCAAGTCACCGGCGTAACAGTCCGGGGCTTGCTTAAACGCAATCCTGAGACCGGAAAGATTCCGATAACAATGCAAAATAGAGGTAGCAAATACCGAGCCCAGTAAAAAAACGAAGGCGTACAACATATTATTTTGATAGTTGATCGCCGCTAACAAAATAATGGCCAGCAGCCCCAGAAAACAGAAACCCGCCACGGTGGGAAAAATAAAGATCGACCGATATCCCAGTGTTTTCTCACGAACCGCTGGCAGCCTCCTTTCAAGCCAGGCAGCCATCCGCTTCGTTATCCACCGATAAGGTACTGATTGCTTTAAAACTTCCAAATTGAGCCCGCCATACACGCCAACGCAAGACCATTAAGCATAACAGTCAATTGAATAGGATTCAGAACCCAAAAGACCAATCAGTTCCTTGCAAATCATAGCCAATTCTTCAAAATTTGAGCTAGACTTAAGGTAGATCCTTTAGTTATCTCGCGATCATAAAAAGGTTGATTCCGGAGAGTCGGCTTAATACCGAAGCACGCTGTAGTACCGGGGAAACAGACACCCAGGTCATGAGATAGGTTACCTAGCTGCGATTTCGCTCGGGAGCGACCATGAAACTTAATCCGCTTTACATTGCCATCGGTGCCGCCCTTCTGGCCCAGCCTGCCATGGCTGATGTCCAGTCCCTCACCAGTTCCGAATTAACCGAAACCTATATTCAAGACTCCACCATTATTGTTACTCCAGCCCAGCGACCCGCGGAGCGGCGCCCCAGCCAGGTGATCACCTATACCATTGCGCCCAGTGAGCCCGTGAAGACTGAAGCAGAAGAACAAGGGGAGATTCAACAACAGCAGAATCTTCAGGTTTCCTCCTCCGACATGGCGATGGAAAGCGCGCGACAGGCGGCCGAGGAAATCGAATTCATGCAGCGCCACCAAGTGGCAATCGCCCCGTTGACGGAGCGCCAAGTTAACATTCCGGAGCTGCCCGGCTTCCGCCTGCCTGAAGGCCCCTTTAACGAACAAATGATAGGCCAAAAAGAACTTGGCCTGGCATCGGATGGTCAAAGCCTGACCTTCTCCATAGGCAACATTCCTGGCGTAGACCCGATTTTTACTGAACAAATCCGCAGCGACTTGGTCAACTTAACACCCCGCGCAGACGGTGGATTTGACCTGAACATCCAGATTCCACAGCGATAGCGCCAGACTGGCTTGCAGTCATCAACGGCTGCGGGCCACACGCCGGATAGCTATCCAATCTGGAAAGACAGCCCCAATCTGGAAAGACAGAAAATAAAAAGAGCGCCTTGGGCGCTCTTTTTATTAAAGTAATCCGGTTTTGCTAAAGTCTAGAACAGTCGCTGTGGATGGGTGTACTGATAGGACTGACCATCGATAACATAGTCCGGCTGGGGAATACCACCAACCTCGGTGGGAAGAGGCGCATTCAGGAAAACAATGCCCTGCTTGGTCACAAATACCTGATCACTCATGTTAATGGTGGTGTCTTCCGGACGAATTGAAATAGGGGTTGCGGAGGTGCCAAGCAGATTCGGCTTAAAATTGAAAACCGCCGCACCACGATCCATCAGGCCATCGCCATCCGTATCCACTTCGCCATAGGTTAACGGCAGAAGCAGTGCAAAAATATCCATGATGGTACCCGTTCCAGCGGGAATACCGACCGTATATCCCTCCATGTACACTGGCGCTTGGGACACCAAGCCATCGGTCGATGTGGGGTTATCAACATCAATTCTCTCGCCGTTGTAGTAAATAGCCTCGTAGGTAATCTGGCCGGCCACGTCCATAATAACGCCGGACTGCCCGGAAATAGTCTGCATGGTCTCATCTGAAAGGGGTTTTAACTCTGCATGAGCTACCGACACAAACGCACAGACGCTAAACAAGGCCAGTAATCGTTTCATATCGTATCTTCCTTTGAGGCTTTGCAGTCTAAGCTCACCTGGTTTGGGACTTGACCTACTCAAGCGATCATTTCTTTGATTAAGCCAGCTTTTAAAACCACCGGCTTAACGCCCAATACGAGCGACTTTGAAATGAAGAAGCACCGCAGAACGGTGCTTCTTCCAGTTTGGCTAACCGTTGCTGAAACTCAGCACGCTTTAGCTAAACCTTACTCTCCGCGACCAGAGATGGTCAGGTCCAGGTTGGACAGGTCCATACCGATGATTTCGATAGCACCCATGGAAGGACGCAGCATAGCCATGCCTTGACCTTCAACACCACCATATACGTTCAGGCTGTTGATACGCATGCTGATGTTGGAGTTTTCGAAGCCGATCGCGATACCGCCGCCTGTTGAGATGTCACTGCCATCCAGAACGCCATCAATGGTCATATCCAGAGAGCCAGCGATACGGATATCGGAAGCAATCAGACCACCCACGTAATTCTGGCCGTTTGCCTCGAGGCGACCGTTGTCGTTAGCGTGGATGTTGGTGGCTGAGTCATATCCGCCCAGGTCCACTTCCCATTTGAATGCATCGATTTTAATACCAGCGTTGTCCCACGCGTCCAGACCAGTAGAAGTGATTGTCAAAACGCCTTGCTGACGGGCGCCGAAGGCATCGGTGCTGCCCATAGCCACTTCGATGATCAGACCGCTTTGACCGGTTACGTCAGCCAGAACGGCGTCGTCGATCGCTTTCAGCTCAGCTTGAGCAAAAGGAGCAGCGGCAATTGCAGATACCAGAACGAGTTTTTTCAGGCCTTTCATTTCATTTCTCCTTGATATTATTTTTTTTGTTGCAACTTGCTCTTTCGAGCTTTTACAGATCAAGTGTCAAACCTTTTTGTTTACACTCGACCTTGTAAACTTTGTTATGGTTACTTTAGTTTGCGAAATGTAACCTTTCCGTGACTGTTCTCACAGTTTGAAAGTCTCACTTTCGCGCCCCTTTCAAACCTGCCGACCAGAGCACATTTAGGCATTCTTGGAACCTTAAGCCCAACATCCTGTGCTTGGTTCGCCCATTTCGCTCCATCTGAGTACAGACTATACGCCGCCATTTGTTTTGGACAGTGACCAACCTCACAACACGAAACATATTGTTTCGATTTGTTAAGGAATGCACATCTCACCGGACAACAGGTACAATTTCACGCCTCATTGCAGCCCGTAGCCGTTACCCCCTGAACCTGGACACCCCGGATATTAGTAGTGGAAGAACTTAAAATTGTTTTGAATTACCCTGGCGTTCTGGATGCCCTTGGCGCACGGCTCGCAGATCTGCCCGGTTTTGTTCGAATCTGCAGCAGGTCTGATTCCGCCACCATTGAGATCATCAGCGCCCTGCCGCGGAAATTATTGCGCAATCGCGACAATCAATGGACATTGACCCGCTACCGGGAAAATCCGGCATACCCTGAAGAATCCAACGTCATTCAGGAGAACGTTTTGGTCGATGATCCCGCCCTGTATCTTTCGGGATGGCTTGACGAGCGCGCCGCAAATCAAGGCAACGTTTTCAATGGAGGGTTGATCGGGTTCCTAGCTTACGATGCTAAATCCCCATCACCCACCGATACCGCTCCGGCCAACCGCAACTCTGCCACCCCATTATTGCAAGTTGGGCTGTATGACTGGGCAATCCTGTGCAACCACCAAGAACAATCGTGCTGCATCTATTTTCACCCCGATTGCACAAGTCATCGACGCACTTTGATTCAGCAACGTCTCTCCCGAACAGAGCTTCGCCCTCGCGCCTTTCAACTTAAGCAGAAGTTCTCCGCAGACCAATGCAGAGAAACCTATCTTCATAGCTTCAAACGCATTCAGGAATACATTCAGACGGGAGACTGTTATCAGATCAACTATGCCCAGCGTTTTTCCTCCACATACAAGGGAGATCCATGGGCTGCATTTTGTCACATCCGCAAAGCCGTACAGCCACCCTACGCCGCCTATATTCGTACCGAGCACGGCGCGGTACTCAGCTTTTCGCCAGAACAGTTTCTCAGTATTCAAGATCACAAAGTTCGCACCGCTCCGATTAAGGGAACTCGCGCCAGGGGGAAAACACCTGAAGAAGACGCCGCTTTAAAGGAAGAATTAGCACAGAGTGTTAAGGATCGGGCAGAGAACCTGATGATCGTGGACCTGCTGCGTAATGACCTCGGCCTGCACGCACAAACAGGCTCGGTACAGGTCACCAAACTGTTCGAAATTCAAAGTTTTCACAATGTGCACCATATGGTGACCACCATTGAAGCCTGCAAGAAGACCGACGTCAGTCCCCTCAAAGTCTTGTGGGACGCCTTCCCCGGCGGGTCTATTACCGGCGCACCCAAGAAACGCGCCATGGAGATCATTGCCGAATTAGAGCCCCACTCCCGTTCCGTCTACTGCGGCAGTATTTTTTGGTGCTCTCACAGTGGCCAGCTAAACAGCAACATTGCCATTCGCACTCTGGTGTGTGAAGGAGATCAGATCTACTGCTGGGGCGGAGGTGGGATTGTGGCGGATTCCGACGCTGAAAAAGAGTATCAGGAGTCCGTAAATAAAGTGGCTTATTTTATGGAAACCCTGGAGAAGGAGTTTTGGGCACCGGGTACCGAGGAGTGAAAACCTATGATGTGCGTCCTGGCAGGCGTTGAGCCCCCGGTCAAACCCAGTACCAGGACGCCTCTATTTACTACCACCCGCCCCTTTTGTACTCAAAAGGGGCGTTAGCTGAGGGCTTCGTCCCTCAGGCAGCCTCTTAATCGATTTTATTCAGGCTGGCCTTGCGGAATTCCTCTTTCAGGTCCTCGTACGTATGTACGGCCGGGAACTGGGGAAACTCGCGAATCACATTGTCCGGTGCATGGAATAGAATACCTGCATCGGCCTCTGCCAGCATGGTGGTGTCGTTATAGGAATCACCCGCCGCGATCACCCGGAAGTTAAGGCCGTGGAAGGCTTTCACCGCCTGGCGCTTGGGATCTTTCTGGCGCAGGGTATAGTCTGTGACCTTGCCATTGTCATCCACCACCAGCTTATGACAGAAGAGCGCGGGATATCCCAGCTTCTTCATCAACGGCATGGCAAACTCATAGAAGGTATCGGACAGGATAACCACCTGAAAACGGTCACGAAGCCAGTTCACAAACTCCACGGCGCCTTCCAGTGGCTCCAAAGTGGCGATCACTTCCTGAATGTCGGGGAGGCCGAATCCGTGTTGTTCCAGCAGTCTCAACCGCTGCTTCATCAGCACATCATAGTCGGGAATATCCCGAGTGGTCGCGCGCAGTTCGTCAATGCCGGTTTTTTCAGCAAACGCGATCCAGATTTCCGGGATCAACACACCTTCAAGATCAAGACAAGCCAGTTCCACAGAATTCTCCTCGAATATAGCGGCCCTTAAATCAGCCGCTAATGATATAGGAATCCCGCGCCACTTGCATAATCATTCAGCCTTCAAATAGCAACTTCCCGGCCCGCTTATAACCTTATAATCCCTCGATCTTTTCATCAGCTTAAGCTTTCTGGTAACTTGTCAGCGAGCCGTACCGGCTAGCTGGTACATACCCGCACCTCCTTGGAATACGGTTTTGGAATGCTGACTGAACAAGAAGTATTGGAGCGCAATGAACAGCTCCAGCAGGAATCCCCCAAGAATATCCTCCGCCAGGCCCTCACCGAGTTCGACAATATCGCGGTCTCTTTCAGTGGCGCGGAAGATGTGATCCTGATCGACATGGCGACCAAGCTCAAAAAAGACGTCAAGGTCTTTACACTGGATACCGGGCGTCTTCATGAGGAGACCTATCGCTTTATTGATAAGGTCCGCCAGCACTACAACCTGGACCTGGAAGTGTTGTTTCCGGAAACCCGGGCGGTAGAAAACCTGGTGAAAGAGAAAGGCCTCTTCAGCTTTTATCAGGATGGCCATCAGGAGTGCTGCGGTATTCGCAAGGTTGCGCCACTGAAGCGCAAGCTAGCCAGCCTGGATGCCTGGATTACCGGGCAACGGCGCGACCAAAGCCCGGGCACCCGTAATAATGTGCCCGTTATCCAGATTGATGAAGGCAATTCCACCAGCGAGCGTCAACTCATCAAGTTCAACCCTCTCGCCAACTGGACCTCCCAGCAGGTGTGGGACTATATCCGCATGTTTGACGTACCCTACAACGAATTGCACGAGCGTGGCTTCGTCAGTATTGGCTGTGCTCCTTGCACTCGCTCGGTTCTACCGGGACAACATGAGCGGGAAGGGCGCTGGTGGTGGGAAGAAGCTGCCCATAAAGAATGTGGCCTACACGCGGTAAACCTCAAGTAAAAATCGCCCTCCCCCAAAGCCGCAAACCAGCCTTATCCGCTGTACCACAGACGACCCGGTGCAGCGGATTTTAGGCCGGTTTGCTTCAAGCTCTGGCCAAACGCTTAGTGGACCGGCAGCTCAATATCCTTGAACACCTCATCGAGCTCGGCCTTCGTGGCGCAGCTTGCAGCCTGCTCAACCCGCTCACGGGTTAAGTGGGGTGCGAAACGCTGCATAAAGTCGTACATGTAACCCCGCAAGAAGGTTCCCTTACGAAAACCGATTTTCGTGGTGCTGGCCTCAAACAGATCACTGGCATCCAGGGACACCAAATCCGAATCCTGATTGGGGTCATACGCCATGGATGCAATGATCCCCACGCCCAGCCCCAGTCGCACGTAGGTCTTAATCACGTCCGCGTCCGCTGCGGTAAAGACGACCGTCGGCGTATAGCCTTCCGCCTGGAACGCTTCATCGAGCTTCGAACGCCCGGTGAAACCAAATACATAGGTGACAATCGGATGCTTCGCCAGCTCTTTCAGGGTCAATCGATCCAGCTGGGCCAGCGGGTGGTTCCTGGGCACCACCACACAGCGGTTCCAGTTGTAGCAAGGCATCATGATCAAGTCGCTATACAGCTCCAGCGCCTCTGTGGCGATGGCGAAGTCAGCGGTGCCGTCCGCTGCCATTTCAGAGATCTGCATCGGGGTTCCCTGGTGCATATGCAGGGACACTTCGGGATATTCCTTCATGAACTCGCTAATCACCGGGGGCAATGCATAACGAGCCTGGGTGTGAGTGGTGGCAATGGTCAAATCCCCTTTGCGCTGATTGCTAAACTCCTGGGCGATTCGCTTGATCCCGTCAACTTTCCGCAGGATCTCGCCCGCTTCCCGAAGGATGATTTCACCGGCGGGTGTTACCCGTGTCAGGTGCTTGCCACTGCGGGTAAACACCTCCACGCCCAACTCATCTTCCAACAGCCTGATTTGCTTACTGATACCGGGCTGAGATGTAAATAGGCTTTGTGCCGTAGCGGACACATTGAGGTCGTGGTGGGCGACTTCCCAAATATACTTCAATTGCTGAAGCTTCATTCATCCTCCTACAGCGCATTGTGCTATTCAAAAAGGCATAAAAATATAAACAAATATTCTTTTAAAGAATAGATGCAAGCCTTTAAAGTGGTGCCCGTTCCCCTATTTGATACCTTACAGCGGGCTCTCATGGACACTCTTCTCTATATTCTTGCCGGTGCTGGCGTCGGGTTTGCAGTTGGTCTTACCGGAATCGGCGGCGGCTCCCTGATGACCCCGCTGCTGATTCTATTCGGTTTCCCGCCTCATGTGGCGGTAGGTACTGACCTGATCTATGCCTCAGTCACTAAGGCTGGTGGGGTCGTGTTTCACCATCGGCAAAATACCATCAACTGGCCGTTGGTGTTATTTATGCTCGCTGGCAGTATTCCGGCCTCCATCCTGACCGTCAGTGCTCTGTCCTACTTTTTCCCGGACGCCTCGGCCTATCAGCATCTGATTACAAGCAGCCTGGGTGTGATGCTGATCGTGACTGCCATTGTGCTGCTGCTGAAGGGATGGCTCAACAGCCGTCGCGATAAATATCGCAAAGTGGAGGCTCCCCAGAGCGGTGTTCTAACGCGCTCCAAGGCTATTATTACCCTGATCATGGGCGTGGTACTCGGTGTCTGCGTTACCCTGTCTTCAGTAGGTGCTGGCGCCTTCGGAGCGGCCATTCTGATGACCCTATTCCCGTATCTGGCAACAATCCGCATTATTGGTACCGACTTGGCCCATGCCGTGCCACTGACTCTGGTGGGCGGACTTGGCCACCTGTTTCTGGGCAACGTGGATTTCTCCCTATTGGCAAGCCTGTTAGTGGGCTCTCTCCCGGCTATTTACCTGGGCAGTCTGTTGGGACGTCACTTGCCAGACCGTCTGATGCAGTCGATCCTGGCAACCCTTTTACTGGGTATTGGTACGAAATACGCCTTTTTCTAAGGCACCGATGGCTGGGAAGACCACTCTTCGGGCTCTTCCCAGCCTCACTTCCCCCCGGATCCACCTCTACAAACCGATATTCGATCACTCCTTGGTTGACTTTAGTGCCTGCAAAGGAAAAACTGGCAACAACAAGCCTTTTGGGGCTGCAGCGCCTCTGGGGGTACTCTGGCACCTGAACCCGGCACTTTTTCTTCAGTTTGATCGGCTTATGGCATTACTAAAAACAAAGTTTCTGCACCCGATCGTTAGCGACAAAACCGTGCAGCGCATCAGGCTTGATGACAGCCTGGCACCCAAGCCCGGCCAGAAGGCCACGTTTATTATCGCACCGGCCGGGTTTGGCAAGACCACCCTGGTAGCCCATTGGGCCAGTCGCTCAGGGCACCCAACCGCTTGGCTTTCGCTGGATACCACTGATAATAACCCTGCCAACTTCTGGCGCTACATCATCACGGCACTACAACAGATCCAGCCCTCCTGGGGAGCGGAAGCCCAACGCCTGCTTGCCGACGAGCGCTATACCGACTGCCTACCAGCCATCACATCGTTACTCAATGAGCTGACAGAGAGCGCGTCCCAATCCCAAGAACCCATCGTCACCCTGGTTCTCGACGACTATCACCAAATCGAGAATAGCGCCGTCCACCAAGCCGTAGCGTACTTTATCGAGCACCTGTCCCCTGCTCTTCACTTGATTGTGACCAGTCGTACCCAGCCGGATCTTCCCCTGGCGCGCTGGCGCGTCAAAGGGTTCATCGCAGAGCTCTACACCAGCGACCTGATGTTCAGTGCCGACGAGATCGTCGATTTTTTTCGCAACTACGCGAACCAAACCCTGACACCCGAAGAGGTCGAACATATCAGCGGAGCGACCAGTGGCTGGATTGCCGCCTTGCAGCTCATGATTCTCTCCCAGCGCCAGTCTGCCCCAGCGTCTGCCAAAATTGACGTCGGTCGTTTGTTATCCAGCGGTAAAAAGCTGATTGACGATTATGTTTTAGCGGAAATCCTGTCGCAGCAACCACGTGAAGTACAGGAGTTTCTTGAGGACAGTGCCAGCTTGTTACGGATCAACCCTGATCTCTGTGATTACATCCGGAGCTCTAGCAATAGCCGTGAAATACTGACCGCGCTGGAGAAAGCCAACCTGTTCATTGTTCCCCTGGATAACCAGCATTATTGGTATCGATACCACGACCTGTTTCGCGATGCATTGCTCAGCCGGGTCAATGCCTTTGCTCCTGATCGGGCCCAACGATTTCAGCGGGCCGCAGTCAACTGGCATCTGGAGCAAAGCCATTACCATGAAGCCATCTCTCAGTTAATCGCTCTGGAAGACTGGGGCTGGATGGCGACGGTCCTGGAGGATAAAGGCAACGAACTGATCCGCGCGGGCTACCATCTCTATCTCATGGAATGGTTAAGTCTGATCCCCAGTACGCTGATCAGCCATTCCCCCAAACTGCTGATGTTGCGGGCCTGGTGTTATTTCTACGACAACAAGTTCGAAAATATCGAGGCGCAACTGGCACAACTGGAGCTCCTGTTGGCCCAGTCATCACAGCGCGTCTCCTTCAGCGCGACTGATCTCGAACAGCTTCAGAATGAGATTTCCTTCATGCGTGCTTACCTTGCCCGTCCGGGGCAAGGCGAATCCGGCAAGTTGACGCACCAGGTCTTGGAAAAAATTCGCGACACCGACATTCCCATCAAGTCGGTCAGTTACTTTGGCTTGGCCCAGGATCATTTTCGCTGGGGCGACTTGAGCACCGTGGTAAAATCCCTGGAGTCCGCAATTCATTACGGGCAGTTGGAAGAGCGCTACTCCACGGTGCTCTCAAGCCTTGGCCTGCTGATGTGGACTCAGTTTATCCGGGGTGACCTGAACCACGCGCTGTCCATGAACAAGGCCATTCAAAGTTGGCTGGATAACTTCCATCACAACCAACCTCAGCCTTCCCTGGTTTCATGCTGGCGTAATGCCGCGCTTTGCGAAATCTATCGCGAGCAGGACAACCTGACCGCCGCCCAGGCTTATCTCAACCCTCTGCTCCATTATTATGATCGAGCGGAGCCCGGTCAGCGGATGATGATTCACTACGTCCAGGCAGGCATCGCTTTTTCACAAGGCAACCCGGCCCTGGCCATCGAGCACCTGGACCTGGCCCTGGCGATTCACGAGCAAAAAAGTGAGCAGATTCTATTCGAAGCGCCAGCGCTGCAAGCCGCCAAACTACACTACTGCCTGGAGCTGGGCGAAACCCAGCAGGCTGAGGCACTGGCCAAAACAATCAGCCAGCGGCCTTCAACCAATCCACTTAACCTGCAACGGGAACAACTCAGCCTGACGCGGCTGCAACTGGAGAAACAACACTTTGACCAGGCCCGGAATACTCTGGATCAGGTATTGGTCACCGCCCGGGAACAGGGTTATATCAAGCTGGAAATTCAGGCCCTGATATTGCTATCGCTCACCCTGGATGCCATGAAAGAGCGTGAGCCGGCACGGCAAGTATTCAGCCAGGCGCTAGAACTGGCGGAAAAAACGCAATCCATTCGTTTGTTTAGCGATGAGTCGGTTCAACTCATCAACTTTTTCAACGAGACTCCCCTGGCCGGCCCCAGCCATCACTTCCAGAATGCCGTCCTGGAAAGTCTGGCCCGTAAGTCAAAACGGCTGGCCAAGACTAATCCCATCCCAGCCGCTATCCAGACTAAGCCTGAACTCGCTGCCAGCGAGCTCGAAGAAACCATCAGCAAACGGGAATTGGAAGTCCTTCAACTGATCCATGAGGGCCTCGCCAACAAACAAATTGCTGCCCAGTTAAATCTTGCACCAGCCACCGTCAAGGCTCACATCCGTAATCTGTACGGTAAAATTGGTGCAAGCAGTCGCACCGAGGCGCTGGCAAAAGCGCGTAAAATGGGACTTCTGGATCAGTTTGCGTGACACCGATCACAGTTTAGATCGATTACCCCCGGCCACTACGCCCTTCGGACGATTTATTTAAGCCCCCTCCCCCTTTAAGATCTTCATTAATGATTAAGAACACTCCTTGATCAGGCCTTTTTGACATTTCCTTTTGAAGCAGGGCCTCCCGAAATCCAAAGCCCTCAGCAACTCGGCACCTTGAAGCGCATTTGACTCAAGGTGCCGTTTTTTTTACCTATCCCTTCAACAATGCCCTGACAATCTTCAAGGCACAACAGCAACAACCTGAGACCTTATTGAATTTCCCGCCGAAAGGGAGGCAGCGCATTCAGCAATCGCTTGCCATACCAGCGGGAGACCAGCCGCCGATCCAAAATGGTAATACGCCCCTGATCGGTCTCGGAGCGTAATAACCGGCCGCAGGCCTGCACCAACTTCGTCGCCGCGTCGGGCAGTGAAACCTCCAGAAAAGGGTTGCCTCCCCGGGCCTGAATCCATTCAGCCAGGGTCGCCTCAACGGGATCATCAGGTACGGCAAACGGCAGGCGGACGATCACCACATGCGTCAGATAACGGCCCGGCAGGTCCACCCCTTCGGAAAAGGACGCCAACCCAAAGACGACACTGCCCAACCCTTGGTCTATCCGTTCACGATGACGTCGCAATACCTCATTCTTGGTAAAGTCATCCTGGGTAATGATCAACCCATCCAGGGGGCTGTCTTCCAAACTACGACGCACAGCCTGCATCTGCGAGCGGGAACTGAACAGCACCAAGGATCCTTCCTGCAGGTCTATCATCTCCAGCAGGCGCTCAACGGTTTCATCGGTAAACTCCGGCCGCTCCGGCTCATTACGCATTTTAGGAATCGTGAGCGTGCAGGCATTGCTATAGTCGAAGGGGCTGGGAAGCACCCGGTAATGACTCTCTTCCGGCAGGCCGGATCTGATCCTGACCCGGTCAAAGGTGCCCAATGAAGTCAAAGTGGCAGAGGTGAGCACCGCACCAAAGCAACGCTCCCAAAGTTGTTTGGAAAGGATTCCGGACGCCATGATCGGACTACTGAACACCGCAATTTCATGGCGCCCCTCACCCTCATAGCTCCTTAGCCATCTGGCCAACGGCACGCCACCCTCCGGGTCGGCCACCGCGTAGGTTTTCCAAAGATCGTACATCGCCATAAAGCGCGCATAGATCAACCCTAGGGGCGCATACCACCGTTCGGCATCTTCCTTGCTGATGTCTTCTTCCCGTTTATCGTCCAGTGTTTGCCGCAACAGCTCGGTCATTCGCTCAAACAGCCGGCACAGCTGGGCCGTGGACAGCAGCAGTTGATGACAAAGCGCACGAATCTCATCCGGTACAATGCCTTGGGCAAAGCGTAAAACCCGCTGATTTCCCCGGTCCTGGTCCTGATCCCAGCCTTCCAGCTCCGTCAAGGCGGTGAGCAGAGCCAGAAGGTCCTGGTCCAACTGTTGGGTTGCTGGCGAAACCTGCTCTACATCCCGCTTAATATCCCCACAGGTGCCCAACTCGGTTAACAGTGCGGCAACCGTTTTTGTGACCTGCTTGAGCCAATCCCGGCTGCTATTTAAAAAGGTGGAGTGGGCAAAATGGTTGATGGCCTTGTCCGCCAGATGGTGGGCTTCATCGAACACATAAATCGTTTCCTGGGGGGGCGGCAAAATCGCCCCGCCCCCGAGCGCCAGGTCAGCCAGCACCAGATCATGGTTGGCGACAATACAATCAACGCTCTCGATCTGCTGGCGGGCCTCGAAGAAGCTGCAACGTAAAAAGTAGGAGCAACGACGGTTGGTACACTGGCGGTGATCCGTGGTTACCCGCCGCCAGTCGCTGTCTTCCAGGGCGTCTTTCCAGGTATCCCGATCCCCGTTCCAGTCGCCGTCAATGATCTGATCAAGCATCTGCTGATACAGCGGCAGATTGAACTTTCCCTGCTCCTCGCTGGTCAGCAAAAATTGCGGCGCGGATTCGTCCGCATGGGCCTGCAGCAACTGATCCAGTTTAGCCAAGCAGAGATAGCGGCCGCGCCCTTTGGCTAAACCGAAGCTAAAGGACACACCCCCGTGTTCCTGAAGATCCGGCAGGTCCTTGTTCACTAGCTGCTCCTGGAGAGCCACCGTCGCGGTCGCAATCACCAGCTTCTTCTTGAGGGCGCGGGCCACCAGGATACCCGCGATGCTATAGGCCAATGTCTTGCCCGTACCCGTGCCGGCTTCAATCACACAAGCGGTGGGAAGCGACAGGCGATTCCCGGCGGCATCCATCCGAATCTCCCCGAGATAGCGGGCAATATCGGCGATCATGTGCCGCTGGGCATAACGAGGCTTAATGGACTTCCGCTCCAGGAAGGTACTGTAAACCTGCTGTATTTCGTTTTTGATTTCTTCCGAGAGCATCTGACCTGTACAACCGTTGGATAAGCAGACGTGCAAACGCACATCAGCGGAAAATTGCGAGCGCACATGAGCGCTAAATCGGGTGGTTTGGCAAGGTCCTTCCGCGCCAAGGACCCTGGCGAGGACAGCCTTGTTCTATGGGTTATCGGTTAATCCAATCTTTTGCGGCATTAACGGAAAAAAGCACGCCGTCCAATACAAAAATGGCACCATCTTCGGTGATTTCCTGTACGGTCATCCCCTCAAATGCCTGCCCCTGACGGAGATAGATATTATTGACCATGATCCGACGAGCTGACGGCTCACTGGCATAAATATGGCTATTGAACCGCAGGGTCGGCACGCGGCGGCGAAAATGTTCCGGCATCTCGTCCAAATAAGGCACATGAACAGCCGGAGTATCCGCCGGTAACCGGGAGATGGTTTCACCATAGGGTTGCGCCTGGCGATAATGCCGCGCGTCCGGCGCAGTATCATCCATATACCCCAGGTAGGGATCATAAGCCAGCGTCTGGCGGGCGGTCTGAGGTGCAATCATAACGGGAGCCTCTGCTAACGGCTCAGGAGCGCTATGCACTCTTGGCTGCGGCTGGGCCGGCCGGATCAGCTCCTCGCCCTCGGCCAATGTGATTGGCCTTCTCATAGAAGGCTCAACCGGCATCGCTGGGGCAGGCGCTGCTTGGATCACAGGGACGGGGTCAACAGGCGCCACCCCAGGACGCGGAACCGCAGGCTCTTGTTGCACCACCTGGGGCACGACCGTCTCAGCAGGAGCTGGGCGCACCACCGGTTCGGCACTGACCACAGGTTGCGCTTCTTTGTTCTTGCCATGATAAATCCACAGCCCCACAACCGTCGCATTTAACAGCAAAGCCCCCGTCAGGATATAGGGCCACAACGGCTGCTGACGTTGGCCGGCATGAATCAGCATCGGGTTGGCGCCCAAGTGAGGCACCTGCCCCTGATGTCGTTCCGATTCGGATTTACGTAAGGCATCAAGAATGTAGGACATGGTTAATCCGCCCCTCCAGCCTGAACCCCCAAACGGTCGATCTTTAACCGCGGCACATCCGGATCCAGCAAGGTATTCATATGAATCAGCGTCTGGCTACCTGCGATCCCATCAGGCACCAAACCAACCCCCAACTGAAAAGCTCTTAGTCGCTCCTCTAACGAGGATGCTTCATTGGATAGCACCAGTCGCTGCGCGCCAGCCTCATAGCCGCCCGAACCCACCTTCATGACCGCTTGCATCGCTTCGATTTGATCAAGTCTACGACTTAACCACTCTCGCTCAGCGGGTGTTCCATTCGCACGGATCAGCGCCGAAGGCAATGGCGGCAATTTCCACAGGACAGAATACTGGCCATACCAGACCGCATCCAGCTCATCCAAACTCACCGACAGGTGCTGCCCACCCAGCCTGATGGTTGCCAGCTCGTTTTCCAGTGCCAGAAGGGCCACATAAAACTCCTGCCCCATCGGATTACGCAGCTTCAACACTGCGGGGCGATCCAGGCTCAGCAGGCTACGCCAGTTGCCCTGACTCTGCAGGCAGCGCAACCCCACCAGCTCGGCCTCGTCACAGACCGGCGCTTGCTGCAGATAGTCATAATCAACACCCCAGCGGCGCAAGACTGCGCGATACGCGGACTCCTGAGTGTCTTCCGGCAGGCTCAGCATGAGTTCCCGGAACTTGCTGACCGGCACCGACGACTCCCTTAAAGCACCATGTTCAACAGTATCGTTGCTGGCTACGCCTTCAGCCGCCGACTCGTCTGCCAATAACTCAGCCTCGGCTGCTCCCTCCGCAACGGCAACGGCCTTGGGGACTTCCTGGGCCTGAGCCGCTGGCTTATCCGCCAACGTTTGCTCTTGCACAGGCAACTTGCCCCTCTCAAGCAAGAACAACAGGGCCAGGAAAAACAACCCCGCACTTAATCCAATTAATGCCCCACGGGCGACCCACCCCCAGTTTTTAAGCCGGGACCACCAAGGCTCCGGGTCACCCAGCACTTCGCGAGCCGCCTGCTTGATTAAGGTCTTATCGACCATATCCCGGTGACTGGCGTATGCCCCCAGCATGGCCCGGTCACAGATCAAGTTGATCAGGCGGGGAATCCCTTGGCTCAAGCGAAAAAGAGTGGTGATGGCATCCGGCGTAAAGACTTCCCGTTTCAGCCCAGCGACCGACAGGCGATACTGAACATAGGCTTTAACGTCGTCCTTTTCCAGGGAGTCCAGGTGGTAGCGGGCGGTAATCCGCTGGGAGAGCTGCCTCAGCTCCGGGCGCTTGAGCAGGTCTAATAGCTCGGGCTGCCCCAACAGGACAATCTGCAGTAATTTCTTTTCAGAGGTTTCCAGGTTGGTCAACAAGCGCAGCTGCTCCAGCACCTCGATGGAGAGGTTCTGGGCCTCGTCGATAATGACCACCGTGTTGCGCCCCATGGCATGGGCCGCCAGCAAGTGCTGGTTGATTTCGTCCACCAATACCTTGATGGAAGCCCCGCGCACATAGGGGATCTGCAGCTCATCGCAGATACTGGCCAGCAGTTCACGGCCCGTAACCTTGGGGTGAACAATAAAGGCGATATCCGTATTGGCGGGAACCTGCTCCAGAAAACAACGACACACCGTGGTCTTGCCAGTACCCACCTCGCCGGTCAGCAAAATAAAACCACCGTGATGAGTGATGCCGTAAAGCAAATGGGCCAATCCTTCGCGATGGCGCTCGCTCATATATAGAAAACGAGGATCTGGCGCGATGGAAAACGGCGAATCGTTAAGACCGAAAAACTTGCTATACATAGGTGGGGCGGTCCGGCCGTCGTACGGGATTATTATCAAGTGACCGGGTAGTTTATGAGTAGCCTGGGGCAAATTCAACGGGAAGCGTCACGAACCGACAGTGTGCCCGTTAGCGCACTAGTAGCTTGCATACCGCTTCACTCTCAACAGGGTCTTTCATCACCTGGGACCTAAAACTCAAAGTCATCATCAAACTCTTCGCTCGCAAACGGATCGTCAACCTGCCCGTCCTTCACCAAGTATTCCCTTCGCTGCAGATAACTATTGCGAATGAAAGAATAACGGTCACCCACCACCAGGCTTTCCCCGGGGATTAAGTCTGCCCGCCGATCAATTCCTTTAACGACTGCAACCGCGACGCCCTCCCTGACAGACAACCAATAGTATGCCGGGTCCAGATAGATCTCAGGCACTCGCGCCGTGCCATCCCGCACCGTGGAAGGCCCAAGCACCGGCAACATCAGAAAAGGCCCTGGGCCAACGCCCCAGTATCCCAGCGTCTGCCCAAAGTCCTCTTCCTGCTTTTCCAGGCCGAACTTGGTCGCCACATCAAAGAAGCCTGCCACACCGAATGTGGAATTAAATAAAAACCGGGTAAAACTCACCGCTGCCTTATGTCCTTTCAGCTGAAGCATACTATTGGCGGTCACCAGGACATCATCCAGGTTGTTAAAGAGATTGGTAATCCCCCGGTCCACCACCTCCGGCGTTACTGTTCGGTAGCCCCGGGCAACCGGTCTCAGGAGGTATTTGTCCAGTGTTTCATTAAAGGCGAAAATCTTGCGGTTAAGGGATTCGAGCGGGTCGCCGGACGAACGGTCTGATGTTTGCCCTGCTGCACTCAGGGGTAGCCCAGCCAAGCATATGCAAAGGATCAGATTACCGATTTGCTTCACTGAGCCCCCTTAAGTCTTTTGCAAAAATCGCGGACTAACACCCGGTATCCCGGATTTCCGCCGAAAAGCCTGAGCCCTTAGCGGAACAGAGAGCCTTTAGCGGAACAAAAAGCCCTCAGCAGGATAGACAACTTCAGCGGAACAGACGGCTATCAGCCGCCGGATAAAAGTCTGCTCGCCGAAACAAACACACCTTTAGTTCCAACCATACTGTCTTGCCGGAAAACTTTGAAGAAATGGGGACAGCCGCAGTCACCCCACTCCCTGGCAGGATGGGGCACTCATTTTGAAGAGACAGAATAAAGAGGAAATATTTGCAGTATCGCGGCACCCGGCGGATATTCTCAACGCCGGGTGCCGGCGAGCATTACAGCTTGCGCACAATCACGCTACCGACGGAGTAGCCCGCACCGAAGGAGCAGATCACACCAATATCTCCAGCCTGGAGATCGTTTTTGTAGCGATGGAACGCGATTACCGAGCCAGCCGAACTGGTATTGGCATACTCATCCAAAATCACCGGAGCTTCATCGGCGTTCGCTTCGCGAGCCAATACACGACGGGCGATCAGTTGGTTCATGCTGAGGTTAGCCTGATGCAGCCACATGCGCTTCAACGATTCGGATGGCACATTGATTGACTGGAGGTGTTCCAGAATCATCTCTGCCACCATGGGCACCACTTCCTTGAAAACCTTGCGACCCTGCTGCACAAACAGTTTGTCACGCTGGCCAACGCCCTTTTCATCACAGCGGTTCAGGAACCCAAAGTTGTTACGAATATTGTTGGAGAATTGGGTTTTCAGTTTGGTGCCAATCACCTCAAACTGGTATTGCCCTTTGGCGGTGTCGGCCGCCTCAACAATCATGGCTGTACAGGCGTCACCAAAAATAAAGTGACTGTCCCGATCACGGAAATTCAAATGGGCCGAACAGATCTCCGGGTTGAGGACCAGAACCCGGCGAGCGGCACCGGTCTGTACCGCATTGACCGCCGCCTGCAAACCGAAGGTGGCGGAAGAGCAGGCAACGTTCATGTCATAGGCAAAGCCATTGATGCCCAGCGCGCCCTGAACTTCAATGGAAACCGCGGGATATGGCCGTTGCAGGTTGGAACAGGCGACAATCACCGCATCCAGATCCTGTGCTTCCACTTCTGCCTGTGCCATGGCCTCCCGAGCCGCGACCACCGCCATTTCGGCCTGAACGCCTAGCTCCTCATTGCTGCGCTCCGGAATATAGGGACACATCCGCTGAGGATCGAGAATGCCGGCCTTGTCCATGACATAACGGCTTTTAATACCGGAGGCCTTTTCAATAAATGCCGCGGAAGACTCCTGCAGGGGCTGCACAGTCCCGGCTGCAATTTCGTCACTATGCTGACGGTTATATTCGTCAACATAGGTATTGAATGCGTGGACCAACTCTTCATTGCTAATAGATTCACGCGGCGTAAACAACCCGGTGCCACTGATCACGACTTTTAACACGCTATTCTCCACAAATCTGGGTCTTGGCGAACAACTGTGCGCCTTGTAACAACTTTGTAAAATGGCTTTCATGTTAGCACAACCAGTCGCGGCAGCACCTGTTTCGTTCTGTTAACAAAACTGCAATGTTTGCCGTGCCTAGTCCAAACTAACCGGCGATACACCTTGGTTTAACGTCTGACCTTTTGCCATTGGCGTTCCAGACGTTTTTCCGATACGGGCATTTTCGTACCCAGGGCCTGGGCGAAATAGGAAACCCGATACTCTTCCAGCATCCAGCGGTAAAGCTCCAATTCCTCATCATAAATCGCCTGGCGCTCGAGCTTTTCCTTGCGTTGCCCATACTGGCTCCAGCATTCATCCATAAAATGAAGGAACAGCCGCTCCTTTTGCATTTGTAGGGGCATTTTCTCCAACCGCATTTCCAGTGCGTTGAAATAACGCGGATACTGCTCAAGCCATTCGAGCGGGGTATCACTGATAAAACCTTCGTACACCAACCCCTCCAACTGCCGCTTCACATCCGCCAACGACAAGGCTAACGCCAGATTCACCTTGCCTTTCAGCCGGCGGGCAATTTCATGGTATTCCTTCAGGGCCTGATAAACGAGCACGGCCATCTGGTTGGCCTGATCCACCAAAGCCCCGCGATGACGCTCAATACAAGCATCGAATTCGCTTCGGTTATGGGGCAGCCCATCGGTCAGGAACACTCTTTGGAATACCGCCGTCAGCAAATCATCCACCAGCCGTGACAACTGACCAATGGGTGCGTAATACAATCCCATTTCCTTAAGATGAGGCAGGTTTTTTTGCAGGTATTTTTCCTGCTGCACCATGCGCAGCCGTATCAGTCGCGCCACACCTCTGTGACTCAGGGCCGAGGCTTGCTTCGGATCTACCAGCAAGACCCTGCGCACCGAGCTGCCTTCATCGATCAGTGCGGGATACCAGAGGGTTTTGGCGCCCGCCTGGGTCATCTCCACCACCTCGGGTAACTCGCCAAAATCCCACTCCGTGATCCCCGCCTGCTCCGGCTGTGTGGCGATCTTGGCCAATGGCTGGGAATGGGCGCGATCCCCTAACTGCTCCATGATCTGGTGATAGGAGCGCCCCTGAATAATCAGCTTGCCCTCATCATCCAGAACCTTGATATTCATCCGCAGGAAAGGCTCCAGTGACGATTCATCCCAAGCCTCGTGGGGAATCCGCACACCCGTCATCCGGTGAAGCTGTTGCCCCAGGTGTTCCGTCAAGGGCTCGTCCACCGGCGACAACGCTTGCAAGGCTGCATCCACAAACTCCGGCACCGGCACGAAGTTACGCCGCAAGGACTTAGGCAAGGCCTTCACCAGAGCAATGGCCTTATCACGCACCAAGCCGGGGACCAGCCATTGCAATCGGTCAACCGGTAATTGCTTCAGGGCGGCCAGAGGGACAAATACCGACACCCCATCTTCCGGATGTCCCGGCTCAAACCGGTAATCCAAACGAAACGACGCGCCCTGCCAGTTAAGTGCGTTGGGGAACTGCTCCTCGATCTGGTCGGGCTCCCCTTTTTGCAGCAGATCCTCCCGGCGCAACCGCAAGGCCTGACGCTGCTCGGCATCAAGCCCCTTCTGCCAAGCCTCGAAATGGCGGGCACTGACAATGTCAGACGGAATCCGCTCTTCATAAAATTGAAACAAGACTTCCGGGTCGACTAACAGGTCACGACGCCTGGACTTGGTCTCCAGTTCGTCAATTTGATGAATCTGCTGCTGGTTATGATGAAAGAAGTCCGCCCGGGTACTCAGCTCTCCCTCCACCAAGGCATGCCGGATGAACAGCTCGCGGGAGAGTACCGGATCAATCCGGCCATAGCTGACTCTTCTACGGCTGACCAGGACCACGCCATACAAAGACACCTGCTCAAAGGCGACCACTTCACCCCGCTTCTTTTCCCAATGGGGCTCGAGATAATTGCGTTTAACCAGATGCTGGGCGCACTGCTCAATCCACTCCGGTTCAATCCTCGCCACCGTGCGCGCATAGACTTTGGTGGTTTCAACAATCTCAGCCGCCAAGGCCCATTTGGGGGCTTTTTTGAACAAGGCCGAGCCGGGATAAATAAAGAACTTACGACCCCGAGTACCCAGGTATTCGCCCTTTTCATCCTGAAACCCGATCATGGTGATATAACCGGTCAGGATGGCACGGTGAATCTGCTCGTAGGAAGCCGGCTCGGTATTTTCCTTGAGCCCCAACTCCTGACAAATCAGCCGCAACTGGCGATGGAGGTCACGCCATTCGCGCATCCGCAGAAAGGACAAGAATTGCTTTTTACAAAGCGCCCTGAGTTGATTGGTACTCAGTTCCTGGCGCTGTTCTTCGTAGTAATTCCATAGGTTAACCAGACTCAGGAAATCCGATTCCTTGTCTTTCCAGGCCCCATGTCTCTCGTCTGCCTGCTGCTGTTTGTCCAGCGGTCGCTCCCGGGGGTCGGGTATTCCCAGCGCACTCGCAACAATGAGCACCTCCCGCAGGCAGCCCAAACGTGCGGACTCGAGCAACATGCGGGCGATCCGCGGATCCGCCGGGATGCGTGCCATTTGCCGTCCCAGGGAGGTGATCTGGCGCTGGCGATCCACCGCTCCCAGCTCTTCCAGCAGCTTGTATCCGTCATTGATCAAGCGACGATCCGGCGCGTCCACGAAGGGAAAGTCTTCAATGTTGCCAAGTTTGAGGTGCAACATCTGCAACACAACCGAGGCGAGATTCGTCCTTAAAATCTCCGCATCGGTAAACTCCGCCCGGTTATTGAAATCGTCTTCACTGTACAAGCGATAGCAAATACCTTCCGCCACCCGTCCACTACGCCCTTTACGTTGATTCGCACTGGCTTGGGAGATCGGTTCGATGGGTAAGCGCTGGACTTTGGAGCGATAACTGTAGCGACTGATCCGAGCCAAGCCGGGATCAATCACATAACGGATTCCCGGTACCGTCAGTGAGGTTTCCGCAACGTTGGTGGACAGAATGATTCGCCGTCCGCGATGAGGCTGGAAGATGCGGTTCTGCTCCTCCGCCGTTAACCGGGCATACAACGGCAGCACCTCGGTGGCCACCAAATCGGCCTTGCGGAGAAACAAGGAGGTTTCCCGGATTTCCCGCTCCCCCACCATGAACACCAAGATATCGCCAGGTAAACGTTTAAGGCGACGCTCTTCCTGCTCAATTTCTTCAATGACCTGCAAAATCGCCAGCTCAATGCTGAGATCAGAGTCACCGTCCTCGTCCAGCTCGGTTAAAGGGCGATAACGCACCTCCACCGGATACGTCCGACCGGAGACCTCGATAATGGGTGCATTGTCGAAATGGCGGGAAAAGCGCTCAACGTCGATGGTGGCCGAGGTGATAATAACCTTCAGGTCAGGACGTTGAGGCAGGATCCGTTTCAGGTATCCCAACAAGAAGTCGATATTGAGGCTGCGCTCATGCGCCTCGTCGATAATGAGGGTGTCGTACTGATTCAAAAACCGGTCGCGCTGCGTTTCCGATAACAAGATGCCGTCGGTCATCAGCTTGATCAGGGTGTTGTCACTGACCTGATCGGTAAAACGCACCTGATAGCCCACCTGCTCGCCCAGCCCCACATTAAGCTCTTGGGCAATTCGTTGGGCTACCGTGCGGGCGGCGATCCGTCGGGGCTGGGTGTGGCCGATCCGGCCCAGAATTCCCCTACCCGCTTCTAGACAGATTTTTGGGAGCTGGGTGGTTTTACCCGAGCCGGTCTCACCGGCCACGACGATCACCTGATGACTCAGTAACGCCGCGCGAATTTCCTCAACCTTGCCGGTGATTGGCAGCTCTTCTGGAAAAGCCACCTTGGGACAGGCGGCCTGGCGCTGCTCCACCACCTGACGGGACTTGTGAATGTTCGACTCCAAACGCTCAAGCCGTTTGAGGGCCGCCTCATCCATCCGGCGAAAACCCGCCAGCGTGGCCAACTCCCGTTGCAGCCGGTAACGATCGCTGGTTAAAACCTTGGACAGCTCTGACTCCAGCGGCTTCAAGCGCTGTCGGAATTCGTTCAATGCGGTGTTTTGGTTAGAAGAAGACAATATCAACCCCAACGATCAGTCTTTCATTTGCGAATCATTTTACTGCCAGTGGCTGGATGAAGGCTTATCTGGAAGAGGTTCAGCTTCCTGCACCCGACTCCTATGACGACACCTCAAAGAGGCCGACCAAAGAGCGGATGATTCAGAAAAGTCAGTTGCTTAAAGCAAAAAAACCCTGCTCTAGAGCAGGGTTTTTCCGGCACCTAACGCTTAGGCAGCATTGGTTTTCTGCTTTTTCAGCTCTTCGTCACGAAGCTCGCGGCGGAGAATCTTACCGACGTTGGTCTTCGGCAGCTCGTCACGAAACTCGATGAACTTGGGCATCTTGTAACCGGTCAGACGCTGTTTGCAGAAATCACGCAAATCGCTTTCTTTCAGGTCAGGGTTGCGACGAATCACGAAGATTTTAACAACTTCGCCACTCTTGTCATCGGGTACCCCGATCGCCGCACACTCCAGAACATCCGGATGGCTGGTCACTACGTCTTCCACTTCGTTCGGATAAACGTTGAAGCCAGACACCAGGATCATATCCTTTTTACGGTCAACGATCTTGATGTAGCCATCTTCCTGAATCAGAGCGATGTCACCAGTTTTAATCCAGCCATCAGGCGTCATGGTTTTAGCGGTTTCATCCGGACGCTGCCAGTAGCCCTGCATCACCTGCGGGCCTTTTACGCACAGCTCACCAATTTCGCCAACCGGCAGATCATTGCCTTCGTCGTCAATAACCTTAACCAGCGTGCTCGGTACCGGCAAACCAATGGTACCAACCTGGATCGCTCCCAGCGGGTTCACGCTAACAACCGGTGAGGTTTCGGTCATGCCGTAACCTTCGGAAATATCGCAGCCGGTTACTTTCTTCCACATTCTGGCCGCTTCACTGGTCAGAGCCATACCACCGGACACAGTCATTTTCAGGTGGCTGAAATCCAGCTCTTGGAAATCCTTGCGGTTGCACAGCGCCACAAACAGTGTGTTCAGGCCCAGGAATGCGGAGAATTTCCACTTCTGCAGCTCTTTGATAAAGCCGTCAATATCCCGCGGGTTCGGAATCAGAATGCTGTGGCAGCCAGATTCAACCATCACACCGCAGTTCACGGTAAAGGAATAGATGTGATACAGAGGCAGCGGAGCAATACAGACTTCCTTGCCTTCTTCCAGGGTCGCGGTCAGCACCGGTTTAACCTGCAGCAGGTTGGCAACCAGGTTTTGCTGGCTCAGCATCGCGCCTTTGGCAACACCGGTAGTACCGCCGGTATATTGCAGCACCGCCAGATCTTCCAGACCAATTTTCACCGGAGTGAAGTTGCGCTTGGCGCCCAGCTGCATTGCCTTGGTGAAAGGAATCGCTTTCGGCAGGCTGTAGGCCGGCACCATTTTCTTAATGTACTTCACAGCGGCGTTCATGATCGCCCGCTTCACCGGCTTATGCATATCGGCGATTTCGGTGACGATCACGGTTTCAATGCCGGTATTGGGCAGTACTTCCTGAGCCAGATGGGCCATGTTGGCCAAAACCACAAGCGCCTTCGCACCGGAGTCATTGAACTGGTGTTCCATCTCGCGGGTGGTGTACAGAGGGTTGGTATTCACCACCACCAAACCGGCGCGCATTGCGCCAAACACAACCACCGGATACTGAACCAGGTTCGGCATCTGGATCGCAATCCGATCACCCGGCTTCAGATTGGTTTCGTTCTGCAAAAAGCTCGCGAAGTCGCGGCTCAGCTTATCCAGCTCGGCGTAGGTGATGGTGACGCCGATCGCGCTGAAGGCTGGATGGTTTGCAAACTTTTTGCAGGACTTCTCCAGCATGTCCACGATTGAACTATACTGCTTCACGTCGACTTCGGAGGGCATCCCGGGCGGATACTTGTCCTTGAAAAAGTTCTCCATATCACTTCTCCTGTCCAGACTAACTTCTCGTTATTTGAATTAGTTAATAAATATACTAAGCGTATAAATTTGCGGCGTAAGAATACCAGTTTCAAACTCCATGTTATAGCCACTATCTGGCAAAAAGCCGGCTCTTTTCACAGTACGTGACGTTAGTAAGTACATAAAAACAACAGATGGCCTCCTGATATCCATCAAGCCATGTTCACCGATACGGAGATCCTTGCCTTGCACCCTCAGACAATTCGACTGCCTTCCAACGATGGGCATCTCATCTTTGTTCGTCTCTGGCGCCCCCACCAAACCGAGATCAAAGGCGCCATTAAGATTGCCCATGGCATGGCAGAGCATAGCGGGCGCTATTCGGATCTGGCTCTTTACCTGGTACAAGCCGGATATGCGGTGATCGCACACGACCATCGCGGCCATGGCCAAAGCGCTTCACAGGGTCTGGTCGGACACTACGGGGACCAAAATGGCTGGGAACTCGTAATCAACGATATGACAGCTGTCGCGGCCTTTGCCCGAACCGAATTCCCCCGGACCCCTCTGTTCGAGCTGGGCCACAGCATGGGGTCTTTTATCCTTCAGCAATACTTGATCCGGGAGCAGCCGCGGATTGCCGGCGTGATTTTGTCGGGCTCCAGTTATGCCCATCCACTTAAATACCTTGCAGCACGCTCTATTGCCCGGTTTGAATGCAAACGCCAGGGGAAACACGACCGCAGCCGTCTTATCCGCCATTTGAGTTTTGGCAGCTTTAACAACCGATTCAAGCCGGCACGAACCCAGTTTGACTGGCTGTCCAGCGAGCCGGAACAGGTTGATGCCTATCTGAACGATCCGCTCTGCGGTTTCGACTGCACCAATCAGCTGTGGGTTGACTTGCTCGGCGGACTGACCGACATTTCACGTCCCGAAGCCCTGCGAAGACTTCCCAACGTCCCGATTTTCATTTTAGGGGGCGCGCTGGATCCCGTGGGCCAAGAGGGCGAAGGGCTGAAAAGGCTGGCAAAAATGCTGACGTCTACCGGCCACGACCAAGTTGAGCTAAAACTCTATCCAGAAGGTCGTCATGAAATGTTCAACGAGAAAAACCGGATGGAAGTGTTTCGTGACCTGTGTCACTGGCTGCAGCAGCAACAGGCCTCCACTAAAGAATTCAGCTCTGTCCACAGCGCATAATCCGAGATTTATGCTATTCATTTAACTAATCATTTTCGAGATCAACCATTCCACGATAGGCCCGACTATGGACGCACTGGAAAACCTCACCTATGACGAATTGCAAATTGGCGATTCGGCAACCTACACCCGCACCCTGACAGAAGAAGAGCTCGTCTTGTTCGCCGCGGTATCCGGCGATGTGAACCCGGTTCACCTGGACTCCCAATATGCCAGCCAAACCATCTTCAAAGAGCGAATTGCCCATGGCATGTGGTCGGGGGCCCTTATCTCCGCGGCATTAGCCACCATCATGCCCGGCCCCGGCACCATTTATCTGGAACAAAGCTTAAGCTTCAAGCGACCGGTCAAGTTAAACGACACCCTGCAAGTGCGTATTACCGTGGCGGCCAAAGAGCCCAAAGGCCGGATTGTGATGGACTGTGAAATCATTAACCAGAATGAAGACGTGGTTGTGACTGGACAGGCAAAAGTGATTGCCCCCTCTGAGAAGGTGAAATTGGAGCGCCCCATTCTGCCCCAAATCAGCATTGGCGAATCTTCTTAACTCGTCTCAGCAGAACTCATTTAGAGCGGGAAAGGGCCTCTGCCCTTTCCCCCGCCTCTCTGGTTAAGTTGCCGCTCTGCCCCTAGCCGGGCAAGAATCCAAGGGAGTAGGTGTAAACCCCTTCCGGCACGTCCTTCGCGCCAAAGTTAATCAGCTTGATACGAGCCATCAACCGGCGCTCCAACTCAGCATCCTGCAACTCCGAAGAAACAATCTTGCAATTGGACACTACGCCGGCAGGCGTAATGGTCAGTTCGACAAGAACCGTTCCCTGCAGGGTCGGATTGGAACGCAGCGCCCGTTGATAGAGCGAGTAAAGCGCACTTCGGTTAGCATCAAACATCCGGCGAATTTCATCATCCGTGCGTTTTATCTCCATTTTGGCGGCGGCTTTTTTTACCCCTTGCCCGGCACTGCCAGTGCTTATTGGAGCATCCACACGTGTGGTGGCACGTCCTTCGAGGGCGACTTGTTCGCCCTTGGTGGTCAAGTTGAGATCGTCAACGCCACCGGAGGTGCCAATCGCCGCATTGGAGACCAAGCGTTCCTCAGTCCGTTGCGCCGGTTGATTTCCTTGATGGGCCTCCACCTTGTATCCCGAGGCAGCCGCAGCGTCACGCATGCCCGCCAATTGTTCATTCAAGGCCAACAAGCCTGAGCTCTTAGCCACTTCCCGGGCAGCCTCTACTTTATCCACCGGCTCTGGTTCCGGCTTGGGCTCCGGCGCGACCCGGGGCTCTTGCACCACCGGCTCGATGACCGGAGGCGCTACCTCTTCCGCAATCTCGGGCTCCTCCACCACCGGAGTTTCAGCCTCTTCAACAACGGGTATCTCAGGCTCAATCACCTCAGGCTGGGGCAAATCCAGTATCACCTGGGCCAGATAGGCCTCGGCGTCCTGTGTGGGCGCAACGACCCGTTCCGGCAACTGAATTACCGGAATAGCAATACCAATCATTAAGGCCAATGCTGCCAGTACCAGCAAAAGACGCCGGTACCGACGCGCTTCTACTGGGTCAACCGACCAAGGTAGCATTGAGTCATCCAAGTAGGCCTGTTGCACTTTACACTCCGGGAATCGCTGTCGGGGTATCCAAGCTACGCGTTACCGCCAGGGAAATCAGTGGATAGCCTGCAGACACACAAGTGGCCATGATGGTTTTCAAAACCTGATAAGGCAGTTCTCGCTCAGCCATAATCGTGACTGGGTGGCCTTCTGCCTCAGTCATCGACACCTGCAATTCGCGTAGTTGATTGAGCTCCTGCTGCAAAGCCGTATGAATACCGCCTGCAGCCTGGCGGACCTCATCCAGTTTGGCCACTGCCTTCCCTGCCAGTAGAACCTCGTCGTTTGTGACCGTCAAAACCAGAGTTTCCTGAAGTTCCTGCTCGGAAATGGACTGCGGTAAGGCAACCGGAATGCTGGTTTGCATCACCTGGACATTAGTGCTGTTCACCATCAGGAAAAACACCAAAATGGTGAAGATGTCCATCAAGGACACCATGTTTAGCATGGCGACGGCTTTAGTGCGGCGCTGCCGTCTTTGTAAGCGACGGGCCTTCGGAGACTGCTTCATGTCCCCACCCCGGCCGTGACCGCCACAGGAGGCGCATCCGCAATGGCTATTTCCGGAAACAGTTCAGCATTAACCAGACTTCCAGCCACTACGGTCTTGTAGGAGCGGACCGAATCCATCACGGTCACCAACTGCTGATACGATGTGGTCATTGACGGCATAATCGTGACATTACGCTTATCCGGTAAACGTGCTTTTAGTTCACGCATGACCTGACTCAACAACTCATAATCAAATGTGCCGTCGGTCTGGGGAATGCTTTTAATGACCCCCCCCTGATTATCCGACACCTGGATCTGGTCTGGATGAATCACGACTTGTAATTGCAGCTCCGCACTGACCGTACTGACCGCCTCTCCCGTCGGGAAACGCAAATCCAGGATGCTGGTCTGAACAAACACCATATTGACCAGTAGCACTGGAACCAACACGATCATCAAATTCAAGAAAGCCGTGATATCAAGATCCGCGGAACCTTGAATCCGGCGATGACGGCGTCTCATCTTCCTGCTGCCTCCGGCAATGTCCGCACTATTGAGCCGCTGCAGGAGCAGCCTGGGCAGCCAGAGGTCGAGCAGCCGTGGCACCCGCTGAGGCCGGTACAGAGCCTTCGGTGACCAGGTTCATCAGCTTAATGCCAGCCATTTCGAAACTATCAACAATTTCGTTGGTTTTGGATTGCAGAATGGAGTGAAACAGAAGCAGAGGAATCGCTGAGATCAGACCAAAAGCCGTGGTGTTCATCGCTACCGAAATACTCTGAGACAGCAAGCTGGCCTTCTCGGCAGGGTCTGCACTGGCTACCGCCGTAAAGGCCGCAATCAAGCCGATAATCGTACCCAGCAGCCCCAGCAAGGTCGCTACGTTGGCCAGTGTTGCCAGATATTGGGTACGCTTCTCCAGCCGGGGCAGCACTTCCATCAGCCGCTCTTCCATAACGTACTCAATATCATCCTTTTTGTGACCAGCAACCAGACGACTCAAACCCGATCCCAAAATTCCAGCAATTGCGGAATTAGAGCCATTGGCTTCCTTCAAGGCTTGACGGTATTCACGACGCCGGATCAGCGGCAGCAGGCGAGCAAACTCCTTGCTGTTGGCCTGCTTGACCGAGGTCAGGTAAATATATCGCTCCAGCGTAATGGCCAGGCCAAATACAAGCACCACAGCGATGGGGTACATAAACACCCCGCCCTCTTGAAAAAACCGGACGATAGTCTCGAACATTGGCAGCTAACTCCTTCCCAAATATTGAATACTGTTCTTATTGCTGGTGCTGCTTCACCACCCACCTCAAGCAACCTTTTTTGGTTAAGGTTGATCGGACAAGACCCCCACCTTGAGATTCTGGCGAAAATAAAGACTTTGACGATAAAAATCACGCTCCAAGGGCTTAAAGCCTTCTTCCAGATCGGGAGCCGGCTCCTGCACTTGTAACTTTGGGCTCTGAGGAGGCTGCCAGGGCACGATATACAAGACCTTGGGCTGCTCCTCATGTAATTTGGTGTTGGTCTTGATGGCTCCGACCTGACGCTCCTGGCCCCACGCCAGCGAGGCCGCCAGTGCCAATGCGGCCAGCAGGATGCTTCTGATCATGTCGATCTCCTATCTTGAACGCCGCTTCAAATCCTGAATCCACTGCAGAACACGGGCATTTTGCGCCCCGGTCAGATCCTGATAACGCTCATAGTGATAAACCGCCTGGGTATAATCCCCCAGGTACAGGTCATAGAGAATACCCAGGTTATAGTGGATCTGTGGCAGCCCATCATTCGCCGCCAAAGCCTTTCGATAGGTCTCCAGCGCCTTGTTCAACTGCCCCTTTTGGCGATACAAAATCCCCAGCTGGTTCAACGCTTCGGGCTGCGAAGCATCGACTTCCAACGCCTTTTGATACCACCCCATCGCCCGCTCAGAATCACCTTGCTGATCGGCGATAATACCCAGATTTACATAAGGTGTCGCCAAACCGGGATGAGCTTCCACCAGCTCTTCAAGGATCACCCTGGCCGACTCGTACTCTCCCAGGGTCATCGCCTCAACCGCAGACTGGTACTTCTGCTGCACCTGTTCGGCGGGTACCGTCGGTGCAGTTCCCCTTTGCAAGTTACTGAACGTTTCGCACCCCGTTAAAGCCCCCAGCATCAGGATTAGGATCCAGGTCCGGGGCGAGCAGGGCTTTGTTTTCAAGGAACTTTTAGTCGTGGCGAACTCCACTTTTCCGGCGCGCCGCTCCAACTCCTGAGCCAGCGGCTCAAGCAGATAACCCAACAGTTTCTTAGCGAAGCTTGGAGACCACATGTACACGTATCTCGTCCTTTTCATAACGGGCCGGGACCAGTTTGCTCAACGCCCGGTAGCTTTGCTGCACCCAACGGTCATAAATCCCCTGCTTCGCCCGCGCCGTGTTCAGCTCATAAAACTCAATGGCTCTTTCCTCAAAAGGAAAAGCCTGCTCTTCCAAAAGAAGTTCATACTGCTCCAGCTCAAGCTCTGATAACCCTTCGGGGCGCGCAGAGCGAATCAAGTCCTGACTCAGCTGATGATAGACCTCGCCACTGAGGTGGGTTGCCGCGGTGGAGAATTCACTGACACCGTAATCATTACTGCGTTTTAGCATGGCCATGGTTTGCTCCATGGCTTTCTGTTTTTTCGCCAGAGCACGATCCAGCGGCAACGTCAGCCGAATCGCATCAAACTCTTTTTTCAAATCTTCAGCCAGCAACCAGGAGGCCTCGGCCGCCAGATAACGCAACCGTTCACTCCCCGCTTTACCTGCTGTTTTCTCAAGCCCCACCAGCGCGTTCAAGGCCCGTTTGCGCTGAGCCGACTCGCGGCGCTCGGTGTAAATATCCACCAGTTTCCGATGAACTTCCGCGACTTGCTCCACCGGCTGGGGAAACTGTTTGACGTAATTTTCATAGGCGGCCGTCGCGTCTTTCGCCATTCCGGCATGTTCGAAAAGCTCCGCGGCCTGCAACAAGGCTTTACGGCGCCGTTCCGGCACGGGATCGGACTTGTAAATGGCTAACAGCTCTTTAGCCGCCATTTCTGGCTGCCGGTTCTGCTCATAGGCATAAATCAGATTTTCCTGAATCCCCTCGGCCAGCTCATGGCGCGGGAACTGGTTGCGGAAGGTGACCAGAACTTCAATGGCTTGCGGCCAAATTTTGGCTTCAAGCAACTTCATTGCCGCATCATAGTGCGCTCTGGCTCGAATATCTGACTCGGGTGCCACATCCCCTACTCGTAACATCTGCTCGGCTGCCGCGAGAATATGATTCTGCGCCAGCAGCAATTCGCCTTGCTTATAAACCGAGACCGCCAGCTTTTCTTCAATCTCGGCCCGCAGCTGGCTCTGTCCTTGCCAGCGTGCTAACGCCTCCTTGAAAGAAGCCTCTGCCTCGTTATAGAAACCTAACTCGAATGCCGCATGGCCATGGGCCAGATAAGCACCCCGCAGGCTGGCCTGAGACTCCTGACCGGGCGAGTTGATGATGCGCCGACTGGTCTCCAAGGTCGCCTTGTAGTTGCCCAAAGCCAAATGCTCATTCGTGGCCAGCAACAGTAAACTGGCGACCCTCGAATCCTCCGGGAAGGTGTCGGCAAAACGAATCAATGCGGCTAGCCTGCGCTGACGCCATACCGCCTGACTTTTATCCGGTGCATTCTGAATCAGTCGTTCATAAGCCAGCACCGCGGCATAGGCCGCTTCATTTCTCTTGGCAAAGTCCGGAAACTGGTAAGCCGCCTGCTCATAGGCCCGGATCGCCGGCTCGAATCGTCCGGTGTTGTTCAGCGCCTCACCTAACAGAAAGTATTTCTCTGCCGACGCCTCTGCCCGGGGAAAGGTTTCCACATACTGGCTGAAATAACGGGCCGCATGCTGATAGTTCGCGGCACCCCGACCTTCCTGCGCTCGACTGTAATAAAGCCGCCCAAGCTCATCCAGGTAGATTTTTAAATAGGGCAAGACCTCGGAACGGGTTTCGTGAGTCTGGCGGCCCCAGTAGTCGCTCTGCGTTCCGAAAGCGTCAACAAAGCGCTCTTTTTCCTGCCACACCAACATTGGCGCCTCTCTCATCTCCAGCGCGTCAATTCGACGCACCGAGAATCTGGCAGCCTGCGGATGGTAGGGGTAATGGGTGATAAACGCATCTGCCGTGGCCGCGGCGTCCTGATATCTCAGAAGCGCCATGTAGTGCGCCATCAAACGCTCATACAACAGCTCTGCATATTGGTGGCGTTGCGCCTGATTCAGGAGCTCCGCCAGGGTTTTCGGGCCCTGATTATGGGCCAGTATCACCGCCATAATGCGCAGTGTGTCGTCTTGCAGTTCTTGATCGACACTACTCAGTTCAACCTGAGAGGCGCTCAGCTCATCCAATACGCTAAGGTACTGGGTCAAGGCCGCCTGGTATCGGCTTTGCTTGAACAATGCCCAGCCTAGCATGTATTGCGCCTGGCTCGCGAAGCCTTGCTGGCCCTGCTTTAATACCTGCTCATAGGATTTCTGTGCTTCCCCATAGCGCCCGAAACTGTACTGGAGCTCGGCGATACGGAACTGGGCTTCCGGCACATAGGGGGATTGAGGCGCCCGCGCAACCAGCTCCTGCAACCGTTTCAAGCTGGCTTCCAGCTCCCCTCTCATCTCGTGGGCATGGGCCAACTGATACAGCATCTGGTCATAGCCCTCACGGCGAGGGTTGCCCCGGAGCAGCTCCGTATAACTGTCGATAGCAATCTGCCAAAGCCCGGCATCCCGAAACTCTTCAACATCCTGATCGCCAAGAAGGGCCTCCAGGTTGGCCAGTCGATGCAGGGCATCCACGCGAAACTGTGCGTCATTGGAGGTTTTGATCAGCTCGATATAGCGTCGGATCACCTCCACCAAGGACACTCGCGGCATGGGCTTGGAGGAAAAATCAATATATGAGGGCTTGAGCTCACCCAGCGTCTGCAGATTGCCCTCATTCTGAGTAATGTGAAACGGCTTGAGCTCAGCGGCCAAGACTGGTTGAAGCCCTGCCCCGGTCAGACCGGCCAACCCGGCAATGGCGACACTGGCCGCAATTCGGCGAATCAACCAAGCAGGAGACGTCATAGCTGACCTCCTCGCTCCGGACGCACCATTCGGCTCGCCTGGCGGACCGCAATATCATCCAGCAGATTAACCAATGCCACCTGGCTCAATCGTTTATGTTCCTCCATGCGTGCGCGATGCCGCTCCAGTCGCTCAATCGCCATCCTGGTAACAGCCTGGTTTTCTTCCGCCACCAGCTGCTGAAGTTGCTTTGACAAGGCCGTTGTCCGGGTACGAAGTTTGGCAATACGATCACGCTCAGAAGAGTAATGCCCGGCATCATCCACCCGTTCGCTGAGGCGCTTTAAACCTTCCTTGTAGTGGTGGATCTGCTCATCGAGACTTGCCACGTGACGACGAGCTCTCTGACGATTGGCATCAAAGTCACTCATCGCCCGCCATAGCAGCTCGCCCTCCAGCAAACGCAGCTTCGCGAGTTTTTGTTCAACATCCTGCCCTCCCCCCTGCTGCTGAAGTCTATGCAACTCCGCCTTTAACTGATCGATACGGTGCTTTTGGGCCAGCATCAGGGGTGGAGCCAGTCGAAAATAATCCTGTTCCTTTTCAGCGCCTTCAATGTCCTTGACCAACCGGTTACGCTCATTCACAAGTGCGTTGAGTTCGCTGGCTTTCTGTTTCAATGGGCGAGCCGTGCTGGAGCGACTCGCCTTTTGCTGTTGCGTCTCCACCATCTTTTGGAAGATGCCCAGATTGCTTTCACCTTGATCCAGAATCTTCTGCAGCTCTCTCAGCTCCAGAATGGTTTTGGCGCGGCGGTAAAAGGTTTCATCCGCCATCAGATAGCCCACCAACCCTGCCTTGGGCGTATTGGTGACCACGTCTCCGAGCAGAAACCAGTCGACCTCCTGCCGTAGCTGACCTTCCAGCAACACCTCGACCGCTCCCTTGTCGCGAAGTTCGGCGACCAGTTTATTCAGGTGGGCCATTTCCTTGTCGTACACAGAAACCGCTTCGACATAGGCCTCCAGCGCCGAAGACCGCAGATTTTCCTTCTCAAAGCCGTAAGCTACCGCTTGAAAACTTTCAGCCACGCCAGGCAGGACCAACGCATATTTTTTGGCCCGATGCCACATCTGCACT
>CAZEWG010000005.1:0-25268 GCA_964514485.1 uncultured Pseudomonadales bacterium
AAGAAGTAAAAAGGCGCCAAGTTCTGGCGCCTTTTTTGGTAGAGGAAGTGAATAGGTTAGCTCTCGGGCTCTTCCGGCTCATCCTCTTCCAGGCTCAGGGACAGCTTGCTGCTCAGGCCACCGCTTCGGCCCGGAGCGCTGCCGGCCAGTTTGAGCTTGAGGCGCAGGTTGTTGGCGGAGTCGGCGTTTTTAAGAGCTTCCTCTTCGGTAATTTTGCCTTCCTGAACCAGGTTGAACAGGGCCTGATCAAAGGTCTGCATGCCGAGCGCCGTGGATTTTTCCATGATTTCCTTGATGCCATCGACCTCTCCCCGCTGGATGAGTTCGCTGACCGTAGGGGTGCCCAGCAGGATTTCGATGGCGGCGCAGCGCTTGCCATCGACCGTCGGAATCAGACGCTGGGACACGAAGGCCCGCAGGTTGAGCGACAGGTCCATCAGCAACTGCGGGCGGCGTTCTTCCGGGAAGAAGTTAATGATCCGGTCCAGGGCCTGGTTGGCGTTGTTGGCGTGCAGGGTGGAAATACAGAGGTGTCCGGTTTCCGCGAATGCCAGGGCGTGTTCCATGGTTTCCCGGTCCCGGATCTCACCGATCAGGATCACGTCCGGTGCCTGGCGCAGGGTGTTTTTCAGGGCGTTCTGGAAGCTGCGGGTATCCATGCCCACTTCACGCTGGTTGACGATACAGCGCTTGTGGCGGTGAATGAACTCCACCGGGTCTTCGATGGTGATGATGTGCCCGCTGCTGTTGGTGTTGCGGTGATCGATCAGCGCCGCCAGGGAGGTGGATTTTCCGGAGCCAGTGGCGCCCACGAACAGCACCAGGCCCCGTTTGGCCATGATCACATCCTTGAGAATCTGGGGCAGGCCGAGGCTGTCGGCGCTGGGAATCTCGGTGACGATGTTCCGGGCAACAATGGACACTTCGTTGCGCTGGCGGAAGATATTGATCCGGAATCGACCCACCTGGGGAATGGTGTAGGCCAGGTTCATTTCCAGATCCTTTTCGAAATCGATCTTCTGCTGATCGTCCATGATGGCGTAGGCAATTTCCTTGATCTCACCGGGCTTCATGGGCGTTTGGCTGATGGGTTTCAAGGCGCCGTGAAACTTGGCGCAGGGTGGCGCGCCCGTGCTCAGGTACAGGTCGGAGCCATGGTTACTGGCAAGAATCTTCAGATAGTTATCGAAATCCATTGGAATACTCTGACTGCAAGCTATCGAATAGGAACCTGTTTCAGCAGAAACCCGCGCCCTTTGGGCAGGCATCTGGTGGAACAGGTTTTCAGGGATACCAGAAGGTTTAGCTCAAACCCGGTGGTCCTGCCACCATCGAGGCGGCTAACAGAGCTTTTGCAGGGGCTTTGGGGTCTTAATCTACGGAATCCAGGATCTTGTGACGCTCCGGAATACAGGAGCTGCTGTCTCCGGTTTTGTGGCCGTGCAGTTTCTGGAGGAGCCGAAGGGGCATACGGCAGAAGTGCGGGAAGATGGCAGTGTGCAACTGATTGAGGTGGGGAAGGCGTGAAAACCGCTCGGGTCTGAAAAGGTTCGGGGGTGCGGGGGCGCCATTGAAAAATGGGGCAGACTAAAAGCCTGCCCCGTCTGGCTTATTCGAAAGCGAATTGCTCGTTCTCCAACTGCATCAGACTGCGGGTTGGAGAGAGCATGCTGGTCGCGTGGGCCTGAGCACGTGGCAGCATCCGCTCGAAGTAGAACTCTGCCGTGGCCAGCTTGGCTTGGTAGAATTCCGCCGATTCTTGTCCTCCCTGGACAAGTTTCTCCTGGGCAACGACGGCCATGCGCATCCACATGTAAGCCATGAACACGAAACCGCTGTACATCAGGAAGTCGTAACTGGCGGCACTGACGATATCGCGATCCTTACGGGCGATCATGCCGATACGCACGGTGAGGTAGTTCCACTGTGCAGCCAGTTTTAAAAGTTCCAGGGCATAAGGACGGATGTTTTTGTCCATCACGTACTTGCGGGCGTAGTTGGCGACCTTCAGGGTGAAGTCGCGTACTGCCTTGCCCTGGCTTAACAGCAGGACCTTACGGCCCAGCAGGTCCAGCGCCTGGATGCCGGTGGTGCCCTCATAGAGAGTGGAGATCTTGGCATCCCGGACAATCTGCTCCATGCCGTGCTCGCGGATGAAGCCGTGACCCCCGAACACCTGCACGCCCAGGTTGGCGGCTTCATAGCCCATCTCGGTGAGGAAGCCTTTGAGGATCGGGGTCAAAAAGCCCAGACGGTCGTCCGCCTGTTCGGCTTTCTTTTCATCGTTTTCCAGGTAGCCGCATACCAGGTGGTCGGCAATCTGGGCGGCGTAGTACAGCATGGCACGACCACCTTCCGCGACCGCTTTCTGGGTCAGCAGCATGCGGCGTACATCGGCGTGGTGGATGATGGCGTCGGCCACTTGATCCGGCTCTTTTTTGCCCGACAGCGCGCGCATGGAGCGGCGGTCCTTGGCATAGGCCAGCGCGCCCTGATAGGAGCGCTCGGCGGAGCCCACACCTTGAAGCGCGGTTCCGATCCGGGCGGTGTTCATAAAGGTGAACATGCACTCCAGCCCTTTGTTGGGCGGGCCGATCAGAAAGCCGGTGGCTTCTTCAAAGTTCATCACGCAGGTTGCGGAGGCCTTGATGCCCATTTTGTGTTCCAGGGCGCTGCACACCACACCGTTTGCCTCACCGACACCGCCCTGCTCGTTAGGCAGGAATTTGGGGACGATGAACAGGGAGATGCCTTTGGTGCCCTTGGGAGCATCCGGCAGGCGGGCCAGCACGATATGCACGATGTTTTCGGTCAGGTCGTGGTCGCCGGAGGAAATAAAGATCTTGGTTCCGGTGATTTTATAGGAACCATCGGCTTGGGGGATGGCACGGGTTTTGACCTGGCCCAGGTCGGTGCCGCACTGGGGCTCGGTCAAGCACATGGTGCCGGCCCAGCGGCCTTCGGTCAGGGGAACCAGGTATGCCTGTTTCTGCTCTTCGCTGCCGTGCAGCAGGATGGTGTTCATGGCGCCCAGGGACAGACCCGGATACATGCCAAACGACCAGTCCGCGGTGCCCAGCATTTCCTGTTTGAACAAACCCAGGGAGGCAGGCAGGCCCTGACCGCCATACTCTTCCGGGTGAGAAAGCCCCTGCCAGCCACCTGCGGCGTATTGGGCATAGGCTTCTTTGTAACCACTGGGGGTTTTGACCTGGCCCTGTTCCAGGCGGCAGCCTTCTTCATCGGCCTTGTGATACAGAGGCGCGATGACGTCTTCGCAAAGCTTGGCACACTCGGACAGGATGGCATCCACGACATCGGGCGTTGCATTGGCCCCGGTGCTCAGGGTTTTGTAATGAGCCTCGTAGTCGAACACCTCGTTGAGAAGGAACTTCATGTCGCGTAAGGGCGCTTTGTATACCGGCATTGGCACACCTCGTTAGTTGCTAGTAGGACCTTGTTGTTCGAATCGTTCTTCCTGAAGGTGGCGTATGTTAAGGGGGCCGGGTTCCAGACGCATTGACGGTGCCGGCAGAGCGGTCCGTCATTTAGGACAATTGGCCGAATTGACGGAAATTGATTGTAGCCGGTAGTCGAGGATCAGAGGCTGGCAGGGTTCAAGCTGACGGTTAGGCGCGTTCCGTAAGTTTGAAACAAGCACTCATCGAGCCTTTCATGAAGGAAAGCGGTGGGGAATGCACCAGGAGGAATCCCATGAGAGAGCGAGATTACACTGACCGGGAACTAAGGGAGGGAAAGCGTTCTGCCCGAAGGGATCGTCCGGATAAGGACCGGCCCGTCAGTTATGGCGACCGTCGGCCGGAAGATGACCCGTTGGGCTGGGCGAAGTTGGAGTCTTACCGGCAAAACTACTGGGCCAGCAATGGGCAGGACCAGTCTCTGCCCCAGGTGCGTACCGCCACGCCGGACTCCTGGGATCGTGACGAGCATCATCAGGCCGTGACTCGCGCCTTGCGCACTAACAATCCGGATTACGATGTCTATGGTGACCAGAGCTATGAATCGCCCTTTGGCGACCAGCGGGGCCGAGGGCCGCGCAACTATCAGCCCTCCGACGAGCGGATACGGGAAATGCTCAGTGAGCGCTTGATGGAAGACCCCCATATCGATGCCAGCGATATCGAGCTGGAGGTTCGGGAGGGGGTGGTACGCCTGTCAGGGAGTGTCTGGAGCCGGCCCATGAAGCACCGCACGGAAGATCTTGCCGCGGAATGTCCCGGGGTGCGGGATGTGGACAACCGGTTGAGAGTCACTCCCCAATAGCGCCTCCCTTTCAAGCGCGGGCCAGGAGCGACCTGAGCAGGCGTCGGATCCAGGTCCAGCGGTTGACGGCCAGCGCCAGAAAAATCAGGCTGCAACCCAGAAACTGGATACCACTCATGGTTTCCCTGAACCAATAGGCGGCTAGCAGGGCGGTCCAGACCGGTTCCAGCATCATGATCACGGCGGCATGGCTGGGGGAAGTCAGGCTCTGGCCATGGATCTGCAGAAAAAAGCGCAGGCAGGTGGCAATCAGGATACTAGCGGCCAACCAGCCCAGCACCGGGGTGCTGATTGTCTGGGGCCAGGGCTCCAGCAGGGCGGAGACCGGTAACAGCACCACGCCGACCACCATTAGCTGGATCGAGCTCAGAGCGATGGTCGGAATACGGTTCGCCACCCGAGAGTTGATGTTGAACATAAAGGCGAAAAAGAAGGCGGAGGTGAGAAAGAACAACTGCCCCGGTTCCGCGCGAAAGCCATGATTGAGGGAAAGGCAGGCAAACCCGGCCACGGCGATGGGCAGCGCCACCCAAGTGGTGGCGGGTGGCTGATCCTTGAACAGGAATTTGGCGATGATGGGGACGATCACCACGCCCAGGCTGGTGATAAAGGCTCCTTCACCCAAATGGTTGCCGTGGTGGAGCCCCAGAATCCAGAATCCCATGGACACGGCAAACAGGACGCCGATGCCGAGCACCTGTTTAAAGGCGGTGGCACTCATGACCCGCAACGAGCGCCAGCCAATCAGGGCGAGCAGCACACCCGCCAGGAAAAAGCGCACCCCGATAAACAACAGGGGCGGCATCTCCGCCAGTGCTTCTTTGGAGAAAATCCAGCCGGCGGCCGCGGCCAGGGTTACGCCGAGCAGGACCAGGTCGGCACGAAGGGAGTGTTCGGTAGACAACATAAAATACCAGACTCATAAAATGGTTGGCCCAAGCGGTTCCCTTCGCATCCGCCTCCTCGGGGTTGGCCAAACCGGGATGAAACTAATGCTTAACTCTGCACACCTTACTCCGCGCCACAATGCCAGCCTTGGGGGCGAACCTGATAGCGGGCAAAGGAGCGAGCCACCAACTCGCCGGTGCTATCCCTCAGCTCACCTTCCAGCTCAAAATGGGCTTTGCCCCGTTGTCTGATCTCATCCCGGATCAAATCAACCGTCTCGGGCGGCAGCCGAAATTCCACGGTCACATCGGACGGGGCCGTCCGGAGGTAGGTCATATTGAGTTCCCGCAGAATGGGCACGTAATCGGTGCCGAACTCCAGCAAGGATAAGACACCACCGGGTATTTCCGCTAGTACAAACATGGCACCCGCATACATGGTGCCAAAGTGATTGGTGTTGCCTTTCAGCGCGACGGAGGCTTTCACATAGCCGGGCCCGGTGGCCACTATCTGAAAACCGTTGCGGGAGGTAAACGGAATGGCATGGGCGATAAAACGGTTCAGAAGGCGATAGCCACCCCGGCGCTTGAGGGACTGCAGCAAACCACCAGCGGGCTCGGCATTGAGGCTGCGAAAAAAGCGTTGGCTGGTTTCCAGCAAGGGTTTCATCAATTCCATGTGGGGTCTCCAGGGTCGTGGCCGGATGTGAGTCTACAGCCTGAGTTCACATTAACCGGTCGCCCCATGCTCCGTCTAGGGATTGCGTGGAATGTTGGGGAGCGGGGAGGTGGTGAGGTCGAGAGCGTTGCGGCAGATCTGCAGGGCGGTTTCCACCACTTGCTCCAGCGGCTCGGCATAGCCGCTCATGGTCCAGCGCAGGGCGATATGATGGGTGGCGCCAATCAGGCCCGTGGTGAGCAGACGAGGGCTGATCCCCTGGCGCAATAGAGCGGGGTAACGGGTTTCCAGAATTCCCTGGAGGAGATCAGACAGCTCATCCATAAAGTGTCGGGCCAGCAGTTCGGTTTGCTGGCTGACGCTGAACACTTCGATCAGCAGAATGCGTGCCACGCGGGGATCGTTGCGCATGATGTGGAAGTAAGCCCCGAGGGAAGAGCGGATCATCGCCTCGGGTTCGGGCTCCGCACTCATCATGGCAGTGATGATCTGTTGCCTCAGCTCCTCGCTCAATTGCTTGGCCACTGCAACAAACAGGGCTTCCATGCCCTCAAAGGCCTGATAGAAATAACGTTGGGTCAGCCCCGCTTCGGCGCACAGACGACGGGTTGTGGTGGCGCTATAACCCAGGCTGCCAAAGGTTTCCAGGCCCGCTTCCAGAAAGCGCCGCTGGCGTTCGTCACGACGCTCCTGATCACTCAGGCCGCCATAACGGCGAGGTGCGGGACGCTGGGCGGGCGCAGTCATGGTGAGTGGGCTAGCTGACAGTGCGGATGTGTTCGAGGATGGCTTCAGCCATCAGCGGCCAGGGCGCCATGTCGTGGCCCATGCCCTCGATGATTTTGAGCTTGGCGCCGGGAATCTTGGCGGCGGTGTCCCGGCCCGCGGCGACGGGAACCAACGGGTCTTTATCCCCGTGAATGACCAACGTCGGTGCCTTGATATGGGCCATATCCCGAGTGCGGTCGCCGGTCGCCATAATGGCCGCGAGTTGGCGGATAATGCCACGGGCACAGCGGGAACGGCGTAGGGCGCGCTCAATATGGGAGCGCAGCACCTGTTCTTCGTACTTAAAGGCGGGGCTGCCAAACACGCCGAACACTTTGACCTGGTGATCAATCAGGGACTGCAGATCATTCTTCCGGGGCTTGCTGAGCAGGGCGAGGGTGGCCTCCAGCGTCGGGCCGGGCAGGCTGCGGGCGCCCGTGGTGGACATAATGGAGGTCAGCGACAGCACCCGGTCCGGGTGACGGGCCGCCAGGGTCTGGCCGATCATGCCGCCCATGGAAACGCCCACCACGTGGGCCCGAAAGATGCCGAGGGCGTCGAGCAGGCTGGCGGTGTCCTCGGCCATGTCATACAGGCTGTAACCCGCAACCACCGGCAGTCCGATCCGGTAGCGGAGGGCATTGAGCAACATATTGGGCACCGGGGCGCTGTCCACCTTGGTGGAGAGGCCGCAATCCCGGTTATCAAACCGCACCACCCGATAGCCCTGGTCAACCAGGGTGTGGCAGAACTCATCCGGCCAGGCGATCAGCTGCATCCCCAGCCCCATAATCAGTAAAACCGTGGGATTGGCAGGGTCTCCCCAGGACTCATAGGCCAGTTGCAGGCCATTGGCATAGGCCAGTGAGGAGGTAAAGTTGGTGGGGGTAATGGGATTTTCAGCGGACATGGTAAAGCCTGTGTCAGTGATGTTGCAGGTGGAGCCCGAAAGGGTGCGGCCGATCAGAAGCCGCATCCCAAATCTGAAGCGTCGTTACATGACCCGGCGGGAAAAAGTCGTGACCAGCCGCTGATAGGTGGTGGGCAGCAGGCGTTGGACCAGATCCAGCAGGCGGGCGTCGTTGCCGACCAGCACCCGGCGCTCGTTTTTCTGAACCGCTTTCAGAATGATGTCGGCGGCTTTTTCCGGCGGCATGCTCAGCATCTTTTCAAAAGAGCGGCGGCTGCGCTCAAGGTCTTTGACGCCCAGAGAAGTCATGCTGTCATGAACCCGGGCATCGCGGGCAATGTTGGTGCGGATGCCGCCGGGGTGCACGCTGGTGGCGCTGACCGGGGCGCCACTCAATTCCAGTTCCTGGCGCAGGGCCTCCGTATAGCCGCGCACCGCAAACTTGCTGGCGTTATAGGTGCTTTGGGCGGGAATACTGATCAGGCCAAACAGGCTGGAGACATTGATTACATGGCCTTCGCCGGATGCCTTGAGGTGGGGCAGGAAGGCCTTGGTGCCATGGACCACGCCCCAGAAGTTAATGCCCATGATCCACTCGAAGTCCTGATAGTCAGTCCCTTCCACGGAAGCACTGTGGGCAACGCCGGCATTGTTGAAGATCATGTTGCACTTGCCATGGTCCTTGACCACTTGATCGGCCCAGGCATGGACGGCCTCCCGGTCAGAGACATCAACTTTGGCGGTCGTGACTTTGACGCCGAAGGCTTGGGCCTGCTTTGCCGTTTCCTTGAGTCCGGTTTCGTTGACGTCACTCAGGGCCAGATGGCAATGGCGCTTGGCCAGGGCCAGGGCTAAAGCGCGGCCGATGCCGGAGCCCGCTCCTGTGATGGCGGCAACTTTGTCGGTGAATGATTTCATGGTGGTTTCCCTCGGTTGTTATTGGCGTGCAGGCTAGTCCTGTCGATGTGAAATCAAGTGATGTCACTATGTAATTGACATTGGCTGATGTCAAGATGGTTGTGGCTCAGGGTGACTGTTTTTGCGACCGGATAGGCTTTACCAGTGGAGACGGGGTTTGGTCTGCAAGGTGGCTTCAGAAAATGGCTGCTTGGGTAGCTGGTGACAACTCGATAATGAGGCTGGGCCACCCTAGCATAGGAAAGAACGACCCTTTCCAGGTCGAGGTGATTCTGATCGGGTGCTGTTGCCCGATCTCGGTTTATTCAAAGGAGAGTCCCCATGCCCTATCAGTCCATTACGGATTTGCCGGAAGCCTTGGTGCAGGGTTATGACGAAATGCAGCGCAGAGCCTTTCTCGACGCCTATAACCGGGCTTACGAGAAATATAGCCATGATGAAGCAACGGCCCTGGCAAGCGCCCATCAGGCGGCACAGGAGGCACGCAAGAAACCGGAGGAGTATCGGAAAGGCACCATGGCCAAGAATCGGGCCATGCATCAGCCGCACTAATCGTGAATTGAGGGAGAGAGGTCAGACGAAGTGTAGTGTCAGAGGGGGGGGTAAAGTCATCAGGAGGGTGTGTCATAAAAGCTTCACCCGGCTTGAGTAAAGTAACTCAAGCCGGGTGAGCTGAGCGGTTTGGCGATTAGCCCACCGTGGTCCAGACCACGCTGACGAGGCCGTAGGCTACCAGGGTGATCACGACGATCCCTGCAAGGTTGAGCGCAAAGCCTGCCTTGATCATGGACGAGATCTTCATATGACCGGTACCGAACACGATAGCGTTGGGCGGTGTGGCCACGGGCATCATGAAGGCACAGCTAGCGGCTAAAGCAGCCGGAACCGTGAACAGCAGGGGTGAAACGTCCTGAGAGACGGCCAGGGCACCCAGCAGCGGCAAAAAGGCGGCGGCTGTGGCAGTGTTGCTGGTCACTTCGGTCAGGAAGATGATCACCGTGACGACAATGCAGATAATGAGGAGGATGGGCAAAATACTAAAGGCTCCCAAACTTTCGGCAATCCACACGGCTAAGCCGGAGCTTTTCACGATGCCTGCCATGGAAAGACCACCACCGAACAGCAGCAGAACACCCCAGGGAATGCCTTGGGCATAATCCCAGGACATGGCGAAGGTGCGGGTCTTACGGTCCACGGGAATCAGGAACAGGGCCACGGCGGCTGTAATGGCAATGACGGTATCGTTTACCCAGGGAATCATTTTGCTTAACAGGGGCTGGAAGACCCAGGCTGCTGCCGCCAGCAGAAAGACAATAGCAACGGTTTTTTCACCACGGCTCAGTGGCCCGAGTTTTTCCAGCTCTTCCCGTAGATAGGAGGTTCCCTGACCTGAGAGTTCCGCACTAAAGCCCTTGCGGGTCAGCCACCACCAGGTGAAGACCATCATGGAAATGGTGATGGGCAGACCAACCAACATCCACTTGCCAAAGCCAAGCTCGATGCCATGGGTGTTATTGAGATAGCCGGCCAGCAGCGCGTTGGGAGGCGTGCCAATCAGGGTCGCGATGCCGCCCAGGCTTGCTGCATAGGCAATAGCCAGCAACAGCGCGGTAGCATAGCGTTCGGTTTCGACTTTGTTGTCGGATTGGATCATTGAGATGATGGAGAGGCCGATGGGCAGCATCATGATGGAGGTGGCAGTGTTACTTACCCACATACTGATGAAGCCAGTTGCCAGCATGAAACCGCCAATTTGATGGGTCGGTTTGGGACCCACCGCCAGCAAGGTCATCAGGGCGATCCGCTTGTGCAGATTCCAGCGCTGCATGGCCAGGCCGATCACAAAACCGCCCAGGAACAGGAAGATCACCGGATCGGCAAAGGGAGCCGTGGCTTCTTTGACTGTGCCCAGTCCCAAGGCCGGAACCAGGATGACGGGTAACAGGGAGGTTGCCGGAATGGGGATTGCTTCGGTTGACCACCAGGTGGCCATCAACAGGGTCAGGCCAACAGCCAGCCAGGCGGCTTGGGGCATACCGCCGGGTGGGTCGGTCAGGAGGGTGATCAGCAGAAATACGGGTCCCAGGAAATAGCCAATCCATGCGGCGTGATTAATGGTGCTCGCTGCTTCCGCTTTATGTTGCGGGTCGGTCATGTTAGGCCTCTTTCTTTCGCGGCATTAAAAGTCTATCAGTAAAAGCCGATTATCTTGCCGTAAAACCCTCATGATGGAATTGGACTTTAGTCGTATTTTGATGAAGAGGCGAACGGCTACCAACTGTGCCGGGCATTTTTTATGGAGTCCAAGTACCCGGCTCCAGCTGATAATAGATTTGCAATTGCTCGTACAGAAGTGGGTGCAGGCTACGCAATTCCTTCGGCCGGGTAAAGAAGGCCTCGGTGGCTACCGCAAAAAACTCTGCCGGATCCTCGGCGCCGTACTCATCAAGCACAATCGGCTGAGCCAGCGCCACCTGGTGCCTGAGTTGCTGAAACTCCTGCTCGAAGACCTGGCTCCACTCCCGGGGGGAATGTTCCGGCATGAGTTCTGGAAAACCGTCCGCCGGTCCGTTGACTTGGTCCAGCTGATGGGAAAACTCGTGTAGGCAGATATTGGTGCCGGACTGTTCGGCCCGGGAGTCCTGAATGACGTCGATCCAGGAAAGAATAACCCGTCCCTCATGCCAGGATTCCCCCAGGCGTTCGCTGGCCTGCAGGCTCAGCACGCCGTCCTCGTCATAATGGGTTTCTTCGTGGGTCCGATAAACACTGGGGTAGACCAGAATCGAGCGCAGCCGGTCGTAATGGTGGATGCCGCGTCCCAGCACCAGCAGGCAGGCATGGGCGGCAATGATCACCCGCATGGTGTCGGTTACCCGCAGACCGTCGCAGCCATAAAACCGTTTTTCATCCAGAAAGATCAGGATCAGCGGGTGCAGGCGCTCCTTGAGTTCCGATGGGAGCAGCCGGTACAGGTGCATATTGCGTTCTAGCAGGGCGATCCAGGGGGCAGGGAAGGTCTGGGAAGCTATTTTTTGCCGCCGTCGCCGGGGATGGATGAACAGGTAGTAGATCACACCGGTCATCAACAGGACGACGAAACTGAACCCGATGAAGAGCATGGACTTCCTAATCTTGCCTCTGTTCTACCTGGCTTGGTGTTGCCTGGTTTGTCCAGTGCGCCTGGCTGGTTGGAGCTACTCCACCGCTTGGAGACTGGGGAGCCAGGGCAGGTCGGTGACACCATACTCGTAGCCGAGCCGGCTGAGCAAGGCCGTAATCTGGCCGCGATGATGAACCTGATGGTTGAACAAGTGTACCGCGAGCACCCAGGCCGGCAAAGTGCGGGTTTGGCCATCGGTCAGGCTGTCAAAGGAAAAGGGGCTTTTCAGCCACTCCACGGTGAGCTCATCCACCCACTGCTGGATGTCCCGGTCGGTCTGTTCCCGGGCCTGGCGGAGCTCGTCGAAGTCTTGATACAGGATGGTCTGCTCGGCGAGTTCGCCCAGCGGCTGATCCCGAAAACGGGCCAGCCAGACCCGGTCGCTCCAGAGGATATGATTGAGGGTGGCATGGATGGATTTGAAGGTGGCGCCCAGATCTTCTCGTCGCCGCTCATCGGGAATTTCCGAGGCGATGGAAAGAATCTTGATGTTCATCCAGTAGTTATAGTCAGCCATGACTTTGTAGTATCTCAGGTCTTGCATGCATCCTCCGTTGCGATTGACCGGAGCATCCCAGTGCTAACAAAAGCACCTCGATTTGGTAGAGGGCAGACCTGCGTGTCTGCCCCAAGGTCCATGCCCACGCCTTCTGGGCTGTCAGGCTTCTTCCGTCGGCCTCTAGCTCATTATGAGCCCCGCCATCTTCCTTCTAAAGTCGAGAGCCTGAAGAGGCGAGATCAGGCTAGAGCTTCAACCCAATATTCGACCCGCAGACGATGTGTTTCACCGGGCGCCAGAGTCAGGCAATTGTCCATCACATTGGCCGTTTCAATACAGAGCATGCGCTGCCAGGCGTCGTCGGCAAACTCGGAGAGTCGCCGGGATTTCTCCACCCAGGGGTTCCAGACCACGGCAGAGGTGGAGTTTGTCGCGCGGATCTGGATACGGCGTTGCCAGGCCGGGTCCAGAATCGCCAGGGCCGCCGGCACCTGTTGATACACCCGATCAGTCTCTCCCTGAAACCGGAGCGCTGTGGTGTCCTGTTTGGTTCGCCATTGATCCAGGGTGTCCAGATAAGGGACGTCTTCCAGGCCCTCGACTTGGACTTGGCGCACGTCGCTGACTGCAAAGTAGGTGTGCAGCGCCTGACTCAGGGCAACGGGCTGGCTATCAGAGTTGTGGTTGCTAAGTTCCAGCTGCAAGCTCGCACCCAGTCGAATGCTCAAGCGCAGGTCCACCAGATGGGGCCAGGTGGGGGTGAGCCCGGCAGGGGTTGGATAGCTCAGCACGACCTGGGTGGCGTCTTGATCTTCGCTGGCCGATTCCAGGCGCCAGGTTTGCCCCCGGACCAGCCCATGGGCCGGCAGTGACGCTGCACCTTGCACCGCCCGCTGAACCGGTTCGGGGTTGCGGGTCAGGTCGCCAAACCAGGGCCAGCACACGGGAATGCCGCCCCGCACTGACCGGCCCTGTTTGAACTGGGCCTGTTCGCTGAGCCAGATCAGCGGCTTTTGGCCTTTAGGCGTGTATTGCAGGACCTGGGCGCCCTGCAGGGCGATCAGGGCTTCGCCATGTGTGTTGCGGATTTGCAGGGCGACGAGTTCGTCCAGGTGCACCAGCTGGATGGTTGACAAGGCAAGGGGGGGAGTGGGGGTCATAGGGTCTCCTGATGCCGGATGAGGCGACTGGCGCCCGTGTTGTTTCCAGTGTGGCGAAAGATCATGATTAAACAAGCCTTTCTGTAGCGGTTTTTGCGAGCCAGGGGTTTCTCCAGGTTTTACAGAAAATCCTGAAACCGGTCGAAAGTCGGTGTACACTCACGCGCATCTTTATTTGCATCAATCAGAGCTTTCTGAAGTCCGGGCTGTATGGCGAATGGCTCTGAGGATTAGTGATCAACAACAGGATAACGAAAAGGACTCTTCGGTAGGAGACAAGAACGTGGCGAACTTGAGCTGTTTCAAGGCTTACGATATTCGGGGCCGAGTGCCGGATGAACTCAACCCGGAATTGGCAGAAAAAATTGGCCGTGCCTATGTACAGGTGGTGGGTGCCAAGCGGGTGGTGGTAGGACACGACATCCGGCTGTCCAGCCCGGAAATCGCCGAGGCGTTGATCCACGGCCTGCGTAGTGCCGGGGCGGATGTGTTCAATATCGGCCTGTGCGGGACCGAAGAAGTCTATTTCTCGACCTTCTACTATGAAATGGACGGCGGCATCATGGTAACCGCCAGCCATAACCCCCAGGACTACAACGGCATGAAGCTGGTGCGTCAGAATGCCCGCCCGGTGGGTTCTGATACGGGGCTGGAAGAGATCAAAGCACTCTTGGAATCTGGTGCCGCACTGCCTCAAGTCGCCCAGCTGGGCTCCCTGCAACTGCTGGAGACCAAGATCGACTATGTGAAGCATCTGCTCGGCTATATCGATGTCGACAGCCTCAAACCCCTCAAGGTGGTGGTGAACGCGGGCCATGGTGGCGCCGGGATGATTGTGGATCATCTGGAACCTTACCTGCCGTTTGAGTTTATCAAGCTCTATCACGAGCCGGACGGCCACTTCCCCGCCGGGGTGCCCAATCCGTTGCTGGAGGAAAACCGGGCCCCGACCGCCCAAGCCGTGTTGCGCTACAAGGCAGATTTGGCCATTGCCTGGGATGGCGACTTCGACCGCTGCTTCTTCTTTGACGAAAAGGCGCAGTTCATCGAGGGCTACTATGTGGTTGGGCTACTGGCCCAAAACTTCCTGAAGAAGAACCCGGGCGCCAAGATCATTCATGACCCGCGCCTGGTGTGGAATACCCAGGATATTGTCGCCAGTGCGGGCGGCACCGCCATTGAGAGTAAAACCGGCCATGCCTTTATTAAGCAGCGGATGCGGGATGAAGACGCCGTTTACGGCGGTGAGATGAGTGCGCACCATTACTTTAAGCCGTTTGCGTACTGCGATAGTGGCATGATTCCCTGGCTGCTGGTGACCGAGCTGATGAGTCAGGCTGATAAACCTTTGTCTTCGCTGGTGGCGGAGCGTCAGGCCAAGTTCCCCGCCAGTGGCGAGATCAACCGCCGCCTGGAGCACCCCGCCCAGGTGTTGCAGAAGATTCGTGAACTCTATGAGCCGGATGCAAAGCAGATCTCCACCGTTGACGGGCTCAGCATGGAATTCGATAACTGGCGCTTTAACCTGCGCTCCTCCAACACGGAGCCGGTGGTGCGGCTGAACGTGGAGTCCCGTGGGGATCAGACGCTGATGAAGGTGAAAACCAACGATCTCCTGCTACGGATCGAGGAGTTCGACAAAGCATCAGGCGAGTAGCCTCCTTGATGTTCAGGCGGCTATATTCCCTCTCCCCTCGCGGGAGAGGGCTGGGGGGACGCCTAGTCTGAGGGGGGGGCGGCGCAGCCGCCCAAAAGCGCCCTATCTCAGGGCTCGATCAACTCCACTCCCAGGGCGGTAAACAACGCCTTATCCGGATACCCATCCGGGATCAACCCTTGAGCCTTCTGAAATTGGCGGATCGCGTTCTTGGTGGCCGAGCCGATGATGCCATCCGGGGTGCCGGCATCAAAGCCTTTCTCCTGAAGTCGGGTTTGCAAGGCCAGAGCCTGATCCCGGGTAATCCGTGGGGCATCCGCGGGCGGCCGCTGAACGAGGCCGTCCCGGCCGGCGATCTGATCTGCCAGCATCCCCACCGAAATGGCATAGAACTCCGAGCGGTTCCAGCGCATGATGGCGCGGAAGTTGTCGTAGACCAAAAAGGCGGGCCCCTGATGCCCGGCCGGCACCACCAGGGCTGCTTTCATGTCTTCCTGGGGTAAGGCTGCACCATTGGTACGCTTGACGCCTAACCGGCTCCATTCCGATAACGGGCGGGATTTGTCCAGGCCCGCTTCTTCGTAGGGGAATCCTTTGGGAAGTCGCACTTCCCGCCCCCAGCGTTCGCCTTCTTTCCAGCCGATTCCTTTCAGGAAGTTAGCCGCCGAGGTCAGGGCATCCGGAACGCTGCCCCACAGGTCCCGGCGGCCATCGTTGTCTGCATCCAGCGCATAGCGGAGGAAGACCGATGGCATGAACTGGGTATGCCCCATGGCGCCCGCCCAGGAGCCGACCATGCGCGCCGGCGGCACATCGCCGTTGTCGATGATTTTCAGCGCGCCAAGCAGTTCACCGGTGAAAAAGGTGCTGCGACGATCGTCACAGGCGAGGGTCGCCAGGGAGTCCAGCACCGGGGTGTTGCCGAAATAGGTGCCGAAGTTGGTTTCTAGCCCCCAAAACGACAGGAGGTACTGGGGCTGGACGCCGTAGTCGTCGGCAATCCGGTAGAGCAATTCGCGATGCTGGGCAAACAACTCCCGGCCACGGTCAATGCGTTGCTGATTGACCCGCCGGTTGTAGTAGTTGGTGAAGGACTCGGTGAATTCCGGTTGCTTGCGGTCCAGCTCGATGACGCGGGGCGTAAACTGAACGTTGGCCAGAACCTGCTCTACGGTATTTTGCGACACACCGCCGGACAGGGCTTGGCTCTGTAATTGCTGAACACAGTTGGGGAATCGCTCGGCCAACACTTCCGGGGCGGTGAGTGCTGGGGGCTGGGCCGCTACAGTCTGCGCGACCGTCAGCGAGACGGCGCCAAAAATCAGGGTCCATCTGGAAATACGCATGGCAAGGGGCATACCTTGTGGAAAATGAAACATAGGGTTGCCATGAGATTGGCAGGCCAGCCGGGAGGGGTCAAGGTGAAGGAAGATGAATTATTGTTTAGGTGAAGTGGATCACCGCTCGCTAAGTGGAGAGGAGTTTGTCTAGAAGTTCTCTAAAGAGAGAGGCATTTAAAAGAGAGATAGAAATTCCCTCTCCCCTTGTGGGAGAGGGAAGGGGGGGACGCCTAGTCTGAGGGGTGGCGGCGAAGCCGCCCAGGAAACACAGGACGCGTTTTCGCCCCTCTTCCCTTGCCCCTCTGTCAGCACAGCCGTCCGAGAGGGGCATGAATTACCGCAAAAGCAAGAAGCTCGCCTTAACCCTTCTGCATCGGCGGCAGCTTTTTCTCCACCAGCTGGTTTTTCAGCTTCACATAGCAGGGGATGCCGTTTTTGTAAGGCGGGTAGTCCTCACCCTGGATCAGAGGCTCCAGATAACGACGCGCCTGCTCGGTAATGCCGAAGCCGTCTTCGCTGATAAACTCGCTGGGCATCATCTTTTCGACGTTGGCGACGTTTTCCAGCGGTGCCTCACCGATGCTCCAGCGATAGGGGCTGTCGGATTCGCGGACGATGGTCGGCATCACGGAGTTCTTGCCGGCCAGCGCCATCTCGACCGCGGCCTTGCCCACCGCGTAGGCTTGCTCCACGTCATTGGCGGACGCAATGTGGCGGGCAGCCCGTTGCAGATAGTCGGCAACGGCCCAGTGGTACTTGTGACCCAGCTGCTGACGGATCAGGTTGGCCAGCATCGGGGCGACACCGCCCAGCTGCACATGACCAAAGGCGTCTTTGGTGCCGGCATCGGCCAGGAAAGTGCCATCGGCGAACTGAGCACCTTCGGAGACAACGATGGAGCAGAAACCGTCTTGTTTGACCGCTTCGTCCACCCGCTTGAGGAAGGCGTCCTGATCGAAGGGAACTTCGGGGAAAACAATCACCTGGGGCGGATCACCGGCCTGTTGTTGGGCCAGGCCCGCAGCCGCGGCAATCCAGCCCGCGTGGCGACCCATGACTTCCATGATGAACACCTTGGTGGAGGATTCGCACATGGATTGGATGTCGAGGCTGGCTTCTTTGATGGAAACCGCTACATACTTGGCCACGGAGCCGAAACCGGGGCAGGTGTCCGTAATGGGCAGGTCGTTGTCGACGGTTTTGGGAATATGGATCGCCTGGATCGGGTAGCCCATTTTCTCGGACAGTTGGGAGATCTTCAGGCAGGTATCGGCTGAATCACCACCGCCGTTGTAGAAGAAGTAGCCGATGTCATGGGCCTTGAAGACTTCGATGAGGCGTTCGTATTCAGCCTGATTCGCTTCGAAGCTTTTCAGTTTATAACGGCAGGAACCGAAGGCACCGCTGGGGGTATGGCGCAGGGCCGCGATATCTGCTTCGCTTTCCAGGCTGGTGTCGATCAGTTCTTCCCGCAGGGCGCCGATGATACCGTTGCGACCCGCGAATACTTTTCCTATCTTGTCACTATGCGCTCGTGCGGCTTCCAGGACACCGCAAGCGCTTGCATTGATAACCGCGGTAACGCCACCGGATTGGGCATAAAACGCATTTCTTTTTGCCATAACCGAAGAGCCTCTTAACTCAAACAATAAGTGGCGCGCATCATACGCGAAGATTATGTTTTTTTCATGGCGTTTTACGCAGACCAGGGCATATTTCAAAGGAACATGGCGAGATTCGGCCCGTAAACACTGGCTTCCGGAGGATGCCGGTGCATTTTGAGATATGTTCTAGCAAGAGTGCGGCCGCTCATGAATAATGACAGCTTATTAGTTATAAAGCCGTCCTTTACTTAGCAACAGGGATCAGGTCATAGCATGCATATTCATATTTTAGGGATCTGCGGTACCTTTATGGGAAGTCTGGCGATTTTGGCGCGCCAGCTGGGCCACAAGGTCACGGGTTCCGACCAGAACGTGTATCCGCCCATGAGCACCCAGCTCGAACAGCAGGGGATCGAGGTAAAGGAAGGCTATGACCCCGCCCACCTGACGCCTCGGCCGGATATGGTGGTGATCGGCAATGCCATGTCCCGGGGGAACCCGGCGGTGGAGTATGTGCTGGACGAGGGGATTCCCTACACCTCCGGCCCCCAGTGGCTGGCGGATCATGTGCTGCAGGGCCGCTGGGTGATGGCGGTATCGGGCACCCATGGCAAAACCACCACCACCACCATGCTGGCCTGGATTCTCGAACAGGCGGGGATGGCGCCGGGCTTTTTGATTGGCGGCGTGCCGCAAGGCTTTCCAGTGTCTGCCCGGTTGGGGGAGACACCGTTTTTCGTGATTGAGGCGGACGAGTACGACAGTGCCTTTTTTGATAAGCGCTCCAAGTTCGTGCATTACCGGCCTCGCACCTTGATCATCAACAACCTGGAATTCGACCACGCCGATATTTTCGCAAGTCTTGCCGACATCCAACGCCAGTTCCATCACTTGGTGCGGATGGTGCCCGCCAGCGGGCTGATCGTAACGCCGGCTGGTGTACCGGCCATTGAGGAAACCCTGGCCCAGGGCTGCTGGACGGCCCGGCAGAGCTTTGGTGACCAAGGTGAATGGACGGCCGAACTGATCCAGCCGGATGGCTCCGAATTCGAGGTGAAGCATCAGGGCGAGGCGGTTGGGCGCGTCCAATGGCAGATGACGGGGCAGCATAACGTCAGCAATGCGTTGGCGGCGCTGATTGCGGCCCGGCATGTGGGCGTGCGCCCCGAAGATGCGGTCGCAGCTCTGTCCCGCTTCGGCGGGATTAAACGGCGGATGGAGCCCATCGCCCGTATTGGCGAGCTGACGATTTATGATGACTTCGCCCATCACCCCACGGCGATTACCACCACGTTGGATGGTCTGCGCCAGCAAATCGGCGCCACGCCGGTTCTGGCCATTATCGAGCCGCGTTCCAACACCATGAAAATGGGTGTGCACAAGGACAGCTTGCTCGCGTCAGCCGAGATTGCCGACGAGGTGATCTGGTCCAATATGGGGCAATTCCAATGGCTGGACGAGCAGATCCGCGAGGTGGGCGGGAAGCATCATCTTCGGGATTCGGTCGAGGCCATCATTGAACTGGCTCTCCAGAAGATCCAGCCCAATACCCAGGTGGTCATTATGAGTAACGGCGGCTTCGGTGGTATCCATCAGAAACTGGCCGCGGCGATCGAGCAGAAGTGGGGACGACAGCGTGATGAATAGCCAAGGGCAGCCTGGCCGGCAGCGCATTACCCTGGCGATCACCGGTGCCTCGGGGGCCCAGTACGGGTTGCGACTGCTGGAAGTGCTGTTGAGCGGTGGTCATCAGGTTTATCTGATGGTGTCCAAGGCCGCCCATGTGGTCATTGCCACTGAGACCGATCTGAAACTGCCCGGACAAGCCGCCCAGTTGGAGGCCTTTCTCAGCGATTATTATCAGGCCGCACCGGGTCAGCTGAGAGTCTATGGCAAAGAGGATTGGATGGCGCCACCGGCGTCTGGCTCCGGGGCACCCAGCAGCATGGTGGTCTGTCCTTGCAGCACCGGAACCTTGTCGGCGATTGCCTGTGGGGCGAGCAATAACCTGATTGAGCGGGCGGCCGACGTGGCGCTGAAAGAACGGCGCAAGCTGATTCTGGTGCCGCGGGAGGCTCCCTATTCCAGCATCCATTTGGAGCATATGCTGAAGCTCAGCCAGATGGGAGCGGTGATTCTGCCGGCCAGTCCGGGCTTCTATCACCGGCCCCAGACCATTGATGACATGGTCGACTTTATTGTGGCGCGCATTCTCAATCAGCTCGGGATCGAACAGCAGTTGCTGCCGCGCTGGGGGCAGAGCCGAGAGTAACGACCTATCGTTTGAACTATCGCATGAAACGTAGCAGCAGGCCTCTGTGTCTGCCCGGGCGGGCACGCAGATCCGCCCCGACCAGGGCGCCGAGCCTGAACGCTTTTGCGGGAGACTCCAGCGCGGCGAACCAAGTTGTTTCAGCAAACACGTCGTTTCAGCAAAATACTTTGCGGGGATAAAGCATGAGTAGTAACCAGATTGACTGGTCCGTAACACCGGCCGCCATTTGGCGCCAGCATCGTCAGTTGTTACGGCCGGTGTTTGAGATCGACCCGATCCGGTTAACCGATCTGCACGGGATCGACCGGCAGAAAGAAGCCCTGGTGCGCAACACCGAGCGCTTCCTACAGGGCAAGCCAGCCAACAATGCGTTGCTGTGGGGCTCCCGGGGAACCGGCAAATCGTCCCTGATCAAGGCGTTGCTGAACGATTATTTCGAGGCCGGGCTGCGGATTATCGAAGTGGATAAAAACGATCTGGTGTGGCTGCCGGAAATTGTCGATGAGATCCGCACCCTCGACAAACGCTTTATGATCTACTCCGACGACCTGTCCTTCGAGCGGGGCGACGATACTTACAAGGCGTTAAAAAGCGTGATCGACGGCTCCATTGAGCGGCCGCCCCAGAATGTGATCATCTACGCCACCTCCAACCGCCGTCACCTGATGCCGGAGACCATGGAGGATAATGAGCGCAGCCGGGTGGTGGGTACTGAGATCCATCATGCCGAAGCCATTGAAGAACAGATTTCGTTGTCGGACCGGTTCGGGCTCTGGTTGTCTTTTTACCCGTTCAATCAGGATGAGTATCTGGCGATTGTCGACAGTTACTTCCCGAACTATCCCGGAGATCGGGAGGAGTTGCATCGTCAGGCAATCCGCTTTGCCCTGGCCAAGGGCGGGCGCAGTGGCCGGGCCGCGTTGCAGTTTTATCGGAGTCAGGTGGAATAAGGGCAGAACCCCATGGATCGAAACAACAACAAAAAGAATCTGAGCAAAAGCCCCCTGCGGAGTGGATGGTACTGTGGGCTGCTGGCGGCATTGCTCGCCTTGGCGGGCTGTGTGACGGAAACGCCCAAGCCCCGCATGCAAGCCGCAACCGGGCCGAGCATCTGGGCCGAGCCCCAAGTCTATAACTGCGGCCCGGGCGTGAACTTTACCGTGGCGTTTGAGCTGAACCAGGCTTGGCTGATGCTGCCGGGACGCAATGTAAAATTGCTGCCGGAACAATCACCGGCGGGTGTGCAATACAAGGGTGAGGGCGTGATCTTTTGGGCGCAAGATGGGGAGGCAATGCTGGTCACACCCACCGAGCGTCATGTTGATTGTCGGATTGATCCCCGGGCGACGGTCTGGGCCACTGCCAAGCAACGGGGGGTGGATTACCGGGGGATTGGCAACGAGCCCGGCTGGTATGTGGAGATCTACGACAACGAGCGGATTGTGATCGTCACCGATTACGGCACCAAGTGGCATGAGCTGGGCGCCTCGCCGGCTGAAGTCAATGCGGCCCAGGGCCTGACCCGTTATCGGACTCGTTATGAAACCCAGGAAGTGGTGATCGAGATCCAGAAAAAAGCCTGTAACGATACCATGAGTGACGAACAATTTGAGACTGCCGTGCGAGCCCAGATCGGTGCGCGCACCTATTACGGCTGCGGCCGCTTTCTCTAAACGTGATCCAGCCGCGGGGCCGGTGCCCGCGGCTGGGGTTATTTGCCTGTGATCTGGCGCACCTGTTCCAGGTTTTCCCCTTCCAGGGCATAGGCCTGACCAAATCCCTTCACAAAACTGCCTCGTGTGGGCGTCAGCTCAAACAACACAAAGTCCGGTAACTGGCGTAGCAACCCCACGGTGCCCCCATGGCGCTCCTGAAATTGATCCAGCAGCGGTTCCCAGCGGCTATCTTCCCGAGCAATGGGCGTGGCGGTGCATTGATAACTGAGACGCCGGCGGGCGAACAGGTTCCGCACGTCTCGTTCATCCTCAATAAAGAGCAGTGAGACCTTGCCAGTGTCTTGCAGGTTGGCGGTATGGCTCGACAGGCCGCTGACGAAAATATAAAAGCGGCCCTCGGTAAACAGATAGGGGGTGTAGCTGGCTTCCGGCTCGCCATCCCGGTTGACGGTCGCCATCAGCAGGGTCTGGAAACTGTCTCGCAGGCTGGTGCTCTCTTGAAGAATATCGGGTTCGGGCTGGCTCATCCGCAGGGTGTCCTTATCAGTATAAATAGTGAAAGCATTCCACAGATTGAGGTTGTGCGGCTAAGGGTGTTGTTTTTTGCAAGTAAAATTGGCCGATTTGATCATTGAGCCTTGGCAGGCCCGGGGCGAAACTCAGGCTATAGATGGATTCTACCACCAGCTCATGAATGCAGGTTCGGATGTTGAAACCGATTCATGAATTAGCCAGCACGTTCACAAGCATAATAATCACTTTGGGAGAAGGCCATGATTCCACGCACTCTTTTTGACGGTGACCTGGAAGGTTTCCGGGATTCCGTTCGCAAGTTCCTGGAAACAGAAGCGGTTCCGTATCACGACCAGTGGGAAAAAGACGGTCAGGTATCACGGGATTTATGGCGCAAGGCCGGCGCCCTGGGATTTCTGTGCCCGACCATGCCGGAGCAATACGGCGGTGTCGGGGCCGACTTCCGATACAGTACCGTGGTGATGGAGGAAATCTCCCGGATGGGACTGAGCGGCATCGGCTTTTCACTGCACTCCGATATCGTGGCGCCCTATATACTGAACTACGGTACCGAGGAGCAAAAGCAGAAGTACATTCCCAAGCTGGTTTCCGGGGAAATGGTGGGCGCCATTGCCATGACGGAGCCCGGTGCCGGCTCTGACCTGCAGGGTGTGAAAACCTCTGCCATCAAAGACGGTGATGACTACATCCTCAATGGCTCCAAGACCTTTATCACCAACGGCCAATTGGCGGATCTGGTGATTGTGGTGGCCAAAACCGATCCTAAGGAAGGGGCCAAGGGCACCAGCCTGTTGCTGGTGGAGGCGGACACACCCGGCTTTAGTAAGGGCAAGAACCTTGAGAAGGTGGGCATGAAAGCCCAGGACACCTCCGAGCTGTTTTTTCAGGATGTGCGGGTGCCCCAGGCCAACCTGTTGGGCCAGCGGGAAGGGATGGGGTTTGTGCAACTGATGCAGGAACTGCCCCAGGAACGCCTACTGGTGGGCCTGACCGCCATGGCCGCCTGCGAGGCCGCGCTGGAATGGACCATTAACTATGTGAAAGAGCGTAAAGCCTTCGGCAAGCCGGTGATGGCGTTTCAGAATACCCGTTTCAAACTGGCGGAACTGAAGGCGGATATTACCGCCGGACGGGTGTTTACCGACCGCTGCCTGGAACTGCACTTGCAGAAGAAACTGGATGTGCCCACGGCCGCCATGCTCAAGCAGTGGACAACCGATTTGCAGTGCCGGGTGATGGACGAATGTGTCCAGCTCCATGGTGGTTACGGCTATATGTGGGAATATCCCATTGCCCGGGCCTGGGCCGACTCCCGGGTGCAGCGGATCTATGCGGGTACCAATGAAATCATGAAGGAAATCGTCGCCCGCTCACTCTAAGGTTGGGGCAAGCCGGTGGTGTTTTGCCGGCTTGCTACCAGCGCATCATCGGCAAAGGGCTCCAGGGGCGGGTCAGCAGCTGCTTGAGGGATAAGCGCACCAGCAAGCGATGAAAGCCCGCGTTGGGGAAGGCCTGCTGAATTTCCGCAATTCGTTGGCGGGGCAGTCCGAAGCTCAGGCAGCCATGGGTCACCTCCAGCCAGTCCGCCTTGCGAAAGGCATTGGCCAAGGGATGGGGCGAAGCCGTTATCTTGTGGTGATCTTCAATCATGGCGCTGACCGGGGCCAGCCAATGGCTGAGTTGGTGCTGGATCAGGTAATCACTGGCGCGCCGGGCGGAGGGGCCGAGATAATCAAAGGTGGCGTCGCTCCAGATGCCCAGGTCATGGAAGCAGGCGGCGATCTGGAGCTGCTGGTCCTGGGTTTCATCCACTGGCGTGAACAGGCGGGTAAAGTGGATCACCCGATAGACATGGTTACGATAGGCCCGGTAGTCCTGAGCCAAGGCTAACTGCCAATCCGACAGAATTTGCTCGACGAGGGGTAGTTCAGAGGTGATCATAGAGGCATCTCCCTGTATTCTTGTTGTTTTTAGAGCCTGTTCCGGCTTCGGTAAGGCGCTACGTTTGAAGCCGCCGGGAGCAGGTTTTAGAGCAATCCTTTTTGGGAGCCTGCGCATTCGCAGGTCTAACCATTGGAATGTATAAAAATGAGGTCATCATGCCAAGCTACTCTACGCTGAGTGTTGAACAAAACGGCGCTATTGCCCAGATCCGTCTGAACCGTCCTGACAAGGCCAACGCCATGAACCTGCCCATGTGGGAGGAAATCGGCCAGGCATTCCAGTGGGCCGATCAGGAAGAGTCCGTGCGGGTGGTGATTCTGAGCGGCGAAGGCAAGCACTTCTGCTCTGGAATCGACCTGATGGACTTCTCCCAGGTGCTGATGTCCAAGGACAAGTGTGAGGGCCGCAAGCGTGAGAAGTTGCGTCATCTGATCCTGAAAATGCAGGGCTGCCTGACCGCCATTGAGGCCTGCCGCAAGCCGGTGCTGGCGGCGATTCAGAGCGCCTGTATTGGGGGTGGCATTGATATGGTGGCCTGCTGTGATATGCGCTACGGCAGTGCGGACGCCTACTTTGAAATCAAGGAAATTGATGTGGGAATGGTGGCGGATGTGGGCACGCTGCAACGTCTGCCCCATATTATCGGCGATGGCATCATGCGTGAACTGGCCTACACCGGCCGCCGTGTGGATGCTGCCGAAGCGGAGCGTATTGGCTTGATCAACAAGGTGTTTGAATCCCAAGAAGCATTGATGGATGGGGTGATGGCGATGGCCCAAACCATTGCCGCCAAATCCCCCCTGGCCATTCGCGGCACCAAGGAAATGATCAAGTACACCCGAGATCATACCGTGGCCGACAGCCTCAACTACGTGGCCACCTGGAACGCCGCCATGCTGATCAGTCAGGATATCCAGGAAGCCATGATGGCCCGCATGCAAAAGCGCGAGCCGAAGTTTGCGGATTGAGG